>JAFRRO010000012.1 GCA_017428025.1 Clostridia bacterium
TAATCTTCCTTGCTTTACATTATAATTGCGTTGTGGTTGTTTATTATTCACACAAATATTATACCACATAGCAAAGACTCCCGGGACTTTTTCCCGAGAGTCTTGCTATTTCTGATTGGGACTTTTTTAACGGCCCCTTTTCACGTTGAAACGGTTTTTACTGCGAAGCCTTGTCGAGATCGACGCTGCTTTCGATGTACTCGATCGAGCACCAGATGTTATGAAACAGCGCGTCGCCGTCGCCGAGCGCAATCTGCACCTGCTTGCGGCTCTTGTTGACCTTGATGACCTTCGCCTCCATGCCGACGAGCGGTCCGCTGACGAACGCGATCCTGGTGCCGACCTTGATCACCTGCGACACGTCCACCATGCCCTCGTAGCGCTTCAGCCAGTTCACGAACGCAAGGTCCTCGTTGCGCAGCGAGCGCGTGCCGTCCTCGTAGTGCAGCGGCTTCAAAACGCCCGAAAACCGGCGGATCGCGTCCCAGTCCGGTTCGCATTCGGCGTCAAAGAACACATACCCCGGCAGCAGCCGCGCCTTGGTGCGCTTGATCCCGCCTTCGCCCGGCTTGTTGCGCACCGCCAAAGGCGAGAACGCATCCAGTCCGTGCCGATTCAAAAGCGCGATGACCGCCCCCTCCTGACCGCTTTTACAGAACAGGCAATAGCTTTCCACGGTTATCTTCCTTCCTCGATCTTCAAAAGCGTGTCGTTCAGCATCTCTTTGCGCAGCGCCGTCAGCCATTCGGAGAACGCGACGGTGTCGAACGCATAGGTCTTGTTGAGCTCGTACTCGTTCGGCTCCCATGTGGAGATCGGCGATTCGTTGTGCTGGATCACGGCTTCGAGCTTGTCGAGCGATTTATAGACCTTCGCCTCCGGCGTCTTTTGCGCGTTCATCTCGGCATACAGCGCGCGCATGTCGGAGCGCACCGGCTCCGGCAGCGAGCTCACCCACGCGTCCAGGAGGCTGTCCTCGGTCTCTGCGTTTTCCTGCGTCTTGAGAAACGTCGGGATGTCGCCGGTGAAGCACTCGCCGAGATCGTGAATGAGGCACATCACCGTGACCTTGTCCATGTCGAGATCGGGAAACTCCCCGCGTAAAAGATACGCCATCAGCGCGATGCGCCAGCTGTGCTCGGCAACGCTCTCCACGCGTCCCTTCGAGGTCGTGCAGTGCCGCGGCGTGTCCTTCAGCCGTTCCGCCACATGCAGAATATCCAGAAATGTCCTTGCGTCCATCGTTTCTATCCCCCTCCGTTTTGTCTATTGTACCGTTCCGCGGCGCGAATTACAAGGGCTATTTTTGCCGCGCTGTCAAGACCGCTTCGCAAGATTTTACAACTTCCGGAAAGATTTTACAACTCTGATACAACTCGGACGCGTTTTGGACGAATCTCGATGTTATCATAAAAGCAGATATCGATCGGAGGATTGTACGATGAAGCGAACGATTTTGCTGTTTCTCTGTCTGTTGTGGCTCGCCGCCTGCGTGCCGACGCCCGAGGAGGACGCGGTAAAGCAGAAGGACACGAACGTTTTGATCGACACGGTGCTGACGTCGCAGGAGGAGCAGCAGGCGCAGCATCCCGGCGCGACGCTGCCGCCGGTGAAAACGCAGGTCCCCGAACGCTTTGTCATAGACGAGGTGACCGAAACGCGCGGCGTGCACGTCACGGCGGACGTGCCGATCGAGGTTTTGACCGATACCGTCTTTCCGCTTCTGCGCATCGAAAAAGCGAAGCTCACCGACGAACAGCGGCTTTTGATCTACAAGCGCCTGTTTCAGAAGGACACGCTCTACCGCTTTGAGGAGCATCTTTCGCGCGAAAGCCTTGTCTGGTGGATCGAACAATTGATGCAGGAAAGGGACAAGGAGGAATGGATGCGCGAGATCGGCGGCACCGAGGAGGAATGGGAGCGCGTGCAGGAGCGCCGCAGACAGCAGCTGAAGGAGTATCAGGACCTGTATAACGCCCTGCCCGCGGACGATTCGCTGATTCCGCTGCTTTCATGGGACGGCTCGCTGCCGGTCGGCGAACAGTGGATGCAGTGGATCGTCGGCGATCCGTACGAGCAGGAGGGCATCTATCAGCTCCGGCATGGTACCGTCTTTCAAAAAGGAAACCGCGTGATCGATTTTGAGCCGCCTTGGCTGAACACAACCTTCCCGCTCACCGCGTCCGGCTTCGGTCCGACCTGGAAAAACGGCGTCGAGCGCATCGATCCGAAGGATTACGATAAACCGCATGCGGGCGCGACGGTCACGCCGAACGACGTCACAGCGCGCGCGTTGTCCGTGCTCGATGGCGTTGCGGACTATGTGCTTGCGGACGTCTATTGGGCAAACAACGGCGTTCTGGACGGCGAGGGTGCGGGTGAGACCGGCGAAACGGCGTATCTTGTCGAGCTCGTGCCGAACTGCGGCGATGCGCGGATGGTCTACTGCGAAGCAATGGCGATCGATCACACCGATGCGTACGCCGAGGAATGGGAGTATCCGCACATCGTCACCGCGTTCTCGCCGGACGGCGCGCAATGGGGCTTCGAATGGTACAGCCCGCAGAGGATCACGCAGACGCTTTCCGAATCGACGGCACTGCTGCCGTTTGACGAGGTTCGTACCCTGATCCTGCAGCAGATCAACCGCATCTATTCCGACGAGTGGAACGCCGGCGGGACGCTAAAGCTCACGCGCGTGCAGCTGGGGCTTTTCCGCATCCGCGAGCAGAACAGCATGGACGGCGGGCTGCTCGTGCCGGTCTGGTACATTTCGAGCGCCCGGTTTGTCCCCGATCCGAACGCGCCGGGCTATCGCGCGGACCGCACGTTTGAGCCGCAGGAACCGCTGCTGATCCTGAACGCCGTCGACGGCAGCGTCATCGATCTGTGGAAGGGATATTAACGCTGCGCGTTCAGTCGGTTGAAAAGGATTTTTCAACCGACTGGTTCTCAGTTCCCGCCTAAAATGCTTGCGCATTTCCGGGCGGCGGGAACTGCAAGGAGTCAAACGCACCGCACATGTCGCTGCGTTTGACGAATTGGTGTGATAAAAAGTGCTTGTCATCCTGAGGCGTAAGCCGAAGGATCTCAGAGCGGAAAGAGGCGGCAAGACAACCCCTCAGTCACCTTCGGTGACAGCTCCCCTTGCACAGGGGCGCCATATTTTTGCGCGCACCCA
>JAFRRO010000013.1 GCA_017428025.1 Clostridia bacterium
CTTATTCACCACCGTGCAGCTGCGATACCATTCTTTGTCGGGACGTGCGATCAATCATATCTTTACCTATCGAAAAAGAAAAGCGCAGCCGCTTGTAAAACGACTGTGCTTTGAATACCACCCTTTACAAACCTCCTCTTAGCAGCCTCTTTTTCGTTTTTCGCGTTTTTTCGTTGCAAACCGGGGAAATTTATGATAATATAAAATGTACGATCATAGGAGGAACAAGCGATGAAAAAACGAATCTGCATCTTACTGGCAGCCGTGTTTTTGGTTGCAGTTCTGACGCCGGGCCTGCTGCATCGGGCAAGCGCGGATACGGTATGGGGCTATTGCGGAGACAATCTCAAGTGGGTTTACGAACTGGACAAGCATGTTCTGTCGTTCCTGGGCACCGGCGACATGGACGACTTTGTAGACAGCGCCCCGGGTTGGTACGACTACCGCGCATCCATTGAGAAGATCACGCTGCCGGACGGGCTGACTTCCATCGGTTACGGCGCATTCGAGGGCTGCAGCAAGGTGACGGAAATCACGGTTCCGGACGGTGTGGCGCGTTTCCGCGTCAGCACGTTCAAGGGCTGCAGCGCGCTCAAAAAGATCACGTTTACGGCAAGCGTAAAGGACATCGAGCATCATGCGTTTGACGGCTGCTCGTCGCTGCAGGACGTTTTTTATAAAGGCGGCGTGCCTGACCGTGAAGAGCTGAATCTGGAGCGCAACGGAAACGAATACCTGATTCAGGCGTTCTGGCATATCTCCTCACCGGAATGCGGCGACAACCTGACCTGGACGTTCAACGAAAGCACCGGCGAACTGAAGATCACCGGAACGGGCAATATGTGGGGCTTTTTGGAGGATCTGCCGCCGTGGTATGATCTGCGCGACAAGATCAAAAAGGTCACACTGCCGAACGGTCTGACGAATGTCAGCAGCTGCGCATTCATCAGATGCTCCAATCTGAAGGAGATAACCCTTCCGGACGGCGTCACGTATATCGGTATCTATGCCTTCCGCGACTGCAGCAGCCTGCAGAAGATTACATTCACAAAGAGCGTCAAGGAGATCAGGGAATCCGCGTTCTCCGGCTGCACGTCGCTCAAGGATGTGTACTATAAGGGTTCCGTCATCGATCGCGACGACCTCGATATCGACAGAAGCGATTTCCAGACGGCGGACGGCAACGAACCGCTGATTGAGGCGTTCTGGCATATTTCCTCACCGGAATGCGGCGATAACCTGACCTGGACGTTCAACGAAAGCACAGGCGAACTGAAGATCACCGGAACGGGCAATATGTGGGGCTTTTTGGAGGATCTGCCGCCGTGGTACGATTATCACGATCAGATCAAGAAGGTCACGCTCCCGAACGGTCTTACCAGCATCAGCAGCTGCGCGTTTATCAGATGCAGCAACCTGACCGAAATCACGATTCCGGACGGCGTGACGTACTTCGGCATCTTTGCGTTCCGGAACTGCGCCAAACTGCAGAAAATCACGTTCTACAAGAGCGTCACGGAGGTCATGGAATCCGCGTTCTCCGGCTGTACTTCCCTGAAGGATGTGTACTATAACGGAACGCCGCAGGATCGAAGCGGCATGCGCATTGACGAGAGCTATGATCAGACGAGCGACGGCAACGATCCGCTGCTCAAGGCGGAGTGGCATTTCCAGTCGGCGCCGATTCCGGTGAACAACGCGAAGATCGTCTGGAACCAAAACGATGTCAGCTTTAAGGGTTCGACCGCGTATGTGATCTACAACAAGAAGGCGCAGACGCCGCGGTTCTCGGTGACGGACGCAAACGGCACGAAGATCGATGCGTCCAACTACACGTACGAGTTCAAGGAGAACACGAAGCCCGGCACGGGATATCTGTTCGTGACCTTCACCGGCAATCTGACCGGTTCGTGCAGCGCGTCGTTCAAGATCTATCTGCCGGCGACCGAGTGGATGACCGTGGAGAACGTTGCGGAGGGCATCAAGCTCACGTGGGCGCCGGTGGACGGCGCGGCCGGATACGTCATCTATCGCCGCGCGCGGAATACTACGACGAATCAGTGGACGGACTTCGCACGGTGGAACAACACGACGGAAACGTCGTACATCGACGGCGCAGACAGCAATCACAGAGTCTATATCGGATCGCGCTACCAGTACGGCGTCAAGGCATACTTTGCGCGTCGGCTCGATCCGATTGCGAATCAGCAGATCGGCGGCAACGTCAACGACAACTCCGACAACTGGAACCTCGGCGAGATCGGACCGCTCAAGACGATGGTCCGCATCACGACGCGCAAGCTGATTTCCGTCACGTCGGGGAAGCAGCAGCTGACGGTCAACTGGGATGCGTCGAAGAACTTTACGGGATATGACATTCAGCTTGCGACCGATGCGGCGTTCACAAAGAACGTCAAGACGGAGCGCGTGGACGACTGGAAAACCGCTTCGAAGACGATCAAGGGCCTGAAATCCAAAACGACCTACTATGTGCGCGTGCGCTCGTATCAGAAGATCGACAGCATGACGTACTTCGGTCAGTGGTCGAACGTCCTGAGCGCAAAGACGAGATAATTCACCTGCATACAAAAACAGCCCCGCAGAACGCGGGGCTGTTTGATACTATTTTAAAGCGATTTGACGGATTCCGGCGCTCTTGCCGACATGCGCGCATAGTAGCGGATGCGGGCGGCGAGCTCCACGGTGAAGTCCTTCTTTTCCGCACGCCAGCGCCACCAGCCGGTGGTGCTCGGGTTGTTCATGCGGCAGTCGTCGCCCAAACCAAGATAGTCCTGCATCTGCAGGATCGCAAGCTCCGCGACGGAATTCAGCACGCCGCGCGCAAAGCCGAACGGCATGCCTTCGCGCTCATTGAGCCCGAGATAGTCCACGGCGAACGCGACGCATTCCGCGGGCGCGGTCTCCACCCAGCCCATGATCGGCGTGTTGTCGTGCGTGCCGGTGTAGGCGATGCTGTGCACGGGGTAGTTGTGCGGCAGCTCGCGCGAGTTTCCGCACGGATCGAAGCCGAACTGCATGATCCGCATGCCGGGGAAGCCGGATTCCGAGAGCATGCGCTTGACTTCCGGCGTCAGATAGCCGAGGTCCTCCGCGATGATCGGCAGCTTCGGGCAGGCTTTCTTGATCGCGTTGATGAGCTTCATATCCGGTCCCTTGTACCAGGCGCCCGGACGCGCGTCGGTTGCGCCGTAGGGCACGCCCCAGTAGCTTTCGATGCCGCGGAAATGGTCGATGCGCAGAACGTCGTAGCGCGTTGCCGCAGCCTTGACGCGGCGCTGCCACCATGCGAAACCGTCGGCTTCATGGACGTCCCAACGGTAGATCGGGTTGCCCCAGAGCTGTCCGAGCTCGGAGAAATAATCCGGCGGCACGCCCGCGATCAGCGTGGGCATGTGCTTCTCGTCGAGGTAGAAGAGGTCCGGATCCGCCCAGACGTCCGCGCTGTCGTGCGGGACGTAGATCGGCAGGTCGCCGATCAGCTGGATGCCGTTCTTGTTCGCGTAGCGGCGCAGCGCCTCCCACTGCGACGCGAACTCGTACTGCATGAATTTCTGGAAATCGATCTCATCATGCAGAAGCGCGGTGTAGCGCGCAATGCCCTCCGGCGTACGGTCCTGAATGTCTGGATCGGGCCACTCGTACCACGACGCACCGTTGAAGTGCGCTTTGACGGCGCAGAACAGCGCGTAGGTGTCGAGCCACGACGCGTTTTCCTTGACGAAGTCCGCCATTTCGCTGCGGTCGAACCGCGCGAACGCCTTCTTGAGCACGTCGAACCGGTGCTCCCACATCTTGCCGTAATCGACGCGCGTGGGATCGTCGCCCCAATCGACGTCGCATTCCGCCTCGGTCAGAAGTCCCCGTTCGATCAGCTCGTCGAGATCGATCAGGTACGGATTGCCCGCATAGGTGGAACTGCTCTGATACGGCGAATCGGCATAGCCCGTCGGTGTGACCGGAAGCATCTGCCAATACGACTGTCCGGCTGCGGAGAGAAAGTCGACGAACGCGAACGCTTCCTTTCCGAGCGTGCCGATGCCGAACCGGCTCGGCAGAGAAGTGATGTGCATGAGAATGCCGCAAGCTCGTTTCATTTGATTTTTCCCCTTAATTCATGGAAAATTCTGTTTCTATTTTATCATACTTGTGTTATAATACAAGCAGAAATGCAGAATTCGGGCGAAATTTTTCGGATTTTGCAGCAAGGAGTCCTATGAACGAACAGTCTTTGGTTTGCCTTTCGCCGGAGGTCGAAGAAGCGATCCGCGCGAACCGCCCGATCGTGGCGATGGAAAGCACCATCATCTCGCACGGCATGCCGTACCCGCAGAACGTCGAAACGGCGCTGAACTGTCAGCGCATCTGCCGGGAGAACGGCGCGGTCCCCGCAACCTGCGCAATCATCGGCGGCAAGCTCTGCGCGGGGCTGACCGACGAACAGATCGATTATCTCGGCAGGGAAGGGCATCGCGTCACGAAGGCGAGCCGCAGGGACCTTCCGATGCTGGTTGCGAAGGGAATGGATGGCGCGACCACCGTTGCGGCGACGATGATCGTTGCGGCGGCGGCGGGCATCCGTGTGTTTGCGACCGGCGGAATCGGGGGCGTGCATCGCGGCGCCGAAACGACGATGGATATCTCCGCGGACCTTGAGGAACTCAAGGAAACGCCGGTGTGCGTGGTCTGCGCGGGGGCGAAGAGCATCCTCGATCTGAACCTCACGATGGAATACCTCGAAACCAAGGGCGTTCCGGTTATCGGCTTCGGCACGGATGAGCTTCCGGCGTTCTACACGCGCAAAAGCGGCATCAAGGTGCCGTGGCGTTCGGACGATCCGAAGGAGATCGCGGACGCGATCAACGCGTCGAGGGCGCTCGGCTATCCGGGCGGCATGCTCGTCGTGAATCCGATTCCGGAGGAATACTCGATGGACGCGGACGCGATCAACAAAGCGATCGACGAGGCGATTGCGGAGGCGAACGAAAAGGGCATCAAGGGCAAGGAAACGACGCCGTTTTTGCTCGCAAAAATCAAGGACATCACCGGCGGATCGAGCCTTGCGGCGAACATCCGACTGGTGTATCATAATGTCGAGGTCGCGGCGCAGATCGCGGCAAATCTCTGATCGGGAGGGCGCATGAAAAAACGAATCCTTGCACTGGCAGTTTGCGTGCTGATGCTGATCGGCATTCCGCAGGCGGGCGCGTCGGTCACATTGCGCGGGGATGCGGATTGCGACGGTAAGGTTACCGCCGCCGATGCGTCGTTGATTCTGCGCTATACCGTGGGACTGTCCGACCTGTCCGTGCAGGGACGGGAGAATGCCGACGCGAACATCGACGAGTGCGTCGATTCGAGCGACGCCGCCGTGATTCTGCGGCACCTCGTCAAGCTTGTCGACATCGTGGATCTGACGCCGATGCCGAGCATTACGCCGACGCCGAAACCGACGCCGACGCCGAGCCCGACGCCGACGCCCGCGCTCGATCAGACGCTGCTGGAATACGTGCGGATCGGCACCGCCAAAGGCTCCAATACGTATCATGACTGGACCGAATACGCCGAGGACATCACACTGTTCATTCAGTCGATGCCGGAGTCGAATCCGTATCGCGCGATCCTCTATCAGGGCGCAACGCATATGGGCGAAGCCTATGTTTCGGGCCAGATGGACTGCAGCGGCTTTGTGCGGACCACCTATCGCGAATGCGGATACAGCAAGTACCCGAGCGGCGGCAGCAAAAACGTGATTGCGTTCTTCAAGGACAAGAAACGGCTCAACAACGTGTCGAAAACCGATAGCTATATCGATACGAGCAATTGGGAATCGGGCTATATTCTGGCATATGTGGATTCCGACGGCGTCGGCAACCATGTTTCCATCTACCTCGGCTGCGTCGACGGCGTGGAGTTCGTCATGGAATCGTCGAGTTCCCGCAACGGGGTGTGCATCCGCAGACTCTGGACGGATACGACATGGCAGCTCAAGTATTATATCAATCCGCTTCCGTGGCCGTCCTGACAATTGCATATAAAAGGGGCCGTTAAAAAAGTCCCAATCAGAAATAGCAAGACTCTCGGGAAAAAGTCCCGGGAGTCTTTGCTATGTGGTATAATATTTGTGTGAATAATAAACAACCACAACGCAATTATAATGTAAAGCAAGGAAGATTA
>JAFRRO010000014.1 GCA_017428025.1 Clostridia bacterium
AAAAATCCTTGTCCATGAAGCGGTCAAAAGTGAGGACGGAAGCCGGGAACAGGAAGTGGAAATCTTCTACCGCTTTATCGGCAAAATCGAATGACACATCTTGAGATACCCAACAATATCTTTAACTAAGGGAAACGGGACACTCTATGCCGGATGTTTCACTGCTTGAGCCGTTATGCAAAGAGTTGGAGATCAGCATCCCAGAGCTGTTGTCCGGTCGAATAATTGACGCTGTGGATCAGCAGAAAACTGCGGAACAGTTGCTGATGGAGTCAATCAGTATGCGAAAGTTGATTGGCCTTTCCGTTTTCCTTCAGATCAACAGCATCATTGGTGTACTGCTTGTGATCAGTCCCTTCCTGTTTCACCCGGAACGACCCTTGAATCTATTGCTGGTCGCCTTAGGGCTTGTAGAATTTGCCATGGTCGTCTTTTTTGACAGCACACTACCAGGCAAGGAAGCGCGGCGACAATCGCTAACCGTGCGCTTCGTCCATACGATTTGCTTGTTCCTGACCGTCGCTGCGATTAAACATCCCGCGTCCGTGCGCGAGGGAGTTCCGCTCACCACGGAGATCCTGGTTTACCTGATTCCATGTCTGTGTTGTCTATTGGTTCATTATTTCTTATGGCGAAGGAAGAAAAAGAAACATATATGACGATGATAAACCTGTAGGCTTTTTAATGATCGGGTTTGATGTTGATGATTATTGGACTGATGCACCTGAAATTGCAAAAGGAAACTATAATCTTTGGCGTCTGATGATTGACAAAGCTTATCAAAGCAGAGGGTTCGGGAGAGAAGCAGTTAAACTTGCATTAGACTTCATAAAATCTTTGCCCTGCGGCGAAGCTGAATATTTTTGGCTATCGTATGAACCCGAAAACGAAGTTGCGCGTTGGCTATATCGGTCATACGACTTTGAAGAAACGGGAGAGATGGATGGCGAAGAACCAATTGCTACGTTGAGACTCTGATACAAATTCCAGTTTGTCGAGATGCACCCCACCCTTCGAAAATGCACCCCGGACAGAGCAAAATGCACCCCGCCTTGATCCCCGGGGTGCATTTGGTATCATTATTAGCGTTATTTGCCAAAGAAAATTACCATCCCGAAGGGTGGTTTTTTCTTTGGCTTGCACAATCGGAAGGGATTTGACCGAGCGCCCGCAACGCAGTGCGGCATTTTGCAGCGAGGCGGATGTGAAATATGTCGAAACAAAAAGCAACCGGCGGCTGCTTTCGGATTCGGTTATTGCGCCTGGTCCTTTTTGGCGAGGTCGTTGGTGTCGATCGTC
Source organism: Clostridia bacterium (assembly GCA_017428025.1). Taxonomy (GTDB): domain Bacteria; phylum Bacillota; class Clostridia; order Christensenellales; family CAG-138; genus UBA3792. The sequence goes on from JAFRRO010000014.1 coordinate 1,300, forward strand.
TTTTTGAAGACGACGAAGCGCTGATAGGGAAACTCGGTCGCGAGGTTCAGTAGCATGTTGATCGCGGTGACAAGGTATTCGTTCCAGTGCAGCCGATCCGTGAGATAGTGCTCCAGAAGCGTTGACAGCGGCGTAAACACGCAGTAGTAGGCAAAGACGAGCAGCATTGCCTTCGGGATATTCGACGCGCTTTTGAACGTGTAGCGGCGGTTGAATGTGAAGTTCCAGACGACAGACAGAACGAGCGCGATGAGATAGCTGAGCCAGTAGTCCCAGCCGATCAGTTCGTTCATCAGCGTGAAGCTGCCGATCTGAATGATCCCTGCGGATGCGGCGATCAGGACGTACTTGACCGTCCGCAAAAATTCGTGTTTCATTCGGTTTCGCCTTCAAACCGGCTTTCAAACGCCGGATCGAGATAGGATTCCGGCTCGCCTTCGATTTCGTAATCGCCCTTATGGTACTCCTGCGTGCGGATCAGATGCCGCCACTCATACGGCGAGACGAGGTCCTCGGTCAGCTCCTTGGTGTAGGAACCGTAGGAATGCCAGATCTGGCGACACTGGCTGCAGCGGATGACGCGGTCGCGACCGGTGATATGAATGATGGTCCAGTTGTTGATATCCGGAACCCGACAGATACATTTCGCCTGCATGGCAGCTCCTTATGACAGTTTGGATTTGGTGCGCGGCGCGCAGATCGTGTCGCAGTATTCTTCGAGCGACATCGCGTGACAGATGGCGGGCGTGCTGAAGAAGAACACGCGGTCATACTGATAGCTGTACGCGGCGTTCTTGGTCAGAATCAGCTGATCGCGCACGTCGATCTCAAGCTTTGACGCGATCTCTTGAATCATCTTCGCGGTCTTGACGTCGTCCGACGACGGCACGAGAATGTTCGAAGGATGGTTATGCGTGAGAATCAGATAGCGCGCGTTGTGCAGCAGCGCGGTTTCGACGACGCGGCGCGGCTCGAAATGCACGTTGGTCGGCGTGCCGACTTCCAGCACGTCGTCGTGCAGGACGGTCATCGATGCGTCAAGCGAGATCACGCGGAGCGTCTCGTTGCGGTCCGATGCGGAGAGCGCCAGTGCATACCGGCAGGCGTCCTGCGGCGTTTCGAGGCGCACTTTGCCGTTTGCGTTCTGCATGGTCTGCAGATTCAGCCGGCGGTGCGCGTCAAAGAGCATATGCAGAAAGACCGCGGCGCTCTGTCCGACGCCTTCCGTCTGCATGAGCTCACGCGGATCGGCGGAAAGCACGTTGTTCAGACTGCCGAACCGGTTGAGCAGCAGATGCGCGGTATCGTTGACGTCGCGGCGCGGAATCGCATAGGTCAGAAGCAGCTCCAGAACGGCATGATCCGGCATGCTGTCCATGCCGCGTTCCAGATATGCTTTGCGGATGCGTTCGCGATGTCCCTTGTGCAGATTCTCGTCCATGAGCTCATTTTACAGGAAAAAACATGTTTCGTCAATCGTCTGTGCAACGAAAAAAGCCCGTCCGGAAACGGGCTTTTGCGTATCGATCAGAGATTTTTGAGAAGACCGGTCTGCTCGTTGAACTCGTTGATGAGCTCGTCGATCGCATCGACCTGCGCGTGAATGTCGGTCCAGTAGTGCTCGTCGTACCACTGCGCGTTGAGCTCGTGCACATCCTTGCCCTGCTGTTCCACCCAGGTGTAATACTTGAGGTTGTGGATGCGCTTGCGGCTCTGATAGGTGAGCTCTTCCATCGTGTCGGTGCGGATGCCGTGCAAATGTTCCGCCCAGTCGGCCGCCGCCATCGCTTCGGTATACGCGCCGTTTTCCTCTTCGAGTTCGCGGATGCGGCTCTGATACATGACTGCAGAGTCTGTGCCGACGGTCGCGAGGATGTCGTGCTCGGTGAGCTCGTAGTACTTCGCCATCTTGATGCAGCACAGCAGGTTTGCAATGCCGGAGATACCGAGCAGCGAAAGCTGTTCGACCGTCTCCTGCGGTACGCCGACGACCTCGTGCAGATACTTGAGACCGACCGGATCGTTGAAGAGACGGAGGAGCTTCTGGCTGTCTTCATCGTCGATCGCGATGACCATGTCGGTGTTTTTGACGTTGTGAATCCACGGCACGTGCTTGTCGCCGATGCCTTCGATGCGGTGACCGCCGAACCCGTTGTTCAGGAGCGTCGGGCACTGCAGCGCCTCGCCGACGGCGAGCTTCGAGCCCGGATACTTCTCCTTGAGGTAGTCGCCCGCGCTCATCGTACCCGCGGAACCGCTGGTGAACGCCGCGCCCGCAAAGTGATCGCCTTCGCGGCGGACTTCTTCGACGACGTCATAGATCGCCTTGCCGGTGACGTTGTAGTGCCAGAGCGGGTTGCCCATCTCCTCAAACTGGTTGAAGATCATCATGGACGGATCCTTTTTGAGCTCCCAGGTCTTGTCGAAGATTTCCTTGACATTGGATTCGCAGCCCGGCGTCGCAATGACCTGACCGGCGATCTTCGAAAGCCAGTCGAAGCGTTCTCTGGACATCTCGGCGGGAAGGATCGCAACGGAATCGCAGGCGAGGAGCTTCGAGTTGAACGCGCCGCCGCGGCAGTAGTTGCCGGTGGACGGCCAGACCGCGTGATGGTACGTCGGATCGAACTGTCCGGTCACGAGACGCGGCACGAGACAGCCGAACGATGCGCCGACCTTGTGGCAGCCGGTGGGGAACCATTTGCCGGTCAGAAGGAGGATGCGCGCCTTGACGCCGGTCAGGGACGAGGGAAGCTCGATATAGTTGACGTCGCCGAACTTGCCGTCGCCGCCCTTTTCGACGGGATTGTTTCTCCAGGTGATACGGAACAGGTTCAGAGGATTGACGTCCCAAAGACCGACGTGCGTCAGCTTGTCCTGAATCGCTTCCGGAATCTTCGTCGGATCTTCCATCTGTGCAAAAGTCGGAATGATGATGTTCTTCTCACGCGCGCGCTCGACGGAACGCTTGAGATTTTCACGATTCATTGTCAGATCGATCATGTGAAAATAACTCCTTTACTGTAATGATGCAAAATCACGGATTGCGCTTGCACGCATATTCCAACAGTATTATCATACACGGATTCTTCGCATTTGTAAACAAAAAAGTCAAAGAAATCTAAATATTATTTTGTGTCTCAAAATAAAATTTGCTCTTTCTATATGGACAAAAGGATGGTACAATGATAAAGAGGTAACTATGGTCAAAACCGGAATTTCAACTGCAAGCTTTTTCGATAAACTGATGCTTGAGGACGCGCCGGAGCTGTTTCACAGATGGGGCGTCGTCCATGCGGAATACTATCTCAACAGCTGGTCGGAGTACGCGCAGGACTTCGTGAAGCTGCTGAAAAAGCGTTCCGACGACGCGGGCATCCGCGTGGTCGCGGTACATCCGATGAGCCTGCAGTTTGAACCGCTGCTGTTCACCCCGCATCCGAGACAGCGCGAGGATGCCGAGAAAGGCTATGCAGCCGTGCTGAAGGCGGGAGAGATGCTCGGCGCGGATCACTACGTGATGCACGGCCCCGTCGTGCTGAACGGCGTTGCGAAGAATCTGCAGCTCGAACGTCTTGCGCCGATCTTCGACCGTCTTTCGGACATGGCGGAGGACCACGGGCTGCATCTGACGCTCGAAAACGTCAGCTACAGCATCATGCCGACGCCCGAGATCGGGCAAAGGATTCACGAGCTGATGACGCGGCCGCTGTATCATACGCTCGACATCAAACAGTCGCTGCGCGCCGGCGTCGATCCGTTTGCGTTCATCGATGCGCTCGGCGAACACATCATCGCGGTCCACGCATGCGACTGCGACCGTTCGGGCAATACCGCGCGCTACTGTCTGCCGCCGAATGGAAGCGTGGATTTTCGCGCGATCACGGATGCCTTGCTGCAAAAGGGCTTCTCGGGAGCAGTGCTCCTTGAAGCGTACAGCGATATGTTTGACACAAACGAAGAACTGCGGGATGCGTTTTATGCGCTGGACCGTCAGATCAATTCTCAGGAGGAAGAGCGTTGAATGCAGGAAGCTTTGCCGCGAAGCAATGCGGATCAAGGCGGACTGCAACAATGTGATGCGTAAAAGCTCGGCGAGCGCAACCGGTTTTGCACAGAAGACGGAGCCCGACGCTGCGCCCGCAAAGCGTGCACGGTACATCATCGGATCAATGAACAAACGACCGACCAGAACCAAAGCACCATATCGGGTCGATATCATTACGATTGTATTGGTAGCGGCCTTGGTTCTGTTCGGTCTCGTTTCGCTTCTGAACGTCCTGTCCGATCCGTTCGACGGCACGGAAACGACGTTTGCGGCGTTCTGGGACAGACTCAATTTTCAGTTTTTTTCACGTCAGGTTGCAAACATCCTGATCTCGCTTGCGGCGCTCATTCCGCTTGCGATCTTCGACTACGACAAGTACAAGCCGTTCACCAAGGTCGCGTACATCATCTGCCTGATCCTGCTGTTTCTGCTCGTCATTGCGGGCGAAAACACGCGCGGCGCGCTCGGCTGGTACAACCTCGGAACACGCGCGTTTCAGCCGTCGGAGATCACCAAGGTCGTGCTGATCGTCGTACTGTCCAAAGCGGCGTCCGATATCTACGACCGCAGAGGACCGATCAGCAAGCTCAGCGATTTTCTGCGCCTGTTCGTGTATTTTTTTATTCCGTTTTTGCTCGTCATCCTGCAGAACGATTTCGGCACGGCGATGGTCATGCTGGTCATCTTCGGCGGCATCCTCTTCTGCGTGCGCATCCGCTGGCGCTATGTCATCGGCGGACTGTTCGCGATCGGCGTCGGCGGCATCGTCAGCTGGATGTTTGTGCTGACCGAAACGCAGAAGGAGCGCATCCGCGTATTCCTCGATCCGACGCGCAATCTCGAAGGCTCCGGCCTGAACGTGCTCCACGCCAAACAGGTGATCGGAAGCGGCGGGTTCTGGGGCAAAGGGTATTTCACCAAGGGCACGCTGACGCAGCAGGGATACGTGCCGATCCGCCATTCGGACTTCATCTTTTCCGGCATCGGCGAGGGACTCGGCTTTTTCGGCGCGATGATGCTCATCATCGTGTTCTTCCTGCTGCTGTTTCACTGGCTGCATACGGCGCTGACCGCGCGCGACGCGTTCGGACGCTGTCTGGTCGTCGGCTGTACCGTCATGCTTGCGGCGCACATCTTTGAGAACGTCGCCATGAATCTCGGCGCCATGCCCGTCACAGGCATTCCGCTGCCGTTTATCAGCTACGGCGGCTCCAACATCCTCGCATCGTTTGCCTGCGTAGGCATTTCAATGAGCGTCTATGCCCGTGCGGCGGGAGGGAGGCAGCTGTGATCATCCGCAAACTGACGGCTTCCGACAGCGCGCAGGCGGAAGCCGTGTGGCGCGACATCTTCGAGGAATCGCCCGCGTTTACTGCGTACTATTTTCAAAAGCGCTTTCATCCGGAACATTCCTTCGGCGCATTCGAGGGCGACCGTCTGATTGCGATGGCGCAGGGGCGCCCGACCGAGCTGTTCATCGAGCATAAGACGGTTCCCGCGCTGCTTGTCGCGGGCGTCTCCACGCTTCCGGAACATCGAAATCAGGGCTTGATGCACAGCCTGATGAACAAGCTGATCGCGCATGCCGAACAGAGCGGTTTTTCCTGCTGCTATCTGCATCCGGTGGCCGAACCGCTCTATGCGTCGCTCGGCTTTGTCAACGGCACGGAGATTCTTTCCGTACATTCCGATCTCACGCGCAAACACAAGGCGTTCGATCTCAGGGAAGGCGAACATTGGGACGATCTCCTTACCGTGTATCGCGCATTGATGCAGACGCACGACGGCATGCAGATTCGCGATCTGCAAGAGATGCAGACCGTTTTGGAGGATTACGCGATCGATGGCGCAAAGACGCTGATCGCCTACGCCGAAAACCGTCCGGTCGGATATATCTGCTGCTGTCCGGACGGGGTGGTCTATGAACTGCTTGCGCTTTGCACACCCGCTTATGAAGCGCTGCTCGACGCAGCCGCCGCGCGTGTCGGGAAAGAGATCAAAGCCCTTGCGCCGGTCGATTGCGGTCTGAAGGGCGAACGGCATTACAGCATGCAGTATCTGGTCTTTCACGATGCGTTCCGTCTGCCGCTGAAAAACGGCTACTGTCGCCTCGCATATTGAAACGCGCCGGTCGAATACGGCGCTTTTTTGCATAATCGCCCTCCGTCTGCATACAGTTTAGCAAAGATTCGGAGGGATCAGGGATGCAGGTTATCGTTATCAATAAGAAAACTTGGATTGCCGTGCTCGTCTGTCTCGCACTGATCGGCGCGACGGTTGCGGCATATTTCATCTTCCGCGACAAAGACGAGGGGGAGACGGCGCCGACCATGGCGGTCGTCGACTGCTACGAACTCAATGCGATTCCGGTCAATTCCAGACTTGTGCCGGTCTATCGCGTTTCGAGGACCGATCACGCGATCGCGCTGACGATCGACGCGGCGTGGAGCGCGGACAAAACGGGCTTCATTCTGGAAACGCTCGACCGGTACAACATCAAAGCGACGTTCTTTCTGTGCGGCGTCTGGGTGAAAGCGTATCCGGACGTCGTCAAGGAGATCGCCGCTCGCGGGCACGAGATCGGGAACCATTCGCTGACGCATCCGCACATGAACCGGATTTCGGCGGAGGAGATCCGTAAGGAGCTTTCCGAGCTCGACGATCAGATCGAAGCGCTGACCGGAAAACGCTGCACCCTGTTTCGCGCGCCGTTCGGCGAATACAACGATACCGTCGTATCCACGGTGCGCGATATGGGGTACGAGATCGTGCAGTGGAACCTCGACACCGTCGACTGGAAGCAGGGACGCAGCGCCGAAACGATCTTGAACGCCGTCCTGCCGAAGCTCTCGGACGGCAGCATCATTCTCTCGCACAACAACGGGTTTGAGATCGAAACGTATCTGCCGAAGCTGATCGAGGAAGCGCAGAAGCAGGGATACCGGTTCGTCACGATCTCCGAGCTTTTGCCGGAAGGGAACCGAACGATCGACAATAACGGCGTCTGTACCGGCGCGTAACACAAACGAAAAAGCAGCCTTTTACGGGCTGCTTTTTTCAGGATTCGAATCCGTGAATCCAGTCGGATTTCCTGTAGTAGATGAAATAGATGACCGAGCTGATAAACCATGTCAGAGGATAGGCGGCAAAGAGCAGCTCGATCGTATGCGAAATACGCATCGCAACGGTGATGTAGATGATGCGGATCACGCACCAGACGATCAGCATGATCAGCATCGGCACGATCGCTTTGCCTGCGCCGCGGCAGATGCCGGCGATCGAATGCGAGAACGCGAGCAGGAAGAAGAACAGCGCTTCCAGCCTGCATTGCTTTGCGCCGATCGCTATGATCTCGGCGACGGCTTCCGGATCGGCGTCCTGAATAAAGGTCGATATGAAGAATCCGCCGAAGAAGAACAGAACGATGCCGACGATCTCCGCCATTGTGATCGAGGTCAGGATCCCGAAGCGCGCGCCCTGTTTTGCGCGCTCGTATTCCTTTGCGCCGAGGTTCTGTCCGATATAGCTGGTCAGCGCCATCGATACGCTCATGATCGGCAGGAACACAAATCCTTCGATGCGCGAATACGCGCCGCACGCCGCCATGGCAAGCGCGCCGAAGCTGTTGATGTGCGTCTGCACGAGCACGTTCGCAAAGCCGATGACGGAGTTCTGCACGCCGGTCGGCAGACCGTACTTGACGATCTCTTTGAGGCTTTGGAGGTCGATCCGGAGCTTCTTCCATTCAAGCTGATAGACCGTACCTTTCCGCGTCAGCTGACGGAGACAGAGCAGCGCGCTGACCGTCTGCGAAAGCACGGTGGCGATCGCAGCGCCCTTGACGCCGAACCCGAACGCGCCGACGAACAACAGGTCCAGTACGATATTCAACAGCGAAGAGACGATGAGATAGTAAAGCGGACGGCGGCTGTCGCCGACGGCGTTCATCACGCCCTTCATGGAGTTGTACATCACCACGGGAACGGAGCCGAGGAAGTAGTAGCGCAGATATTCCGTGGAGCGCGGCAGAACGTCGTCCGGCACGCCCATCCAGTGCAGAATCTGCGGCGTCATAATCACGCCGAATACCGACAAAACAACCCCGCAGATTAGGGAGAACACGGCGTTGGTATGCACCGCGCGCGAAACGCGCTCCTGATCGCCCGCGCCGAAGTAGCGCGAAATGACGACGCCAGCGCCCATAGATGCGCCGACGAAAAAGCTGATGAGAAGGAAGATCAGACTGCCCGAGGAGTTGACCGCCGCCAGAGCCTCCTTGCCGAGAAAGTTCCCGACGATCCAGGAATCCGCCGTATTGTAGAGCTGCTGAAACAGCTGGCTCAGAAAGATCGGCGCCGCAAAAGAGACAAGCACCTTCCAGGGCTTGCCTTCGGTCAGCTTGCGCGCAGACTCCGTATGATGATGTGAGACGAAAGCGTGTTTCATGTCTGTTCTTTTGAGACGGCAAAGAAAAGTCGCCGCGAGCTGATTCGGCTCGCGACGACGTGGCGCGGAAAGTGGGATTTGAACCCACGCACCGGTCACCCCGGTCTACTCCCTTAGCAGGGGAGCCCCTTATAGCCACTTGGGTATTTCCGCGTGCTATAATCGAGAAAATGGCGGAGATGGTAGGATTTGAACCCACGGATGCTTTCACATCAACGGTTTTCAAGACCGCCTCCTTAAGCCACTCGGACACATCTCCTCGCGCAATGCGCATTATAACAAATCAAAATGCGAATGTCAATGCCTTTTTCCCGGGGCAGACCGGAAAAGCGCGAGATTCCGCTTGATTTCTTTCGGCATGCTATGTATAATGAATTGATTTTGACTTAAGAGGCAAACGATTGAAGACAAGCGACTTTTACTACGACCTCCCCAAGGAGCTTATTGCGCAAACCCCGACCGCCGTTCGCAGCGCGTCGAGGCTTTTGACGTATCACCGCGATACGCAACGGATCGAGGACGGCGTATTCACGGATATCCTGAAACATCTGCGTCCGACGGACGTTCTGGTGCGCAACAACACGCGCGTTATTCCGGCGCGCATCATCGGTATGCGCGAGGAAACGGGCGGCACGATGGAGTTTCTGCTTCTCCGGCGCATGGAGGGGGATGAATGGGAGTGCCTATGCAAGCCCGCCAAACGCGCAAAGCCGGGACTGGTCTATCGCGTCAACGATGAACTCTCGGTCGAAGTGATAGGCGATCTTGCGCTCGAAGGCGGAAAGCGCGTTCGTTTACTCTATGACGGCATCTTCGAGGAGGTACTCGACCGCGCGGGGCAGATGCCGCTGCCGCCGTACATCACCGAACGGCTGACCGACAAAGAACGCTATCAGACGGTCTATGCCGAAACGCTCGGTTCCGCCGCGGCGCCGACCGCGGGATTGCATTTTACGCCGGAACTGCTCGGGCAGATTCGCGATATGGGGATTCCGATCGTCGACGTTCTGCTGCATGTCGGGCTCGGCACGTTCCGTCCGGTCTCGGTCGAAAACGTCGAGGATCATCACATGCACAGCGAACACTATGAGGTGACCGAGGAAGCGGCGGAAACGATCAACCGCGTCCGCAGAAACGGCGGACGGATCGTCTGCGTCGGCACGACCACAACGCGAACGCTCGAGAGCGTGACCGACGACAACGGCGTCGTGCATCCCGGCATCGGCGAAACCAACATTTTCATCACGCCGGGCTATCGCTTCAAGGCGGTCGACGCGCTGATTACGAACTTCCATCTGCCGGAATCGACGCTTTTGATGCTGGTTTCCGCGCTCTGCTCGCGCGAGGAAATGCTTGCCGTCTATCGCCATGCGGTCGAAGCGCGCTATCGCTTCTTCTCGTTCGGCGACGCCATGTTTATCGAATAAGAGGGAATTATGGATCAACCGTTTCATTTTGAACTGCTGCATACGGACAAACACACCGGCGCGCGCCGCGGCAGGTTTTATACGCCGCACGGCGTGATCGAAACGCCCGCCTATATGCCGGTCGGCACGCAGGCGACGGTCAAGGCAATGACTCCGCGCGATCTCGACGACGTCAAGGCGCAGATCATTCTGAGCAATACCTATCATCTGTACCTGCGTCCCGGTCACGAGCTCGTCCGGGAAGCGGGCGGACTTCACAAATTCATGCACTGGGACAAGCCGATTCTGACCGACAGCGGCGGATTCCAGGTGTTCAGCCTTGCGGGGATCAACGATATCCGCGAAGACGGCGTGCTGTTTCGTTCGCACATCGACGGCAGCAAGCATTTCTTCACACCCGAAAAGGTCATGGAGATCGAGGAGGCTTTGGGCGCGGATATCGCCATGTGCTTTGACGAATGCGCCGATCCGTCGAAGGATCACGCATACGCCGTCAAGGCGATGGACCGCACGCACCGTTGGGCGGAGCGTTGCCAAAAGGCGCACACGAGACAGGATCAGGCGCTGTTCGGCATCGTGCAGGGCAGCGTGTATCCGGATCTTCGTATCGAAAGCGCCAAAACGCTTGCGTCGATGGATTTCATCGGCTACGGCATCGGCGGGCTATCCGTCGGAGAGCCGAAGCCTGTCATGTACGAAATGCTCGAAACGATCCGCCCGTATATGCCGGAGAACAAGCCGCGGTATCTGATGGGCGTCGGCAGTCCCGACTGCCTTCTCGAAGGCGTACTGCGCGGCATCGACCTCTTTGACTGCGTGCTGCAGACGCGTTCCGCGCGAAACGGTCTGGCGCTGACGCGAAACGGGCGGCTGATGCTTCGGAACAAGACCTTCGAACACGATTTCTCGCCGATCGAGGAAGGCTGCGACTGCTATGCCTGCCGAAACTTCACCAGAGCGTATATCCGCCACCTGATCAAGGCGGACGAGATTCTTGCCGCACAGCTCGTTTCGATGCACAATCTGCGCTTCTCGCTGCGTCTGATGGAGGATGCGCGCACCGCGATCGAAAACGACTGCTATGCGGACTTTGCCGCGGAACTGTTGGAAAGGAAGCTGTTCTGATGACGATCGAACGTATCGTCAAAACCGAAGAGGATATGCTGGCGTTGGGCAAACGTATTGCCGAACGTCTGGACCGTCACGGCTTTATCGCGCTGTACGGCGATCTCGGTGCGGGCAAAACCGTGTTTGCGCGAGGCGTTGCGCAATCATTCGGCGTCGATCATGTTTCGAGCCCGACGTTTACGATCGTCTGCGAATATCCGACCGAACCGAAGCTTTACCATTTCGACGCGTACCGGCTCTCCGATGCGGACGAGCTGTATGCGATCGGGTACGAGGACTATCTCAAGGAACGGTCGCTGATCCTGATGGAATGGGCAAATCTGGTCGAATCGGCGCTGCCGAATGAACGGTTGGACGTTTCGATCGTTGGTTCCGGGATGGACGCGCGCACGGTGCGCATCGTACCGCACGGAACGCGGACGGAGGAGATTTTTCATGAAGATTCTTGCATTTGAAACCACGGACGCCGTCGCGTCGGTTGCGCTGTACCTGGACGATTCGACCGTCTGCGAAACGACGATCGATACCAACCTGCGCCATGCGGAATCGGTTCTGCCCGCAGCGGAAGCGCTGCTTTCCGATCATGGATTGACGACAGCCGATATGGACGCCTTCGCTGCGGACGTCGGACCGGGCTCGTTTACCGGCGTACGCATCGGCGTCTGCATGGCGAATGCGCTCGGCGCCGCGCATCAAAAGCCGGTGATCGCGGTGAACGCGCTCGAAGCGATCGCATACCGGTTCCGTGACATAAACCCGCCGCGCAATGCGATCTGCGCGCTGATCGATGCACGCAACGGAAACGGGTACGGCGCCGTCTTTCAGTACCGGCAGGATCCCGCATGTCCGGATATGTACGCGCAAAACGTGCTGACGCCGCCCTGCGCCTGCGTCGTGAAAGATTTTCTGAAAGACCTGCCGAAAGACTGCCTGACCGTCGGTTCCGCAACCGATTTCAAGGTTTTGCCCTCTGCGGAACACGTCGCGAGGATTGCGGCGTCCCGCACCGGAGAAAAGGAGATCGCGCCGATGTATCTGAAGCTTTCGCAGGCGGAACGGATGTGGAACGCATGATGACCGTTCGACCGATGACAAGAGCCGATATCGATACGGTGTATCGGATCGAAACGCTTTCGTTCCGTTCTCCGTGGTCGCGGCAATCGCTCGCGGGCGAGCTCAGGAACCGCGTTGCGCATTATGTCGTAGCGGAACAGGACGGGGAAGTGATCGGCTATTGCGGCATGTGGGTGCTGTTTGAGGAGGCGCATATCACCAACATCGCGATCCATCCGGATCACCGCGGGCACGGATACGGCAAACAGCTGCTGCTTGCGGCAATGGAGCACGCCGCTTCGTTCGGCGCGGAGATGATGACGCTTGAGGTACGCGAGACGAACCTCGTCGCGCAGAAGATGTACGAGCAGTTCGGCTTCCTGCAGCAGGGCTTCCGCAAAAAGTACTACACGGACACCGGCGAAGGCGCATTGCTTCTCTGGAACCGGAACATTCTTGAGACAATCGAAAATAATGCTTGCCTCAGAGAGACTTATCTGTTACAATCGAAACCGCTTTGAAAGGAGAATGAGGGATGAGCTTATACGATACTTGGCAGCAGGTTGCGCAGTCGCAGCAGACGCGCGAAGCATACGACACATTTTGGGGGACATACTTCGAGGCGGAGAAACAGAATTACAAAAAGATCCTCGCGAATCACGAGACGGTCTTTTCCGGCAGGCTTGCGGACGTCGCAAAGCAGTTCGACATGGATCCGGTCACGTTCACGGGATTTCTGGACGGCGCAAACACGAGCTTCAAAAAAGGTGAACTGGACCTCGAATCGTTGACCGAGGACAGCGAGGTTTCGCTCGACTTCGATTTCGACCGTCTGTACATCAACATGCACAACGCAAAGGCGAACTGGCTCTATGATCTTCCGGAATGGGAAGCGGTTCGCACGCCCGAGCAGCGCAGGGAACTGACGAAGCAGTATCGCGCCGAAAAGATCTATGTCGCACCGCCGACGGTCGGCAGAAACGATCCCTGCCCGTGCGGAAGCGGCAAGAAGTACAAAAAGTGCTGCGGCAGATGATTTGCCGAAAAAATCATTGACAGATTCGGATTCGTCTGTTAAAATATGAATTCGGAACTGCGATGCGTCTGTAGCTCAGCAGGATAGAGCAACGGCCTTCTAAGCCGTAGGTCCCGGGTTCGAATCCCTGCAGGCGCGCCAATGGCGCATCCCCGGCGGATTCCCTTCGGGGATGTGCATCCGATGAGCGTACGTGGTGGATATAGTTCAGTTGGCTAGAATGCCAGATTGTGGCTCTGGAGGTCGTGGGTTCGAGTCCCACTATCCACCCCATTGCTCGGAAGCCGGGCGTTATGCCCGGCTTCAAAGCATCACTGGGGTGTAGCCAAGCGGTAAGGCAACGGACTTTGACTCCGTCATTCGTGCGTTCAAATCGCGCCACCCCAGCCATGACCCGTTAGCTCAGTCGGTAGAGCACTTGACTTTTAATCAAGGTGTCCGGGGTTCGAATCCCCGACGGGTCACCAAGATCGTTCAAGCGGACGTGGCGGAATTGGCAGACGCGCCGGATTTAGGTTCCGGTGCCATAGGCGTATGAGTTCAAGTCTCTTCGTCCGCACCATATGCAGGTATAGTGTAGCGGTAACACATTAGCCTTCCAAGCTGAGATCACGGGTTCGAGTCCCGTTACCTGCTCCAGAAAAAAGCAGCCGTTTGGCTGCTTTTTTCAACGATGGGTTCCGCTGCGCGGAGCGTGATGTGTCCTGCGGACATGATGTTTGCTTTGCAAGTGATGTGCGCTTCGCGTGAAAAGCGGAACACATCACATCGTTGCGACCGCAGGGAGCAGCATCACTGCGGCGTGAGCCGTAACATCATTTGCACCGAAGGCGCAAACTTCACTGCTGTATCAAAGAATTTGAGAAGGTATATACATACAGGAGGAACCCATGAATCCGGAATTACAGCAACGATCCATTCAAACTATTGCGCAAGAGATTTCCTCCGTCGTGCCATTGCACAGTTTTTGGCTGTACGGAAGCGTCGTTCTGGATGATTTCCGTGCCGGATGGAGCGATATCGATTTCATTGCGTTCACGAACGAACAGATTACATCCACGCAGGCTGAAAAGCTTTTGACACTGCGGCAGGAACTGGCATCGCGATATCCGGAAAACCCGTATTACCACAGCTTCGAGGGCGTTATCGTCAACCTAAATGAATATCGTGACGGAACGTATACGCGACTGATCTACTGGGGAACGTCCGGACAGCGGATCACAGATCGGTATAGAATCGATACGTTTTCGATGTACGAACTTTCGAAATACGGCGTCTGTGTCTGTGGCGAAGCGGATCGCGAACTGTTCAAAACGCCGACAAGAGAGGAGCTGATCGCCGCGGTGCGCAGCCATTACGATGGGATCCGCCGCTGCGCCGTACAGACGGACGACAGCTTGTATTCCTGCGGATGGCTTCTGGATATCGCAAGATGTATCTATACCCTGCGAACCGGAGACGTGATCGGAAAAACGCAGGCGGGGGAATGGGCGCTTTCGGAACATCTTTTCCGTGATGAGGGACCGCTGAAAAGAACGCTTGTGATCCGGAAAGACCCTCTTGCATACAAGGATGATGCTACGATAAAGGAATGGCTTAAAACGCTCGGACCGACTGTACAGCAATATGCGGACATGCTCGAACAGGAGCTTTCTCATTATATATCATAATATTTTTGATTTTCATGAACCTTTCGGCTTCTCTTTACGACTTGATAGGTGAACACGTTTTGAGAACAATGGAAAAGAGGTGAGAACATGACCGGCTTTGAAACGCTCGTTGCGGACAATATGCATCCGCTCGAACGATTCGTAAAGTTCCGCATCGGCAATCCTTCGGACGCGGAGGACGTACTGCAGGAAGTGCTGATCGCGACATACCGCAGCGCGGAAACGCTTTCCGACGAAGCAATGTTCAAACCGTGGATCCTCGGTATCGCCCGCAACAAATGCAACGATTATTTCCGCGCAAAGGCAAAGCGCATGGAAATCCCTCTGGAATCGCTTGACGAGACGGAGCTCATGACCGGCATTCACGGCGTTACGGCACGGACGGTCGTGTGCGAAACGCTCGAACTGCTCGGCGACGCAGACAAACAGATTCTGTATCTCAGCTATTTCAAGGATCTGCCGCAGGCGGAGATCGCAAAACGGCTCAACATTCCGGTCGGCACTGTCAAAAGCCGCCTGTTCCATGCAAAACAGCAGTTCAGAGAGCGGTATCCCTATCAACCGAAAGGAGAACAAAAGATGAAACACAATCGCAGATTGATGCCGGACGTGATGCCGGATTATCGCATCACAAAGATTGACGGCGAGCCGTTTCCGGTTTGCTGGGAGGAAATGATGGGCTG
>JAFRRO010000015.1 GCA_017428025.1 Clostridia bacterium
AGACGGCAGCTGTTGATCGACGGCATGACGGCGGAGCTTGCGTCCGGTTCGGCATACAGCTATCTCGATCTGTGCACCGCCTACGAAAGCTTCCTTCTGACCGGCACGATCCGCTTCGAGAAGAACGGCACGTTCGGACTTGCGTTCGACTACAACGGCAGAACGGACAAGTATAAGACGATCACGCTGGATCCTTCCGGTGACAAGCTGTCTTTGCAGTTCAATGAGGGCAGCACGCTGATCACCGAAACGCCCGCCGCGATCGAACCGGGCAAGGACTACACGTTCACCTACGTGCAGGAAGGCTCGGTCGGCATCTTCACGCTCGACGGCATCGCTTCGCTGACGGTTCGCCTGTACGGCGTTTCCGGCAAGCCCGTCCGTCTGTTCACGGAGAACAACACCGTGACGATTTCCGATCTGAAGCAATATACGCGATAACGAAAGGAGACCTTCCGATGCGGAAGCTGCTCGACATCAACAATCCGATCATGCGCGGGCTGGTCGCGATCTTTGATCTCATCGTACTCAGCGTGCTGTGGGTGATCTTCTCCCTGCCGGTGGTCACGATGGGCGCTGCGTCCGCCGCGCTGTATCACGCGGTCTATCACCACGTCCGAAAGGGAGAGGACTATCTCTTCAACAGCTTCTGGTCGGCGTTCAGGGAAAATTTCAAGCGGCAGACGCTTTGCTGGCTGGTGCCGCTTGCGCTGCTCGCATTGCTGACCGTCGACGCGATCATCCTGCGCAGCATGTATCTCGGCGGAAAACCGCTCGGCTGGCTCTATTATGCGGTGCTGGCGATCATCGCCTTTGTGTCGGTGTGGACGGTGTACCTTGCGGCGTACGGCGCACGGTTCAACGGAACGGTCAAAGAAGTATTGAAATACAGCTTCATCCTGTTCCGCGCGCATCCGCTGCTGATGCTCAGCGTGATGGTACTCGTGCTCGGCGGGATCGCGCTTGCGCTGACGCTGCCCGCGTTTGTGATCCTGATCCCGGCGGGCGTGTATCTCGGCGCGACGTTTCCGATCGAAGCAGCGTTCAGAAAGCATATGCGACCGGAAGATCTGGAACGTATGCAAGGGGAGAATGAGAAATGAAACAGAAACTGCTGTTTGCAAGAGCATATGAGAAAGAAGCGGCAAAGCTGATCCCGGATGAAGCGCGTCCGCTGTTCCATCTGACACCCTATACGGGCTGGATGAACGATCCGAACGGATTCTCCTTCTATCAGGGCAAATTCCATTTATTCTATCAGTACAATCCGTACGACACGGTGTGGGATTCCATGCATTGGGGACATGCGGTAAGCGCTGACCTTCTGAAATGGGAGTATCTGCCCGCGGCTCTCGCGCCGGACAAACCGTATGACGACTTCGGCTGCTTCTCCGGCAGTGCGATCGAGCTCGACGACGGAAAACAGCTCCTGCTCTATACCGGTGTGCGCAAAGAGGGCGGGGAAGGCGAGAATCTGGACGTCCAGACGCAGTGCGTTGCCATCGGTGACGGACTGAATTACCGGAAGATCGCGCAGAATCCGGTTCTCGATGAAACGGACCTGCCGGAAGGGTGTGAACGCGCAAACTTCCGCGATCCAAAGATCTGGAGAGAAGCGGACGGCAGCTTTCGCTGTATCGTCGGCACCTGTGAAAAAAACGGGCTCGGAAAACTGCTGTTGTATCGCAGCGCCGACGGAATCAAATGGGAATTTGAAAGCATCCTGATCGAAAACGACGGACGGCTCGGGCTGATGTGGGAATGCCCGGATCTGTTCGAACTGGACGGCAAGGCCGTGCTTCTCGTCAGCCCGCAGGATATGCTTCCCAAGTGCTTCGAGTATCACAACGGAAACGGCAATGTCTGCCTGATCGGCACGTTTGACAAAGAGAACGGGCATTTCCTGCCGGAAAGCGATCACGCGGTCGATTACGGCATCGACTTTTATGCGCCGACGACGCTGCTTGCGCCGGACGGACGCCGCATCATGATCGGCTGGATGCAGAATTGGGACACGACCAAGCTGACCGGCCGAAAGGATCGCAGATGGTTCGGGCAGATGACGCTTCCGCGGGAGCTTTCGATCCGAAACGGAAGGCTTTATCAGCAGCCGATCCGTGAGCTCGAGCAATACCGCAGCGGCTGCGTTCGCTTTGAAAGCAGAAAGATCGAAGGCGAAACGCGCCTTGACGGCGTGACGGGCAGGACGGTCGATCTCGAGCTGACGATCCGTCCGGATCATTCGACGGTGATGTATCACAGCTTTGCGATCCGTTTCATGCAGAACGAACAGTTCCACACCGAGCTCAGTTACCGTCCGTATGAATCGCTGCTGCGGATCGATCGCAAGTTTTCCGGATCGCGCCGTGCGTATATCCATCAGCGGCGCTGCTACGTTCCGCCGCGCAACGGTGAGATCAAGCTTCGGCTGATCCTCGATCGGTTCAGCGCCGAAGTGTTCATCAACGACGGCGAGCAGGTCATGACGGCAACGGTTTTGACCGAACTCTCCGCAAGCGACATCTCCTTCCATGTGGACGGACGCGTCTTCATGGACGTCACAAAATACGATCTGTTTCAGGAATAAGCTATGAAATCGTTTGATGTGGTCGCCCTCGGCGAACTTCTCATTGACTTTACCGAGCACGGACTGAGCGAGCAGGGTAACCCGCTTTGGGAGGCAAATCCCGGCGGCGCGCCGTGTAACGTGCTCGCGATGCTAAGTAAACTCGGCAGAAAGACTGCCTTCATCGGCAAAGTCGGAAACGACGTTTATGGGCGTCAGCTTCGCGCTGTCGTATCCGAAGCGGGCATCGATACGTCCACACTCTTAGACGATCCTTCGGTGCATACGACGCTTGCGGTCGTACATACGTTCGAAAACGGCGATCGCGACTTCTCGTTCTACCGCAATCCCGGCGCGGATATGATGCTTTCCGCGAACGATCTGCCCATGTCCATGCTGCAGAATTGCAGGATCTTCCATTTCGGCACACTGTCCATGACGCATGAGGGCGTGCGCGAAGCGACCGTACAGGCGGTGCAGTACGCAAAAGCATGCGGGGCGATCATTTCGTTCGATCCGAACCTGCGTCCGCCGCTGTGGAGTTCGCTTGCCGAGGCAAGAACGCAGATCGGCTGGGGTCTTAATCACAGCGACGTTGTCAAGATCGCCGATAACGAACTCGAGTTTCTCACCGGCGAAACCGACTTTGACAAAGGCGCGGCGATCCTTCGTGAATGGTTTCCGAACATCCGGCTTCTGAACGTGACCGCGGGACCCGAGGGCAGCTATTGCTACTATGACAAAACGCGCGTCTATGTCTCTGCATTCCTTTTAGGCGGCACGATCGAAACGACCGGTGCGGGCGACACGTTCTGCGCGTGCGTGCTGCACGACGTGCTCGAAAACGGCCTTGATGACCGCACGGAAGAAAGCTTAACGAATATGCTCCGCTATGCCAACGCGGCGGCATATCTCGTTACCACCAAGAAGGGCGCCATCCGCTCCATGCCGGCGCCCGAAGATATCGACCGGGTACTTTCATGATTACCCCCTCCTGTCAAACGCCCCGCCGGCGACGAACGGCGGGGCGTTTGGCATATCACATCGAATCATCTTTCATGCGGGCGAAGACAGAAAAGAGTATACTCGGACAAGCGCAGAATTGAGTCGAAAAAGCATCAGTTTTTGGAGTTGTTGGAAAATTGTTGGAAATAGAAGGCCGTTCGTCCATTATCGAGGAGAGGCGGATAAATGAAAAAGCCCCAGAATTGGGGCTTTTTCAGTGGTTGCGGGGGAGATTTTCATCCGTTACACCGACGAAAACTTCCCGTTTCTGCTGGGCAGAGAACTGCGATTATACCTGTGATTTTCTTGAAATAATAACAAAGCACGATGACAACATCGTGCTGTTTTATTGCAGAAATATGATCGACAAACCGGAATTTGTCAAGATAATTTATTATTCGTTCCACTCTTTTCTCAGAATGGCGTACTGATACGTGTTTTCGTAATGCGGTGTGCCATCCGGGTTATTAACGAACGAGATGAATTCCAGAAACAGTCCTTCGCGGCGCATTCCGAGCTTTTCGCAAAGACGCTGACTCGGTTTGTTATAGTCCTCGGTATATGCGTATATCCGACGCGCGCCTTTTTCATTGAACAGATAGTCAAAGAAAGCGTGCGCGGCTTCGTAGGCGTAACCTTTGCCGGTGTAGTTCAGATTCAGCATCCAGCAGGGGCTGAACGTGTCCTGCGGCGAGTTTTCGCCCTCGTGCGGCTCTCCGGCTTCGGGAAACGCGTCGATCTCGCCGATCACCTTGCCGCTGTCTTTCAGTGTAATGGCAAAGTAGTATTCGGTCTCGCCAACGCGCTTTTTCATTTCCGCCTTTGCGTCCTCAATCGTATCCAACTTCATCGACGCAAAGCAGTTGACCGCCGGTTTATGTAAGTATTCAAATACGTCTTCCGCATCCGTTTCAACGAACGGACGAAGTATAAGTCTTTCGGTATCAATTATCATTCTATTTGCCTCTTCAAACCGGGAATTAAGAATATACCAATTCGAATTCTTCACACACAACTTGTGCGTTTTCGGTAAATGTTTTGTTTATTCTTGCGAGTTCACGAGTCAAAAAGTCTATGTGAACCTTTCTCCAATACTCTAATGATCTGTCGCCTTCGCCTTCCTTATAAGCATGTTCTGGTGAAACTTGATTAAATGCTATCACATATAATTATAGCACAGAATATGTCATAAGCAAGGATCATCCAAAAGGATAATTTGCATAATAGGTTTTCGGACCTGTTTGAAATATTAAAAGTTCTTATCATTTTATGCATAAAATGCTGAAAACGACGAGTGCTGAACTGTGTCTCTCTAAAGCCGGTGTCGTCAAAGTGTCGTCAAAGTGTCGTCAAAACCCCAAAATCGACGGCTTGCGAAAGAGCCAAAAAGGAAAAATGCCCTAAATTAGGGCACTTTTTTGGTTGCGGGGGCAGGACTTGAACCTGCGGCCTCCGGGTTATGAGCCCGACGAGCTACCGACTGCTCCACCCCGCGATGCAAAATGTATTATATCGCGGATAGCGGGTGTTGTCAAGCCTTTTGCGGGGATTTCTTGCACGAATCTGATCGAACCGCTGCGCTTGCCCTCTTTGCAAGCGCAAAGGAATGTGCTATACTATACGTTACGAGGCAGCTATGGAAGACAATGCAAAGCGAAACAAGCGCATCAGTATGCTCGCGTGGATCGGCACCGCCGCGGTGCTGACGGTCTGCGTGATCCTGATCGTCGCGGTTTCGCTGCGCGGGCATCTGACGGTGATCGATCTCGAAAACTACGTGGCGGTCGGCACGGACGCGGGCGGAAATCCCGCGGTGCTGCTCGACGTGGACGCGATCCTCAGAGACCTGCATCTGCCGAACCCGAACCGTCCGGGCGTGGACATGCACGATTATCCGGATGTGGAAGCGCTCTGCACTGCGAAGATGCATCTTTCGTACCTTTCGGACGACCGCATGCGCGTGACGATCGACGCGGACACGGACACGCTGCGCCGTTACGGGATCGCGTTCAAGGCGTTGAGCTGGGAACAGCAGATCAAGGGCTTTGTGGAGGGTGAGACGCCGACGCCGGTTCCGACGCCTGCGGAGACGCCGAACACGTCCGCAAGTCCGGCGCCGTCGGTGCAGGACGGGTTTCTGACGTCGCTGCTTGATGAGGACGGAAACGGCCTGAATCTGCGGATTGTGTGCGAAGCGGTACAAAATGAACGAGATTTTACCTGTAACGAGGTATTTGGAAACAATTTTGATACAACTAAGACACAAGTGGTGTTTATAGTATATACGGGAGGCGTGCATCACAACCTCTACCGCGCAAGCTACACGGCGACGTACAAGCCGGAGGACGGGCAGGAGCCGATCACGATCTGGTTCACGGTCGACCTCTACGACCTGTATCGGTTCAACGGCGAGATCGGCTACGGGCAGATCGACGTTTCGATGTGCGGCAGCGAGGAGGAGAGCAGGCACATCTCGAGCAACGGCAGCGTGACGCGGCTTTCCGGCGGCGGCGTCAAGGTGAGCGGCAAGAACGGCTTCGACCAGAACGGCTTCGTGCGTTTTCCCGACTGTCCGACGAGCTACCGCATGGCGAACGGCGTCTACTGGTCGCCGACCTACGACGCGCTGACGGAGGACATGATCTGGAAGTTGACCGCGGTGGAGGGGCACTCGCTTGCAAATCTGCTGCGCTATGCCAGAAAGGAAATCTACGCGCGCTACTACACGGCGTTCGATCCCAAAACGGAACGCGAATTCGACGCGCACTACAAGTCGTACAAATGGTATCAGGCACGCGAGCCGGACCTCAGCGGCCTGATGACGGAAACGGAGCGGCAGAACATCCGTCTGCTGCGTGAAATTCAATCCTTGATCGAGAAATAGGAGGCATGTATGAAAACGATTCGTACCATCCTTGCGACCTTCGGGGTCACAACACTGCTTTACGGGCTGCTCGCGCTGATCGCGATGCGCCTGGACCTGACGTTCACCGGACGTTCGATCTATCAGCTGTTCCGCAGCACGGGCTTTCCCGCGCTGGTGCTCGGCATCGGCTGCATCCTTTCGTTCGTGATCATGACGATCGCGATCGTGGCGTTCCGTGACGACGGCACGCGCAAGAAGCACGACATGTTCGAGGACGCGGACGACGAGGAATTCCTCGAGGAGGAAACCGTGCCCGCCGAACGCGCGCAGGAAGCGGACGAAAGCTGGTCCCCCGAGATCAAGCGCAAGCAGCGCAAAGCGCTCTTTGCGGGCGACAGCGAGGAGGACGAGGCGCCCGACCTGTTTGCGGACGAGGATGAGGAGCCGGAACAGCCGGAGTCCGTGATCCCGATCCGGCAGCGCGCGGAAGAACCCGAGCCTGAGCCCGAACCCGAGCCGGAACCGGAACCCGAACCCGAGCCTGAGCCGGAACCCGAGCCTGAGCCGGAGCCCGAACCGAAGCCCGATCCCGAGCCCGAACCGGAGCCCGATCCGGAGGCGGGCGCGGCGACGATCCAGAAGAAGCGCTGCATCTACTGCGGAGAGATCATCGACGCGGATTCCGCGTTCTGCAACTTCTGCGGCAAGCGCGTCTGAGGGGAGGGAACGGTATGTCGAATCAAGCGATCAAACGGCTGATCGGCGGTCTCGGCACCGCACTGGTCCTGGTCATCTGCGGGATCATCATCGGGGCGCACTTCATGATGGAGCGCAATCTGCAGCGCATCAGCATTCCGAACTACGTGGACGTGAAAAGCGACGGACAGGGCGGCTACACGTTCTCGCTCGACGTCGACCGGATGATCTTTTCCGAGCATCTGATCGATCCGCCGGCATCGGAGCAGGCGAACTATCCGGAGATCGCGGCGCTGAAAACGCTCGGCGTGCGCGCTTCGGAGCACAACGGCGCGTATGCGCTCGAAACCATCAGCACCTCGACGGACGCGCATTTCAACGAAACGCTGAAGAAGGGCGGCATCAAGCTGATCAACACGCAGTGGACGTGGACGAAGGAGCAGCTTGCGGCAAAGCTCAACGAAGCACGTCCGGCGGTGAAGCAGTTCAAATACGCGGACTACATCCGCACCAAGCGTGAGGCGGACGGCGCCTTTACGGCGGCGCTGGACCTTGCGCGGCTGATGCGCGAAGCGGACGTTTCCGAAACGGCGGATCCCGCGACCGATCCGGGCGCGCGCGCCATGCGCAGCCTCGGTATTGCCTGCACCGCGCAGGACGGCGGGTATCTGCTGCAGGCGACGAGCACGCTGTCCACGATCAACGAGGACCTCGCCGCGGCGGGCGTGCAGATCGTCGGCACGAGCTGGACGTGGACGGAGGCGGAGATGGAGGCGCACCTCGGCACGGTGGAGACGCCGAAGCCGTACGAGACGGCGGCGCCCGAAACGCAGCCGCCGGAGGAGCCGGAGGAGACGCCGGAGGAGCCGGAGGACACGCCCGCGCCGACCGACGAGCCCGAGCAAAACACGCCCGAACCGACCAAAGAGGCGGAGCGCAGCGACGACGCGATCGACACGCTGTACGGGTTCGACCAGACCGATCTTCGAAAGGCGATCCGCGCGGCGAAGGAAGCGCGCTACGGCAGCAGCCTCGAAAGCAGCGAGGTCAAGTACAACTACTTCGCGGTCGGAAACGATGAGACCGAGTATGCGAACGTGTTCCGCATCGTCTATACGATCACGACGTCGAAGGGCACGGAATACCTGATTGCGGACGTCTATGACGTCGAGAGCGAGACCGGCTACAAGGCGGGCGACGTGCATCTGGAAGCCGTGACCGATCGCGGCAAGGCGAAGAGCACCGAGGACCTCAAGGCATACAAGATCCACACGCTCGAAGGCGGCAGCATGGTCTTCGACGAGAACAAGAACAAGTCGCCGTTCGACAAGGACGGGCTTGTGATGGAGAAGAGCCTCAACGAAAAGCTTTCGTACGACGAGCTGTGGAACATTCCGCAGACGAAGGACAAGACGCTGCTGCAGCTGCTGGGCTATGCGCGAAACGAGATGTTTGCGCGCGGCGGACACAAGTTCAGCGACACGAGCAATTATTATAAGTTCTACAAGCAGTACAAGTGGTACAAGCCGACGGGCAAGGTCACCGCAGACGAGCTCGCCGCGATGTATCCGAAGACGAAGGACAACATCACCACGATCAAATTCCTCGAAAAGCTGATCAAGGAAGGCTGAGACCGGGGCAGAGGGGGCAAACCAATGGCATGGAAAATCGCGGTCGTCGCAGTCGTCACCGTCGTGTGGCTCTACGAGCTGTTTGTGCACAGGCTTACGCAGCGCTCCAAGGACAATCCGATCCCGGCGTGCGTCAGCGACGTCTATGACGAAGAAACCTATCGCAAACGTCTTGCGTACAGCGCGGAAAAGAGCCGGCTCGGCATGCTGCAGGGGACGGCGTCGTTTGTCGTCGAACTCTTGCTGCTGATTCTAAATCTCTATGCCGCGTTTGCGGGGCTGTTTTCGAAGAATACCTGGATGCAGCTGTTTGCGGTGGTCCTGCTTTCGACGCTGGCGTCGCTCGTGTCGATCCCGTTTCAGTATTACGACACCATGCGGATCGAGGGCCGCTACGGCTTCAACCGCACAACGCGCGGCACGTTCGCTGCCGACCGCATCAAGGAGCTCGTGCTGCAGTTTCTGCTGATGCTCGGGCTTTCGTCGATGCTGATGGGACTGCACCGCTCGTTCGGCGACTGGCTGATCCTCGTGTTTGCGGGATTTTCCACGCTGTTCATCCTGTTCATCGTGTTCCTGTTTCCGTTCTTTAGCCGGATCTTCAACAAGTTCAAGCCGCTTGAGGACGGCGAACTCAGAGAAAAACTCACCGCGCTGCTGGAGCGCAACGGCTATCGCGTCCGCGCGATCAACGTTATGGACGCCTCGCGCCGCTCGACCAAGGCGAACGCGTACTTTGCGGGCTTCGGACGGATGAAGACGATCGTGCTGTACGATACGCTCGTCGAGACCATGACGCCCGACGAGATCGTTGCGGTGTTTGCGCACGAACTGGGGCACGGTCTGCATAAGGACACGCTGAAGAATCAGCTGCTGACGTTTTTGCAGATGCTGATTCTCGGTACGCTCGCTTATTTCACGCTGCGTTCGCCCGCGCTGTTTGCCGCATTCGGCTTTTCGGAGATCAACTACGGTTTTGCAGTCGTTCTCATCATGAGCGCGGAATTTGCTTTGATCGCGCCGCTGTTCGGGCTTCTGACCAACTGGTTTTCGCGCCGGGCCGAATACCGCGCCGACGCGCACGCGGTCAGGGAAGGCTATGGCGAAGCGCTGATCTCGGCGCTGAAAAAGCTTGCGCGGCAGAACTTCGGCGACCTTGCGCCGTCGCCGGCGCTCGTTGCGCTCACCTATTCGCATCCGACGCTCGCGCAGCGCATCGAGTCGATCCGGAAGGGCTGAAAACGGTCGGAAAACAGGTAAAAATCGGGGCTTTACAAACCAAAACATTTCGGGTATAATGACTTGAAATCGTTGAACGGGAAGAGTAGCGCGGGCAAAGTCCGAAGCGAGCCGCGTCCGGTGCAAGGCGGCGGCGGAACCTGCGTGAAAATCACCCGCGAGTGGAACGGCGAAGGACAGGTCTGCGTAGCCGCTCCCGTCTCCCGCGTTAAGGGGATCGAGCGGACAGGGGAAACTCTGTCAACCGAGGTGGTACCGCGAACGAGCTTCGTCCTTGGAACGGACGGAGCAATTGTTTTTTTTGGAGGAAAAGATGTACAGGAAAGTATCGACAGACATGGACTTTGTTTCCCGCGAGAAGGAAACGCTGGCATTTTGGAAGGAAAACCGCGTCTTTGAAAAGAGCGTCGAGTGGCGCAAGGGCTGCCCCGCGTTCACGTTCTTCGACGGACCGCCCACGGCGAACGGAAAGCCGCATATCGGGCACGTCCTGACCAGAAGCATCAAGGACCTGATCCCGCGCTACAAGACCATGAAGGGCTACGACGTGCTGCGCAAAGCGGGCTGGGATACGCACGGGCTTCCGGTCGAACTCGAAGTCGAAAAATCGCTCGGGCTCGACGGCAAGGAGCAGATCGAGGCGTACGGCGTCGAACCGTTCATCAAGGCGTGCAAGCAGTCCGTGTGGAAGTATGAATCCCAGTGGCGCGAGATGAGCGACCGCGTCGGCTTCTGGTGCGACATGGACAACCCCTACGTCACCTACAAGGACGACTATATCGAGTCCGAGTGGTGGGCGTTGAAGACGATCCACGAAAAGGGACTGCTCTATAAGGGGCACAAGATCGTCCCGTACTGCCCGCGCTGCGGCACGGCGCTTTCGAGCCACGAGGTCGCGCAGGGCTATCACGACGTCAAGGAAGTTTCGTGCATCGCGCGTTTCTATCTGAAGGACGGCAGCGGCACGGCGATCCTCGCGTGGACGACCACCCCGTGGACCCTGCCTTCGAACGTCGCGCTGTGTGTCAATGCGCACGAGACGTACTGCAAGGTCGTTTCGGAGGGCAAAACCTATATCATGGCGGAAGCGCTCGTTCCGTCGGTGCTCGGCGAGGGCGCAAAGATCGTCGAAACCTTCTCCGGCGAGAGTCTGATCGGCACCGAGTACGAACCGCTGTTCGACCTTCCGGTGAACTTCCGCGGCAAGAAGCCGTACCGCATCGTGGCGGACGATTACGTTACGCTGACCGACGGCACCGGCGTCGTCCACATCGCGCCGGCGTTCGGCGAGGACGACAACCGCGTCGGCAAGGTCTGGGATCTGCCGTTCCTGCAGCTCGTCAACACTTCCGGTCATATGTGCGGCGGCACGCCGTGGGACGGGCTGTTCGTCAAGGAAGCGGACAAGCCGATCCTCGAAGCTTTGAAGGAGAGCGGCAAGCTGTTCAAAGCGCTCCCGTTCGAGCACAGCTATCCGTTCTGCTGGCGCTGCGACACGCCGTTGATCTACTACGCCCGCGAAAGCTGGTTCATCAAGATGACCGCGGTCAAGGACAAGCTGATCTCCTTCAACAAGGCGGTCAACTGGATCCCCGAGACGATCGGCGAGGGCCGCATGGGCAACTTCCTCGAGAACGTCATCGACTGGGGCATCTCGCGCGAACGCTACTGGGGCACGCCGCTGCCGGTGTGGATGTGCGACTGCGGTCACGTCCACGTGATCGGAAGCCGCGCCGAGCTCAAAGCCATGAGCCGCAACTGCCCGGACGACATCGAGCTGCACAAGCCCTACATCGACGCGGTCGAGGTCGTCTGCCCGAAGTGCGGAAAGATCATGAAGCGCGAACCGGTCGTCATCGACTGCTGGTTTGATTCCGGCTCCATGCCGTTTGCGCAGTGGCACTATCCCTTCGAAAACAAAGAGGAGTTCGAGCGCCGCTATCCCGCCGACTTCATTTCCGAGGCGGTCGATCAGACGCGCGGCTGGTTCTATACGCTGATGGCGGTGGCGACCTGCCTCTTTGACCGGACGCCGTTCGAAAACTGTGTGGTGCTCGGGCTCGTTTGCGACAAGGACGGCAAGAAGATGTCCAAGCACATCGGCAACGTCATCGCGCCTGCGGACGTGCTCGAAAAACAGGGCGCCGACGCGGTCCGCTGGTACTTCTACACGGCGAGCGCGCCGTGGCTGCCGTCGCGCTTCTCGGGCGAGGCGGTCAGCGAATATCAGCGCAAGTTCATGGCGACGCTCTGGAACACCTACGCGTTCTATGTGCTCTACGCCGACATCGACGGCTTCAACCCGACCGAGCACACGCTCAAGAAGGAGAACCTCTCGCTGATGGATCGCTGGATCCTTTCGCGGCTGCAGACGCTGACCGCGCGCGTGGACGGCAATCTCGAAGCGCTGCACATCACTGAGGCGGGCAGAGAGCTGATTGACTTTGCGGATGAACTTTCGAACTGGTACGTGCGCCGCTGCCGCGACCGCTACTGGGGACCGGAGATGACCGACGACAAGGAAGCGGCGTATATGACGCTGTACACCGTATTGAAGACGGTCGCGCTGCTGACCGCGCCGTTTTTGCCGTTCATGACCGAGGCGATCTACCAGAACATCGTCCGCAGCGTCGATCCGGACGCGCCGATCTCCGTGCATCTCAACGACTATCCGACCGTCGACGCATCGTTCACCGACGAGGCGCTGGAGGACGAGATGAAGAAGGTCCTCAACATCGTCACCGTCGGCAGAAGCGCGAGAAACACCGCGGCGCAGAAGACGCGTCAGCCGCTGCAGAAGATGTACGTGCAGGGCGAAGCGCTTTCGGAACGCGCGGCAAAGATCGTGCGCGAAGAGCTCAACGTCAAGGAGATCGCGTTCATCGCGAACGCCGACGACCTGATGAGCTATAAGGTCAAGCCGCAGCTCCGCACGCTGGGACCGCGCTACGGAAAACTGCTCGGAAAGATCAGTGCGCACCTTGCCGCAAACGGCGACGCGATCGTGCGCACGCACCACGCGGGCAAGGACTATACCTTCGAGGTCGACGGCACCGAGGTCGTGCTTTCGCCGGACGACGTGCTCGTTTCGACACAGCAGAAGGAAGGGCTCGTCTCCGAACAGGGCGGCGGCGTGACGGTCGTGCTCGACACGAACCTGACGCCGGAGCTCATCGAGGAGGGCGTTGTGCGCGAGCTCGTCTCGAAGATTCAGACGATGCGCAAGGAAGCCGGGTTCGAGGTCGCGGACCACATTCGCATCGGCTATGCGAATGGCGCCAAGACGGCGGCGATCCTCACGAAGTACGCGGACGGCATTCTGGCGGACACGCTTGCCGAGCGCGCCGAGGAGGGCGTCTTCGGCTACACCAAGGAATGGGACCTGAACGGCGACAGAATCACCCTGTCGGTCGAACGGGTTTGACACATTGCTTCCGCGATTCCCGCGGCGAACGGGAATCGCGGAGGATACGAAACAAAATGCGTCCTTTGAGGCGCGAACCATGACACACCGGATCAACGGACACCGAATAGGGGGGAGAAACAAATGCGCGTGCTCATCGTGGAAGATGAACGGAACCTGGCGGAAACGCTGCAGCAGATGCTGAAAACCAACCGTTTCGACAGCGACATCTGTCTGGACGGGGAAAAAGGACTGAAGTACGCCAGAGAGGGAGCCTACGATCTCATCATTTTGGACATCATGCTGCCGAAGGTCAACGGCTTCACGATCGTGGAGCAGCTTCGGAACGAAAACAACGACACGCCGATCCTCGTGCTGACGGCGCGTTCGAGCGTGGAGGAATATGTGCACGGACTCGATCTCGGCGCGGACTACTATCTGACCAAGCCGTTCGAGATGCAGGAGCTGCTGGCGTGCGTGCGCGCGCTGACGCGCCGGCACGGCGAAGTCGTGATGGATACGCTTGCGTTCGGCGATCTCGTGCTCAACAAATCGACGTGCGAGCTTTCCTGCGGGGACCGCACGATCCGGCTCGGCAAGAAGGAGTTTTCGATCATGTACCTTTTTATGACGAACGGCAACGTCGTCGTGTCGAAGGAACAGATCCTGCACAACGCATGGGGCATCGAGTCCGAGGCGGAGGACAACAACGTCGAGGTTTACATCTCGTTTCTGCGCAAGAAGCTCCGCTTTCTGCATACGAACACGCAGATCGAGACGCTGCGCAAATTCGGCTATAAGCTGCAGGAACAGAAGGCATGATTCGCAAACTGCACCGTCGCTTTCTCTGGAACGCATACCTTTGGGCATGCGTTTTTCTGCTGATCGTGGTGCTGATTGTCGTCGGCGCGCTCGCCGCCTACATGGACCGGAGCGTTGCCTCCACGCTGAACGACATCCTGCGTCTGCCGGAGGACGGTGAGATCAACACGGTCCGCACACGTCTGCCCGCGTATCTGGTGGAGATCCGGCAGGTCGCGCCGGATCCGCGCGCGGAGGTGCTGCACGAGGGCGACACGGCGGCGTTTGTGCGCGGCGCGCGCTCGGACTGGAGCGAAGCGGAGATCGCCGAGATCATCGGAGAAATGCTCATCAGCACCAAGCGCATCGACCGGGTGCGCGACGAAACGCTGTGCTACACCGTGGACCGCAGCAACATCCCCATCCGCATCGCGGCGGTCGATTATGCGGGCTATCTTTCGCTGCTGACGCGCTCGTGCCTCGGCGCGCTGCTGCTTTGGCACGCGATTGCGGGGGCGCTGTTTCTGGTGCTGAAGACGCTGGAGATCCGTCAGCTGCGGCCTGCGGAACGCGCGTGGGCGAATCAGGAACGCTTCGTCGAGGACGCCTCGCACGAGATCAAGACGCCGCTTTCGGTCATCCTGTCGAACGCGGAGCTCGGCGCGGGCGAACAGGCGGAGGAGACCGAAAAGCGCTTTTCGATGATCCTCAACGAGGCGCAGCGCATGAAGCTTTTGATCACGCGGATGCTCGAATCCGCGCGCATCGAGAACAGCGCGGCGAAGCGCAGAAAAGCCGATGTCTTCGCATTGAGCGACGCCGTCACCGAATGTGCGCTGCTGTGCGAGGAACCGCTTTACGAGCGCGGCATCGTTCTGCACACCTGGATCGAGGACGATCTGTACGTGCGCGCGGACGAAGCGCTGTTCAAGCAGGTCATGCTGTCGCTTCTGGAGAACGCGGGCAAGTATACGCCCGTCGGACGCGATGTGTACGTCCGCGTCAAAAAGAACTGGTCGCGCGCGGTCGTCTCGGTGCGCAACGAGGGCGTCGGGCTTGACACCGAAGAGCGCGAACTGATCTTCGAGCGGTTCTACCGCGCCGACAAGGCGCGCACACATTCGGAGGGCAGCTACGGGCTGGGACTTTCGATCGTCAAAAACCGCATCGAATCGATGGGCGGCACCATCCGCTGCACGAGCGACGGCAGCACCTACACGGCGTTCATCCTCACGATCCGCCTCGCCCGCAAAAAACAGCGCAAATAAACGGACAAAACAGAAGCGCAGCTTTTCGGCTGCGCTTTTTCAATCGACAGAGACTCTTCTTTGGGAGGGCTTTCCGTCTTATTTCGTTTTTGTACTTAATACATTCGACCACTGCCCGTAATAGGTCATGCCCTCGAAGATGTGATAAGAGCGTACACGGACGTAGTAAGTCGTTTTCGCCTTCAGATCCCGCACCGTGGTTTCGTACGTCTTTGCTTTGTCGATCTTAACCGTTTTGATGTTCTGCGTGAAGTCCTTATTGGTTGCGACCTGCACCTCGTAGCCGGTGAACACCGCGCTGCCCGTCCACTTCACGGTGATCCGGCTGGTGCTCTCCGGCTTCACGCTGTTCAGCACGCGCGTCGTGATGCGCACCGTCGTCTTCAGCGGGCCGACCAGACCGAGGTTATAGTTGTCCATCGGGTCCGCAAAGTACGCCTTGATCCCGTACTGATAGCGAGTACCGGCGTAGACCTTCGTGTCGGTCCAGACCGTGTCGGTCGTGTTGTTCCAGCGCAGAAAGTCCGTCCAGCCGTTAGTCGTGCTGCTCCACGCGCGGCGGTAGATGACGTAGCCCTTCGCGCCGGGAACCGCATTCCACGACAGATAGACGCCGTTCTGCACGTTCTCCACGGTCGTCGCACTCGTCGCGGGCAGGTAGATCTTAAACCAGCTGTCCGCTGTACCGCTATAGCCGTTTTTGAAGGTCAGCTCGACGCGCGCTGTGCCCGGTTTCGCGTTGTTCTTGTAGACCGCATCGTAGTAGAGCGGGCCGATGACGGCGCCGTTCTGATCCTTTACGACCAGTTCCGGCGTCTGTTCAAGACCGTGCGCGACCACATATGGCGTCGTGCCCTTATAGGACACGCCCGTGCCGTATCCGACCGTCGCCTCGACCGGCCGCTCGCCCTCCAGAATATAATGCCACGCCGCGTTCTTGAACAGATCGTTGTCGAAGTTGCTGATGCCGATCTTCAGCTGCTCCTCGGTGCAGTTGAAGTACACGTCAGAAAGCTTCGTGCACCCGGTAAACGCCCAGTCGTTGACGTAAATATAACCCGGATTGAACCCGAAGATCACGTATTCCAGCGCGGTATCCTCATAGAAGGCCTGTACCCCGATCTTCGAAATGCCGTCCGGCAGGCGGATGGACGTCAGCGCCGTACAGCGGGAAAACGCGCTGTTGCCGATCTCCGTCACGCCGTCCGGGACGCGGATCGAGGTCAGCGAGGTACAGCCGCTGAACACGCCGTTGCTGATATGGTTCACGCTGTCCGGGATGGATATCGCCACAAGTCTGGTACACCCCGCGAACGCGTTCTCGCCGAGCGCGATCACACTGTCCGGGATCGTGACCGTCTTTAGCCCCGTGTAGCCGTTGAATCCGGAAAGGTACTGCACGGTGTCCGGGATCTCGATCGCGGTCAGCCTCGTGCAGCCGCCGAATACGCTTCGGTCGATCAGCGTGAATCCTTTGCCGAGCCGAAGGGATTTCAGCCCCGTGCAGCCGGAAAACGTATACCGTCCGAGATCCGTCACGCTGTCCGGGATCGTGATCGCGGAAAGCTTCGTGCAGTTGGAAAACGCATACTCGCCGAGCGTCGTCACGCTGTCCGGGATCGTGAACGATTTGATCTTGCTGTTGTTATAAAACGTATACGCGCCGATATTTTGGATGCCCTCGTCCAGAATGACCGTCACGCTGCCCGCTTCGGTCCGATACCACGGCGTATTCGTGTACGTCCGCTCGTTGTAATCGGGCAAGATGCCGGTACCCTTGGTGATATGCACCGTATTGATCGATTTGCTGTAATTGAACGCGTCGAGCGCCAGCCCGCACGGGACCGTGATCGACGTAAGCCCGGAGCATCCGGCAAACGCGTTATCGCCGAGCGTTTTGATCCCGTCCGGGACGGTCAGCGACTTGAGCCCGGTGCAGTTCTTGAACGCATCCTTGCCGATATACGTCACGCTTGCGGGGAAGTCGATCGCCTTCAGCGCGGCGCAGTCCTTGAACGTCCGTTCCTCGATCCGGGTGACGCCGTTCGACAGGTTTACCGTCTCCAGCGCCGCGCAGCTCTGGAACGCCGCATAGCCCATAGTCGTCACGCTGTCGGGGATCGTGACCGACTTGATGTTGATCAGGTTGTTGAACGCCTCATAGCCGATGCTCTTCACGCCGTTCGGGATCGTCAGCGACGTAAGCGCCTTGCAGCCGGAGAACGCCGCGTTGCCGATGTATTCCATGCTGTTCGGGATCGAGAGCGTCTGCATCTCGTAACAGCCCAACAGCGCGAGGTCGGCGACGATCTTCGTGCCGTTGCGGATGACCAGATTCTTCGGGTACGTTCCCTTGCGGCCGATCAGGCAATGATCAATGTACACAACGCCGTTTTCCTGTGCGTTCCACCAACCGGTGTCCAAGAACGCATTCTTTCCGATATGCTGGATGCCGTCCTCGATTTTAATTGTCTTCAGCTTTGTGCAGTTCTGAAAGGCGCCCTCTCCGATGCTCTTTGCGCCTGCCTTAACCGTCAGGGACGTCATTCCCGTGCAGTTATAGAATGCGCGGTATCCGACGGATTCAATGCTGGCGGGAATGGTGACTGACTGCAGCGCGGTACAGCCGACAAACGCCGTGTCTCCGATTTTCTCTGCGCCGTCGCTGAACACAACGGTTTTCAGAGATGTGCAGTCTTTGAATGCATTCAGTGCGATCTCCTGAACGGTTCCGGGGATGGTGACCGAAGTAAGTATTGTGCAGTTTCGGAAAGCGTCCTGCCCGATCGACTTAAGCCCGTCCGGAAGGATTAGGGTCTTGATCGACCCGAGATATTCTCCCCACGGCGGCAGACTCAGCACGCCGTAATCGTCCGGATAGGAGTAGTTGTCCATATCGCCGAATCCTTCGATGGTCAGCTTTCCCGTGCCTGCATCGAACGTCCAGTAAAGATTCGCGCCGCAGGGGGTTTTGGACGATTCCTTATCTTCCGCGCCTGCAAACGCAGGGATTAGCGCCAGAAGCAGAAGACCAAGAAACCATGCAATCAGACGTTTTTTCATATGCGATCCCTCCTATGATTACAATTTTATTATTTACAAGAACCTCGGGGCTGTCAACCTCCGTCTGCCGTTCATTATATAGACACTTCGGCAAACCAAAATGTTACACATTTTGAAAATATATTATTTTTAACCGGCCGATCGCCGTGCGCTCGCCGGCAAAAGCATGAAAGGAAAAACTCAGCCATAGAAAGCTGCGTTTTAGCATCGTCATTCCTTCACCGTTTCACCCAGAACCCGGACGCGGCCGCCGTCGGGGCAGGCGGCTTCAAAGCATGCCTCGCGTGAATCGCCGTGATCCAATAAAGCCCCGTTTTGCAGAGCGAATACCTGCGGATAGATCACGCTCCAAAGCTCGTGGCACAGCGGCGGACAGACGTTTTCCACGATGAACACGTCGCCCGCCTTGCACAGGCGGTCGCGGCAGCGGCTTTCCAGAATCGTCAGTTTCACCTTCATACGCAATTCCCTATTTCGCCGACGAATAGATCCAGCCGGCGTGGAAGCCGTCTTCGGAACAGTGCAGCAGCTCCGAGACGGTCACGAACTGATACCCGCGCGAAAGCAGCTCCGGCACGATGCGCGCAAACGCGTCCGCCGTCTTTTTCGTCTTGTCGTGGCAGAGGATGATCGAACCGTCCAGCCCTTTGCCGAGCTCGTCGGTCTCCTGTACGCCGCGCTGATAGATCATGTCCGCGGTGTATTTGTCGTAGGTGTCGTGCGTGCTGCGCGTGTGGTTGATCACCGCCATGTCCCATTCGTTCATCAGCGCGATCAGCGTGTTGCGCGTGTCGCTGCCCTTGTCGCCGTACTTGATGTAGGGCGGGCGGAACAGCTTGATCGTGTATCCGAACCGGTCGTAGATCGCATCGTTGACCTTGCCGATCTCCTCGCGCATCTCGGAGGCGGAGAGCTCCTCCACATTCGTGTGCATCCAGGTGTGGTTGCCGATCTCGCAGCCGAGCGAAAGCATGCGCATCAGCTGCTCCTCGTGGGAGGCGATGTTGTCGCCCTTGATGAAGAACGTCGCGCGTACGCCGTACTGCTCGCAGACGTCGAGGATCCAGTCGGTGATATCGTCGCGCGGACCGTCGTCGAAGGTGAACGCCACCATCTTCCGATCGGGATCGATCGTCATGGTCGCCATGCGCGCCTGAATCGCCGCCTCGTCGGGACAGTTGCCGTAGGCGCGCACGTAGTGCTCGATCGAAGCGAGGCGCTGTTCCTCCCACGTGGGTTCGGGCGTCGCGGTCGGGACCGCGGTCACGGCGGCGGTCGGCGAGGGGGAGGGCGTTGCTTCCGCTTCCGGTTCGACGCGCGTCGCCCCGCAGGTGCAGGACAAAAGCCAGATCACCGCGCCGAGCGCAAGCAGCACGACGATGCCGATCACAGCCAGAAACTGCACCGGCGCTTTGACGACATAACGTTTTTTCTTCTTCTTTCCCATATGGAAAATGATAACACAGCTGTCGAATACTGTCAATTTTCGGAGTTGTAAATAATGATTGACAAACCGAAGTCTTGTGGTATAATGTTTCTATCTTTGAGGCGATTCCGGAAGCAGTAGCGCTTACCGGCTTCGGAAAGCGAGCGACGGACGGTGAAAGCGTCGCACGAAGCACAGCGTGAAGACCGCCGGAGGATCAGAGCGGGATTGCCCGATACAGCAAACAGAGCACCAAATAGGGTGGAACCACGCAAACCACGGCGTCCCTTGTACGAGGGGCGCTTTTTTGATTTTCGAAAGAGGAGGATATCATCATGATCATTACATTCCCGGACGGCTCGAAACGCGAATTCGAGAACGGCATGACCGCACTGGACATCGCAGGCGCGATTTCGAACGGTCTCAAAAAGGCGACGCTCTGCTGCGCAATCAACGGCGAGCGCGCGGACGCGTTCCGTCCGATCAACGAGGACTGCGAACTCAGGCTTCTGACGTTTGCGGACGAGGACGGACGCTGGGCGTACCGGCATACCGGCTCGCACATTCTGGCGCAGGCGGTCAAGCGTCTGTGGCCGGAGGTCAAGCTTGCCATCGGTCCCGCGATCGCGGACGGCTTCTATTACGACTTCGACGCGCCGAACCCGTTCACACCCGAAGATCTCAAAAAGATCGAGAAGGAGATGGACCGCATCGTCAACGAGAACCACAAGCTGGAGCGCTTCGAGCTCCCGCGCGAGGAGGCGATCGCGTTCATGAAGGAAAAGGACGAGCCCTACAAGGTCGAGCTCATTGAGGATCTGCCCGAGGGCGAGACGATCAGCTTCTACCGTCAGGGCGAGTTTGTCGACCTGTGCGCCGGCCCGCACGTTGCTTCGACCGGCAAGGTCAAGAACATCAAGCTCATGAGCGTCGCGGGCGCGTACTGGCGCGGCTCGGAGAAGAACAAGATGCTGCAGCGCATCTATGCGACCGCGTTTGAAAAGAAGGCGGACCTCGACGCGTACATCACCCGCATCGAGGAAGCCAAGAAGCGCGACCACAGAAAGCTCGGCAAGGACCTCGGTCTGTTCCTGCTTCTGGACGAAGGTCCGGGCTTCCCGTTCTTCCTGCCGAAGGGCATGCAGCTTCGCAACACCCTGATCGAGTACTGGCGCGAGGTGCATAAGCGCTACGGCTACGTCGAGGTCTCGACACCGATCATCCTGCGCCGCACCCTCTGGGAGCGCAGCGGACACTGGGAGCACTACAAGGAGAACATGTACACCACGGTCATCGACGACGAGGATTTCGCGATCAAGCCGATGAACTGTCCGGGCGGCATGCTCGTCTATGCGAACGAACCGCATTCCTACCGCGATCTGCCCCTGCGCTGCGGCGAGCTCGGTCTCGTACACCGGCATGAGCTTTCCGGCGCGCTGCGCGGCCTGTTCCGCGTGCGCTGCTTCACCCAGGACGACGCGCATATCTTCATGACGCCCGAGCAGATGAAGGACGAGATCAAGAACGTCGTCCGCCTGTTCGACGAGGTGTATTCGACCTTCGGACTCAACTACACCGTCGAGCTGTCCACCATGCCGGAGAGCCACATCGGCACCGTCGAGGAGTGGGAGCACAACCAGGACATCCTCAAGGAAGCGATCACCGAGATGGGCAAGGAGTTCGTGATCAACGAGGGCGACGGCGCGTTCTACGGACCGAAGCTCGACTTCCACATCGAGGATTGCCTCGGACGTACCTGGCAGTGCGGCACGATCCAGCTTGACAGCCAGCTGCCGGAGCGGTTCGAGCTTGAATACGTCGGCGCGGACGGCGAACGGCACCGTCCGGTCATGATTCACCGCGTCGTGTTCGGCTCGATCGAGCGCTTCATCGGCGTCATCACCGAGCATTTTGCGGGCGCGTTCCCGACCTGGCTCGCGCCGGTGCAGGTCAAGATCCTCACGATCACCGACCGCGCGAACGAAGCCGCAGAGGCGATCCAAAAGAAGCTCGACGCGATGGGCGTACGCGCGGAGACCGACCTTAGGAACGAGAAGATCGGCTTCAAGATCCGCGAGGCGCAGATGATGAAGATCCCGTACATGCTCGTCATCGGCGACAAGGAAGCCGAAAACGGCACCGTCGCGGTGCGTTCGAGATGCAACGGCGATCTCGGCGCCATGCCGGTCGAAGCGTTTATGGCAAAGATCAAAGAAGAGATCGACACCAAGGCGAAATGAGGGGGAAAACAACCCCTCAGTCTCGCTTCGCGATCCGGCGATGGCCTCACATGGTCGCAGCGCGTCGCTATTCGCTTTCTTCTGCTCCCTGTTCGGCCCGCGCTTCCGCCTCGCTTCATCCCGCACTGCGGGCGCTCGGCTCCGCGCCCCCTTGCACAGGGGGCCTCTTTTTTTATGCAGCATACAAAAAGACTCCCTGTATATTTCACAGGGGAGCCTTTGCTTGTGAGTGGGTAAGGCTTCCCCTCCAGGGGGGAAGGCCTTTGGCTTCGCATAAAGCAATCTTCCCACGCAGAAAGCCTCCTTTTACACGCAAGTAAAAGCCCTCCCTGTGTAAGGGAGGGTGGATCGGCGAAGCCGAGACGGGAGGGTTGTTACCCTCATTCTTCCTGCAGCGTGCGGAAACGCGTGTATTCGCCCTGGAAGACGAGGCGGCAGGTCTCGATCGGACCGTGGCGGTTCTTGGCGACGATCGCTTCGCTCTCGTTGCCCGCGTTCTCGTCGTAGACCGCGGCGCGGTACAGCAGGATGACCATATCCGCGTCCTGCTCGATCGAGCCGGATTCGCGAAGGTCCGAGATCATCGGACGGTGATCCTGACGCATTTCGGGACCGCGGTTCAGCTGCGAAAGCAGGATGATCGGCACGTTGAGCTCACGCGCAAGAAGCTTCATCGCGCGCGTCATGTCGGAGATCTCCTGCTGGCGGTTGTCGTTCTTGCGGTTGCCCGCGCCGGTGCCCTGCATGAGCTGCATATAGTCGATGATGACAAGATCGAGCCCCTGCTGCGCCTTCAAGCGGCGGCACTTCGAACGGATGCTCGCGACCGTCGCGCCCGCGGAGTCGTCGATGAACAGCTTGCTGCTCTGCAGCGGTTCTGCGACCTCGATGAGACGCTGCATCTCGGTGTCGCTCAGCGAGCCGTCCTTGATCTTCTGCGAGTCGACCGACGCTTCGGTGCACATAATGCGCATCATCAGCTGTTCTTTGCTCATTTCGAGCGAGAACACGGCGACGGAGCGTCCGTCGTGCAAGGCGGCGTACTGCGCAATATTCATCGCGAACGCCGATTTGCCCATCGCGGGACGCGCGGCAAGAATGATCAGGTCGCTCTTCTGCAGGCCGTTCGTCAGCCGGTCGATCTTCGAAAAGCCGGTGGCGATGCCGGTCAGCTTGCCCTTGCGGCTCGCGATCTCGCCGATCTGGTTGACCGTGTTCGGGACGATCTCGGACGCGGGGGAGAGGGATTCCTCGGTCTTGCGCATCGAGATGTCGTAGATCTTGCGCTCCGCGTCGTTCAGGGACTGTTCGACGTCGCGCTGATCGTTCATACCGTCGCGGATCATGTCGTTGCCGACGCGGATCAGCGCGCGCTGGATGCTGTGCTCCTCGACGATGCGCTCGTAGTGCTGCACGTTGGCGGCGGTCGGGACAAAGCTCATCAGCTCGGTGAGGTAGATCGTGCCGCCCGCGCTCTCGAGCTTGCCGCTGCGTTCGAGCGCGTTGGTCAGCGTCACAACGTCGACCGCGTCGCCGTCCTGACGAATCTTGCGCATCGCCTCAAAGATCTGCGCGTGCGCCGCCTGATAGAAATCTTCCGGCCGCAGCTGTTCGAGCATGGAATCGAGCGCGCCGACGTCCAACAGCATGGAGCCGAGCACGGAGCGTTCCGCTTCTGCGCTGTGCGGCAGGGCTTGCAGGGTTTGCTGTTCCATTTATTCCTCTACAATCACTTTGACGGTCGCGGATACGCCCTCGAAGAGCGACAGCTTTGCCGTATATTCGCCCAATGCGCGGATCGGATCGACCGATATCTTCTTGCGGTCGATTTCGATACCCTTCTGTTCCTGCAGCGCGGCGGCGATCTCCTTGCCGGAGACCGTGCCGAACATCTTGCCGTTTTCTCCGACGCGCGCCTTGACGTGCACTGCCTGCCCGTCGAGCGCCTTTGCCTGTTCGCGCGCCTTGACGCCTGCGGTGAATTTGCGGTGCTGCGCGGCGCTCTTCTGAATGTTCGCCGCGTTGATCGCCTGCGCGTCCGCGGGATCCGCAAGCTTTCTCGGCAGCAGGAAATTGCGCGCGTAACCGTCGCTGACGTTGACCACTTCACCCTTTTTGCCGGTGCCCTTCACGTCCTGTAAAAGCAATACCTTCATCTTCCGTATCCGTCCTTTCTTGCACTATTGCTGGGGAGTTTCCCGTTCGTATTCGTCGATGGCGGCTTCGAGCCGTTCGATCGCTTCCTCGACCGTCACGCCCTTGAGCTGTGCGCCCGCCATCGTCAGGTGTCCGCCGCCGCCCAGTTTTTCGAGAATCATCTGGACGTTGATCTGTCCGTAGCTTCTGCCGGAGATCGCCACCTGTTCGTCCGTCTCGGCAAGCACGAACGCCGCATAGATGCTGCGGATGCCGAGTAGCTCGTCCGCCGCCTGCGCCGCAAGCAGCATGGCGTCCGGCGTGTTCTTTTCGACGACCGAGATCGCGATCCCGCTCTTGCGGATCGTTGCGCGCTCCACGACGTTCGCGCAGCGCACATAGCTTGAAAAATCGTTCTGGAACATCATCTTGACCGAGCTGAGGTCCGCGCCGTTGCGCCTAAGATACCCGGCCGCATCGAACGTGCGCGAGCCGACGTTGAACGCAAACTGCTTGGTGTCCACGGTGATGCCGGCGAGCAGCGCGCTGCAGGTGAACGCCGCGGGCTTGACGTTGTCCGCAAAGTACTGCATGACCTCGGTCACCATCTCGCTCGCGCTCGACGCGCGCGTTTCGAGGTAGTGCAGCGTCGCGTTGTCGATGTAGTCCGCGTTGCGGCGGTGATGGTCGATGAGTACGATGTGCTCCGTGAGCTTTAAAAGCTCCGGTGCAACCGTGTTCGAGGCGCGCTGCGTGTCGACGACGACGAGCACCGAATTCGGCTTCATCATCTCGGCCGCCTGCGACGGCTCTATGATCAGCGAGGCGGCGCCGGAGCGCTCGAGCGTGTGCACCGCGTCCTCGATCGTGGTGTTGACGGCGTCGAGCACGATGTAGGCGTGCGCGCCGACGTGGTTCGCGCAGGTCATGACGCCGAGCGCCGCGCCGAGGCAGTCCATGTCGGAGTTCTTGTGCCCCATGATAAAGATGTCGCCGCTGTTCTCAAACAGCTGGAACAGCGCCTTGGAGAACAGACGCGCCTTGACGCGCGACTGGCGGGCGTCGTGCTGCCGCTTGCCGCCGTAGAAGCGGTAGTCCGTGCCGTCCTTGACGACGACCTGATCGCCGCCGCGTCCGAGAGCAAGCTCCATGGCGCGCCGCGCGTCCGTTTCCGACTGCGCGAGCCGCGGCGCGATGCCGAAGCCGATCGACAGCGAGACCGCCGCCGCCGAACCCGTGTCGATGTGATGCGCCTGTTCGAGGATCGCAAAGCGCTCCTGTTCGAGCTGCTGCAGCTGCTTCGACTCGAGGATCAGCAGGAACCGTCCGTTGTCGTAGCGCCGGTAGAGCCCGCCGAGACGTTTCGAAAGATCGCCGATCAGCCGTTCGACCTCTGCAAGCACCGCGGTGCTGTGTACCTGCGCGTCGCTCAAAAGCTCCTCATAGTTGTCCACAAAGATCATCGCTACGTACGGGCGCTGTTCGGTGTACAGCCGTTGATAGTG
Organism: Clostridia bacterium; assembly: GCA_017428025.1. GTDB lineage: Bacteria > Bacillota > Clostridia > Christensenellales > CAG-138 > UBA3792. The sequence continues at coordinate 25,846 of JAFRRO010000015.1, forward strand.
CGCCGCCTCGGTGCGGTCGAGCCAGTATTCGAGCACGAGCTGCCGTTCGTGTTCGCGCTGCACCAGCATGTGCATGACCTGATAGTTCGAGCCGTTGTACTCGACCTGCAGCACGCGGATCGGATGCGAGCCGTCAAATTCCGGCGCGATGTCGTGCACGTTGTTGCTGTCGGTCAGCGCGGCAAACGCGTTGTTGCGCCACGTGATGCGCCCCGAAAGGTCGAGGATCGCGCAGGGGATCGAGATGTTCTGCACGAGCGAGGCGACCGCGCTTTCGTTTTCGCGGAACACGCTGTCCATCTTTGACTGCTGCCGCTTCGCAATGCCCGTCAGAAGCGCCGTCATCACGCCGAGCCAGATCAGCCCGACGCCGAGCACGGCAAGCGCCAGCCGGTACTGCTTCGTGAACAGCGCGATCGCGCCCGCGCCGAGCGCGAGCAGCACGCCGAAAGCAATGAGAATTCCGCTGTATTGCTTCATACCAAAGTTCCGTCCTTCCCGTCGTTCATAGGTTTGCTCAGCGACGCGATCATGCCGATCAACGAAAGCATCGTCAGCCCGAAGGTCGGCAGCGTCAGCGCGCCGCAGCATACGATCACGAAGATCCAACGCTTCTTCAACTTGGCCGCGATCCCGTACACCGTCGCCAGACCGGCAAGCGCGCAGGGGAGCCGCCACACGAGCATCGCCACGGCGGACAGCGCATCCATGCCGTTGACGTTCATCATCGCCAGCACATAGCTCACGATCGTCAGCGCCGTCGCCGCGTAGACGAACGGGCGTTCGCACCGCCATTGCGCAAACGGGGGAAGCGCGGTAAGCTCCGCGCCGCCTCTGCGGTTCAGAAGATGCGAGAACAGCACGTTCGAAAGCCCCGCGCACATCGCGGGCGCGGCGAGGACCGGTATGCCGATCGCGTACGCGTTGAGCCGGTACGACGCAACGATGTCGAGAATCGCCGTATAGCGCGCGTCGACCTCGCCGCTCTCGGCGGTAAAGTACGGGGCAAACGACTGCGCCATGCGCTCGTACGCCGAGATCACGGTTTTGAACGGCAGGTACGCGTCGCCGTTCTCGATGAGATCCCGCAGGCACACATAGCCGAACAGCGCGAACAGCAGCGCCACCGACGCATAGAGCACCGTGCGGAAGTTCGAAAGCTTCAGCCGCTGCAGCACATACAGTCCCGCGCCGGGCAGCGCCGCAAGCAAAAGCGCGTACAGCGCGGCAGCCGCGTCTCGCGTGAGGAAGAATCCGAACCCGAATGCAAGCGCCGACAGCGCGATCAACGTCCACAGCCCGAACGCATGCGCCGCGCGCGCCCAGAGCGCCGGCACGATCAGCAGCAGCGCAACGGTCAGGATCTGCTTGAGCAGGTATGCCGAAAGCAGCGCGTACGGATCGCCGTCCGCGGGCGGGTTCAGCCATGCCGCGCTCGGGACGAACACCAAAAGCAGCGTGCCGATCGCGGCACACAAAAGCCACAGCCGTTCCGGGGTATTTGTTTGCGGTCGCTTATAAAAATCCATACTCCCATTTTACGCATTTTTGCGCAAGCCGTCAAGTGCCAACCGAAAGATTGCGCCGCCCGCCGGGCCCTCCGGCGCCGCCGATCGCCGGGGGCGTTTCTTCCTATGTAACGAAACCTTATATATATCGGATCCGATATATAACGGATACTGAAATATAACGGATTCGCTATATACCGGATCCGGTATAAAGAGAAGAATGAAATATAATACCGTATCCGTTACAGCGGAGAACGTTTTGTTCATCTTCTCTTTGAAACGAAGAACCGACGCTTTCTCTCTTGCCGGTTCCATTATAGCATGTTGAATTGTGACGGATTACACACTTTTTTTACAAATGCGATTTTTTCCCGTTTGTCTCTGAATTGTGTCAAATTCACTCCGGTTTGAAAAAAACGCCCGAAAACAGGGCGTTTTTCAGAGGTTAAAATCGGTTGAAAAAAGGGAAATTTTCCGCTGCCTTTTATGGTATCATTCGGATGGTAGGGAGGATTCCTTCAGAGCCGCTTCCTCCGCGGCGATGCGGTTGAACCACTTCTTCGACGCACCGGCGTTGCGCCGCAGAAGATCGTAGAGCACCGGTATGATGAACGCAGTCATCAGCGTGGCATAGGTCAGTCCGCCGATACACACGACCGCCACCGGCTGTACGATCTCCGCGCCCGTGCCGAATCCGATCGCAAGCGGCAACAGCCCGAGGATCGTGGTCAGCGCCGTCATCAGCACCGGACGGAGACGGATCACCGTGGCTTTGACGATCGCTTCGCGCTTGTCCATGCCCTCCTCGCGAAGGCGGTTGGCACAGTCTACGAGTACGATGCCGTTGTTGACCGCGATGCCGACGAGCATGATGAAGCCGATCATCGCGACGATGCTGACCTCGCTGCCGGTGATGAGCAGCCCCAGGAACCCGCCCGCAAACGCCAGCGGCACCGTGCCGATCACGATGAACGGGGAGAGCAGCGACTGGAACTGCGCGACCATGATGAGGTAGATGATGAGAATGCCGAGCAGTAGCATCCACAGCAGGTCCTTCAAAGCGCTGTTGATCGTCTCATTCTGCCCGTCGTAGACGATGGAGCAGCCCGCGGGCAGGTCGATCGCGTTGACCGCCTTCTGCACGTCGCGGCTCACGAGCGTGATGTTGTAGCCGTCTTTGAGCGTACCGGTCACGGACAGGCAGCGCCGCTGATCCAGACGGTTGACCGACGCGAGCGTCGTCGTTTCGGTGATCGTCGCGATCTCGGAGAGCTTGACGGTTTCGACCGACTGATCGAGCCGTGTGACCGTGAAGGTCAGGTCCTCCAGCGCCTGTCTCGAGTGCGGTACGCCGCTGTCCGAAATGATCGTGACGTCGAGAGAGGTTGTGTTCGAGGCGACGGAGGTGGAGGAGGCGCTGTTCTTCAGAAGCGCCGCCAGCTTCAGGTACGTTTCCGCTACGGTCAGCCCGCGCTCTGCCGCCTTTGCCTTGTCGACCGATACGTGCAGCGTCGGCGTCGTCTTGTCCGCGCCGCCCTTGACCTCGCCGATGCCGTCCACGGTCAGAAGCGCAGCCGAAACGCGTTCGGACACGTCCGCAAGCACCGACAGGTCGTTCGCGTAGATCGTGATGCCGACGTCGTCGCCGGACAGCGTGCCGGACATGCTCATCGTGCTCATGCCCGCCACGGTATAGGGATAGCGCTTGCCGAGCTCGCCCAGCGCCGCGTCGATCTCATCGTGAATGTCGAGGCTCGATTTGCCGCTCTTTTCGTCGATCAGCGCGTACATCGTGAGCTCGCTCGCCGCGCTGTTGCGCGAATCGGTCAGCCCGATGATCGAGGCAATGCCGTTGCCGAGCATGCCGCCCGTGTCGGACAGACCATCGACCGTGTACATCGCCGCCATGAATTCGTCCGCGATCGCAACCGCGTCCTCAAAGGAGGTGTCCTCCGGCAGCGGCACCGTGACCGAGACCTGTTTGCCGCCGCTCTCGGGGAAGTAGGCGAACCCGCGCCGGATGACGAGCCACGCCGAGCCCAGCAGGATCACAAGCGCAAGGAGCAGCGCGATCGCGCGGTGGTTCAGCACAAAGCGCAGCGCCTTTTCGAACGCCGCCATCAGCTTTTCGCGGCGCACGCTCTGCTGTTTGACGGGACGGCGCAGCACGCCGGTCACCATCGCCGGAATGACGGTCATCGCAATGATCAGGCTCGCGAGCAGCGAGTAGGTCACGGTCAGTACCATGTCCATGAAGATCTGCCGCGTCAGCCCCTGCACAAACAGGATCGGCACGAACACGCAGATGGTCGTGAGCGTCGACGCGGTGATCGCGCCCGCCACCTCCTTGACGCCCTGCACCGCCGCGGTCTTGACCGCCACGCCTTCGCTGCGCAGACGGTAGATGTTTTCGATGACGACGATCGAGTTGTCGACGAGCATGCCGATGCCGATCGCAAGACCGGACATGGAGATGATGTTCATCGTCACGCCCGAGAAGTACATCAGCACGAGCGCGAACAGCACCGACACCGGAATCGAGATGCCGACAATCAGCGTCGGACGGAGATCGCGCAGGAAGAGGAAGAGGATCAGGATCGCGAGCGCGGCGCCGATCAGCAGGTTTTCGACGACCGACGAGATCGCCATGTGGATGTATTCGCCCTGGCTCATCAGCGCGGTAAAGGTCAGCCCGTCGTACTGACCTTCGAGCTCTTTAAATCGCGCCTCCACGTTGTCGGACACCGTCGCCGTCGCGTAGGCGGACTGCTTTGAGAACGCGAGCAGCACGCCGTTTTCGCCGTTGATCTTTGCGTAGGTCGCGCCGGAGTTGTCCGTGATCTGTACATGCGCAAGGTCGCCGAGCGTGATCGTGCCGAGCGAGCCGATCCCCGCCGAGAACAGCGGCACCGATTCGAGAAACGCCACGTCCTCGATCGTGTCGCCGACCGACACGAGCCACTGCATGTCGCCCGCGTCGAGATAGCCTGCGGGCATCGCGAAGTTCTGCGCCTGCAGCAGCTTTGCGACCATGTCCTTGGTCAGAATGGTCTTGAGATTCGCCGCGTCCTTGGCGGCGGCAAGCTGTTCTGCGGCGGCCTGTTCCGCCTGTTCGAGCTGCAGCCTGCCCGCTTCGAGCTCCTTCTCGCCGGCTTCGAGCGCAAGCTTGCCCTCGTTCAGCTTGTTCTGCGCGCTGTTCAGCTGCGCGTAGACCGACTGCTTCTGCTTGTTGAGCTCGGCATAGCCGTTTTCGACGTCCGCCTTGCCGCTTTCCGCCTGCGAGATCAGCTCGTCGATCGATTGAAGCCCCTGTTCCATCTCGGGGATCGCCGCGTCCAGCTGCGCGATCGTATCGTCGATCGAATCGCGCGAAAGCCCGTACGCCGCAAGCTGTTCGTCCGCCTGCGCAAGGCTGTCCGCAATCGTCCGGTATTCCTCGCTCGTGCGGATCGCGTCGATGTAATTCTGTTTCTGTTCGTCCGTGAGCGCCGGATCGCTCTCGATCGCCGCGATCGACTGATCGAGCAGCGACTTGCCCGCCTCAAGCGTCTGGATCGTGTATTTCAGCGCGATGAGCTGCGTGCGCATGGACTGCGCCGTTTCGAGCTGCGCGGTGAGCGTATCGCGGTTCTTGTACAGCTCGTCCAGAAGCGCGTTCAGCTGTTCGTTCGCTTCGTCGAGCTGACTCTGCGCCTCGCCGAATTTGCGGTTCGCCTGGCTGCGTCCGGCGTCGAGCTGACTCTGCCCCTCGTCGAGCTTTTCGCGGTTCTCGTCGATCTGCGCCTGACCTTCCTTAACCTTTTCGCGCGCTTCGCCGAGCTCCGCGGTCGCCTCCTCGAACTCCTCGTCGATCGCCGCGAACAGCCGTTCGTTCAGCGCTTCGATCTTGTCGTCGTCGAGCACGATCTCCACCTGCCGCACGATCAGTCCCGACGTCGTCACCGACGCCACGCCCGTCACGCCTTCGAGCTTCGGCAGCAGCGTATCGCGCACGAACGCCGAAAGCTCGAGCGAATCCATGTCGCGGCAGTTGACCGCCGCGACGGTGACGGGGATCAGGTCGGTGCTGAGCTCGAGCATGACCGGCGTGCCGATCGATTCGCCCCACGAGGGCGTCAGCATGCCGATTGCCTTCTGCACGTCGATCGACGCCATATCGACGTCGGTGCCGTCCTCGAAGGTCAGGTACACGGTCGAGTAGTTCTCCGCCGAAATCGACTGCACGCTCTTCATGTGGTCGACGGCGGACATCGCCTGTTCGAGCGGCTTCGTGACGGTCGCTTCGACCTCCTCCGGCGACGCGCCGATGTAGGTTGTGAACAGCACGATATAGGGGAAGCTCAGGTCCGGCAGCAGGTCCGGCGTCATCTTCCCGACGGAAACGTACCCGAGCACCAGGATCAGGATCACGGCGACGAGCACGGTAAACGGTTTTTTCACGCTGAATTTTGCGAGCATGCGGGTTCTCCGTCTGTTATGATTCTGTATTATATCACACTTTCCGCGATTGCAATGTAGCAAAGATGTGAAACTTTGGGCGAATCCGGAAATGTTTTGGCAGAATTTACATCTATTTCGCATCCGGTGTGGTATACTGTACGTTAAGAACACGGAGGTTCCCATGGAAACGATCGAAACCCCGAAACCGAAACGCCAGGTCTTAGCGCCGCTGATCTCGGTCTGCGGCACGCTTCTGCTGCTGTGCGCGGGCGCGTACTGGCTGATCCGTAACGAACCGAGCGTGCCCGGCATCTGCGCCGCGGCGCTGTCGCTCGGGCTGTTCATCGTCGGCTGCTGGCGGTTCGTGCCGGGTTGGCTCGCGTTCTGGAAAACGGACGCGGACGCGCTGCAGGAAAGCGGCGAGCCGAAGCACATCGTGCTCATCGTCGCGCTGCTCTCCGTCGCGGTCGAGCTGCTGCTGTTCTTCGGCGTGGAGCTTGCGCTCGTCATCGACCGCGGCGTGTTCTCCGTGCAGAGCGGCATGTGGATCTGGCGCTGCCTCGACAGCCAGCACTATCTCGACATCACGCGCGAATGGTACGTGTTCGGCGAGGAATGGGGACGCACGGTGCAGCTCGTGTTCCTGCCGGGCTATCCGCTTGCGATCTATCCGCTGTACCGGCTGTTCGACAACGATCTCTATGCCGGCATGCTCGTGTCGGCCGTCGCGTTCCCCGCGGCGTGCTGCGTGTTCTACCGGCTTTTAAGGCTCGATCTTCCGCACAAAGCAGCGTTCCGCGCCGTGTCGTTCCTGTGGCTGCTGCCCGGCGGGTTCTTCTTCGTCGCGCCGATGAGCGAGTCGCTCTATCTGCTGATGTGCCTGCTGTCGCTGTACTGCATGCGAAAGGAACGGTTCCCGATTGCGGGCGTGTTCGGCGCGTACGCCGCGTTCACGCGTTCGCTCGGCCTGCTGCTCGTCGTGCCGCTGTTCTTCGAATGGGCGCACCGATTCAAAGCGCGCGGCGTCAGACAGCGCGTGCTGTCGCTGCTGCCGGTGCTGATCGTGCCGGTCGGTTTCTTGTGCTATCTGCAGATCAATTACGTCGTGTCCGGCAACGCGTTCCAGTTTCTGACCTATCAGCGCGACCACTGGGGACAGAGGCTCGGCTGGTTCTTCTCGACCGCCGCGTATCAGACCGACCTGCTGATCCAGAACTTCGGCGCCGACCGTGAGCTGTTCTGCGGGCTGTGGCTGCCGAACCTCGTCTGGCATTTCGGCGCGCTCACGCTGTTCGCGGCGGGCTCGAAGCGCCTGCGCCCCTCGTACGCCGCGTGGTTCATCCTCTATTTTGCGATCGCGATCGGCACGACGTGGCTTCTGTCCGGTCCGCGCTACCTGCTTGCCATGCCTGCCGTTGCCATGCTGCTTGCGCACCTCTGCGATAAAAAATGGAAGTATTGGCTGTCCGCCGCCCTCCTTGTCCCGCTGTCCGTGCTGTACCTCATCGCGTTCGCCCTGCGCTGGCAGGTGTGGTAAGTACAAGATGCAGCCGTATTCCGTTTACGTCGCTGTGTTTGACTTTTTTCAAAAACCCTGTAAGATTTCCCGTTGTTTCGCGTCATATAGACGGAAGGTTCAAGGATGGATACGATCGAACGCATTTATCGCGCATATTTCACGGACGTGTATCGCTACTGCATGCGGCTCACGGGCGACGCCGACGCCGCCGAGGAGCTGACAAGCGAGACGTTCTTTGCCGCCATGCAGAAGATCGACCGCTTTCGCGGCGACTGTGAACTCAGAGTATGGCTGTGCGAGATTGCGAAAAACAAGTATCTGAGTGAACAGCGCAGAAAGCCGACCGTGCCGCTGGACGAAACCGCCGAAAGCCCCGACGATTCGCCCGAAGCGCTTGCGGTGCAAAGGGACAGCGCCGACCGCGCGACCGAGGCGGTGCACCGCCTTGAGGAGCCGTATAAGGAGGTTTTCCTTTTACGCGTGTACGGCGAAATGCCCTTCGAGCAGATCGGCAGGCTCTTCGGCAAGACGGCAAACTGGGCGTGCGTGACCTTCCACCGGGCGAAAGCCCGCGTCAAAAGCGAATTGGAGGAACACAAATGAAAACCTGTGAAATCGTAAAAGACCTGCTGCCTCTGGTGGCGGAACACATGGCGAGCGAGGAATCGACCGCCTTTGTCAACGAACACCTGAAAACCTGCGAGACCTGCCGTGCCGCGTTCGACGCCATGCAGAAACCGGTCGAAACCGAACCCGCCGCGCCTTTGAAAACCGCGCGCAAGGCGGTACGCCGCCGCGGATGGCTGATTGCGGGACTCGTCGCGTGTCTCGTGGCAGCTATGGTCGTGGGCATCCTTGCGAATCTGACCAAACCGATCCCGCTTCATTCCGTAAACGATGCGTTCGACACGGTGACGGTCAGCGTGCCGAAGAAGGGCGCGCAGTATGCGGAGGGGGAGGATGTCGTGCTTCCCTTGAGCGCAGAGGAACTGGAAGCGCTTTTGGACAAACGCGCAGCATCGTCGTCTCTGTCCGTGACGCCGGAACTGATGAAATTGGAGGTCGAGGCGGACGGAATGCTGCATCGGGAAGGCGCATGCAGCAACACGGAACTGTTCTATCTGCTCGATCTTCGGGAGCCGACCGTTTCCGGCGCGCAGACGCTTTCCTATGAAGCGCTGCAGGAGATTGTACGGCAACAGGGCTGGGTGCTGCTTGACGCGGAACCGCATACGGCAACCGGAGAACGGTATCCGGAGCTGATCATGCCGGACCGCATATCCGTGGAAACATGGACCGATTCCGGCGTCATGCTGCAAATCGTCTACGGCGGGACGACGTTTTCGAACCCTCCGTCGGCACTGGAGGACCTGCTTTTGGGCAGCACGGGCGATTCGTCTCTGCTGCGCGATCCGTCGGATAAGACCATGACGATCGCCGCATACACGACGCATCTTGCACGGCTGAAAGCGGCGCTGGGACTGCAGGACGGCGTCAGACATTCCCATCGATTCGTCCTGAGTCGTGACGAGCTTGACGAGATTTCCTTCGAACCGTACGACAACACGGAGCGCGTCATCCTCTATCAGCGCGACGGTTACGAATCCGAATCGGGCTTTGCACTGCCGCGGCTGGTGATGAACTATTACTTTGCGATCGCGCTTGCGGGAACGGCGATCCTTGCGGTCGTGTGGCTCGTGCTGCGGCTCTGCAAAAAAGAGAAGGCAAGCCGCGTGTTCGGCGTGCTGCTGATCCTTGCGGGGAGTTTCGTGATCGCGTTCCTTGCGGCGGGCTTTCCGGCAACGACGATCGCGCCGGTGCAGGAGCTTGCATTCGTGCTCGTGATCGCGCTGCTTCTGATCGGCGCCGGACTGTGCGGACGGAAGCTGCTTTGGAAGGAGTGAAGATTGACCTCCCTCTGATGAGGGAGGTGGATCGGCGAAGCCGATACGGAGGGAGAGACGGCTACCCCTCAGTCTGTTGACACAGACAGCTCCCCTGACAAGGGGCGCTCGAAAGATGTCGACGAGGTTGTGAAAATCCTGTGGAGATTTTTGCAGCCTCTTTCTTTTTGGCAAAAAGTGTGTTATACTGCTGCTTGATATAAGTGGAGGTATGCGGGATGAAACGGGTTTTGATCAAGGTTTCCGGCGAGGCGCTGTCGAGCGCGAACCAGCCGGTGTGTTTTGAAAAGGTCGAGGAGACCGCAAAGGAGATCAAGCTGCTCTACGACGCGGGGCTTGAAATCGGCATCGTGGTCGGCGGCGGCAACATCGTGCGCGGACGCGACACGGTCATGCAGGAGCGCTCGCGCATGGACAGCATGGGTATGCTCTCCACCGCGATCAACACGCTTGCGCTGCAGGACTGTCTCGAACGGCAGGGCATGCCGACGCTTGCGATGAGTTCGATTGCGATGACGCGCTTTATCGACGAGTACACCGCAAGAGGCGCAAGAAAGGCGCTTGACGAAGGCAAGGTCGTGCTGTTTGCCTGCGGCACCGGCTGTCCGTACTTTTCGACCGATACGGCGTCCGCTCTCAGGGCACTGGAGATCGGCGCGGACACGCTTTTGATGGCAAAGAACATCGACGCGGTTTACAGCGCGGATCCGAAGAAGGATCCGAACGCGATCCGCTACGATCATCTCAGTTACGACAAGGTCATTGCGGACAACCTGCAGGCGATCGATCTCCCTGCAATCACGATGTGCCGCGACAATCATCTGCCGATTCTGGTCTTCGCAAGGAGCGAGATTGACAAGGTTGCGGCGGGAATTCCGGTCGGAACGCGCATCGACGGAAAAGATGCTTGAAACCGGACGGACAGCTGTTGTATAATATCTTTTTGAGAACAGATCAAAGGAGGGATCCGATATGCCGATGGAACTGATCGACGAAACCAAAGAAAAAATGACAAAGACGCTCAACGTCCTGAAATCCGAGCTTTCGAGCCTGCGCGCGGGCCGCGCCAACGCACAGGTGCTGGATCGCATTGCGGTCGACTATTACGGCACGATGACGCCGATCAATCAGCTCGGCAATATCTCCTCGCCCGAACCGCGCATGCTGATCATTGCGCTGTGGGATCCGAAGATGATTCCCGCGGTCGAAAAGGCGATCCAGAAGTCCGATCTCGGCATCAACCCCGCGAACGACGGCAAGATCATCCGTCTCATCTTCCCGGAGCTGACCGAGGAGCGCAGAAAGGACCTCGTCAAGACCGTGCGTAAAAAGGGTGAGGAGAGCAAGGTGGCGATCCGCAACATCCGCCGCGATCTCAACGAGCAGATCAAGAAGCAGAAGTAGGACGGCACGCTGACCGAGGACGATCAGAAGCGTCTTGAGGAAAAGGGACAGAAGCTGACCGACGAGTTCATCAAGGACATCGATACGATCCTCGCCGCCAAGGAAAAGGAGATTCTCTCGGTTTGAGAAGCGTCCTTGGCCTCGATCTCGATACCGCGGCAGCGCTGCTTCAAGCGGAAGGGAAGCCGGTCCGTCTGGTCGAGGTACGTTCGAGAAAAGGCCCGAAGGGCGCCGACCGCCGCGTGATCAAGACGACCGAGACCGACGCGGAGATCGTGCTGTACTGGTCCGCGTTTCGCACGGAGGTGACAACCCCTCAGTCACCTGTCGGTGACAGCGATGGTCTCACATGGTCGCAGCGCGTCGCATGCACTCCTTCTGCTCCCTGTTCGACCCGCGCTTCCGCCTCGCTTCATCCCGCACCGCGGGCGCTCGGCTCCGCGCCCCCTTACACAGGGGAGCCGAACCCAAAAGCCCTCCCTGTGCAAGGGAGGGTGGCAACCGAAGGTTGACGGGAGGGTTGTGCCTTGACCGATCAACCTGTGATGAGAAAGCACAATCCGAGGCTTACGGCAAATGCGCGCGAGCTTCGAAAGAACATGACAGAAGAGGAACGGCATCTTTGGTTTGATTTTCTGCGGGATTATCCGGTCCGCTTCTATCGCCAGAAGGTCCTCGGCGCATATATCGCGGATTTCTATTGCGCAAAAGCAAAGCTGATCATTGAGCTTGACGGATCACAGCATTTCGGCAAGGAAGGTGCGGCTTATGATGCGAAGCGAACACAGTTTCTGAGCGATTATGACTGCCTGGTTCTGCGGATTCCGAACCATGAAATCAACTGTGATTTCAAAGGCGTTTGCGAATGGATCGACCTGCATGTGAAAACGACGCTTGCGGGAGAGAATCCGCTTGCGGCGGGAGACAACCCCTCAGTCACTTGACGGTGACAACCCTCCCGTCAGCCTGACGGCTGCCACCCTCCCTTGCACAGGGAGGGCTTCGGGATAGCGTATATGCCTCCCCTGTGCAAGGGGAGGTGGATCGGCGAAGCCGAGACGGAAGGGTTGTGACAAAAACGATATGGATCGGCGAAGCCGAGACGGAAGGGTTGCGGCAATAACGATGATTACGGGGGCGTTGCGGCAGACGCAACAGCCCCTGTTGTATGAAACGGAGCGCGTATGAGAAAATACACCGACAGCGAGATACGGGCGTTCGGGCTGAATCCCGAGCGCATTCCGAAACACATTGCGATCGTCATGGACGGCAACGGACGCTGGGCGACGGACAGGGGACTGCCGCGCGCGGCGGGACATCGCGCGGGCGTGAACGCGCTGCGGGAGATCATCCGCTTCTGCTCGGACATCGGCGTGGAATCGCTGACGCTCTATGCGTTCTCGACCGAGAACCGCAGGCGTCCCAAGGAGGAGATCGGCATCCTGTGCGGGCTTCTGATCGAGTATTTCAACCGCGAGATCGACGAGCTGCACGCGAACGCCGTGCGCATCAAAAGCATCGGCGACCTTTCGTGGTTCCCGCCCGCGGTGCGCGAAGCGGTGCAGAACGCGATGACGAAGACCGCCGAAAACGCGGGACTCAAGCTGAATATCGCGCTGAACTACGGCGGCAGGGCGGAGCTTGTGCATGCCGCGCGGCTTGCGCTCGAACACGGCGAGCCGCTTGACGAGGGAACGCTTTCGAAGTATCTGGACACCGCGGATTCGGGCGACGTCGATCTAATGATTCGCACCGGCGGCGAGCTGCGCGTTTCGAACTTCCTGCTGTGGCAGATCGCCTATGCGGAACTGTACTTTACCGACACGAAGTGGCCGGACTTTACGCGCGAAGAACTGATCAAAGCGCTCAATGACTTTGCGGGGCGCGAACGGCGCTTCGGCGGACTGAAAACGGACGGGGCGAAATAGAATGAAACAATCGGTACTCATCCTCGGCAGCACCGGCTCGATCGGCACACAGACGGTCGACGTGCTCACACGTTTGCCGGACCGGTTCGAAACGGTCGGGCTCTGCTGCGGAAACGACGCGGAAACGCTCTGCCGGCAGGCGAACGCACTCAAACCGCGCTTTGTCGCGGCGCGCGTACCGCTCGATCAAAACCGTCTGCCCGAAGGCACGGTCGTCTTTACCGGCGAGGACGCCGCCGAACGCATTGCGGCGGAGGCGAAAGCAGACGTCACGGTGCTGGCGATCTCCGGCTATGCGGCATTGAAACCGCTGCTTGCCGCAATCAAACACGGCGGACGCATTGCGATCGCGAACAAGGAAAGTCTGGTCTGCGGCGGCGCGCTGGTCGATGCGGCGCTGAAAGCGTCCGGCGCGGAGCTTGTGCCGATCGATTCCGAGCAAAGCGCGATCTTCCAGTGCCTGCAAAACGGACGCAGGGAGGAGGTCAGACGCCTGATCCTCACGGCGTCGGGCGGCCCGTTCTTCCGAAAAACGCGCGAAGAACTGAAAACCGTTTCGCTTGCCGACGCGCTCAACCATCCGACGTGGAAGATGGGCCGAAAGATCACGCTCGATTCGGCGACGCTCATGAACAAGGGACTGGAGATCATCGAGGCGAGCCGGCTCTTTCATTTCGGCGCGGAACAAATCTCGGTATTGATCCATCCGCAGTCGATCGTGCACAGCATGGTCGAATACCGCGACGGTACGATCACGGCAAACCTCAGTAAGCCCGACATGCGCCTGCCGATCCAGTACGCGCTGACGTACCCCGAGCGTACGCAAAGCCCGTGCGAGCCTTTGCGGCTCGACCTTGCGCACCCGCTGGAGTTCTATCCGGTCGATACGGGACGATTCCGGGCGATCGGCATGGCGTACGACGTGCTGCGCGCCGACGGCATCATGCCCACGGTCTACAACGGCGCGAACGAACGCGCGGCGCAGGCGTACTTTGACGGACAGATCGGCTTTGCGGACATCGAGGACTGCGTGGCGTACGCGCTCGAAACGGTTTCAAACCGTCCGGCGGATTCGATCGAAGCGATCGCCGAAGCGGACGAACAGGCGCGCAGGGCGGCGGACGCATTTGTCCGGAAGAATTTGAATTAAGGAAACGATATGCATTCAATCTGGTACATTTTACTGGCAATCCTGGGCATCTCGGTGCTCGTCATCACGCACGAGCTCGGGCACTACCTGATGGGCAAGCGGCTCGGCTTCACGATCGTGGAGTTTTCGGTCGGGCTCGGTCCCAAGCTGTTCGGCATCAAGGGCAAGGAGACGGAGTTCACGCTCCGTGCGCTGCCGATCGGCGGCTCCTGCCGCTTCTACGGCGAGGATCAGGAGGTGCAGGACGAGCGCTGCTTCAATTCGAAACCCGCGTGGAAGCGCTTTTTGGTCGTGCTTGCGGGACCGCTGATGAACATTCTGACCTGCGTGGTGCTGTGCTTCGTGATGCTGCTTGCATTCGGTGCGAGCGAGATGACGGACGCGGAATATCTGTCCGTGCTCGAAGTTCTGCCGAACGGTCCTGCGGCGGAAGCCGGCGTGGAAACGGGCGATGTGCTGCTTGCGATCAACGGCGAACGGTTCGATACCTACGAGACATTTCAACAGGCGATCAAGCGCGCGGACGTCAACGGCTTCGACCTGACGGTGCTGCGCGGCGCGACGACGGAACAGGAAACGACGCAGGACGGGCGGCTGACCGTGACGCGCAATTTCTTTGCGGGCGGCGTCGAGCAGACGATCCGCATCGGCAATGTGCTCGATCAGGAGACCGGAAACAAGCTGCTGCGCATCACGCTTATACGCACCGCGCATTCCTACACGCACAAATCCTACAACGTCCCGCAGGCGTTCGGCGCGGCATTTCCGGAGACGGCGTATTTCGGCGGGCTTGTGTACAAGTCGATCGGCATGCTCATCAGGGGCGAGGCAAGCTGCCGCGACATGACCGGCATCGTCGGTACGGTGGACGCGATCTCCGATACGATGGCGCAGGCGGGGACGGCAAAGGGCGCGGCGCAGGTGTTCCTCTGGCTGTTGGCACTGATCGCGGTCAACCTCGGCATCGTCAACCTGTTCCCGCTGCCCGCGCTGGACGGCGGACGGCTGATCTTCCTCCTCATCGAAATGATCCGGAAAAAACCGGTGCCGCCCGAAAAGGAGGGCATCGTGCATCTGGTCGGGATGGTTCTTTTGCTCGCGCTGATGGTCGCGCTGACCGTCAGCGACATCATGCGCTGCTTCGGAGGCTGATATGGCGGATTTTGTCAAGGTCGGAAACGTGCAGATCGGCGGCGGCGCGCCGGTCTCCGTACAGTCCATGTGCAACACCGACACGCGCGACGTGAACGCGACGGTCGATCAGATTCTTCGTCTCGAACAGGCGGGGTGCGAGATCATCCGCGTCGCGGTCTTTGACGAGGCGGCGGCGGAGGCGGTCAGGGGCATCAAGGAGCGCATTCATATTCCGCTCGTCGCCGACGTGCATTTCAACTACCGGCTTGCGATCAAAGCCGTCGAAAACGGCGTGGACAAGCTGCGCATCAATCCGGGCAACATCGGTTCGCCCGAGCGCGTGAGCATGGTCGCGGACTGCTGCAAAGCGCATCATGTGCCGATCCGCATCGGCATCAACGGCGGCTCGATCGAAAAGCAGTTTCTGCCGCTGTATCGCGAGAATCCCGCCGAGGCGATGTGCCGCAGCGCGATGGGACACGCAAAGCTTTTGGAGGACTGCGGGTTTTCGGACATCGTGATTTCCTTGAAATGCACGACCGTGTCCGAGACCGTGCACAGCTATCGCATGGCGCAGGCGCGGATGGACTATCCGCTGCACATCGGCATCACCGAGACGGGACCGATCGAAACCGGCGTCATCAAGAGCGCGGCGGGCTTAGGCGCGCTGCTTCTATCCGGCATCGGCGATACGATGCGCGTCTCTTTGACCGGCGATCCGGTCCGCGAGGTTGAGACGGCGCTTGCGATCTTACGCGCCGTGGGCTTAAGGAAGGATGACGTGGAGATCGTTTCCTGCCCGACCTGCGGACGGACGCGCTGCGACGTCGAGAAGGCCGCGGCGTATGTCAACGAACATGTGCTGCACAACAAGGGGTATCTCAAGATCGCGGTCATGGGATGCGCGGTCAACGGACCGGGCGAAGCGCGCGAGGCGGATATGGGCGTCGCGTTCGGCGACGGCAACGGCGTGCTGTTCCGTCACGGCGAGATCGTCGGGCACGGCGATTATGAGGAGATTTTGCGCCGCCTTGTCGACGAGGCGAATGCGGTGTTGGAAAGCAAATGAAAGAAGAACTGAAAGCGGCATACGACGCGGCGCGCGTGGATCCGGAAAGCCTGAAGATTCTCGCGGTCGCGCTCTCGCGCGAAACCGGCACGCTGACCGTGGAGGTCGAACGCAGCACACGGCTGACGTCCGACGAGCAGGTTTCGACGTGGGAAACTGAGATCCGCGCGCTCATCGGGGCGTACGCGGTCTCTTTCGTGTACCGCGAGGCGGCGCCCGCGCCGGTCGCGCATGCCGCGCCGTCCAAAAAGAAGAACGAGGTCGAGGTGCCGATCCCCGAAAACGGCGCGATCTTCGGACGTCCGATCCCGCAAAGCGCGGAGAACCGTTCGATCTTCGAGCTCGACGGCGAGAGCGGCGACGTCGCGGTGTTCGTCGGGCGGCTCGTTTCCGCGGAACTGCGCGACGACTGGTCGCAGCGCGTCAAGCGCCCGAACTGCCGCGTTCTGTTCAACGTGACCGACCTCAACGATTCGATCTACTGCACCGCAAGCTTTCAGGAGGAATGGCAGGCGAAGCGCCTGCTCTACTGGATGTCCGAAGCGCAGAAGTCCGAAAAGGATCTGCGCATCAAGGGCGTGTGCCGCATCGTGAAAAAGACCGGCGAGCGCTCGTTCTATGTCGACGCGATCAACCTTGAACCGCGCGCGTTCCGCTCCGACGACGCAGGGGAAAAGCGCGTCGAGCTGCATCTGCACTCGCGCATGTCCACGATGGACGGCATCACGAATCTGACCGAGGCGTTCCGCACCGCGAAGCGTTGGGGGCACAAGGCGCTTGCGATCACCGATCACGGCGTCGTGCAGGCGTTCCCCGAAGCCGCAAAGGCGGCGGCGAAGACCGGCGTCAAGGCAATTTTCGGCGTCGAGGGCTATCTGATCCCCGACTGCGACGCGATCCCGATGGACGGCGAATTCACGGTGTTCGACATCGAGACGACCGGACTCAAAGCGGAGAGCAGCGACATCATCGAGATCGGCGCGGTACGCCTCCGGAACGGTGAGATCGTCGGCACGTTTCAGTCCTTCATCGACGACGGCGTCGTCATTCCGAACAACATCACCAAACTCACCGGCATCACGCAGTCGATGCTCGAGGGCGCGCCGTCCACGCGCGAGGTTCTGGAGCGCTTCCGCGCGTTTGCGGAGGGCAGCACGCTCGTCGCGCACAACGCGGCGTTCGACACCGGTTTTATCACGCACCACGGCGAACGGTTCGGGATCCGCTTCCCGATGCCGTACGCGGACACGCTGATGCTTTCGCGCTATCTTCTTCGCGACGTGCTCGAAAACCACAAGCTGGACACGATCTCCGCGTATTTCGACATCGACATGGGCAGCCATCACCGCGCGGACGACGATGCGCGCACCTGCGCGCAGATTCTGCTGCGCTTCTTCGGCATGATGCGGGAACGCGGCGTCGATAAGCTGCCGGTCGTGCCGTCCGCGGAGGAGGCGCACAAAAAACGCTCGCAGAAGGAGAAGCACGGCACGAACCATATCATCCTGCTTGCCAGCACGCAGAAGGGCATGAAGGACCTCTACAAGCTCGTAAGCTACGCGCATCTGGACTATCTGCACGGAAAGCCGCAGATTCCGAAATCGCTGCTGATGCTCTTTCGGAGCGATCTCATCGTCGGCTCCGCCTGCGAGGCGGGCGAGCTGTTCCGCGCCGTTCTCAACAACGAACCGCAGGAGACGGTCGAGAAGATCGCCGCGTTCTATGACTATTTCGAGATTCAGCCGATCGGCAACAACGCGTTTCTGGTGCGCGAGGGCAAGGTCGAAAACGACGAGGGACTGCGCGAGCTGAACCGCAGAATCGTCGCTTTGGGCGAACGCATGCAAAAGCCCGTGGCGGCGACCGGCGACGTGCATTTTCTCGAACCGACCGACGCGATCTACCGCGCGATCCTCATGAGCAAGCTCGGCTTCGAGGACGCCGAGCAGCAGTCGCCGCTGTATTTCAGGACGACCGCCGACATGCTCGAAGAATTCTCCTATCTCGGCGAAGAAAAGGCGCACGAGGTCGTCATCGACGTGCCGAACCGGATCGCGGACCTGTGCGATACCTTAAAACCGTTCCCGGACGGCACGCATTCGCCGATGATCGAGAACGCGGAGGAGGAGCTCAAGAACACCGCGATCACGCGGGCGCACGAGATCTACGGCGATCCGCTGCCGCCGATCGTGCAGGCGCGGCTCGACAAGGAGCTCAATTCCATCATCGGCAACCACTACGCCTCGCTGTATCTGATGGCGCAGCGGCTCGTCAAGAAATCGCTGTCCGACGGGTATCTGGTGGGCTCCAGAGGTTCGGTCGGCTCGTCGGTCGTCGCGATGCTTGCGGGCATCACCGAGGTCAACGCGCTTGCGCCGCACTACGTCTGCCCGAACTGTCGCTTCTCCGATTTCGACATCGACAAAACCCGTTACAGCGTCGGCGCCGACATGCCGGACCGCGCGTGCCCGAACTGCGGCACGATGCTCCGCAAGGAGGGCTTTGAGATCCCGTTCGAGGTCTTCCTCGGCTTCAAAGGCGACAAGGTCCCCGATATCGACCTCAATTTCTCCGGCGAATATCAGCCGGTCGCGCACAAATACGTCGAGGAGATGTTCGGCAAGGGACACGCGTTCCGAGCCGGAACGATCTCCGGTCTTGCGGAAAAGAAAGCCTACGAATGCGTGTTCTCGTTCGCCGAGACGACGGGACGCACGTTCTCGTCCGCCGAGGTGCAGCGGCTCGAAAAGGGCTGCGAGGGCGTGAAGGTCACGACCGGTCAGCATCCCGGCGGCATCGTCATCGTGCCGCGCGATCACGACGAATACACCGAGGTCTACGACTATACGCCGATCCAGTATCCGGCGGACAAGGTCGACAAGAACACGATCACCACGCACTTCGACTTCCATGCGATGGACGACCGCCTCGTGAAGCTCGACATCCTCGGGCACGACGATCCGACGGCGCTGCACATGCTCGAAGCGCTGACCGGTCTGAACCCGCGCGAGATCCCGCTCGACGATCCCGAAACGCGCCGCCTGTTCTCGACCGTCGAACCGCTGCACATCGATCTGAGTGAGATCGACTGCTCGCTCGGCACGCTCGGCGTGCCGGAGTTCGGCACCGGCTTTGTGCGGCAGGTTCTGGAGAACACGCGTCCGACGACGTTCGAGGAGCTGATCCGCATTGCGGGACTGACGCACGGCACCGATGTGTGGCTGAACAACGCCGAACCGCTGGTCACCGGCGGCATCGCCAAGCTCAACGAGGTCCTCTGCACGCGCGACGACATCATGAATTATCTCATCGCGCACGGCATGGAGGCGTCGCTCTCATTCAAGATCATGGAGCGCGTCCGAAAGGGCAGAGGGCTTACCGATGAGATGGAGCAGGCGATGGTCGAAGGCGCGATCCCGACGTGGTTCATCGATTCGTGCAAGAAGATCAAGTACATGTTCCCGCGCGGTCACGCCGTCGCGTATTCGATGAGCTCGTTCCGCATCGCGTACTACAAGGTGCATCACCCGCTCGCGTTCTACGCGGTGTACTTCACCGTGCGCGCGGACGCGTTCGATCTCACCCGCGCGCAGGGCGGCGCGGACACGGTCAAGAAGCAGATCGACGAGATCGAATCGGGCTCGGCGCAGAAGACCGACAGCGAGAAGAAGAAGGACAAGGAGCTTGTGACGATTCTGGAGCTTGTCTACGAGATGAACAAACGCGGCATCGAACTGCTGCCCGTCGACATCTACAAATCCGACGCAACGAAGTTTTTGATCGAGGGCAACGCCCTGCGTCCGCCGTTCAACGCGCTCCCGGGCGTCGGCGCCGGACAGGCGATCGGCATCTGCGAACGGCGCAAACCGGGCGTGCGCTACGCCACGATCGAGGACTTTGCAAACGAGACCGGCGCGAACTCCGCGATCGTCGCCATGCTCGAACAAAACGGCTGTTTCGGCGACATGCCGAAGAACAAACAGATTTCGCTGTTCGACTTTTAAAAATCCTTAAACGGCACACGGAACCCGAAGATTCTCCGCGGGAGAGTCTTCTTTTTTCTTGCATTTGTGCGGAGTAGTGATAAAATATATAAAGAGGAGATGGGTTCTCAAAGGAGGATGTGCGTATGAAACGGAAACTGTTGGCACTGTTGCTGGCACTCGTCATGGTGCTCAGTCTGCTGCCCGCGGCACTTGTGCCGGACACGGCGGTTGCGGACGGCAACAATGAAGATCTTGCACAGGCTACGGTGCAGGGCGGTGCGATTCTGCACTGCTTCAACTGGTCGTATAAGGCCATCATCGACAATTTGGATGACATTGCAGCGGCGGGTTATACCGCGGTGCAGACTTCGCCGGTACAGCCGCCGAAGGATTACAACGCTGCATGGGACAACACCAAGGGCGGATGGTGGAAGTTCTATCAGCCGCTCGATTTCCGCATTGCGGGCGAAGGCGAGACATGGCTTTGCGAGGGCGGCAAAACGCTTGCCGATCTGTGCACGGAAGCACACAAAAAGGGCATCAAGGTCATTGTCGACGTCGTTGCAAACCACACGGCGAACAAAGCCGGCGGCGGTGTCCTGAAGGACGGCGAGTACAACGTCAGCGAACAGGTCGCGGAACGTCTGCAGGACCCGGACAACTCCAAGAAAATCTATCATTGGAATGAAAATAACATCGGCAATAGCCGCTACGAAATGACGCAGTATCAAATGGATTTGCCGGATTTGAATACCGGCAATCCGGTCGTGCAGGAGATGGTACTGGATTTCCTCAAGGATTGCGCGGACTGCGGCGTCGACGGCTTCCGCTTTGACGCGGCAAAGCATATTGAATTGCCGAAAAGCATTGACGGAAATGATACCGGCAGCGACTTCTGGCCTTATGTCATCAACGGTATCAACAGCCACAAATCCGGTCTTTATCTTTACGGCGAGATTCTGTATAGTGCCGGAACGGATATCGGGAACTACACGCAGTATATGGCGGTGACGGACAAAACAACCGGCGACAATGTACGCGATGCGGTGGTTAATCTGAATGCCGGAACGCTCGCTGTCGGTACCTATGCAATCGGTTCAACTCCGGAAAAGAGCGTCCTCTGGGCGGAATCGCACGACACCTATGAAGACGGTGCTTCCGCCGGTTACTCAAACGAGAATATCGTCAAGTCTTGGGCGATCGTCGGCGCAAGAGCGAATTCCACATCCCTGTATCTGGCGCGTCCGAACAATGTGTTGGGCAAGGCAAGCTCGGATACGACTTGGAAATCCACCGCGGTTGCCGAGGTCAACAAGTTCAAGAATCATTTTGACGGCACAGGCGAATGGCTCGGATATAATCAGGACAATCAGTATGCATATATTCTGCGCGGCAATGACGGCAGCGCAGGTATTGTCATTGACAATCTCAAGGGCGCTGGGGAAATCGAAATTACGCTCCCTACGGATGAAAACGCACCGCAAATGGCACCCGATACGTACAAGGACGAGGTCAGCGGCAATATCTTTACGGTAGCGGATGGCAAGATTAAGGGTTATGTCAACACAACCGGCGTTGCGGTCGTTTACAAGAGAACGACGGATTCGCCGAGAACAATCACCGCTTCGACCTTGTATTTACGACCTGGCGATGACGGAGAATGGAACAAAGATGGTGCGCATATAGCAGTATATTTGTTTAATGCAGTCGGTGATTATGCATGGGTGGAAATGGAAAGTGTAGGAGATAATTTCTATTCTGCCGCGGTGCCGACCGATCATGAATGGACAAGTGTGATCTTCTGTCGACTGGGCGCCGCTGTCACGGATGATAATCAAACTAATTGGAATAACAAATGGAATCAGACAAGTGATCTCATACCGGACGATGGAAAGAATTGCTACGTATTTGCTTTAGATGATAATTGGAATACCACATACGCCACATGGAGCAACTACGGCGACGGCGGCTACTTTGTGGTCGGCACCATGAACAGCTGGAGCCTCGATCCCGCGTTCAAGATGACGAAGGTCGACGGTACAAACGAATACACCGTTGAAACCGAGCTGATGACCAACAGCGAGTTCAAGGTTGTCAAATCTTGGGACGGTATTACGCCTGCAGCATGGTATCCGGCAGAAGGCGACAATTACGGACATAAGGCTGATGGCCAACCGGATGTCATTACAGCCGACGGTATCTATAAGATCAGATTCTGTCCGGACGGTAACGTAGAGGGTTGGCACTATGGCTATATCACGGTCGAGCAGACCAAGTATGCCGTCAAGGTGGATAACAGAGGCGCGCAAGGCACGGTTGCGGTCAGCAAGGAACGCGCAGCGGCCGATGAGCCCATTACGCTGACGATTACCCCGAACGAGGGTTATGTGCTCGATACGGTGACGGTCACCACGGCGCGCGGCAGAACGGTGGAGGTCAATAACAATACATTCACAATGCCCGCGGAGAATGTGACCGTCAAGGCGACGTTCAAGGCGCTTCCCAAGTTCGAGAGCTGCTCGGTGGTGCTTTCCGGTCAGATCGGCATGAACTTCTATATGACGATTCCGGAAGAGTATATCGATACAAATACAAATCCAGAGGTGACTTTCACCATCGCAGCTGATGAAAAAAGCAGAACAACAACAGCGATCGGTAAAAAGCTGGATGACGGACGCTACAGATTCACCTGTTATCTGACGTCGGTTGAAATGACAGATCAGATTACGGCCGTGTACAACTACGAGGTTGACGGCGAACCAATGACTGCTTCCATGGAGACGAGTATTCAAGGATACTTGAACAAGATCATTGAAAATAAAGAAAATGATCCGGAGTTTGAAAGAGCGAAGGACCTTGCAAAGGCGCTCTGGACGTACGGATACTATGCGCATGATGCGGTAACTGACGGTCCGAATCATAAGCAGATGGATATTGGAAATGTCAATATGATAAATGATCCGTCGATCGTAGGCTTTGATCTAACTGTGATTAAGGGAAGCGAAGTCGCGAAGATCACCTATTCGCTGTCGCTTGACTCAGAAACCGCTCTGAACATCTATCTGACGCCGGCAGGGGACGCGGCGTTCACGAAAGACAATGTCATTGTCCGAATAGAGACTGAGATTTATGAAAACTACATAGTGGAGAAGGTCGGAGCCCGCTATCGTGTGAAGATCACGGGCATCGGCGCGCATGAACTTGGTACAGGCTTCAATGTGGATGTCGGTACACGCGCGAATACTACCATCTCTAATGTATCCGTTGTATCCATTGTGAAGAAGTATCTTGCGAATGACACAATAAAGACTGAAACAAAGAACGCTGCGACAGCGCTGTATTATTACTATCAAGCGGCAATCGCGTATAAGGAGGGCTGATTATGAAAGAATACGAACGTTTGGAAATGGAAGTAATCGTATTGAATACGGAAGACGTCATCACTGACAGCGGCGGTCCAACTGATACGGAAGAAGTAGAATAAGATTGACAGAACTGCACAGGCGGGGGCAAACGCTCCCGCCTTTTCTGTTTCCTGCGACGCGGGCTGCATAATATATTATAAAGAAAGTATGTCTTTTGGGGTTCGGAACTTGACTTTGAGCGCTCAAACGTTTAAAATACTATTGAGTAATCCTGCACTGCCAAGGTGCGTTCGTCATAGATAGAGTAGATAGATTTACGGAATTGCGTGATCGCGCATGCTTTGCGCGTACAGATACCCGAAAACTTGAATCGATCGTGCGGAATAGCCGGGCAGTTTGCTCGGTTATATTTATGATAGATCGGAGAAGAATCCCCATGCAATGGTTCCATTACGTTTTGATCGCCGCAGGGCTGCTGGTCGGCGCGGCGGTCGGATTCGTAATCGGCTATTTCTATCGTAAAAATGTTGCGGAGGCGAAGGTTGAAAAGGCGGAAGACGCCGTCAAGCGCCTGTACGACGATGCGGAGAAGAAGGCCGAGGAGATCCGAAAAGAAAAGGTGTTGGAGGCAAAGGAAGAGGTTTACAAGCTTCGCAACGATGCCGAAAAGGAAAACAGAGAACGCAGAGCAGAGCTGCAGCGCACCGAGCGCCGGTTGTTCCAGCGGGAAGAATCGCTCGATAAGAAGCTTGAAGGCGTCGAGAACCGCGAACAGCAGCTGAACGAGCGCACCAAGAAGCTCGACAAGGTCGAGGAGGAGATCAACGCCCTGTACAAAAAGCAGGAGGAGGAGCTCGAACGCATCTCCGGCATCACGCTCGACGAGGCAAAGGCCATGGTGCTCGCCCGCGCGGAGGAGGACGCCAAGCACGACGTTGCGCTGATGCTCCGCGATCTCGAACAGCGCGCCAAGGAGGAAGCCGACAAGAAGGCGAGGGACATCGTCTCTCTGGCGATCCAGCGCTGTGCGGCGGACCATGTGGCGGAAGCGACGGTTTCCGTCGTGCCGCTGCCCAATGACGAAATGAAGGGCCGCATCATCGGCCGCGAGGGACGCAACATCCGCGCGCTCGAAACGGCGACCGGCGTCGACCTGATCATCGACGATACGCCCGAAGCGGTCATCCTGTCCGCGTTCGATCCGGTGCGCAGAGAGATCGCGCGCATCAGTCTCGAAAAGCTGATCATGGACGGACGCATCCATCCGGCGCGCATCGAGGAAATGGTCGAGAAGGCGCGCAAGGAAGTCGATCAGCAGATTCGCGAGGCGGGCGAAGCCGCGGTGCTCGAAGTCGGCGTACACGGTCTGCATCATGAACTGATCCGGTACCTCGGCAGAATGCGCTTCCGCACCAGCTACGGTCAGAACGTCCTGCGACACTCGATCGAGGTCGCGCACCTCGCCGGCATCATGGCGGCGGAGATCGGTGCCAACGTGCAGCTTGCAAAGCGCGCAGGTCTGCTGCACGATATCGGCAAGTCGATCGATCACGAGGTCGAGGGCAGCCACGCGCAGATCGGCGCGGACCTCGCCAAGAAGTACCTCGAGAACAACGCGGTCATCCACTGCATCATGGCGCACCACGGCGACGTCGATCCAAACTCGATCGAAGCCGTGCTCGTGCAGGCGGCGGACGCCATCTCGGCGGCACGTCCCGGCGCGCGTCGTGAAACGCTCGAAGCGTACATCAAGCGTCTTGAAAAGCTCGAGGAGATCGCCAACTCGTTCGAGGGCGTCGACTACTCCTACGCGATCCAGGCGGGCCGCGAGGTTCGCATCATCGTCAAGCCGGAGCGCGTCAGCGACACCGAGACGGTCATCATGGCAAAGGATATCGCAAAGCGCATCGAGAGCGAGCTCGAATATCCGGGCCAGATCAAGGTCAACGTCATTCGCGAGACCCGCACGGTCGACTACGCAAAATAAGGGACAAGACAACCCCTCAGTCGCCGTTCGGCGACAGCTCCCCTTACACAGGGGAGCCAAGCATTTTGCCCTCCCTATGCAAGGATGGGTGGATCGCGAAGCGAGACGGGAGGGTTGTAAAGTATCAAGGGGTTGCAGAGACAACCCCTTTCGTATTCGGGAGCAAAAGCCCATGAAAGGAAGCAAACGCCTATGAAATACAGTGTGAAGCTGATCATCAAATCGACGGCGGAGACCGGCGAGGTATCTCTGGAGGAATCCATTCTGATGATGAACGCGGATTCCTTTGACGACGCATATGATAAAGCGGAGCGTTACGTAGAGGAGTACGGGGTCTGCGACCCGTATGAAAACATCTTCGGGAAGCGCGTGACGGTCGAGGTCGTTTCCTATGCGGACTGTTTTCGGGTCGATGAAGATGAAGACGAAACGGTCACGGAGGTTTATTCCTCTATCGTCCGGCCGAATGCGGAGCTGACCGAGGAAACGATCGTTGCCGTGCACGAGGCTTCCGCCTCGGAGGAGGAAAGAAAGCCGTTCCGGTACGCGGAATTCGCAAACTTAAGCGTCGAGGAACTGGAAGAACTGTTGAGAAAGGCGAAGAAATGAAGTTTTACACAGCGGACGCGCATTGCGACTTTTTGTTCGGCGCGATGGAATACGGCTGGGACATCGGCACGCAGAAGCGCGATCAGACGATCACAAAGGAGAATCTTCAAAGAGGCTGCACGGCGATCCAGTTTCTGGCGGCGTGGAGCGATACAAAGCTTCGCGTTCCGCCGCTCGAGCAGGTGCTGATCATGATCGACCGCTATCACAACCTGCACGAGAAGCATCCGGAATTCGTCCCGCTCACAAAGGATTTCACGCCGGACTGCGGCAGGATCGCGACGGTGCTGACCGTGGAGGGGGCGGAATGCCTCGGAGCGTCGCCTTCGATCCTTCGCGATCTCTACCGGCTCGGCGTACGCGCCATGACCTTTACGTGGAATTCGGACAACGAGCTTGCGGGCGCGGGCGAGGGCAAAAAACGCAGAGGGCTTTCCGAAGCCGGACGCGAGATCCTAAAAGAAATGAACCGCCTCGGCATGGCGTTCGACGTGTCGCATCTCAGTGACGCGGGCATCGAGGACGCGCTTTCGCTGAGTACGCAGCCGATCTTTGCTTCGCATTCCAACTGCCGCGCGCTGATGAATGCGCCGCGCTGCCTCGAAGACGACTATATCCGCGCGATCGCAAAGAAAGGCGGCGTGGTCGGGATCAATTTCTACGGTCCGCAGCTTTGTAAATCCGGCTATGCCGAGATCAGGGACATCGTCCGGCACATCTGTCACGCGGTCAGCCTGGGCGGTGTCGGCGCGGTGTGCATCGGCTCGGACTTTGACGGCATGCAGCGCTATCCGAAAGACCTTAAAAACCCCTCCGATCTGCCTGCGCTCCATCAGGCGCTGCTTGCGGAGGGCTTCACCCCGGCCGAGGTCCATCGCATTGCGTATCAGAATCTGCATGACTATATCGTGCAGTTCCTGTAAGAAATCCCGACAATCCCGATTCATTTACAAAGAATTGCGCATATGGAGATTTGCTGTTGTATTTTACGAAAGATTATGTTATAATAATAACAGCAAAATGCGAAAGGAGATTCAATCATGCCGAACATCAAGCCGGTATCCGATCTGCGGAATTATAATGAGGTACTGCGCGATATCGCCGTCGGCGAGCCCGTTTTCTTGACAAAAAACGGTCGTGGGCGTTATGCGATCCTTGACATCGAGGAATATGAAAAAACGCAAGCGATTGTGAAACTGATGGGAGAACTTGCAAAGGGAGAACGCAGCGGAGCGGAAAAAGGATGGCTCGGCATTGATGAAGTGGAGAAAGCGTTGGGAATCAATCATGATTGAAATCCGGTTTTCGTCCGAGGCACTTTCAGATCTGCAGCAGGCACAAAACTATATCACAGAGGAATTGTGCAGCGAATCCGCTGCGATTCATACGATCTCCGTCATCGTGAAGCGGATTCGTACGCTGTCGGAATTTCCGGAAGCCGGCGCGTCTCTTTCCGCAATCGTCGGTTTCGATACAGGATACCGTTATCTGGTCTGCGGAAACTATAACGTTTTCTATTTGTATGAACATCATACGGTTCATATCATGCGTGTGCTGTACAGCAGAAGGGACTTTATGCGAATTCTGTTCGATACAGAGTAATCAATCAGGAGATGCGCGCACATAGAAAAAACACTTGCAATTTGCCTGCGGCTGTGGTATGATACCGCTTGCAGCAGAAATAGGGGCATGATGTAATGGTAACATAGCGGTCTCCAAAACCGTTCTTGAGGGTTCGAGTCCTTCTGCCCCTGCCAGAAAATAGCACGCGAAAGCGTGCTTTTTTCAACGATGTGTTCCGCAGGCGCGGAACGTGATGGATCCTTCGGATGAGATGTTCGGCTTCGCCGAGTGATGTGCGCTTCGCGCATGAAAAGCGGAACACATCATATCACTTTGCGACAGAGCCGCAAAACATCACTGTGCCGCAGGCACAACATCACTTGCACCGCAGTGCAAACATCACTTTACGAGCATTTTGCAAATCAAGTCGCTTTTATCATGCGGCGCAAGCCGTATATCATATCGCAGAGCGATATAACATTCTTCCGTTTGAAGGATGATACAGCGTTCCGTTTGTGCACTCTTGCATACTTTGCCTTTCCGCGCAGTTCGGCACGAATTGCGCCGATAAAGATTGATTCCGGCGGAGGGTTGTGGTATACTGTCGATACGGTTGAGACGGAGGTGTACGGAGATGAAAAAGATTCTGGCGTTCACGATGTGCCTGATGACGGCATTTTCCTTTTTCGGCTGCCGCGGCAGGACGAATACGGGGACGAACGGCAAGACGTACAAGATCCCGAGGGACGGCGTCTGCGTGGTCGGCAGGGACATCGAACAAGAGGACATCACGGAGTTCTACTTCACGATCAGCACGTCGACCTGTCCGGCGTTCTATCAGCGGTACCGCTTCTATACGGAGAACGGCAAATACTACATGTTCCATGAGACGCGCAAGGGCGAGGAATGGCCGCTGACGGAGAAATATACCACGAAGATCGGCACGGTGAAGCTGACCGACGCGCAGTGGAACGAGTTCTATGAATTCCTGAAGGACGGCAGGGTGACCGCAAGAAGCGAGAATCTCGAGGACGGCGCCAGCGGCCCGTGGATGTATCTTTACTGGCCGGGCGACTGCGGCGATTATCAGGAGTTTTCGTTTGCGCAGTCCGGCATGAAGCTCTCCTTTGAGGATTTCTGCGAATCGCTGTGCGAATAACGAAGAAAGTACCGGACGAAACAACGGAGACGAGGAAACGATGATCAAGAAACTGTTTCGTGATATGCTTGTCACGCAGATCGTTTCATCCATGACCGTAACCTTATGCATGCTGATCGACAGCATCATGATCGGACGTTTTTTGGGTGTGGATTCCATGAGCGCATACGGCTTTGCAACGCCGCTGCTGCTTGTGTTTGCCGCACTCGGAAGCATGATCTCCGCCGGTGTTCAGGTGGTTTGCGGCAAGTGCATCGGCAACGGCGACCGTGAGGGGACAGACGTGTACTATTCCGTGTCTGTGCTGCTCGCGGTTTTGATTTCGGTCGTCGGACTTGCGGCGGTATTTGCGCTGCTCAATCCTCTGACGAGACTGCTCGGCGCGGGACGTCCTTCGCCGGACAATCCGGTGTTCGGGCTGACAAGAGACTATATCATCGGCTTCATCCTCGGCGCGCCGGCGTTTCTCTGCGCGCAGATCATGGTGCCGTTTCTGCAGCTCTCCGGCAAACGGACGCGCCTTGTCGTCGCGGTGCTTGTCATGACGGTTTCCGATATCGTATTCGACCTTCTGAATGTGTTCGTCTTCCACGGCGGCACGCTCGGGATGGGGCTTGCTTCGACGCTGAGCTATTATATCGCGTTCGCGATCGGCGTCGCATACTTCTTCGGAAAGGACTGTATGTTCCGCTTCCGCCGCCGGATGATCCGGGCAAAGGCTGTGCGTGAACTGCTTTCCTTCGGCGTACCGACCGTCATCAATCAGGTCAGCACGGTGCTGCTTGTCTTTGCGCTGAACCGTATGCTGCTGGCGCAGGAGGGGACGGTTGCGGTTGCGGCGTATTCGGTCATATCCACGGTAGGCAACATCTGCTACTGCTTCGGCTCCGGCATCGGCGCGGTCGCCATGATTCTGGCGTCGGTGTTCTACAGCGACCGGGACCGGACCGCCATCCGTCAGCTGGTGCGTCTCATGACCGTCTATGCGATCCTGTTGGACCTTGTCGTCATGGGGATCGAGCTTCTCATCGCGACGCCGCTCGTCAGACTGTTCCTGACGGATGCGGCAGCCGTCGAGACGGCGGCGTTCGGACTCAGGCTGTTCGTGCTCTCGCTCGTACCGTCGTCGCTGAATTCCGCGTTCAAGAATTACTATCAGGGCGTCAACCGGATCGGCTTTGCCGAGGTGATCTCGGCGCTGCAGAACTTCGCGTTTCCGGTCCTGTTTGCATATGTTTTGAGTCGCTTCATCGGGATTACCGGCATCTGGCTCGGATTCCTTTGCGGCGAGACGGCGGCGCTGATTGTGTTTTCGATCGTCGTCTGGGCGCATCACGGACGCATCTCGCTGTCCGCCGACGCCTACAGTATGCTGAGACCGGATTTCGGCACCGCGCCGGAACACTGCATGGAGTGTGTCATCCAAAACGAACGGGATGTGATCGAAGCGTCGAAGAATGCCGTCCGTTTCTGTGAAGCGCAGGGGATCGCGCGGCGCGACTGCATGATGATCGGACTCTGCATCGAGGAAATGGCGATCAACATCGTGACATACGGCTTTTCGGCGGACCGGAAAAAGCATCATATCGACGTGCGTCTGGTGCTTGACGGAAACGACCGGGTGATCCGCATCCGCGACGATTGCGCGCATTTCGATCCGGTGCATTATCTGGAGCTGCATGAGGCGGACGATCCGACGGCGCACGTCGGCATCCGCATGGTGATGAAGACCGCAAAGAACGCAAACTATCTGAACTCTCTCGGCTGGAACAACCTGACCGTCGCGTTCTGAAACAGCAAGGGGCAAAGGCATGGCATATCGACGGCTTCCGTACGAGGAATACTTCATCAATACGAGCGAGGACTTTACGCGCACCGGCAGGGCGACCTATCCGGTGCACTATACCGCGGTCAAATACAACACGACGAAGTTCTGGAAGATCTTCGGCATCTCGCACGAGGTCAATTACGAGATCCACTACGAGCCGGAACGCGACGTGATCCAGATGCATTTTCAGCGCACGATCGACGCGATCGACTGGTTTGCGAACATCTTCGAGTTTGCGAGCCGCTACTACCGCGCAATCGATTTTATGGGCGAGCATCTGCAGCTGCGCGTGCATCACGGCTGGGGCGATATGTACCTTGCGATCAAGCACGAGGTGCGCGAAAAATGGAAGGAGCTGCACGACGCGCATCCGACGGCGGCGACGGAGATCCTCGGCTGGTCTCTGGGCTCCGGCATCGCGTGTCTTGCCTGTCAGGACCTGAACTTCAACTTCGGCGTCAAGCCGTATCTCTACACCTTCGGCAGCGTCCGCCCGTTCAAGTGCACGCCTTTGAACAAAAAGCGCATGCACCAGTACCTTTCGACGCTCTGCACCGACTGCGAGAACTTCGCGGACGTCAACGATGTCATCAGCTACATGCCGCCGTTCCGCGGGTTCACGATGATCCGGCGCGTCAACGTCGGGACCGAGCAGAAGCGCTCGTTTCTGAAGCTGCTGCATCCGCTGCGCTACCACGTGCATTACGACCGACCGGAGCTGTACCGGCGGCTTTCGGACAGGGAAGCGGAGCAGACGAATGAAAGCCGGTAGACAAGACGGCGAATTTACGGTATAATATCTTTTCAGATACTTCGGGGACAGATTTGAGGGACACATGAAGGCAAAGCATCTCGGCGAATACAAAACCGTCAACGCGTTCGTCCGGCACAAGCTGGACGCATTCCGCGACAGCGACCGCACGATGGGCGCGCTGTTCGGATTCATGTATTCGGAGGGCGAAAACATCATGATCGAGCGGACCGACGGCTATACGATCGAGCGGCGCACCTACGCGCAGTGCAGGCAACAGGCGATCGACCTGTCCGAACGGCTGCACGCGCTGCTTGCCGATGCACAGCCGAACGCGATCGTGGGGCTTTGCATGGACAATTCCGCCGAGTGGATCGCGCTTTTCTGGGCGATTCTGCGCTGCGGGTTCCGTCCGCTTCTGATGAACACCCGTCTCGACGACGCGACGCTCGACGAGATTCTAATCACCTACGGCGTCGTCTGCGTACTGTCCGACGGACGGCGGTTTGCGGCGCAGACGGTTCTGCTGCCCGAGCTGGAAGCCGTTGCCGGCGCGCCGTTCGAGCCCGCGTTTGCAAACGAGGTGCTTCTGATGACCTCCGGCACGAGCGAGCACGTCAAGCTCTGCGCGTACACCGGCGAGCAGTTCTTTCACCAGATCGAGAGCAGCGCCGAGATCATCCGCGTGTCCAAGCGCATGCAGGAGCATTACGAGGGCGAACTCAAGCATCTGACGTTTCTGCCGTTCTATCACATCTTCGGACTGACGGCGGTGTACATCTGGTTCGCGTTCTTCTCGCGCACGTTCGTGCTTTTGAAAGATTTCAGCCCCAAGACGCTTCTGAACACGGTCAAAAAGCACAAGGTCACGCACATCTTCGCGATCCCGCTGCTGTGGGAGCGCATCTATGAGACCGCGATCGCGGAGATCGAAAAGCGCGGCGAAAAGACCGCGAAGAAGTTTCAAAAGGGCATGGCGATCATGGACCGCATCGGCGACGTGCCGGTGCTCGGCGATCTGTTCGCAAAGCTGGCGTTCCGCGAGGTGCGCGAAGGCATCTTCGGCGAAAGCCCGCGGTTTATGATCAGCGGCGGCAGCCGCATCTCGCCCGACGCGCTGCGGTTCTTCAACCGCATCGGGTACCGGCTTGCGAACGGCTACGGCATGAGCGAGATCGGCATTGCGTCGGTCGAGCTTTCGAACCGGCGCAGCCTGCTCGGCGACGGCGCGGTCGGACGTCCGATCGCGGGGTACGAATGCCGCATCGAGGCGAACGGCGAACTTGCGGTCAAAGGCGAAAGCGCGGCGAGCGCGATCTGTCTCGACGGCAAACGCACCGATCTCGGCGGCGACTGGTTTCTGACGCACGACATGGCGCGCATCGAGGACGGACGGCTGTTCATTCTCGGCCGCGCCGACGATCTCATCGTCTGCGAAAACGGCGAGAATCTGAATCCGGATCAGGTCGAAGCCCGCATCCGGCTCTCAAACCGGCGTCCGATCTGTCTGTTGACGGCGAACGGCGAACCGACGCTCGTGATCGAGCTGTCCGAATACGCGAACGCCGCGGCGGCGCAGGAGATCCGCGAGGAGGCGCGCGCCGCATTGAAGACCTTGCGGCTCGACGGCGCGGTGCGCCGCATCGTGCTCACGAAAACGCCGCTGATGGGAGCGCAGGAATTCAAGGTCAGCCGCGCGCGTGTGCGCCGCGCGCTCGAAAGCGGCGAGATTGCGCCGTACACCTTCGAAGCCGGATCGGAACAGCGGGAGGACGCCGCACTTGTGCGGCGCGTCACCGTTCACTTTGCCGAAGCGCTCAGAAAGGCGCCGGAGGAGATCGCGCCGGATGCGCATTTCTTCTACGACCTCGGCGGCACGAGCCTCGACTATTTTGCGATGGTCGCGGCGATTCAGGGCGAATACAACGTCGGATTCCCGACGGACGCGGGGCAGAGCCTGTCGACGGTCAACGAGATCTGCCGGTTTATCCGCGAGCAGGGGTGAGTCATGTCGAGACTGCTGATCGGTTTTGTGAAGCTCACCGGCTGGCCGGTGCAATGGCTGTGCTTCCGCACGAAGGTCTCGTATGAGAACCGCGCGGTGCAGTCGCGGCGCATCAAGGGAAGCGCGATCGTCGTGTCGAATCACACTGCGCTGTACGACTATGCCGTGCTGCTGTTCGTGTTCTTCGGACGCGTCCTGCGCACGCAGATGGCGGAGGTGCTGTTCGAAAAAGGGTTGTTGGGTCGGTTTCTGACGTGCATGGGCGGCATTCGCGTCGACCGCAATTCGCACAACATGGGCTTTGTCGAACAGTCCTTAAAGATTCTCGAAAAGAGCGGTGTGCTGTGCGTGTTTCCGGAAGCGCGGCTGGCGCGGGAGGGCGAAACCCGACCGCTGCCGTTTCAGACGAGCCCGTTCTATATCGCGCTGGAAAGCGGCGCGCCGATCATTCCGGTGTATACGAACGGGAGCTATTTTCAAAAGAAACGCGCGCGTGTGCGCATCGGTACGCCGATCGACGCGCGGGCGATGTGGCGTCCGGAGGAGGACGAAAAGACCAATTTACTGCGCATCACCGAAGCCGTGCGGCAGAAGGTGATCGAACTGGGGCGGGAACTTGAACGGGAACAAGCGTAAGCAGGCGAAGCTGTTCGCATGGAAATACACCTTTCTCGACATTGCGCGGGCGCTGGCGGCGCCGAGCGTGTTTCTGTTCCTGCGTCCGAAACGGCTCTATGAAAGCGACGCGGCGAAGCAGCCGGTGCGCGGCGGCGCGGTGGTCATCACCAACCACGACAGCTTTCTCGATCCGATGTACGTGATGGTCGCGCTCTGGTACCGGCGGGTGCGATTCGTGGCGACGAGCGATCTCTACTATCACAAGTCGCTGGCGTTCTTTCTGAACCTGGTGCGCTGCATCGAGGTCGACAAGAAGAACTTCAACTTCGCGACGTTCCGCAAGGTGAACGAAGCGCTCGACGAGGGCGAGGTCGTCGCGATCTTTCCCGAGGGCAGTATCAACGACGGCAGCCGCGAGTCGGTGCGCGTGTTCAAGTCGGGCGCGGTGCTGATGGCGCAGAAGGCCGGCGCGCCGATCGTGCCGATCTACATCGATCAACGACCGCACTGGTACAACCGGCAGCGCTACATGATCGGCGAGCCGATCGGAATGGAGCGGAAGGAGGGCGAACGCGCGTCGCTTGCGGACATCGACCGCATCACGGAAACGCTCTATCAAAAGGAACTCAAGCTGAAAAGCATGATGATGGAATACAACAGCAAACGGAGGAAATGAACATGTTTGAACAGTATACCGATCCCGTAACCTACGCAAAGATCGTCGACTGGCCGAACGTCACCGCGATGTGGCGCAACAGCCTTAAGGAATACGGCAAAAACCTTGCCGTGGAGGACGGCGAGACGGCGCTGACGTATGAAGAACTCGACGCCCGCGTTGCGGCGATGCGCGGCGCTTTGAAGGCACAGGGAATCGAACGGGGCGACCGCGTCGGCGTGTTTGCGCTCAACGGCTGCGGCTTTGTCGTTTCGTACCTGGCGATCGTTACAAGCGGCGCGTGCGCGGCGCTTCTGCCGCCGCAGCTCGACGGCATGACCGTGGCGGGGCTGTCCCGCATGTTCGGTCTCAAAGCGCTCGTCGTCGATGCGGCGCTGAAAGCCAAGCTTCCCGATCCGATGCCCGTCGCGACGCTCGGCACCGATGCGCAGGGCGAACCCGCGGAGGCGGTCGAGGTGCAGCCGGAGGATCCGTGCGTGATCATGTTCACCGGCGGCACGACCGGCCGGAGCAAGGGCGCGCTCTTAAGCAACCGCGCGGTCATGACCGGCACCAAGTACGGCTGCTACGGCATCAGGGAGATCTTCGAACAGCGGTATTTCCTCGTGCTGCCGCTGACGCACGTGTTCGGTCTCATCCGCAACCTGATGGCGTGCCTCTATACCGGCAGCGCGCTGCACATCTGCCGCAACAACAAGGACATGTTCCGCGAGATCGCGATGTTCCGCCCGACCGTGTGGGTGGTGGTGCCCGCGCTGGCGGAGATGGCGCTGAATCTGTCCAGACAGTTCAAGCGCAACATGCTCGGCGATTCGATGAAGACGATCATCTGCGGCGCGGCGCCTGTTGCGCCGTACCTCGTGCGCGAATATCACAAGCTCGGCATCGATCTGTTCCCGGGCTACGGTCTGACCGAGAGCGCGAACCTTGTCTCCGGCAATCCCGACAACCTGAACCGTCCGGAATCCGTCGGTCTGCCGTTCCCCGGACAGGAGCTGAAGATCGTCGACGGCGAGCTGTGGCTCAAGGGACCGAACATGATGGACGGCTACGTGGGCAACCCGCAGGAGAACGCCGCGGCGTTCGAGGACGGCTGGTTCAAGACCGGCGACCTTGCGCGCTTCGACGAGGACGGCTTCCTGTACATCACCGGCAGAACGAAGGAGATCATCGTGCTGTCGAACGGCGAGAACGTGTCGCCCGCGGAGGTTGAGGCGAAGTTCAACGAGCTCGAAACGGTGCAGGATTCGCTGGTGACGGCGGAGAACGACGTGCTGGTATTGGAGGTCGTGCCGAGAAACACCGTGCTGATGACGAAGGGACTTCAGGATCCGATCGCGTACCTGCGCGAGCAGCTCAACGAGGTCAACCGCGTGCTGCCGACGTATCAGCGCGTTGCGAAGATCGTCATCCGCGACACCGATTTCAAGCGCAGCCCGAGCATGAAGATTTTGAGGAACCAGAAATGAACCGGCAGGAAATCTTTGAAAAACTGAAGGAGATCGCGGAGCTGACGGTACAGGATCCGGCGGTCCTTGCGAACATGAACGAGGATTCCGACCTCAGCACCGATCTGGGGCTCTCGTCGGTGGGCATGCTCTACATCGTGATCGCGATCGAGGAGATGTTCTATATCCGCATGGACGACGTCAGCTTCGGCGATTTCAGGACGGTCCGCGACGTCGTGGACTACATCGAAAAGAAGATCGCGGAATGAAATGGAAGCTCACCGAGCCGCGCTTCGGCGACATCGTGCGCGTGCTTGCGGGACAGTTCTATCACTACGGGATCTACGCAAGCGATGACGAGATCATCCAGTTCGGTCCCACGCCGGACGCCGAGCACTCGCTGCTCGACGCGGATATCCGCGTCTGCACGTCGGACGTCAACGGCTTTCTGAAAGGCGGCTTTTTGGAGGTCGCCTCTTTTTCGTTCACGGAACGGCTTAAGGCGGCAAAACCGGAGGAGATCGTTGCGCGCGCACGAAAAGAACTCGGCACGGGCGGGTACGATATTCTCAAGAACAACTGCGAGCACTTCGTCAACGGCTGCGCGTTCGGCACGAAATCGAGCGAGCAGGTGGACAGCGTACGCGCGTTCTGGCAGAATCTGCCGGTGCTCGACGTCTATGTGGCGGTGCAGCCCGAAACGCTTGCGGAAGGGAAGGTCGAGCCGCCCGCCCGGCAGAAGGAGCTGGACGAGACGCACAACGACGCGCTGAAAGCGCAGCGGACCTTCGCGTGGCGCGTGCTCTGCACCGGCATCAAGCGGAGTCTCGGGCTCGACGTGAGCCGGATCGATCTCAGACGCGACGCGCACAACAAATGGATCGCAAACGGCTGCGCGGTCTCGATCTCGCACTGCAAAGGCGCGGTGTGCGCCGCGGTGTCGAAGCGTCCGGTCGGCGTGGATATGGAACCGAAGGACGATCCGCGCTACCGCGAAGCGCTGATCGAACGCATTGCGAGCGACGCCGAAAAACAAATGATCGCGCCGCTTTCGATGCAGGAGGGACTTGCGAAGCTGTGGACGCGCAAGGAAGCCGCGTTCAAGCGCGCGGGCGGGGAACGCTTTCTCCCCGAACAGACGGACGCGACCGGCGACGCGATCCGCACGATCCGCATCCGCCTCGATCACGACTACATCGTGTCGGTCGCGGGAGAGAACCTCGGCAATCTGCGCGTCTACGAGGTCGGGGGAACCGACGAGCTGCACGCCGCGCGCAGGACCGATTTCGAGACGCTGTAACGCATAGGAACGGCGGATTCTGCGCATGTTAAGCGCATGAAGCACGCCATCCGCAATCTGCTGCAATTTGATTTGCCGTACCGGCAGTTTGAACTGAAAGAGACGGAGCCCGAAGGGACGCCGTCCTTTTTTGCGCACAAAAAAGCGGGAAAAGCACGGATCGCGCCGATCGAGGGCAATCTGTCCGCAAGGCTCGAAACGAACCGGAAAACGCTGCTTGCGCTGTTTCACGGCGAGGAAAACACCGATCTCATCTGTACGCCGTTTCGCATCGGCATGCGCGTGCATGCGCTTGCGGTGAGCCTCAACGGCATGGCGGACGAGACGAAGATCGGCGATTTCATCCTGCGTCCGTGCCACAAGGCGCAGGCGGAGGACGTGCCGAAGCGCGGCAGGATCGCGTATCTTGCGGAAAGCGTGCTGACGACGGCGGAGACGGAGCGCAAATCGGACTGGCAGTCAGTCGCGGATGCGGTCACGGAGGGACGCACCGCGGTGCTGGTCGACGGCGAGACGGAGGCGATCCTCTGCGACACGCGCGGCTTTGTGTCGCGTCCGGTCGGCGCGCCGCAGAACGAGATGACGATCCTCGGTCCGAAGGAGGCGTTCACGGAAAACATCCGCACGAACGTGACGCTGCTGCGGCGCATCCTCAAGCGCCCCGATTTCGTCTGCAGGTTTCGCGACGCGGGCGGCACGAACCGCACCAAACTCGTCGTTGCGTACCTCGACGGCACCGTGAATCCGTCGCTGCGCGCGGAGGTCGAACGGCGGCTCGACCGTATCCGCACAAACGATACGCTCTCGATCGGACGTATCGAACAGCTGATCGAGGACTACACCTATCTGCCGATGCCGCAGATGCTCAAAACCGAGCGTCCCGACCGCGCGGCGCGCGCGATCCTTGACGGCAGGCTCGTGCTGCTCGTCGAGGGCTGTCCGCTTGCGGGCGTGCTGCCGATCACGCTCGAAGCGCTGATGGAGAGCGGCGAGGACGCCGATATGCGCCAGCCGGTCGGAACCGTCGTGCGGGTGATCCGCATGCTCGGCGCGGCGCTGTCGATTCAGCTTCCGGCGTATTTTCTGGCGCTCGCGCTGCATCATCCCGGACAGCTTTCGAGCGAGGTGCTCGAAACGGTGATCGCCTCGCGCGCGATGGTGTTTCTGCCGCTGTCGGTCGAGATGATCTTTCTGCTGATCGTGTTTCAGCTCGTGCGCGAAGCGGGCTTGCGCGTGCCCGGCGCGATCGGGCAGGCGATCGGCATCATCGGCGGGCTGCTGCTCGGACAGGCGGCGGTGTCGGCGAACATCGTGTCGACCGTCGTGCTGATCATCGTGGCGCTGACGGGGCTCGGCAACTTTGCGATCCCCGATTATTCCGCGCAGGTGTCGATCGCGTATTTCCGCATCCTGCTCTGTCTTGCCGCAACGGCGGGCGGACTGCTCGGCATCGCGGTCACGGGGCTCTGCATGGGCGCGCTGCTCTGCAGCGTCAAGTCGTTCGGGGTGCCGTTTCTGACGCCGTTTGCGCCGGTCGCAAAGCGCAGCGGCAGGATGATCGTGCGGGGAAAGCTGAACAACCGCGCCGCGCCGTCGGACTGGAGCAATCCCGAAAGGAGGCGCGTATGAATTTGCGCATCGGCGCGTTCGGACGGCAGGAGGCGATGAGCGCGGTGTGGATCTGCGCGTTCGCAAGCGGATGCTTCGCCTTCGACAACCGCGCGCTCTTCTGGGACGGAAACGCGTCGTATCCGGAGCACGCGCTTGCGGCGGCGCTTGCCGCGCTGCTGTTTGTCTGCGCCGTTTCTGCGATCCGAAAACGCGGCGGGCGCGACCTGTCCGCACTGATCGGCGCATCGAAAGGAAAGGCGGGGATTGCGGCGCTGCTGATCCTTTCGCTGCTGCTGTCCGCGATTCAGCCGCAGCAGCAGTTTCTGCTGACGCTCACGCAGTACGTGTTCGTCGACGCAAAGCAGGTCAGCATCTGCTTCTACCTGCTGCCGTGCATCACGCTGCTGTCCGTGCTCGGCGCGGAAACGCTCGTGCGGACCGCGCGCATGCTGCTGCCGCTGCTGTGCCTGTCGGTGCTCGCCGCGCTTGCGCTCAACTGCGGGCAGGCGAGGCTCAGCCGGCTGTATCCGGTGCCGATCGGCAAGCCCGTCAAGCTGTTGACGGACACGGCGACCGCGCTGCACCGCGCGTTTTCGCCGCTGCTGGCGCTGCTTTGCATCGGAGTGGGGACGCAGAATGTGCGCACGCTCAAAAGCGCCGGAACGCTCGGCGCGCTGTTCGGCGCAGCGACCGTCGTCGCGATGCTGTTCGGGCTGTCGTGCTGTTTTTCCTACGGGATGCTGTCCGAGATGCCCGCGCCGTTCTACCGGATGCTCGTCGAGGCGCGCACGGAGAACCCGACGCTGCGGTTCGACCGCGTCACGCTGTTTCTCTGGATGGCGTGTTCGATGCTCGCTTCGGCGATCTATGTGTATGCGGCGGGCGTGCTGTTCTGCAAGACGTTCGGCGTGCGCGACATCCGTCCGGTTGCGTGCCTGTTCGGCGCGATCTGCGCGGCGGCGATCCTTGCGCTCTATTACGACTCGGAGCCGACGATGCGCGTGCTGAAGCTGCTGTACCGCTTCGGCTGGACGGCCGCCGTCGTGCCGCTGCCGCTGCTCTGTATGACCGGAAAGGAGAGACCGCTATGCGGCGCCTGCTCATAGTTTTTGTGTCCGCGCTGCTTTGCGCGGGCTGCATGCATTCGAAGAACCTCGACGAATACGCGTATGTGCTCAACGTCGGCGTCGAGCGCGGCACGACGATGCCGTATCTCGTGACGCTTCTGGTGTCGGTCCCCGGCGCGGGAACCGACGGAACGGAGGTCAACAACGTCGTGATCGCCGCCGAGGCGCGCACGTTTTCGGAGGCGGCGGAAACGCTGAACGCCGCGTATCCGAGCAGACTGAGCTTTGCGCGCGCGTCGCTTCTGCTGCTTTCGGAGGAGCTTGTGCGCGAAGGCGCGCAGAGCGAATTTCTGGATTTCTCGTTCGGCAAGCCCGATCTCTGGCAGAACCTGCGCGTGGCGGTGACCGACGGTCCGATCCGCGAAACGTTCGAGGGATGGACATCCGATTCGGATCCGAGCCTGCGCAAGATCAAGACCTCGGTCGGCGAGCTGGCCGAGCGCTCCGGTCTGTGTGCGGACATCGGTTACAGTACGTATCTCGAATGTGTGCGCGACGGACGGATCGACGCGCTGCTTGCGTATGCGGGCGTGAACGACTGGAATCTCAGGGAGGACATGGCGGGCGGCGACGCGTATCCGTATCTCGGCGGGGCGCTGCTCGTCGAAAGCACGCTGAAAACCACGACCGCGGGCAGCGCGGTGTTCGACGGCGCGCGCATGGTCGGCGTGCTTGACGGACAGCATACGATGGCGGTGCTGATGATGACCGACGCGTTCCGAAGCGGCGAACTGCTCTGCACGCTGCCGGACGGGCGGACGATGAGCGTCAAGCTGCACCGCGCGCGACGGCCGAGGATGCAATGGACGGGGGAGGGGATGCGGGCGGAGCTGTATCTCGAAGCCGATGTGATCTCCCCGCAGACGGTGCCGATGACAAGCGAGGAATGCAAGGCGTTCCTCGAGTCGCATCTTGAACAGATGCTTGTGCGCGTGTTTACGGCGCTGCGCGGCGCGAACAGCGACGCGATGGGCTTCGGACGGTTGGCGGCAAAGCGCTTTACGACCGTCGAGGCCTGGGAGGCATACGACTGGAAGGCGGCGTACCGCACGCTGTCGGTCACGTTTTCGGTGCATATCCGGCTTGCGCACAACCCGCGCGAGCCGATTCTGGAGTGATATATGGTCGGGTTTTTGCTGCTGTTGCTGTTGCCCGCGGGCTACGGCGGACTGTACATTCTGCACAGCGTCCGAAAAAGGCGCGTCCGTCAGGCGATCGCGGCGGCGGTGCCGCTTTTGCTGCTGCTCGGGCTGATCGCGCTTCTTTGCTTTGAATATTTTTCGATTCCGCAATAAAAAAGGCTGTGCTCCGTCGCGCCGAACGGCACAAACGGTACACAGCCCTTTTCGACAGTGATCAATGCACGTTGCCGGGGATGCGGACGACCGCGCCCATGATATGCTCGTGCAGCAGCTTTTTCGCGCTCTCGATGTCACGGCGCTTGCAGGCGGCGAGGATCTCCTCGTGTTCCTCGGCGGAATACTGACGCGCGGATTCCTCGCTGTAGAAACCGCTTCTGAGATAGCGGTCGATGTTTGCGTGGATGATCTCCATCAGCATATCCGCAAAGCCGTTTTCGGCGCGGGCGTTCAGAACCTCGTGGAACTTGCTGTTCAGCGCTTCGGATTCCATGAGGTCGTCGGTCTTGCGCTGTTCTTCGATCAGGTGTTCGAGCTCCGCAAAGTCCTCGTCCGTCATGCGCGGAATCGCGACGGAAAGGATCTCGGTCGAGATCGCGGCGCGGACCTGCATGATGTTGATGAGGTTCTCGCGCGAAAGCTCGGTTACGGTTGCGCCGCGGTTTGCATGGATCGTGACGAGACGCTGTGCTTCCAGCTGACGAAGCGCCTCGCGCACGGGAATGTGGCTGACGTTCAGCGCGGCGGAGATTTCGTCCTGCTTGAGCTGCATGCCGCCGGGCAGCGTGCCGTTGACAATGCCGGTGCGCAGTACGCGGTATACCCATTCCTGTGTGCCGTATCCGTCGCGATTGCCGACGGACGATGCAAGTGCTTTATAATCCATATCTACACTCCGTATGCTTTTTTTCGATGCGTGACGCATCGATCTCTCTGTTCTTAATATAATATAAAATCAGTGTTTCGTCAACAATATTTCAGCAAAATTTTGCTTTTTTAATATTATGGCAAAAACATGCCGGAATGCAGGACGGAGATCCAGCGCGTTTCGCTCGACCGTCCC
This sequence comes from Clostridia bacterium, assembly GCA_017428025.1. Taxonomy (GTDB): domain Bacteria; phylum Bacillota; class Clostridia; order Christensenellales; family CAG-138; genus UBA3792. Next base: position 68,137 of record JAFRRO010000015.1, read on the forward strand.
TCCAGCGCCGCGCCGTTTTTCGTCAGCGCCGGATGCACCGGCACGACGCAGTAGCCGATCTGACCGTTCAGCGAACCGACCGGATCCTCGATTGTCACCGCAAAGCCCGCGTTCTCGACGGTTTTCAGCAGGATTGCAAACCCGCTTGCGTCGACGCGGTACACACGGTAGAGCATATGGCGCGACGGCGGCGTGAACGTGATCGTCGCCGTGTCGTTCGAAAGCGTGACGCAGAGGTCGGACGGCGGTTCGGGCACCTGCCAGTATTCGGAATAGTCGGTCGGCTCCGTGCCCTTGACGAAGTATTCCCAAACGGTCTCGCTCTGCGGCGTCAGGCTCGTTGCGCGCACAGCTGCGTGTTCGCGGTTCAGCGTCGTCCGGTCGAGCGCAACCGTCACGATTCCGTCCGGAACGGCAAAGCACGGCGGTATGCGGTCGCGGTAGAGATTCGAAAAGACCTCGCTCAGCAGCATGGCGGGGTAGGTCCCGCCGCCGCAGTCGGGCGGCAGACAGCGCCCGTTTTCCGCGTCGTCGAAGCCCATCCACACGACCGCGGCATAGTCCGGATTGTAGCACGCAAGCCAGATGTCGCGGTTGCCGGTCTCGTCGCCGACGGTGCCGGTTTTGGCGGCAAGCTCCATGCCGAGCGCATTGAGCAGCTTTGCAGTGCCGCGTTCGGCGACGCTTTTGAGAAGCGAAGTCAGGATAAACGCGTTGCCCTCCGAGAGCACGCGCGTTTCGCGCGCGGCGTGCCGGTAGAGCTCGCAGCCGGAGCGGTCGGTGACGCGCGTGACCGTGTACGGTTCGCGGTAGATCCCGCCGTTTGCTGCCGCCGCGTACGCGCCGCACAGCCGGTAGGGCGAGACGCCGTAGGTGAATCCGCCGAGCGCGAGCGTCAGCGAATCGTCGCGCACGTCGAACGGGACGCCGAACCGCGCGGCGAACGTCTTGCAGGTCGAAACGCCGAGCGCGCGGAACAGCGACACGGCGGGCAGGTTCAGCGATCGCGTGACCGCATCGCGCATCGTGACCCAGCCGGAATAGTGCCCGGAGGCGTTTTTCGGCGTGTAGTCGCCGAACTCGGTCGCCTCGTCGAGCAGCATCGACGCGGCGGTGTATCCGGCTTCGAGCGCCGGCGCATAGACGAGGATCGGCTTGATCGCGCTGCCCGGCTGACGGCGGATGCGCGTGGCGCGGTTGAACGCCAGCGCGTTCGTCCGGTCGCGTCCGCCGACGATCGCGGACACGCCGCCGGTCCTTGCGTCGATCAGAACGAGCGCGCCCTCGCAGGATTCGTCGCCGTACAGCGGAAAGTACGCGTCGTTTTGAAACGCCGCTTCCGCGATCGCCTGCGCGTCGGAATCCATCGCCGTCTCGATCGTGCAGCCGCTTGTGAGCAGCGCGTCGAGATCGCAGCCGAGCAGTTCGGCGGTTTCGGTCAGCGCAAGGTCGATATAATAGCTGTGGCGCTGCTTGAGCCGGTCGGCGCAGAGATCGAGCGGCTCGCGCTTTGCGGCTTCCGCCTGCGTTTCGTCGATCATGCCGTAGCCCGCCATCAGATCGAGGATCACGCCGCGCCGTCCGATCGACGCCTCGGGACGCAGATGCGGCGCATAGGTCGCGGGGGATTTCAGTACGCCCGCTAAAAGTGCGCTCTGCGCAAGCGACAGCTCGCCGGCGTGCACGCCGAAATAGCCCTCGGCGGCCGCCTCGATGCCGTAGTACCCGCCGCCGAAATAGACGCGGTTCAGGTAGCACGAGAGGATTTCCTCCTTCGAAAGCGTCTGTTCGAGCCGGTAGGAGAGGATCGCTTCGTCCACCTTGCGGTCGAGCGTCTTGATTGCGGAGAGGTGCGTGAGCTTGATGAGCTGCTGCGTGATCGTGCTTGCGCCTTCCACATAGGAACCGGCCTTGAGGTCGTTGAGCGCAGCGCCGCAGATGCGGATGAGATCGAACCCGGGATGCGTGTAGAAACGCGCGTCCTCGGCCGCCAGAAACGCGTCGATCACGTGCTTCGGAAGCGCGGAAGCGTCGATCGAGACGCGGTTTTCCCTGAGATACAGCCGCGAGACGACCGCGCCGTCGCGGTCGGTCACCAGCAGCGTTTCCTCGGCGGTCAGGATCTTGTCGAGGTCGAGCGCGTACCATGCGTCCTGCGTGAACACCCAAACGGACGCGACGACGATAGGCAGCAGGACCGTCAGCAGCGCGGCAAGCAAAAAACGCCGACGGCGGCGTCGGCGGTACAGGCTTTTATAGATTCGGATGGCTCTTTGCTCGCACATACCGGTAGTGTGCGCCGCGAAGCAAACGCTTATGCGCGCGGCAGCAGGAAGCGGCGCAGGCGGCTGCGGTAGAATTTCAGATACAGCTGATAGGCGGCGTCGAGCAAAAACAGGAACAGGAAAAATCCGAGCACGGCAAACGCGCACTGCGGCAGCGTCCATTCGGTGTACGGATGCACGCCGAGCACGTACATCCAGACGAGCAGCGCTGCGGAAAACGCGGTGACGATCCCGACGGCGAGCAGCGTTGCGGCATAGGAGTGCCGGAGATTGCGCAGGGCGTGGCGCACCGGCACATACGGCGCGAGCACGCAGAGAAACGCGAACCAGACGTAATGCGGCACGGGCAGAAACAGCACAACCGCCGCGACCGCCAGATCGACGGCGACGAGCCAGGCGTACAGCTTTTCTTCGGCAAGCGGCACCGCGAGCAGCGCGATCGGCAGCAGAAAGAGCAGCGCAAACCAGCCGACGCTCTCCGCCGCCCATACGAGAAGCAGCAGAAGAAGGCCGGTCATCGGCACCAGCCGCACGGGGGAGATTCGCGTTTCGTTTCGCATCGTCATAGCCGGAATACCGGAATTCCTTTCTTTTCCGCCATCTGCATGGTCTGCGCCGAGCCGCTCGGGCGTCTGCGCACGTAGGCGATACAGAGATCGGCGTCCTGCACCATCTTCGCGTTTCGCTCGCGCATGCAGCCGCGCCGGTAGGTCTCGTGCAGCACAAGCGTCTCGTCCGCCGCGGTAAGGATCGCGCGGTAGCGCTTTGCGTCCGCCTGCGAATAGGCGTTCGCCTGTCCGCTGAAGGGGACGTACACGGCAAGCGAGATCGACGGATCGACCGCTTTGCACGCCAGGATCCATTCGCCCGCCAGAAGATCGAAGCCCTTTGCGCCGCCGATGAGAAAGCGGGTGCAGCCCTCGCGGCGCGCGTCGTTCACCGCGGCTTCCAGAGAAGCGAGCAGCGCATTGTACGCCTCGGAACCGGCTGCGGGCAGTTCGCGGTGTCCCGTAAAGCAGCAGGTCATACGAGCGCTCCCTTCTGCATCGTGCGGTTTTTGAGCAATGCCCGCAGCGCGTCGCGATCGTGCTTCTGATACGCCGCAAGGAGCCGCAGCGCGTACGCCTGCGCCTCGTCGATCAGCTCCGGCACCGACGCGCGCGACGTCCCGCCGGGCAAAAACGGCTGAACCCACGTGCGCTTTTCAAGGTTCATCGCGTCCACGCGGTCCTCGCGCCGGGCGGCGAGCAGGAATGCGGACAGCAGACCTTCCTTGCGGAATACGCGTTCGATGCGCGTAAGTGCGCGATAGCGTTTGCCCTTCGGATCGAACAGGAACGGGATCAGCCGGTGAAACTTGCAGAGGCTCCGCACATACGCGCCTTTGACCTCCGAAAGACCGAGCCGTTCGGAAACGCGCGAAAGCAGCGCGTCGATGCGCGTCGCGTCGATGCGGCGTCTGAGGATCGCCTCGTAGGGGATCTGATCGCATGTTTCGGCATAGACGATCGAATCGATCACGCCCTCGAAGCGCGTGTGGTCGACGCCGGTGTGGTGCGCCTCGACGTACGGATGCAGGGTGGAATCCAGCGCGATGTGCGTGAGAAACCCGAGCAGATACGGCTCGTCCTCCGGCGCGGAGGCGTCGATGAGCGCGTCGAACAGCACGGCGCAGTCCTGCGCGTGCAGCGCGTTGCCGTGCTTCTTTTTGTGCGGGACGAACGGCGTCGGCGGCAGACGGTCGAAGAAATAGATATCCGGACCGAAGCAGCCGAGCACGTACGCGCCGTCCGTTTGTTCGATCGACTGCCCGAGCGCTTTTGCGACGGAACAGCCGAACGCAAGATGCGTGCAAAGGTATGGCATAGGAATATGATACCATATTTTCCGGAAAATGTATCCTTTTTGCGCCGTTTTTTTTATCTTTTTGTAAACGAAATGCAAAATCTCTTCCGATTCTCAAAATGCATGGTAAAATGAAGCAACAACGGACGCCGTCCGTCAAAAGGAGCGATTCCATGAAACGCATCAAAAAAAGAAGAAAGCATTTCCGGATCTCGAATCCGCTCGGCTTCTCTCTGTTCTGCGCGATCTGCATTCTGGCGGTCGGGCTGGTCGTGGGCATCATCTGCCTTGCGGTCGGCTACGGACAGGACGCGATCGCCTTCATCAAGGCGCAGCTGAACGGCACGCCGGTCTCCGTGCAGGCGACGCTGCCTTCGACGGCGGAGCCGACCGATACGCCGGTGCCGACCGAATCGCTGATCGAAACGCCGGACATCGGCACGCCCGTGCCGGAGACGCCGACGCCGGAGCCGCTGAACACGCCCGAACCGGTCGCAACGACGCCCGCGCCCGATCCGAAGGAGGATCCGAACGCGCCGCTGTACGGGTTCACGATCGGCATCGATCCGACGCGCGACGTGGATTCGAAGTATAAGGAGGAGTGCGCGTACAACCTCGAAATCGCACAGAAGCTCAAGGCGTATCTCGAATCCAAGGGCGCGACGGTCGTGCTGACGCGAGAGGACAACGAGACGGACATCGGCAACAACTCGCGCGCAAAGATCATCAAGAAAGCGAAGTGCGACATCGCGATCCGGCTGATGTGCAACCACATCTCCTCGAAGTCGTCCGGCTGCTTCGTGCAGTACCTCAAGAAGAACAAGAACTACGCGAAGGCGCTGATCAACGCGTATTCGGAGGCGACCGGCATCAAGAAGCAGTCGGGCAAGTCCGGCGGTCTCGACAACAAGAGCGACACCGTGGCGTCCGATTGCGGTTGTCCGTGCGTGACGCTCGTCATGGGCAATTGGGACAACAAGACCGAGCGTTCGAACCTGCAGGACGAGGCGTTTCAGGAAAAGATGATCGGCGCGATCTACGAAACGCTGCTGGCCAGGCTCAAGCGGTAAGGAGTCGAGGAGCATCCGAACCGGATGCTCCTTCTTCAAAAAAAGAGGACGCGATGCGGATTTTTCTGCAACCGAATCCCTTCGTATCCGGTATTACAGATGAGGAGCAAAACCGTTGGAAACGTGCATGCAAGAAGGGCCGACGCCCGTCAACAACGACCTTGACGCCCTCTTTGCCACCTACGGCGATATGATCTACCGCCTCGCGCTCGTTCGGACGCGCAGCGCGGCGGATGCCGAGGACGTGGTGCAGGAGGTGTTTTTGCGATGCCTGAAAAACAATCCGTCGTTTGAAAGCGCGGAGCATCAGAAGGCATGGCTTCTTAAGGTCACCCTCAATTGCTCGAAATCGCTGCTCGGCAGCGCATTTCGCCGCCATTCCGTGCCGGAGAACGCGATGGGCGAGCTTCCGGTCGAAGCGGAGGAGACGGATTCCACGGTTTACGACGCGGTTTCGCGGCTGCCCGAAAAATACCGGACGGCAATCCACCTGTACTATTACGAATCCTATTCCGTCAAGGAGATCGCAAAGATCATGCGGACGACGGAATCGACGGTCAAGTCGTGGCTTCACCGTGCAAGAGGAATGCTGAAAGACGCTCTGGGAGGAGACTATGAAGTTTAAGGATGCTTACCGTGCCGCGAACGATTCCGTGCATGTGCGCGACACGCTGAAAGCGCAGATTCAGGAACGATATGAACGCGAAACGGCGCCCGTGCCGCAGGCGCGCGAGAACCGCAGACGCTGGTTTGTGGCGATCCCGACCGCCGTAGCCGCGGCCGCGGCGGTGTTCGTTGCGGTGTTCGTCGGCATCCGTGCGGGCGCGGTCAAGAACGCCGCGCCGATGGCGGACGGCATGGTTGCTTTGGGCGCGGTTCCCGAGGAAGCGGCGGAGCAGACGATGCTGCTGACGGCGCAGGTCGGGGACGCAGGAGCGATTCTGCCGGTCGATTCCTACGAGGCGCTGTACACGGTCATGGAGGAACGCAACGAAGCGGTTTACGGATTGCGCAAGAGCGACGAGATCTATCTCGAGGACATGCCGGCGGCGGCCGAAGCGCCGGTGCCGGACGCCGTGCCTATGCCCACGGGCGCGCCGTCGACGCAGACCGATTCGGCGGTCAACGCGGTGAACGGAATCGAATCGGACGACGTGAACGCCTCCGGAACCAACAATCAGGTGGCGACCGTCGACGAGGCGGACATCGTCAAGACCGACGGCACGTGGATCTACGATCTCAACTTCAAGAACAACAAGCTTTATGTTCTCTCCGCGGCGGGCGAGGGGACAACGGTGCAGGTCGCGGTCGATCTTTCGAAGAACACGGACAACGGCGCGTGCGAATACCGCGAGATGATCCTCGCAAACGACCGCCTCTATGTGATCGCGATCGCATACGACTGGAACGCGAAAACCGCGAAGGACTGCGCGACGACGGTGACCGAGGTCTATGCGCTCAACGACCGTCAGTCGGTCAGCCGGATCGCGACGCTCCGCCAGGACGGCTTCTATCAGACGGCGCGTCTGGTCGGGAGCACGCTGGTGATCGTTTCCTCGTACGACGTGTACGCGCTCGGCGAGGACGACGTGCCCGCCGACTGGTGCCCGGGCGTTGCGGTCGACGGCGAGAGCAAGACGCTGAGCCCGAACGAACTATATGTCAATCCGAATTCGAACCGCAACAGCTTTGTCGTCGTGACGACGACCGACACCGAAACCGACGTGCGCTTTGAAAGCACGAGCGCCGTGCTCGGCGGCTGCCATGCGGTGTACTGCAGCGATACGGAGCTTATCATCGCTTCCGCCGAAGGCGAGCACATCGAGAGCGGGGAGCAGACCGACGAAAACGGCAAGCATTTCGTGACGATCACGAACAACAGCTTCACCGGACTGTATCTGTTCCGGCTCGTCGACGGAAAAGCGGAGCCGGTCGCGAACACACGGATCGAAGGACGGCTTTTAAACCAGTTCTCGATGGACGCCTGCGACGGCACCTACCGCTTTGTGGTGACGCGCAGCGCAAGCACCCGGACCATCTGGACCGACGGCATCGACCGCTATGAATGGAAGAGCAAAAACGACTGCGCACTGTACGTGCTCGACGAAACGCTTGCGCCGCTCGGCGCGGTCGAGAACCTTGCGGAGAACGAACTGGTCCAGTCCGCGCGGTTTATGGGCGACGTCGTGTACTTCGTAACGTTCCGGCAGACCGATCCGCTGTTTGCGGTCGACCTATCCGATCCTTCGGCGCCGAAGATCCTTTCGGCGCTCAAGATCTCCGGCTTCTCGGCATACCTGCATCCGTTCGGCGAAGGGCGGCTTGTGGGCATCGGCTATGAAGCGGACGAAGAGACCGGTCGCACGACCGGCGTCAAGATCGCGCTCTACGATATCTCCGATCCGAAGGACGTCAAGGAGATCCTGCGGCAGTCCGTCAAGGCGGAATACACGAACGTCGCGCAGAACCACAAGGGCGTGTACGTCGACGCAAAGAGCGGCACCGTGGCGTTCCCCGCGGACGACAAATACATCGTCTGCCGCGTCACCGACGCGGGCGCGGAGGTGCTGGGCAGGATCGACGCAGGCGAGTTCTCGTGGGACGGCTCCGTGCGCGGGCTTTCGATCGGCGGCGCATTCTACGTCGTCGCGCCGGACGCGGTCACCGTGCTGTCGTTCGAGACGATGCGGAAGCTGACCTCGGTTCCGCTGAACTGAACAAAACCGAAAACGCGGCGGTTGCCTCTTGAAAGGACCGCCGCTTTTTGATACAATAAACAAAACGGTTTTTATGAGGGAGGCAATTATGATCATCGTCGGTATCTGCGGTGCGTCGGGCAGCGGCAAGAGCACGCTTGCAAAGCGCATTCAGGACAGCCTTTCGTGCAGCTGCGTCATCATCGGACAGGACTGCTACTACAAGAGTTTTCCGGAGCTTCCGTTTGAGGAGCGTGTGCACATCAACTACGACGAGCCGAGCATCTTCGACTACGACGAGATCATCCGCGATCTCGACACGCTCGAAAGCGGCAAGCCGATCACGAAGAAGGGCTACGACTACGCGGCGCATCTGAGAGCCGATTCGGACGAGCTTATCGATCCGCCCGAGGTGCTGATCATGGAGGGCATCCACATGTTCCACGATCCGCGGCTGCTCGAGCGCATGGTGCTCAAGGTCTATATGCACGTCGACATCGATATCTGCCTCTTGCGCCGCATCAAGCGCGACATCAAGAGCCGCGGCAGAACGATCGACAACATCGCCGAACAGTACGTGGCGACGGTCAAGCCGATGTACGAGCAGTACATCGTCAACTACATCAACGTCGCGGACTTCGCGATCATGCGCGGCGGCAAGAACAAGATGGCGATCGACTGCATCTCGGCGTATCTGACGACCAAGGTCCTGGCCGAGCGCTTCGAGCGCGAGTCGCACGCAAAGCATACGGACGTGCAGTAAACCCTTCAACCGGGCGGCTTCGCAGGCATTCTGTAAAGGGGGATTTCAAAAGCACAGTCGATCGAAAACCGACTGTGCTTTTTGCATTGTCTTTCATGCGGTTCTATGATAAAATGAATGGCACAAATCGGGATTTAGGGAAAAGGAGAACAGATGACAACGCAGGATTTGTTCCGAATCGCAATGCACCAATCTGCCGAAGATATCGGATGCAGCACGGAAGATTTTCTTTCGGATCGCAATACGGTCGTTCCGTTTCAACTCGGATCAAAAGCAAAGAAGTATTACCGTCTTCCCATCGGATGCAATTTCATCTCCTATGGCAACAATGTCGTGGCATCTTCCACAGAGGAACTATTCGATCTTGTGAAAGAGTATGTGGAACGATTTGATTTCTACCATTGCTTTGAGACGCCGAATATGCGTTGGCTGAACCGGCGGCTGGAACCCTTGGGACAAACGGTTTGCTTTATGGCGGAGTATTATTTGCCGGATTTGCAAAAGCTCACGAAACTGCCATGTCCATACGAAACGCGGCTGTTGGAGAAAGCTGATTTTGAAGAGCTGTATGTACCGGAGTGGTCGAATGCCCTTTGTCGCGACAGAAAGCATTTGGACGTTTTGGGCGTCGGCGCGTATGACGGCGCCAAACTGATCGGATTGTCGGGCTGCTCTGCTGATGCCGAAGAGATGTGGCAGATCGGCGTAGATGTTTTACCGGAATTTCGAAAAAAGGGTATCGCATCCGCAATCACCTCGCGGCTGGCAATGGAAATTGTCGAGCGGGACAAGGTTCCATTTTATTGCTCTGCATGGTCAAATATCCGATCCGTCAGAAACGCTATCAAGAGCGGCTTTTTGCCGGCATGGGTAGAAATGACCGTAAAACCGTCCGCAAAGGCGGACGAAATGAATGCGGATCACGAATAACGATTTCGGTTTGCAGGAAACAAACAGATAAAGACCTTCCGAGAAACGGTTCCTTCTCGGGAGGTTTTTGTTTGTAAGCGCACGTTCCGCCGACGCATGGTGGTGAGTAAGTGCGCTCTTACGACGCAATCGATCTTGCCTCCCCTGTGTAAGGGGAGGTGGCAGCCGAAGGCTGACGGAAGGGTTGTTGTGTTCAATCCCTAGTTTAACAACCCCTCAGTCTCGGCAAAGCCTCGACAGCTCCCCTTGCACAGGGGAGCCAAGCG
>JAFRRO010000016.1 GCA_017428025.1 Clostridia bacterium
CCCGGAATCACCTTGATGTCATATTCCTGCTGATACGTCTCGCCGAGATCGCAGGTCGTGTCCGCCATGATCGTAAAATTGCTCATACGATTCCTCCGTGTCGATTCTTTCCGGATCCGTTCCGAATCCGCATACTCCGATAGTATACCCCATTCTTACCGCAAAGGCAAGAAAAAAAACGGACCCCGCGAAGGGGCCCGTATCGACCGGTCAGATCTTCGAGGTCTCGGCGATGTTCAGCGCATGGTCGCTGATACGCTCGAGGTCGGTCAGCGCTTCGACATAGAACATGCCGACCTCCGCCGAGCACTTGCCCGCCGAAAGCCGCGCGATGTGGCGGTTCTCGTAGAGGTCCACGAGATCGTCGACCTCCTGCTCGCGCGCGGCGATGTCCTCCAGCGGCTGCGCCTTCGGATCGTGCATGCAGGTGTGCGCGTCCTCCAGAATGTTGATGACCTTCAGGAACAGCGGCGCGATCTCGTCCATCGCCGCCTCGGAGAACACGAGCTTGCGCTCGCGCATCAGGTTGAGATAGCCCGCAATGTTGTTCGCATGGTCGCCGACGCGTTCGTAGTCGACGATCACGTGATGCATCTTATCGATCGAGCGCGCGTCGGATTCGCCGAGACCGTTGCGGTTGATTTCGACGAGCGCCTTGCTGATTTCGGAATTCAGAAAGTCGAGCGTCTCCTCGTTCTCGCCGATGTCGTCGAGGTCGCCCTTTCTCGGCGAGGTCAGCGCGGCATAGACCTTCTTGAGGTTTGTAAGCGCCAGATCATACATGCGCGCGGTCTCCTTCTCGACCGACACGACCGCCGTGACCGAGGAACCGAAGTCCTTGCCGCCGACGATGTGCAGAAGCCGCCGTCCCTCGGGCTTGTCCTCGCCGCGGATGATGAGCCGCGAAAGCTTCACAAGCAGCGACGAGAGCGGGAACAGCAGGACCGTTGCGCCGAGCTTTAAGAACGTGTTCGCGTTCGCAAGCTGCTGCGCGTAGTTCGGACCGCCGTTGACGGTGCCGGAGATGCGGATGATGAAATTGATGACCGGCTCACGCAGCACCTGCAGCAGCACGATGCAGATGAGACACGCGAACACGTTGAACAGCACATGGATGCAGGCGGTGCGCTTCGCGTCCTTCGTACCGCCGACGGAGGCGAGCACCGAGACGGTCGTGCAGCCGATGTTCTGTCCGCAGATCAGGTACATCGCGATCAGAAGCGGCTCCGAGCCGGTGCCGAGTGCGCCGGACATCGCCATCGCCTGCAGCACGCCGACCGAGGCGGAAACGCTCTGCAGCGCCATCGTCATGACCGTGCCGACGAGCACGCCGAGCAGCGGATAGTCCTTGAGCCCCGCGATCATCCGGCAGAACCATTCGACCTGCGCGAGCACCTTCATATGCTCCTTCATGAGCGTCATGCCCATGAACAGCAGCCCGAGACCGGTCAGCGCGTACAGCACGTCGTTCCACGGCTTTTTCTTCAGGAACGTCATCGCCATGACGCCGATAAACGCGATGATCGGCGCGTACGTGTCGATGTTGAACGCGATCAGCTGACCGGTGATCGTCGTGCCGACGTTGGCGCCCATGATGACGCCGACCGCGTTGTCCAGGGGCATCAGCCCCGCGTTGACGAAGCCGACCGTCATGACCGAGACTGCGTTCGAGCTCTGGATGATACCCGTGATGACGGTGCCGACGAGCAGACCGAGGAAGCGGTTTTTCGTCAGCTTTTCAAGGATCGACTTCAGCTTCGCGCCCGCCAGACGTTCGATGCCGGTCCCCATGATCTTGATGCCGAACAGGAAGACGGCGATGCCGCCGATAATTCCGAGCAGATTTTCAATCGGTATGTGTTGCAGCATGAATAACGAATCCTCCCACGCATACTCCTGATCGTATCGTACCATGAAAGGTCCGCGTTTTCAACCGCAAAGTGACAAACGCCGCGTAAAAAGGACGTAAATTTCAAAAACCGTTTTTTTGTGAATTCTTTCCCGGAATTTCGGAAAAAACGGCTTCCTTTTCGCGTGAATCTGTTATATACTGTAAGATACGAGCTCCGGACGGGCAATCCGCGCCGGAGCGAGGGGAATCATGATGAGGAGGAAACAACATGGAATCCAAACCGAAACTCTCGCTGATGAGCAAGATCTCCTACGGTCTGGGCGCAGTCGGCAAGGACATGGTCTACATGCTTTCGGCAAGCTATGTCCTCTACTACTTTCAGGATCTTCTGGGCGTCAGCGCCGTCGCGATGGGCACGATCCTGCTCGTTGCGCGAATCTTCGACGCGTTCAACGATCCGCTGATGGGCGTTATCGTCGCCAAGACCAAGACGAAATGGGGCAAGTTCCGCCCGTGGCTTCTGATCGGCACGCTGACCAACGCCGTCATCCTGTTCCTGATGTTCTCCTGCCCGCCGAGGCTTGACGCCGGCGGTCTGATCGCATACGCGGCGGTCTTCTACATCCTCTGGGGCGTCACCTACACGATGATGGACATTCCGTACTGGTCGATGATCCCGGCGTTCACCGAGGGCGGCAAGGAGCGCGAAGGACTGACCACGCTGGCGCGTTCGTGCGCGGGCGTCGGCAGCGCGATCATCACGATCGTCACCATGATGGCGGTGCAGTTCCTCGGCAACGCGTTCGGCGGCAGCAACGCGAAGGAGATCGAGCTCGTGGGCTTCAAGTGGTTTGCGCTGTTCGTGGCGATCGTCTTCATCGTCTTCACGGTGCTCACCTGCATCTTCGTCAAGGAAAAGTCCACGGCGGAGATGAAGACCGTTTCCGTCAAGGAAATGTTCCGCGCGCTTTTGAAGAACGATCAGGCGATGACCGTCGTCATTGCGATCGTGCTCATCAACACCGCAATCTACATCACCTCGAACCTCGTCATCTACTTCTTCAAGTATGACTTCGGCGGCACGAACTGGTTCGGCGACTACACGCTGTTCAACATCTTCGGCGGCGCGGTGCAGATTCTTTCGATGATGATTCTCTATCCGATTCTGCGCAACGCGATCAAGCTCAAGAACACGGCTATCTTCTACATCTGCCTCGCCATGAGTATCGTCGGCTACGCGGTGCTGCTGACGCTCGCGATCATCGGCATGGGCAACGTGTTCGTGCTGTTCATTCCGGGCTTCTTCATCTTTGCGGCAAGCGGTCTTCTGAACATTCTGACGACCGTGTTCCTTGCGAACACCGTCGATTACGGTCTGTTGAAGAACGGCACGAGCGACGAGTCCGTCATCTTCTCGATGCAGACCTTCGTCGTCAAGCTCGCAAGCGGCATCGCGGCGTTTGCGGCGTCGATCTGCCTGCAGATTGCAAAGCTGCAGGAGGGCACCGAGGTCACCGAGGCGGCCAAGCTGATCGACTGGTCGGCGGGCGTCACGACCGCGCAGAAGATGGGACTTCGCATGACGATGACGATCATCCCGATCGTCGGGCTCATCGTGGCGATCCTCTGGTTCCGCAAGAAGTTCATCCTGACCGACGAAAAGGTTCTGGAGATCGCGGAGCAGGTCAAGGACCTCAAGCAGAACGTCGATTGATGAGGTTTC
>JAFRRO010000017.1 GCA_017428025.1 Clostridia bacterium
CTTTTGATTGATGTTCCACCGCAAACGATCCGCGTTTTCATTCAGTCGCATACGTTCCACTTCGCTGTCTCTTCGTTACAGAGGAAGATCGCGCGCTTCCCGCGCGTACCATGTATAACTCCTTCGTGAAAACGCGAATTCTGCCTACCTTTTCGGCAGTCTGGTCAGCGTGTCAAACCGTTTTTTGACACGCTGAAAAAAGACACCGGAAAACCGGTGTCTTTTGGGTTCATTGTGCTGTAGAATTACCGACCGAACTGGCAGTCGTTGTTGCCGGAAACGGTGGTCCACATTTCGAGCATGTTGATCGGGTCGTTGAAGTCCGCGATCCAGCCTTCACGCGCGAAGTCGAAGTTGCCGGCCTTGCGCTCCTCGAGGAAGACGTTCCAGTCTTGCTGCTGGATGCTGAGCTCGATGCCGATCTCTGCAAGGTCCTGCTGGATCGACTCTGCGATCTTGACGTGGCCGGAGGTCGTGTTGGTGAGGTAGACGATCTGGATCGGGGTCTCCGCGGAGAGCTTGCCGTCCTCGCCGAACTTATAGCCCGCTGCCTTCAGGAGCGTACGGGCACGCTCAACGGTTGCTTCATGGTTGTTGTTCGTTGCCTTCGCATCGAAGTAGCCTTCCTCTGCGGTCTTCTTGAAGACACCGCCGTTGCCGTCCGCCATGCCGAGCGGGATGAACGCGTTCGCCGCGACCTGACCGGTCTGGCCGATGTTCTCGCAGATGTAGTCACGGTCGATGAGGATCGTGAACGCTTCACGCATGCAGGCTGCCTGTTCCGGCGTCTTGCCTTCGAAGATCTTGCTCTTGCAGTTGAACGCCGCATAGTAGGTGCCGAGCTCGTCAACAATGTGGAACTCGGGGTTGCCGAGCAGGTTCTTCACTTCGTCGGTCGGGACGGAGTCGGAGAAGTCGAGGTTGCCCGCGTTGTATGCTGCGAAGATTGCGGTATCGTCTGCGGAAAGCATGAACTCAAGTTTCTCGACGGTGACCTTGTCAGCGTCATACCAGTAGGGGTTCTTCTCGTAGGTCATGGAGACGTCGTGCTTCCAGTCGGTGCAGACATATGCGCCGTTGGAGACGAAGCCAGCTTCCTGGCACCAGCCGCCCGGAGAGGTCTTCCAATCCGCATAGCCTTCGACCGCAGACTGCTTGACCGGGAAGAAGGTCGGGAACGCCATCAGGTCTTCCATGTATGCGCACGGTGCGTTCAGTTCGAACACAAGGGTGAGCGCATCGGGTGCGGAAACCGCAACATCCGGGAAGTTCTTGAAGTTGTCGAACATGTAGGCGTAGTCCGCAGCGGTCTCATCCGCAGCTGCACGCTTCCAGGAATAGACAAAGTCTTCCGCCGTCAGGTCGGAACCGTCGGACCACTTGAGGCCTTCACGCAGCGTGACGGTATAGGTGAGGCCGTCTTCGCTGGTGGTGTAGCCGGTCGCGCAGGCGGGAACGGGTTTGCCTTCCGCATTGTAGGTGTACAGACCGGAGAAGGAGTTCGCCGCGAGGCAAGCGCCGTCAACCGAGCTGTTCAGAGCGGGATCCAGATAATCCGGCTCGCTGGAGAGCTGCAGACGGAGCGTCTTTTCACCGTTGCTCATCGTGGTGAACATAAAGAACTTCGTCGCATAGGGGTTCGAATAGATGCCGTCCACATAGGGCTTCTGCAGATAGATGTCGTTGTAGTAGTAGATCGGGATGACGCAGTTGGTCGCCATCAGGATGTCCTCTGCCTGATGCATCAGCTCGGTACGCTTTGCAAAGTCCGTCTCCGACTTGATCTGTGCAATCAGAGCGTCATACTGTGCCCAATCCTTGACCGGATCGATGAATGCCTTGCTGACAAGCGATTTTGCATCGGGAGTCTCTTCCGATACTTCGTTGCCGCCGTTGTTGGTGTCGGGCTTCGCTGTGCACGCTACGATCGAGAGTACCATCAAAGCCGCAAGGAGAAGTGCAAAAAACTTCTTCATTACCTTCTTTTCCTCCTGTTTTTTGGTGTATTATAGCCCTTTCGGGGAGCTATCGCATTATTTTACCCAGCACGCAACCAGATGGTCGCCGCCGCGGTCGGAAAGTGTCGGACATTCTTCCGCGCACTGTTCGGTCGCATACCGGCAGCGCGTGCGGAACGGACATCCGCTCGGACGCTTCAACGGGCTCGGCACGTCGCCTTCGAGAATGATTCTGTGCCGTGCGCGCGTCACGTCCGGATCGGGAATCGGCACTGCGGACAGCAGCGATTCCGTATAGGGGTGGATCGGGTAATCGTTGAGTTCATCGGCGTCCGCGATCTCCACGATCTTGCCGAGATACATCACGGCGATGCGCTTGGAGATGTGGTGGACGACCAGCAGGTCGTGCGCGATGAACAGGTACGCCACGCCGAGCTTTTGCTGCAGTTCCTCAAACATGTTGATGACCTGCGCCTGAATGGACACGTCGAGCGCCGAAACCGGCTCGTCGCAGACGATGAATTCGGGGTTGACCGCCAGCGCACGGGCGATGCCGATGCGCTGACGCTGACCGCCGGAAAACTCGTGCGCATAACGCGTCGCATGCTCCGCATTCAGACCGACGATTTCCATCAGCTCGAGGATGCGCTCGCGGCGTTCCTTGCGGTTTGCGCAGAGCTTATGCACGTCCAGCGGTTCGCCGATGATGTCCTCGACCGTCATACGCGGATCGAGCGAGGAATACGGATCCTGGAACACCATCTGCATCTTTTTGCGCATGTGCGTGATGTTCTTCTCCGTGACGAGCTCGCCGTTGAACAGGACTTCGCCGCCGGTCGGCTTATAGAGCCGGAGAATGGAGCGTCCCGCCGTCGTCTTGCCGCAGCCGGATTCGCCGACCAGACCGAGCGTTTCGCCCTTGCCGATCGTGAAGGAGATGTCGTCGACCGCCTTCAGCGGAATCGTCTTTGCAATGCCGACCTTGACCGGAAAATACTGCTTGAGGTTCCGTACTTCAACCAATGTTTCACTCATTGCGGGATGCCTCCTCATATGCGGCTTTGACGTTCATCCAGCATGCCGCCTTGTGATTCTCGTTGATCGTCAGCTCCTGCGGGATTTCGGAAAGACAGATCTTCATGGCACTGTCGCACCGCGGACAGAACGCGCATCCCTTCGGCAGGTTCAGCATGTTGATCGGCGTACCCGCGATCGGGATCAGCTTTTTCTTCATGTTGTTGACGTTCGGGATCGAACGCAGCAGACCTTTGGTGTATTCGTGCTTCGGATTGTAGAAGATCTCGCGCGCGGTTCCGCGTTCGCAGACGCGGCCGCCGTACATGACGATGATGTTGTCGCACATGTCCGCAATGACGCCGAGGTCGTGCGTGACGAGGATGACCGCCATGCCCATCTTCCGCTGCAGCGACTGGATCAGTTCAAGGATCTGCGCCTGAATCGTGACGTCGAGCGCGGTCGTCGGCTCGTCGGCGATCAGAATATCGGGTTCGCACGCCAGCGCCATGGCGATCATGACGCGCTGCCGCATGCCGCCCGAATGTTCGAACGGATACTGCTTCATGCGCTTTTCCGGTTCGTTGATGCCGACAAGCTCCAACAGCTCCTTCACGCGCGCATCCGCGTCCGCGCCGCGGCGGTCGGTATGCAGGATGACCGCCTCGCGCATCTGATTGCCGATCGTGAAGACCGGGTTCAGGCTCGTCATCGGATCCTGGAAGATGATCGAGCAGTTCTTCCCGCGGAAGCCCTGCATCTGCTTGTCGTTCCACTTGGTGAGGTCCTCGCCCTTGAAGAGGACCTTGCCCTCGGTGATTCTGCCGGTGTCGGCAAGGATCTGCATGATCGAATATGCCGTAACCGATTTGCCGGAGCCGGACTCGCCCACGATGCCGAGGATCTCGCCCGGGTTCAGGTCGAAGCTGACGCCGTTGACCGCCTGGACCTCGCCGTTGTCGGTGAAGAACGACGTATGCAGATTCTGTACGCCCAGTAATGTTTCGCTCATAGCCGTCACCTCTTCAATTTCGGATCGAACGCGTCTCTCAGACCGTCGCCGAGCAGATTCAGCGAGAGGACGATCAGACAGATCACGATCGCCGGGAAGATCAGTTTGTACGGATAGCTCTGCAGGCCCTCGCGCGCGGCGTTCGCCAGCGAACCAAGCGAAGGCATCGGCGCCTTGACGCCGATTCCGACAAAGCTCAAAAAGCTCTCGGTGAAGATCGCGGACGGAATCTGCAGCGCGGTCGAAATGATGATGACCGACAGGCAGTTCGGAAGAATGTGCTTCTTGATGATGCGTCCCGGTCTTGCGCCGATCGACTTTGCCGCAAGGACGTATTCGTTCTCCTTGATCGAAAGGATCTGGCCGCGGATCAGACGCGCCATGCCCACCCAGTACAGAAGTCCGAACACGATGAACAGGCTGACCATGTTGGTGCCGAGCTTGGCGAGCAGCGAGCCGCTCGAGAACTTCAGTACCTCGTTCAGAACGACCGACAGCAAAATGATCATCAGCATGTCGGGCAGCGAATAGATGATATCGACGATTCGCATCATCACCAGATCGACCTTGCCGCCGAGATAACCGGAGATGCTGCCGTACAGCATGCCGATGATCAGAACGATGATCGAGGCAAAGAGGCCGATGAAGAACGAAATGCGCGTGCCGTAGACGACACGGATGAAGTAGTCGCGGCACTGCTCGTCGGTCCCGAAGATGTGCGGGAAGCGCGAGCCGCCGTTGTTGATGAACTCCTGCTCCTTCTCGCTGTACGTGAACGGCGCGAGGTTCTTGGCGCCCTTGTCGCGTACGCCGTTGACCGAGAGGATTTCCTCGTATTTGTAGGGGACGATCATCGGCGCGAAGATGACGACGAGAAGGATCAGCCCGATCAGTATGATCGACATCACCGCCAGTGGGTTTTTGAACAGCTTGCGCATGCCGTCCTTGAAGAACGTCGTGCTTTCGCCCATGACGCCCTGCTGCCGCTTTTCTTCATCGGTCGCCGGAATGAACGACTCCTGCGAGAACTTCGAAAGGTCGAGCTGCAGACTGAGAGGATTCTTTTTGAAGGTTTCGTTTGCGTTCATACGTTCACCCCTCTCAATCGTACTTGATGCGCGGATCGACGAGCTTGTACAAAAGGTCGCAGATCAGGTTTGCAATGACCATCAGCGTTGCGAGGAAGATCGTCGTCGCCATGATCATGGTATAGTCGCGGTTTGTGATCGCCGTGACGAACTTGCTGCCCAGACCGCCGACCGTGAAGATCGTTTCGATGACCATTGAGCCCGTGATGATGTACGCGATCTGCGGACCGGCGTAGGTGATGACCGGAATGAGCGAGTTGCGCAGCGCGTGTTTGAAGATCATCTTGAACTTCGAGACGCCCTTTGCGCGCGCGGTGCGGATGTAGTCCTGGCTCAACGCGTCCAGCATGCTCGTTTTGGCAAGGCGCGTGATGTACGCCATCGGATACGCCGACAGCGCGATGACCGGAAGCAGGTAGTTGTTGCTGTTCGCGTCCCACACCGGCACCCATTTGAGCTTGATGCAGAACAGCAGCAGGAGCAGCGTTGCGAGAATGAAGCTCGGCACCGCCGTGAACAACGTGGAGAAGAAGACAATCAGACGGTCCGGCAGCTTGTTGCGCATCAGCGCCGCGGTGCTGCCGAAGACGGTTCCGAAGAACAGCGCGACCACCATCGCGGAGAAACCGAGCTTTGCCGAGATCGGGAACGATTCGCCGATGATCGCCGTGATTTCACGACCGTTCTTCAGGGAAACGCCGAAATCGCCCTTGAACAGATTCCGCATATAGAGCAGGAACTGCTGAAATACCGGTTTGTCCAGATTATAGCGTGCGTTCAGTGCTTCGATCGTCGCCTGACTGAGTGCCTTTTCCTTGTTGAACGGTCCGCCCGGAACCGCGTGCATCAGGAAAAAGGTGATTAAGCAGATGATGAATACCGTCAGTATCGCAAGGAGTATGCGCTTGACTATGTATTTTCCCACATCATCCTCTCCTTTCCGTATCAAGATGTTTGTTCGGCAAACAAATGCCGCCCCGTCTTTCCGGTTTGCCGCTGAACGGTAAACCGTATAAACTTCCACACTGTTACATTCTTGTATATTATAATACATATATGCGTAAAAAGCAAGCGGCATTTGACAGATTTGCCTTGCGCGGCGTTTTTGCCCGGTTTTCGCGCGTTTCTTTCTGCATATTTTTGCATATTACGCATCCGGTATACAAAAAAGCACCGGGATGAACCGGTGCTTTTTGCCGTTGTGTTTATTTGGTCATGCTGGCAATTTCTTCCGCAAAGTTGTCCTTGCGCTTTTCGATGCCCTCGCCCTTTTCGAAGCGGACGAACGCGAGAACCTTGGACGCGTTCTTCTGACGGAGCATCTCCTTGATGGTGATGTCCGGGTTCTTGACGAACTGCTGTTCCTCGAGGCAGACTTCCTTATAGTACTTCTGCATACGGCCGTCCACCATCTTCTCGATGATCGCATCGGGCTTCGGCTTTGCGGCGTTGGCGTTCTCTTCCTTCGCGGTCGCAAGCTGCACGGCGCGCTCATGGTCGATGAACTCCTGCGGCAGGCTCTTGACGTCTACGCACACCGGAGACGCGGCTGCAATCTGCAGCGCGACGTCGTGCATCGCTTCGCGGTCGCATTCCTCGGCAAACTGCACGAGAACGCCGCGGCTTCCGCCGAGGTGGATGTAGGTGTCGACTGCGCCTTCCATACGGACGAAACGGCGAACGGTGATCTTTTCACCGATCTCCGCAACCGCCGCGGTCTGCAGCGCCTGCACGGTCTGACCGTTGATCTCGCTCGCCATCAGCGCTTCGAGGTCTGCGGGGTTCGCTTCGACGACCTGCTTTGCGATCATCTTGACGAAATCCTTGAACTTGTCGGTCTTTGCAACGAAGTCGGTCTCGCAGTTGACTTCGACCAGCGCGGCAACATTGCCTTCGCGGTAATCGGCAACAAGACCTTCCGCCGCAATGCGGCCTTCCTTCTTCGCGGCCTTCGCAAGGCCCTTTTCACGCAGGAAGTCGATCGCCTTTTCGACGTCGCCGTTCGTTTCCACGAGCGCCTTCTTGCAGTCCATCATGCCGGCGCCGGTGCGCTCACGCAGTCCCTGTACGTCTTTTGCGGTAAAGTTCATGGTAGTACCTCCCGATTATTCTTCGTCTTCGGTTTCTTCTTCCGCCGCGTCCACAGCCGCGTCGGTCATCTGCTCGCCCTGCTTGCCTTCGAGCACCGCGTCCGCCATCTTCGCCGCGATCAGCTTGACCGCACGGATTGCGTCGTCGTTGCCGGGGATCGGATAATCGACCTCGTCGGGATCGCAGTTGGTGTCGATGATTGCGACGATCGGAATACCGAGGCTGCGCGCTTCCGCGATTGCGATGTGCTCCTTGCGCGGATCGACGACGAACAGCGCCGCCGGCAGCTTCTTCATTTCCTTGATGCCGCCGAGGTTCTTCTCGAGCTTTTCACGCTCGTTCAGAAGACCGATGACTTCCTTCTTGGGCAGCAGATCGAAATCGCCGTTCGCTTCCATCTGGTCGATCTTCTTGAGACGCGCGATGCGGGTCTGGATGGTCTTCCAGTTGGTCAGCATGCCGCCGAGCCAGCGCTGGTTGACATAGAACATTTCGCAGCGCTTTGCTTCCTGCTCGATGCTCTCCTGCGCCTGCTTCTTGGTGCCGACGAACAGGATCGTCTTGTCCTGTGCCGCGAGGTCACGAATGAAGTAGTAGGCTTCTTCGATTTTC
>JAFRRO010000018.1 GCA_017428025.1 Clostridia bacterium
CGCCCACGCCCACCCCGACACCCGCGCCGACGCCGGTCGATCCGATGCAGCCGTTTTTCTGCGAAACGCCGCTTCTGACGGAGTACAGCTATCACAGCAAGGGCGTTTCGATCACGGTCGAGACGCGGACGGTGCAGCTCGATGCAAAGCAGCATGCAACCTGCTACATCGCCGACATTCATGTGCAGGACGTGACCTCGATCCGCACGGCGGCGGCAAAGGGAACGTTCGACCACTACGACCTGCAGCTGGTCGGGGAGATTGCGGCGGAAGCGGGGGCGATCGTTGCGATCAACGGGGACACCTATCTGCATTTTCCGAACAGTCTGGTCGTCCGCAACGGCGAGGTGTACCGCAAGAAGCCGATCGAAGGCGAGGATATCTGCATCCTCTACCGCGACGGCGTGATGGAGACGAAAAAATGGGGAACCTTCCGCGCAAATGACGTTCTCGACGCCGATCCCTGGCAGGTATGGAATTTCGGTCCCGCGCTGCTCGATGCGGACGGCGGGGCAATGGAGATCAACCACCATCTCGGCGGTCCGAACCCGCGATCGGCGATCGGGTACTTCGAGCCGGGGCACTACTGCTTTGTGACCGTCGACGGACGCGGCGAATCGGCGGGCATGACGCTGACGCAGCTCAGCCGCTTCATGGAGGAACTCGGCTGCAAGGTCGCCTATAACCTCGACGGCGGCGCCTCGGCGCAGATGTACTGGAACGGCGGGATCATCAGCACCCCGAGCGCGCAGAACCGCATCATCAGCGACATCGTCTGCATCCTGCCGGAGGGATAGAAAAGCGCGGCGGTGCCAATGCGCGCCGACAGGCGCATATCGTGCCGAAGGCATATCGCGGCGAAGCCATATCGCGGCGAAGCCATATCGCGCCCAAAAGCCTTCCCCTGGAGGGGGCGCTTGCCCATACGCACACTAAAAGGCCCCCTGTGTAAGGCTGACTGGGGGGGTGTCTTGCCGTCCCTTTCCGTTCTGAGATCCTTCGGGCTTTGCCCTCAGGATGACACCGGAGGGGAGCGCGGTTCTTCCTTGCCTGTCATTCTGAGCCTTTGGCGAAGAATCTCTGAACGCAAGAGTGCTTCACCGCTCTGAGATCCTTCGGGCTTTGCCCTCAGGATGACAACGGAGGGGAGCGCGGTTCTTCCTTGCTTGACATTCTGAGCCTTCGGCGAAGAATCTCTGAACGCAAGCCGGAATGTCCCTGCGGGACGCGATATGCCTTTGGCACGATATACGGCTGACGCCACGTGATATGCTTGCTGCCGCAAGCACGATATACGGCTGGCGCCGCACGATATGCCTGCGTCATGAACAGGACAACCCCTCAGTCTCGGTAAACCTCGACAGCTCCCCTTTTAACACTCCGCTGCGCTTCGTTGCTGCGGTAGATCGCGCGCTTCCCGCGCGTACCATCCACAGGGGAGCCTTTTGGTTGAGCTAAAAAAGCCCTCCCTGTGCAACGGGGCGCGGAGCCGAGCGCCCGCGGTGCGGGATGAAGCGAGGCGGAAGCGCGGGTCGAACAGGGAGCAGAAGGAAGCGAATAGCGACGCGCTGCGACCATGTGAGACCATCGGGTGGCAGCCGTCAGGCTGACGGGAGGGTTGTGATGAATCTTCCTACGGCATGAATTGCTGACGCCGCACGATATGCCTTTGTCGCGATATACGGCTTGACGACGCACGAGATAAACCGGACGGCGAGGGAAGGAAAAAGGGCGTCCGCAAACATGCGGATGCCCTTTTTAAATGTTACGGTGCTGCGGTCAGCGGATGACTACGGTGCTGCGGTCAGCGGATGACGACGCTGGTCTGGCCGCCGATGGTCAGCGTGGTGCCGTCGAGCGTGGCGCTCTCGATGCCGATGACGGCGCAGAGCGTTGTGAAGCTGCCGAACTGCGAGATATCCACGGTCTGTCCCGACATGCTCGGGTTGTGCAGTACGAGCACGGTCTTGCCGTTCAAGGTCGAGGTGAAGCCGCCGACCTTGTTCTCCTTGACGTTGACCGCATGGTACTCGCCGCGCGCGATCTCGGGGTTCGCCTTGCGGATCATGATCAGCTTCTTATAGTAGGTATAGAGGCTGTTCGGATCGGAGACCTGATCCTTGACGCCCTTCTGGATCTGGTTGCTTCTGTCGTACGTCGTGCCGACCGGATCCTTGACGGTGTCGTCGTCGCCCCAGATCATCGCCAGACGGCGGTTGGCGTCGGTGTTGGCGCCGCCGCGCGAGCCGCGCATGCCGATCTCCTCTCCGTAATAGAGGAACGGCGAGCCGGGACCGAGGATGTAGAGGTTCGCCGCCATCTGCATGAAGCCGGAGGCCGTCGGCAAAAAGCCCGCGGCGCGGTCCGTGTCATGGTTTGCGACGAACGGAACGAACATCGCGTCGGGGTTCGTGTCCGCAATGCTGTTGAGGTAGCTTTCGACATACCGCGCGTATCCGCCCGCGTCGCCCTGTTTGGCGGTCTCCGCGATCACGCCGGACGTCTGCGCCGTCGTGAAGTTGAAGCAGTTGGTCGCCGGATAGTATTTCGCGGTGATGCCGTCGCCGTCCCAGACCTCGGCGATCGTGTACATCTCGGGGAACTGCTCGCGCAGCGTGTTCAGCAGCTCGAGCCAGTAGGCGACGCTGCGGTCGTGCTCGCCGAAATACACATACTTCGCCGCGTCGAAGCGGAAGCCGTCGATGCCGCGTTCGAGATAGTAGCGCATGATCGAAAGGATCTCCTCGCGCACGGCGGGATTGTCGAAGTTCAGCTCCGGCATGCCGCCGTCGAAGTTGCACTCGTAGTAGATGTCCGTGCCGGAGAGCGCGGCGAACGTGCGTCCCGCGGGCGCGGACGTGCCCTTCTTATAATAGCAGTAGAAATCGTAGTACGGATCGGTCGGATCCTCGTTGCGGTGCGCCTTCGTGAAGCTGCCGAACCACTTGCACATGCGGCTTGTGTGGTTGATCGGCATGTCGAGAATCAGCTTGACGTTGCGCTCGTGGCAGAGTTTGATCAGCTCGTCGAGGTCCTCCTGCGTACCGAACTGCGGATCGATCTCGCGGTAGTCGGTGACGTCGTACTTGTGGTAGGACGGAGAGGTGAAGATCGGCGTGAGCCAGATGCCCTCGATGCCGAGCGATTTGCCGGAGTCCGGATCGCCGTCGTTCAGATAGTCGAGCCGGTTGATGAGTCCCCGGAGGTCGCCGACGCCGTCGCCGTTCGAGTCGGAGAACGAGCCGAGGAAGATTTCATAGAAGACGCGCGCGTTGTCCTCGACCGGCTGCGCCTTGAGCAGCGGATCGTCGATCGCGTATTCCGCGCCCTCCGCGGGGGCGGGCGTTTCGGCCGCGGGTGCGTCGCCGGTCTTGCGGCACGCGGCGCCCAGCAGCAGCATCGCGCACAGCAGCAGGATGCAGAAAAGTTTCGCAAACGGTTTCATGATTCAGCCACCATCCTTTCCTTGCTCATATCGTATATTTTTTTGCCTCTTTTGTCAATACAACAGCTTTTCAGAATCGAAAAAACATGATATACTGTCCCGTATGGAGCGAATGGAATTGTATCGAATCGAAGAAACGGAACAGCTCGAAGCCAGACGGAAGTCCGCGCTGCGCGCCATGTGCATCGTCGGGGCGGTCGGGCTTGCCGTTTGCGGCACGCTTTGCGCGTTTATCACCATGAAGAACCACCGCGTCCTGCAATGGACGGCGGTCGGCGCGTCGGTCGTGTTCGGCTGGGCGGTGATCTTTCTGCATCACGCGGTCTACAACGAGGCGGCGACGCTGTGCCGCCATGCCGAGCGCATGTGCGAGGCGGAACGCGAGACCTACACCGGCACGTTCGAGCAGACCGATACGGTGCTGCGCGTGCGAAAGGGCGTGACGCTTCGGCGGGTGCGCGCCGTGTGCGGCGGACGCGAACACATGCTGAATCTCTGCGAAGCCAAGGCGAAGCTGCTGCCCGCGTCGTTTACGGGCACGGTGGAAACGGCGGACTTCTTCATTGTGGCGGCGGAGGTGAACGGCAATGCTTAAATCGATCCTGCGCAACTGGTACCGCTACGTGCTCTGGGCGCTGCTCTCCGTCGTGTTCTGGAGCTGGATCGCCATGCTCGCGACCGACACGACGCCGAAAAACAAGGTCGTGCTGTTCGCCGACCTGCCCGCGCTCGACGACGAAGGGCTGGAACTCGCGCTCGAGGAGACGATGCCGGAGGGCATCCGGTTCGTCAAGACGCACGCGTTCGAATACGCGATGTTCAATCAGCAGGCGGTGCTCGAGGGCGACCTGTATCTCGTGTCGGAGCGGTTCATCGACGAGTTCTTCGAGTCGTTCGTGCC
Organism: Clostridia bacterium; assembly: GCA_017428025.1. Lineage (GTDB taxonomy): Bacteria > Bacillota > Clostridia > Christensenellales > CAG-138 > UBA3792. The sequence goes on from JAFRRO010000018.1 coordinate 4,347, forward strand.
GATCGACAAAAGCCTGTTCCCCGGCGCAACGTTCTATGAACGGGACGGCGAGGCGTATGGCGTATGCGTGTACGACGAAGCGGCGGGCGTCTGCGCCGCAAAGGACTATGTGACGTATTTGGAAGGAGAGCGCTGTTATCTGTTTTTCAACAGCGCATCCAAACACTTAGGCGCCTGGAACGACTCGCCCGACGACGCGGCGATCGCCGTGGCGCAGGACTTCCGGAATCTGGATTGAGGAGGCTTTATGGGAAAGAGGCGGATTGCAATGGTATTGGCAGCCGTGATGCTGCTGGGCTGCGCGGGAAAGGTCGAGAGCGCGATCCCGACCGGACCGGTCGGCAGCGACACGCTGTACGTGAAGAAGGTCGAGGACCTGCCGGACGACTTCATACTGGGCATGGACGCATCCTCGGTCATCGCCGAGGAGCAGAGCGGCGTCAGGTATTATAGCTTTGCGGGCGAGGAGCAGGACGTGTTCCGCACCCTTGCCGAAAACGGCGTCACGCACATCCGCGTGCGCGTGTGGAACCATCCGTACGACGCGGAGGGACACGGCTACGGCGGCGGCAACAACGACGTCGAAAAGGCGATCGAGATCGGCAGACGCGCGACGAAATACGGCATGCGGCTGATCGTCGATTTCCATTATTCCGACTTCTGGGCGGATCCGGGCAAGCAGATGGTCCCGCTCGCGTGGAAGGACATGGACATCGGCGAAAAGAGCGACGCGCTCTATGCGTTCACCGCGGAATCGCTCAAAGCGATGAAGAAGGCGGGCGTCGCGGTCGGCATGGTGCAGCTCGGCAACGAAACGAACGGCGCGATGTGCGGCGAAAAGACCTTCGAAAAGATCGCGAAGCTGATGCAGGCGGGATCGAAGGCCGTGCGCGAGGTGTTCCCGAAGGCGCTCGTCGCCGTGCACTTCGCCAATCCGGAGCGCTCCGACGCGTACGACGGCTACGCAAAGAAGCTCGAGGTGTTCGGGATCGACTACGACGTGTTCGCGTCTTCCTATTATCCGTACTGGCACGGCACGCTCGAAAACCTTGCGAACGTGCTGAACGGCGTCGCGGAAACCTACGGCAAGAAGGTCATGGTCATGGAGACGTCCTACGCCTATACCGGCGTCGATACGGACTTCTCGGGCAACACGATCTCCGACGAGACGACCACGATCATCAAGGACTATCCGTTCACCGTGCAGGGACAGGCGAACAACGTGCGCAACGTGATCGACACGGTCGCGCATGTCAAGAACGGCATCGGCGTGGTCTACTGGGAAGGCACGTGGATCACCGTCGGCACGAATTCGTGGGAGGAAAACCACGAAAAATGGGAGAAATTCGGCTCCGGCTGGGCGTCGAGCTACGGCGGCAGCTACGATCCGAACGATGCGGGCAAATACTACGGCGGCAGCGCGGTCGACAATCAGGCGATGTTCGATCCCTCCGGCAGTCCGCTCGAATCGCTGAAGGTGTTCAACCTCGTGCGATACGGCAACGAGATCGAACCGAGGGCGGACGCGATCGCGGACACGGTGCTTGCCTTCGATCTCAAGGGGAAGATCGAGCTGCCCGACACGGTCGACGCGGTGCTGACGAACAACGAAACGCGTCCGGTGCCGGTCGTGTGGAACGTCTCCGACGCCGATCTTGAGAAGATGTACGCGGGCGGGGTGCAGACCTACGACATCACCGGCACGGCGGAGGGGCTGATAGCGCACGCTTATGTGTCGATGATCAACTTCAACTATCTCAAAAACTTCGGCTTTGAGGACGGCGTACTCGAACCGTGGCGCATCGAGGACCGCGGCGGCGCCGATCAGCTGAACGTCGAGAACAAGATCACCGACTCTTTGAACGGCACGTACCACATGCACTTCTGGAGCGCGAAGAAGGGCTCGGTCGACTTCTCGCTGACGCAGGAGGTCAAGGACCTTCCGGCGGGCGACTACACGTTTACGATCTCGATCATGGGCGGCGACGCGGGCGAGACGGACATCTTCTGCTTTGTGCTCGTCGACGGCGTCGAGGTCGGACGCACGCCGATGCAGATCACGTCCTACGGAAACTGGGATACGCAGTCGGTCGCGGGCTTTGCGGTGCGCGAGGGACAGACGGTGACGGTCGGCATTTCGGTGCGCTGCGCGGGCGCGGGCAACGGCGCGTGGGGCAAGATCGACGACGGTCTTCTGAACGGCGTCGGATAGAAAACCGGCGAAACGTGTATCTTATGCACGGTTTTAAGATTAATTTGATTGACATTGAAAACAAAAAAAGGTATATTATAAATGCACCATTGGATTGTGGCAAATTTCGCATTTGCCGCGGTTCCGTGATGAAAAATCTTAGAACGGTAGAAAATACCGAAATCTAACAGGAGGAAAAAGACATGAAAAGAACACTGGCAATTGTGCTCGCACTCTTGATGGTTCTGGCGCTTGTCGCCTGCACCGGCAGCGGCGATCAGCCGTCGCAGCCGGGCAACAACGGCGGCGGCAGCACCGAGCTGGCAGGCACCTATGACATCACCGTCTGGGTGGGCGAGAATGCGGTCGATCTGACCAAGAAGCAGATCGAGGACTTCAACAACACGAACACCGACGGCATTAAGTTCAATGCGACGGTCAACCCGGTTTCCGAGGCGACCTCCGCGGACCAGATGCTGGTCGACGTTTCCGCAGGCGCGGACATCTACTGCTTCGCGCAGGACCAGTTCGCCCGTCTCGTTCAGGGCGGCGCTCTGAACAAGCTCGGCGACAAGGCTGCGGCAACCGTTCGTGAAGCGAACGACGCAGGCGTCGTTGCGGCGGCGACCTCCGGCGACACGCTGTGGGCGTACCCGATGACCTCGGACAACGGCTACTTCATGTACTATGATAAGTCCGTCATCCCCGAGGCAGACGTCGACTCCCTCGAAAAGCTGATCGCGGACTGCGAAGCGGCGAACAAGTACTTCGCGTTTGAGACCAACACCTCCGCATGGTACCTTGCATCCCGGTTCTTCGCAACCGGCTGCAAGTCCGAGTGGAAGACTGCGGACGACGGTTCCTTCGAATCCGTCTTGGATACGTTCGACAGCCCCGAGGGTCTCATCGCCGTCAAGGGCATGAAGAAGCTTGTCGACTCCCCGATGAGCCTCTCTTCTTCCGCGGCTGCTGAATTTGCAAGCGACGCGGCGATCGTCGTCACCGGTACCTGGGCGTACAACGACATCAAGGCGCTGCTCGGCGACAACATGGGTTGTACGGATCTGCCCTCCTTCGAAGTGGACGGCAAGGAATACCACCTCGGTTCCTTCAACGGCTGCAAGCTGATGGGCGTTAAGCCGCAGGACGACGCAGTCCGCGCGGCGGTTCTCCACAGACTCGCACAGTTCCTCACCGACGAAACCCATCAGATGGAGCGTTTCGATGCGCTTGCATGGGGTCCGTCCAACCTGAACGCGCAGAATTCCGACGCAGTCAAGAGCGATCCCGGTCTGTCCGCGCTGCTCAAGCAGAACGCATACTCCCGTCCGCAGGGCCAGATCCACGGCTCCTGGTGGGATATCGCAAAGGTCATCGCGGATGACGTCAAGGCGGCAACCGACGAAGCAGGCCTCCAGCAGGCTCTGACGAACTACCACGACAAGATCGCGGCTCTGTTCACCATGACCGAGGAAGAGAAGAATGCGTGGGGCGTCATCGGCGCAATCTGCGGCACCAACTGGGATACCGATTTCCCGATGAAGGAGACCGAAACGAACGTCTTCGTGTCCGAAGCGCTCGACCTCCATGCGGGTGAAGAATTCAAAGTCCGTCAGGGCGCAAGCTGGGATCTCAACTACGGCGAGAACTGCGAACAGAACGGCGCGAACATCGTCGTTCCGGCGGACGGCAACTACACCGTCAAGCTCGACCTCAACAACATGACGCTCGAACTGCTCGACGAGAGCGGCGCAGCGGTTGAGAAGGAGCCCGAACCCGAACCCGATCCCAACGCGGAAGCTCCCGACACCTGGGCGCTCATCGGCGCAATCTGCGGCACCAACTGGGATACCGACTTCCCGATGTTCGAGAAGGAAGGCAAGTTCTATGCACCGGTCGTTCTGAAGGCGGGCGAAGAATTCAAAGTCCGTGCGAACGGCGAGTGGAAGAAGGACTTCGGTCTGAATGAAGGCGTTGCCGAAGCAGGCGGCGGGAACATCGTTGTCGAAGAGGACGGCACCTACCTCGTCATCCTCGATCCGAATCCGGAAGCTCCGGCACTGACGGTCGAGAAGATGACCTGGGCGCTCATCGGCGGCATCGGCGGCACCTCCTGGGACACCGACTTTGCTCTGACCGAGAAGGAGCCCGGCGTTTGGGTATCCGATCCGATCGAACTGCATGCGGGCGAGGAATTCAAAGTCCGTGCAAATGCTGACTGGACCGTGAACTTCGGTCTCGACGAAGAAGGCGCACCCGTTCAGGACGGCGCAAACCTGAAAGTGGAAGCGGACGGCAACTATGTCGTGACGCTGGACCTCGTCAACAAGACGCTGACCTTTGAGGCGGCGGCATAAGGGGAATGATTCGAAACAATCCGAAAATGCATTAGGCTTTACCGGATTCGATTCGAATGAATTGCGGTCGGAGCCGAAGAAACATTCGGCTCCGATTTCTTATTTCGGGGAACAACCAAGGAACCGCCGCGCAGCCGCACGGACGGCGGCGGTTCACCTCTCGGTCATCATAAGGAGGGTAGTACATGTATAAGAAAAAGATTGTCCCCGGGGTCGTAAAGACCGTACTCGGTGCGATCCTGATGGGAGTTTCGTGGCTGGTTGCCGCGGTCCTCGTCCCGAAGATCAAAAAGTCGATCCTGACGCCGTACACCTACGGAGAGGAAGGATTCTGGATCTGGGCGATCATCACGGCGATCATCGTGATCGGAGCCATCGTACTGCTGTACATCGGCATCCGTGAAATGGTCAGTACCGCGCAGTACAACAAAAAGGTTGTGCAGAGCGGCTCCTATGTGAAAGCCAAGGAACGCAGTTCCGTCGCCATCGCCCTCTCGAACGCGGGCAAGGGCATCGCCAAGTTCTTCGTCGGAATCGGCAAAGGCATCGCCGATCTCGTCACGACGTTCATCCACGGCGACTGGAAGACCAAGATCTCCTACTTCGTGATGGGCTTCGGCAACATCACGAGAGGGCAGGTTCTGAGAGGTCTGCTGTTCCTGCTTCTGGAAATCGTATTCATCGTCTATATGGTCATCCCGCGCGGCGGCGGATACTGGCTGTCCATGCTGCCCTCGCTCGGCAAGGTGGCTCCGAACCCGCACGGCGCGTACAACGAAGTGCTTGACCAGTGGGTGGCAACGCCCGGCGACCAGTCGTTCCGCATCCTGCTGTACGGCGTTCTGACGATCTTCTTCATCATCGCGGTCGTCTACACCTGGTATGTCAATATCAAGCAGAACAAGATCGCGGAGAGCATCATCCGCTCCGGCAAGAAGCTCAAGAGCGGCAAGGACGACCTGAGATCGCTCGTCGACGATCAGTTCTACAAGACGCTGCTCGCGCTGCCGACCGTCGGCATCCTGCTGTTCACGGTCATGCCGATCATCTTCATGATCCTCGTCGCGTTCACGAACTATTCCTCGATCAACGACGGTATCAACAACGGCCTGTTCCACTGGGTGGGCTTCGAAAACTTCAAGACCATGTTCTCGTGGGACGTCGGCGGCGTCAACTACTCCGCGACGTTCGGTGAGATCCTGCTGTGGACGCTGATCTGGGCGGTGTTCGCGACGTTCACGAACTACTTCCTCGGCATCCTCGTCGCCATGATGATCAACAAGAAGGGCATCCACCTCAAGAAGGTCTGGAGAACCATCCTGATCATGACGATCGCGATCCCGCAGTTCATCTCGCTGCTGTACATCAGCAAGATGTTCAGCTTGAACGGTCTTGTCAACGGCTTCTTAATCGACCTCGGCATCATTCAGCCGGCGGACGCGATCAACTTCCTGGGCGGCAACAACCCGGTGCTCGCGCGCGTCATGGTCATCCTCATCAATATCTGGATCGGCATTCCGTACCTGATGCTGATCGCAACGGGTATCCTGATGAACATTCCGGCGGACCTGTACGAATCCGCGAAGATCGACGGCGCAAGCGGCTGGAAGCAGTTTTCTAAGATCACGCTTCCGTACATGCTGTTCATCACCGGTCCGTACCTTCTGACGAGCTTCACGGGCAACATGAACAACTTCAACGTCATCTACCTGTTGACCGGCGGCGGCCCGACGAATCCGGCGGCATCCGGCGCAGCGGGCAATGTCGGTTACACAGACCTGTTGATCACCTGGCTGTTCAAGATCACACAGACCGGTACGGCGCAGGACGGCTCGCAGTATTACCTGGCTTCCGTCATCGGTATTCTCGTCTTTATTGTGGTCGGCGTCATTTCGCTGGTTGTGTACAGCGTCTTGCCTTCGGTCAAGAATGAGGAGGATTTCCAATAATGAATACGAATGAAACCACCGCCTCTATGAAGAGACATATGGGCATGAAGGCTGCCTCGCGTATCAGCAACACCATCATCCACATCATTCTGGTGCTGATCAGCATCGTCTGGTTGATCCCGTTCATCTGCATCGTGATTCAGTCGTTCCGTGTGGAGCCCACGAGCATGTCGCGTTACCTCTTGAACCACCCCTCCATCCAATTCAACTGGGGGTTCGACAACTACGTCAATCTCTGGAAATCCGATTTCCCGAGATGGTACCTCAACACCTTCATCATCGCGATCGTCGTTGCGGTGGTGCAGACGATCATCGTCCTGTGCATGTCCTACACGCTCTCGCGTTTCCGCTTCAAGATGCGTAAGCCGATGATGCAGTTCATGCTGATCCTCGGCATGTTCCCGGGCATGCTCGCCATGATCATCCTGTACCAGGTCCTCAAAGACATCGGTCTTGCGGGCACCAACGCCATTCCCGGCCTGATCCTCGTGTACTGCGCGTCGTCCGGCATGGGCTACTACGTATCCAAGGGCTTCTTCGATACGATCCCGAAATCGCTGGACGAAGCGGCGCGTGTTGACGGCGCGACCAGAGCGCAGGTCCTCTTCAAGATCATCCTGCCGCTGGCAAAGCCGATCGTCATCTATACGGTCCTGACCGCGTTCATGGGCCCGTGGGGCGACTTCGTATTTGCGAAATACGTCAGCGGCGTCACGCCGAGCGCGTACAACGTAGCCGTCGGTTTGCAGTCCTGGTTGGCGACCGACACGATGACGAACAACTACTACACCATGTTCTGCGCAGGCGGCGTGGTCGTTGCAATCCCGGTCGTGATCCTGTTCATGTGCCTGCAGCGGTACTATGTGGAAGGCGTCACGGGCGGCGCGGTCAAGGGTTAAGCCCGAACTCTAACGAATAGGAAAAGGAGTATTCGATATGGCAAGTGTAAAACTTACAAACGTAAAAAAGATTTACGATAACAACGTCGTTGCCGTACACGATTTCAATCTGGACATCAAGGACAAGGAATTCGTCGTGTTCGTCGGTCCGTCCGGCTGCGGCAAATCCACCACCCTCCGTATGGTCGCGGGCCTCGAAGAGATCAGCGACGGCACGGTTGAAATCGACGGCGAGGTCGTCAACGACCTGCAGCCCAAGGACCGCAACATCGCGATGGTCTTCCAGAACTACGCGCTGTATCCGCATATGACGGTGTACGACAACATCGCGTTCTCCCTGCGCCTCAAGAAGATGCCGGAAGACGTGATCTACTCGCGCGTCACCAACGCGGCGGAGATCCTCGGCATCACCCAGTACCTGATGCGCAAACCCCGCGCTCTGTCCGGCGGTCAGCGCCAGCGTGTCGCAATCGGCCGTGCAATGGTCCGCGACTCCAAGGTGTTCCTGATGGACGAACCGCTTTCGAACCTCGACGCAAAGCTTCGTAACCAGATGCGCGCCGAGATCATCCTGCTCCGTCAGAAACTCGATACCACGTTCATCTACGTCACGCACGACCAGACCGAGGCAATGACGCTGGGCGACCGTATCGTCATCATGAAGGACGGCTACATCATGCAGGTCGGCACGCCGACCGAGGTGTTCGAGATGCCGCACAACCTGTTTGTCGCGGAATTCATCGGCGCACCGAAGATGAACATCCTCAAGACGAACCTCGTCAAGGAGGGCGGCAAGTACTTTGTCACGCCCTGCGGCGCGAAGATCGAAGTCACCGGCGAAAAGAACAACCTGCTTGCGCAGAAGGGCGTTGAGAGCGGCGAGATCGTACTCGGCGTCCGTCCGGAGCACATCGTCCTCGCGAACGAGAACGATCCGGGCGCAATCGCCTGCACGCTGGAAGTCAACGAAATGATGGGCAGCGAGCTGCATCTGCACGTATTCAGCGAGGACGGCACCCGCTGGATCGTCCGCGTCCCGACCATCGACCTCACGCCCGAACAGCGCGAAGGCCTCGTCAACGGCGCAAAGCTCTTCATCACCTTCGAAGGCAAGGTCATGCACTTCTTCGATCCGGAGACGGAGAAGAACCTCATCTACGGCGAATAAGAGACCGTCCATAATGCCGCCAGACCATTTGCGGCGAAACGGTAACAATGAATATCTGCAGGAAGAAAGGGCGGTAACGCCCTTTCTCCTTTTTTGGTTCGCCGCAAATTAGCCGTCGTTTTCTCCATTTCGCATACGCCGGTATAGCTCATGAAGAAAACGCGGCTTCTGACAACATTCTTGCCGGTCTCTGCAGGAAACGGTTTTCCGTCCGCTTTTTCGTTGTCCGCAGACACAATGCAACCCCGCGCTTGTCATCCTGAACGAAGTGAAGGATCTCGGAACGGAAAAGCGCAACAGCACTTGTCATCCTGAGGCTTTGCCGAAGGATCTCGGAACGGAAAAGCACAACAGCACTTGTCATCCTGAGGCTTTGCCGAAGGATCTCGGAACGGAAAAGCACAACAGCACTTGTCATCCTGAGGCTTTGCCGAAGGATCTCAGAACGGAAAAGCACAACAGCGTTCCGGGATTCTTCGTCGCCATCCACTGCGCTGCGCTTCGTTACATAGGTGCCGTCGCGCGCTTCCCGCGCGTCGCCATCGCTCCTCAGAATGACAGGAAGAAAATGCATTTCACCTTGCGTTGCATGCATCCCGGCACGCAGAAAGACAATGGGGGAGCGGCGCAGGGAGGACCTGTCGGAACAGCGCGGCGAATCAGCTGCAAATACGCGCTTTTTTGTTGTCCGCACTTGTTTCGGGTACGGATTCATGGTAAAATAAACCGAATACACAGGGAGGACCGAACGATGCGAAAACTGGCGAACGACTGGGCGTTTACGCCCGTGTGGCAGGAGGGATTTCAGTACGGCGAGGGCGTTGCCGAGCCGGTGCGGCTGCCGCACAATCCGAGCACGATCCCGCAGCACTATGCGGGACCGGAGGACTACGAGGGCGTGTACGGCTATCGCAGGATGCTGCCGCTCGACCGTTCCATGCGGGGCAAGCGCCTCTTTCTGCAGTTCGACGGCGCGGCGCATATCGCGACGGTCTACGTGAACGGCAAGGCGCTTTTGACGCACAGCACCGGCTACACCGCGTTTCGCACGGAGATCACGAACGCGGTGCGCCTCGACGGGACCGATCTTTTGGCGGTGCGGCTCGATTCGACCGAGAACCCCGCGATCCCGCCGTTCGGCTACGTCATCGACTACCTGACCTACGCGGGGCTGTACCGCGACGTGTGGCTTGACGTGCGCAATCCGCTCTGCATCGCGGACGTGTTCGTGGAGACGCCGGACCTGCATACCGTAAAGGTGCAGACGACGTTTTCCGGCGCATCCGACGCGCCGGTGCGCCACCGCATCTTCGATCGCGACGGCGTGTGCGTCGCCGAAACCGTGCATGCCGCCTCGGAAACCAAGGTCGAAGCGCCGGAGGGGCTCGTCGTCTGCCGCGCTTCGCTGCATGCGGACGGCGTACGGCCGTGGACCGACGAAGAACCGAACCTGTACACCCTCGAAACGACGCTGTTCGACGCGGACATGCGACCGCAGGACACGGTCCGCACCCGCTTCGGCTTCCGCACCGCGGAGTTTCGCGCCGACGGATTCTATCTCAACGGCAAACGCACGTTTTTGCGCGGGCTCGACCGGCATCAGGCGTATCCGTATCTCGGCTACGCGGCGCCCGCGTCCCTGCAGCGCGAGGACGCGCGCATCCTCAAGGAGGAGCTCTGCTGCAATGCCGTGCGCACCTCGCACTATCCGCAAAGTCAAAGCTTTATCGACGCCTGCGATGAGCTCGGTCTGTTCGTGTTCACCGAGATCCCCGGCTGGCAGCACATCGGCGACGAAACCTGGCAGAAGCAGGCGATCGACAACGTGCGCGAGATGGTCCTGCAGTACCGCAATCATCCGTCGGTCGTGCTGTGGGGCGTGCGCATCAACGAGAGCCGCGACAACGACAAACTCTATACCGAGACGAACGCGCTCGCGCATTTTCTCGATCCTTCGCGGCAGACCTCCGGCGTGCGCTATCTGCAAAAGAGCAGTTTCTTGGAGGACGTCTACGCCTACAACGATTTCAAGCCGTTCGATTACGACGCGCCGGTCCGCAAGAAGGCGGAGGTCGTGCCGGATGTGAGCCGCGGGTACCTGATCTCCGAACATTCGGGGCACATGTTCCCGACGAAGTCCTTTGATCCGTGGAGCAAGCGGCAGATGCACGCGCTGCGCCACGCGCGCACCCTCGACGCGGCGATGGCAAGCGGCGAACACGCGGGGTGTTTCGGCTGGTGCATGTTCGACTACGCAACGCACAAGGACTTCGGCTCGGGCGACCGCGTCTGCTACCACGGCGTCATGGACGCGTTCCGCAATCCGAAGCTGGCCGCCGCCGCGTACGCGAGCCAGGGCGACGAAACGCCGGTGCTGGAGCTCGGTTCGCCGATGTGCATCGGCGACTATCCCGCGGGCGAGATCGGCAAGATCTACGCGTTCTCGAACGCCGACCGCATTGCGCTGTACAAGAACGATAAGCTGGTCAAAATCTTTCAGCCCATGGACTGGAAAGGCCTCAGGCACCCGCCGTTTCTGATCGACGATCTCATCGGGCAGCTTTTGATCAGCGAGGAGGGCTTTTCCGGCAAAAAGGCGGAGCTGTTGCACGATTCGCTGCTCTCCGCGGCGCAGCACGGCGTCGATCACATGCCTTTGAAGGACAAGCTGCGCATGCTCTACGCGATGAAGAAGTATCACCTGACCTACGCCGACGGCGAGGAGCTCTACGGCAAGTACGTCGGCAACTGGGGCGGCACGGTCAGCGGGTGGCGCTTTGACGCGCTGAAAGGCGACGAGGTCGTTGCGTCCGTGCTCTGCCGTCCGTCCAAGAAGCTGCATACGGAGGTCAAGGTCAGCAGCACCGCGCTCAGGGAGGGCGAGGGCTACGACGCCGCGGCGGTGCGCGTGCGCATCCTCGACGAATACGGCAACCTCGCGCCGTACGCGCAGCTGCCGGTCCGCTTTGCCGTTGCGGGCGATCTGGAGCTGATCGGTCCCGACGCCGCGACCGCCGAGGGCGGCATGACCGGCACGTACCTCAGGACCGTCGGACACGGCGGCACGGGCACACTCACGATCCGCACGGAGCAGACGGCTCCGGTCACGATAGAATTCACGATCACGGAGGAATAACGCATGGAACGCATTTTAGAGTATTCGATCCGGACGGCAAGCGGCGCGCGCATTTCCGGCAAGGCGGAGGCAAACGGCGTCGTCCGCATCATCGAACCGCTGCAGAACGCGGTGCTTGCGTCCGTTCGGGCGACGGTCAGGCTGCCCGTTTCGGATGCGACGCGCATCTTCATGAACGGCTATCAGAACTGGACCTACAGTCCGGAGTACGACAAGACCGGCCGCACGAGAGGGCTCAAGCATCTGCCGTGCTTTTTGCGCGGGGCGTACGGGCTCAACCGCTACGGCGACTATCATTTCGTGGACTACCCCTACAAAAAGGGCGTCACGCACGGCGAGTCCTGGTGCTACTTCCGCGACGGCAAGCGGTTTCTGCTGTTCGGCTCGCTCGACGAAACGCCGGGCTATACGCTGTTCCGCTACGACGCGAACAAGGGCGAGCTTTTGATCGAGCGCGACTGCAAGGGCATGCGCGTCAACGGCGCGTTCCACGCGTTCGACCTCTATATCGCCGAGGGCACGGAGCAGGAGGTCTTTGACGGCTGGTTCAATGAGATGGGCGTGCGGCCGCTGACCGGCAAAAAGCTGTTCGGCTATTCGAGCTGGTACAACCGCTATCAGGACATCAACGACGCGACGATCACCGACGATCTGATCGGCGCAAAGGCGCTCTTGAAAGAGGGCGATCTCTTCCAGATCGACGACGGCTGGGAGGCGTTTGTCGGCGACTGGCTCGAAACCGATCCGAAAAAGTTCCCGAACGGTTTGAAGGCGTCTGCGGACGCGATCCACGAGGCGGGCTTCCTTGCGGGGCTGTGGCTTGCGCCGTTTGTCGCGCAAAAGGGCTCCAAACTTGTCGCCGAGCATCCGGACTGGCTTCTTTTGCACGACGGCAAGCCGTGGTCGGACGGTTCGAACTGGGGCGGCTTCTGGTCGCTGGACATCGACAATCCCGAGGTCGTTGCGTATGTTCGTAAGGTTCTCGATCGCGTGCTGCACGAGTGGGGGTTCGACCTTGTGAAGCTCGACTTCCTCTACGGCGCGGCGCCGTTCGGCACCGAAACCGAATCGAGAGCGGCGCGCATGATCCGCGCAATCGATCTGCTGCGCGACGCCTGCAAGGGCAAGATGATCCTCGGCTGCGGCGTGCCGCTGTGGCCCGCGTTCGGCAAGGTCGAATACTGCCGCGTCGGCTGCGACGTCGGGCTCGACTGGAACGATACGAAGCTCATGCAGATCACGCACCGCGAGCGCGTCTCCACCAAGCAGTCGATCGAGGATACGATCTACCGCCGCCAGCTCAACGGCCGCGCTTTTTTGAATGATCCCGACGTGTTCTTCCTGCGCGAACAAAACTGCAAACTGACCGCGGAGGAGAAGAAAAAGCTCTATACGGTCAATGCGCTTTTAGGCGGCTTTCTCCTCACTTCCGACGCGCTCAACGCCTATACCGACACGCAGAAGGAACAGTACCGCGAGGTGCGCCGGCTGAAGGAGCAGGCGACCGACGTGCGTGTCAGCGCGAAAAACGGCAAGGTCTCGATCCTCTTCACGATCGACGGTCAGACGCATCTGCGCGAGATCCTTTAAAATCGCAACAAAAAAGCGCCTCGCTTCTGCGGGGCGCTTTCACTTTTTCGGGGTTAATCGGCGTATGTCGTCATTCTGCGGATCAGGTCGAAGCAGAGCTCGAAGATGTCCGCGCGGTTCTGGTCCATGACATGCTCGATCAGCACGTCATTGACGACGCCGGTCATGCCGGTGCAGTAGTTGGTGATCAGCCCCAGCGCGGCGTATTCCATGCCGAGGTCACGGCACAGCGGCGCTTCCGGAATGATCGTCTGTCCGACGACCTGTCCGCCGAGCATGCGCATCGCGCGGGTTTCCGCCGCGGTCTCAAAGCGCGGGCCCTCCATGCAGGCGTACACGACGCGACCGGAATACGGGAAGCCGTGCTGCAGGATCAGCTCCTCGAGCGTGTCGTTCAGCGCGCTGCTGAACACGTTGTCCATGCCGGTGTGCAGGTCCTTGCGGTGTTCGCGTTCGAACGAGGCGTAGCGCATCTTGGTGAAATCGAGAAAATCGTTGATGAGGCAATACTCGCCGAGCTGCAGCGCATAGTCGCACGCGCCGACCGAAGTGACGCCGATGACGTGCGTGACGCCGATCTGATGCAGCGCGAAGATGTTGGCGCGATAGTTGATGTAGCCCGGATCGTTGGCATACAGAACACCGTGCCGTGAGAGAAAGATCACCTCGTTGCCCTCTTTGAGCTTGCCCTTGAAGACGACGACGTCGCCGTAAGGCGTGGAAACTGCCTGCTCCCGATAGCGCATCGGAAGCGTCTCGATATTGGTCCCGCCGATGATTGCGATCTTCATATTGACCGGATCCTCCCTATGAAACATTTCAAGAACCTTACGACAATATCATAACACAGCGGCGGTCGAAAGGCAAGGGAACACAGGAATATATTCGACAAAAAACGGGGCGGCTTTCACCGTCCCCTGTGTATGTCGCTTCAGTTGACCTTCAGTGCGATCGTCCATTCCGGATAGAACTGCAGCGCGCTTTCCAGCCGAATCGGCGTGCCGCGTTCGAACTGCGAGGCATCGAAGGTTTCGCCGGGACCGAGCGGAACAGTTTCAAAAAGCTCTTCTGTTCCGTCCGGCAGCGTTCTCATAATCAATGCCTGCGTGCATCTGCTCAGGGACGGGATCAGAGTGACCGTCCGCATGCTTCCGATCCGGTCAAACGGAATATCCATAATCTCGAGGCGCAGCGCGTAGCTTCCGTCGCCGCCGAGCTCGAGACTGCCGCCCGTACTGCCGGAAAGGCGTTCTCCGTCAATCAGAACATCAAAGCCGAGGCTTCGGACAAATGCTTCCTTCTGCGCTTCATCCCAGTTCTCCGGCATCGAAACGGTGATGCCGAGATCGTGCACACCGAGCAGATCGACATAGCATGATTCGGATACAAGCAGTTTCACGTCGGAGAGATTCGCCGCATAGTTCGTGATGGTATAGCATCCATCCGTATACCAAGCCTTCCCTTCAAAGACAGCATTGCCGGACAGCGTAATCGGTACGCTCGGCACTTCGATGCTGCGTGTCTGCATTTTCTTGTATGCTGTCATATTGACCGTGACCGTGCCGAGATCGATATCCATTTTTGTTTCGGATTCCTCGCCGTGCGGGATGGTGACTCGATAGCGCACGTGCATCGTAAGGCATCCGTTATCGTCGATGTAATCGGCGACGGTTTTACCGTTGTCCGGATAGAAGCGTTCCGATAGGCCGTACATGATCGGAACGTCCGCAACGGCGCGCGCGCCGTACGCTTTGCAGTGTTCCCAGCAGGCGTCTCTCCATGCGACGGCGGTTTCTTCATCGTAGGACTCACAGAAGCCGTACCGGTCATGGAACGCCTGCACAAATGCGGCGTCAACCGAACGCATGCTCTGTTCCATTCGTCCGTAAAGTGCGGCGCCGTCCTCCGTTGTCAGGATCAAATCGCAGAACGGTCCGTTCCACAGCTCCAATTTGCCGTTCAGATAGGCGGATACATCGGCATCGTCCTCGAAGAAGTACCGTACCATCTCCGGATCGATTTTCTCTGCCAGATAGGTTGGAAGCAGCACGCCAGCAGGGAGACAGGGGCACTGCTCGTTCTCAAAAACCGGATAGCCGGACAGTCCATCAAAATCGACGGTGATATACATAACTTCACCGTCATAGATCGTGTTTTTGAGCGTTGCGGAGAAGTTTTCGCCGATCTCGCGCCAGTACGGCTCGTCGGCGATATAGTTGATATGGATTTCGGTCATGGAAGCGGAAGCATTTGTGATCATGGCATCGAGTTCCGCAACAGGATCGCGCCCCTCAGGATCTGCTCCGATGTATTCCTTTACATTTGTTGGCGCAAACCATGAGAACACTTCGGCGCGTGCCGAGGGGATCGCAAGAACAAGACCGAGACCGACGATAAGCGCGCTCAACACCGGAATCAGTACGCGCCGCCGTACAAGGCGGTTCCTTGTCGGCTGTGTGCGTGCGCGGATCAGGATGGCATCGTCATCGACGATGCTATCATGTATGATGCTTTGAAAAAGATTCTGTTCGTTCATTGTTTTGCTCCTTCATTGTTCGATAGTTGTCTGCGGATCCGTTCCCGCGTGCGGGAGATCCGCCTGCGTACCGCATCCTCCGAGAGTCCGAGAGACTTTGCAATTTCATCGGTTGGTACAGAGAACCCATAGTAGAGCGTGAACGCCTGATAGGATTTCAGCGGTTCCGCTTTGACGAGCCTCCAGATCGATCGCGTCTGTTCGCTGTCGATTGAAAGAAGCTCGGGCGACGGTGCATCGTCGGGGAGGGTGTCGGAAAGCGGTTCTTCGCGCTCGGCGCGGATGGCGTGGCGGCGGTAGTAGCGCGAAAGTTCCTTCTTTGCAATGGTGTAAAGGTAGGGGAGCGGTTCACGCACAACGTTCCGGCGCGCCAGATGCCGATACAGTTTGCTGTAGATCTCCTGCATCAGATCTTCGACGTCGTCGCTCGAGCGAACGCGCGGGATCAGAAACTTCAGCAGCGCGTCGCGCGTTTCGTAATAGATGCGTTCAAAGATTCGGGTGGATTCCATGCATACCTCACTTGAAAACCGGTTTCACCCTATATGAGCTTTCCGAAACGAAAAATCGGACAGAATACTTGAGAAAACGAAAAAACGCCCCATTTCGGAGGCAAAAAGCGTGTGTTATGTATGTCTGCGGCAAAGCAGCGGGATCGCCTCGTCGAGCGTTTTCAGAACCGCATCGGGTGCAAAGTCGAGCCGCGGCGTCGGATCGGCAAGATCGGGCACGCAGATGCTGTGAAATCCGCCTTTATGTGCGGCGCAAAGACCGTTATAGGAATCCTCAAAGACGACGCAGTTCTGCGGCGCGGTGTGCAGCGCGTCTGCGGCAAGCAGAAAGATCTCGGGATCGGGCTTGCCGTGCGTGACCTGATCGCCGCAGACGATCGCGTCGAAATATGCGCGCGTGTTCGTCATTGCAAGATAGATCGCCGTGATCGGGCGCGCCGTTCCGGTTGCGAGCGCGAGGCGGAAGCCCTCGGCTTTGAGCGCGTCCAGCAGCGCATACAGCCCCGGCTTCACCGGCATGCCGTGCGTTTCGATCTCGTTCTTCATCCATTCGGTGACCAGCGCCGTGCAGGCTTCGGGCGTGATCGCGGTGCCGAACAGCTCGGGGAACAGGCGCAGAAAATCCGCGTGGTTGCAGCCGAGCGTGCGCAGAATCCCCTCCATCGGGAAGTCGACGCCGGTTTTCGGTCCGACGTATTCCAGCAGCGCGCGCATATAGAGCCGTTCGGTGTCGAACATCAGTCCGTCCATGTCAAAGATTGCGGCGTCGATCATATCTGCCTCCGGGCGTTTTTTTCATTATACCGAAACCGCGCGCATTTTGCAACGTCGCTTGACAACCGCCGCTCCGGTTTGTACAATGAAATCAGAAAACCAAGGAGTTTACGGTATGGAACATGTCACAGAGAACGCGCCGGTCCTGTTTCCGCAAAAGCCGGAGCCCGCTCCGGCGGAAACGGTCGAAATGAAGCGCGTTTACAGCCGCGCGGGGCTTTCGGTCGCCGCGCTGTACGGCGCGATCAGCGCAAGCGGCGGGATCGCGGCCGCGCTGATTATGATGCTTGTATTCGTGTTTTATGAGCTCGGCAGCTTCCCGCTGATCACCGATCCGTCGCAGCTCAGCTACTATGTGGATTCTCTGCTCGGGTATCTGCCGGGCAGGGGCGTGATTGCAACGCTTTTGACGGTGTATCTGCTCGTACAGACGGGGGCGTGGATCGTCGGGATCGTCCTGATGCGGCTGGTGCTGCCGAAGGGCACGCCGATCAAAAAGCGCAGCCTGTCGTTCGGGCGGTTTCTCGTGATCGCGCTGATGTGCTTCGGCGTCTGGGGCGTCGGCGCGGTGCTCGGCAATCTGTCCTCGTTCTTCGGCGCCGAGACGCAGGAGCTGTTCAGCGTGGATCTGCTCGGCGCGGAAATACTGCCGTATCTGATCTACGCGGTGATCGGCGCGCCGGTGGTTGAGGAGCTCGCGTTCCGCAAGGTGCTTTGCGACCGCCTGCACGACACGCACGAGGGCTATGCGGCGGTCGTCTCCGGTCTGCTGTTCGGGCTGATGCACGGCAATCATCACCAGTTTTTCCTCGCGTTCTTCATCGGCATGCTGTTCGCGATGGTCTATCAGCGCACCGGACGCATCGTGTATACGATGCTGCTGCACGGCATGATCAACCTGATCGCTACGCTGCCGGAGCTTCTTTCGCTCGTGAACGTACGGATCGACGTCGTCTGGAACATCGCGGTCGGCGTTCTGATCGTCGCGGGGCTTGTCGTGCTGCTGATCCGGCGAAAGGATCCCATCCTGCACGCCGCGCCGTGCGCGGTTCTCGGCGCAAACAACGCGGTCTACCGCAACGTCGGTATGCGCATCGTGCGCATTGCGGCGCTCGTCACGGTCGGGCTGCAGGGGACGATCCTGATGCTCACCGGCATGCTCGCGACGGACACCGGTCACTGGGCGGCGCACCTCATCGACATCATCCCGTTGACGCTCACGTTTTTGACGGTCTTCCTGCTGCCGGTATTCACCAAGCGCTATGAACGGGATTTCTCACATCTGGGACCGATGGACTGTGCGGAGGAGATGGGCGTATGACGATTTCGGAAGCGATCGACGCGCGCCATTCGGTGCGCAGCTATACCAAAAGACCGATCGACGGCGCGGTGCTCGACGCGCTGCAGAGCGAGATCGACGCATGCAACCGCGAAAGCGGGCTTTCGATGCGCCTTGTTCTCAACGAGCCGAAGGCGTTCACCGGGTTTCTTGCGCACTACGGCAAGTTTGAAAATGCGGTCAACTATATCGCGCTGATCGGCAGGGACGGGGAGGACCTCTACGAAACCTGCGGCTACTGGGGCGAACGGCTTGTGCTGTTTGCCGAAACGCTCGGTCTGAACACCTGCTGGGCGGCGGGCTCGTACAAAAAATCCGAGGTCAAAGGGCTTGTCGGGGACGGCGAACGCCTCGTCGCGGTGATCTCGATCGGCTACGGCGCAAAGCCGGGGCATGCGCACCGCAGCAAATCGTTCCGGCAGGTGACCGAGACGAAGGGGCTTGTGCCGGAGTGGTTCCGCGCGGGCGTCGAAGCGGCGCTGAAGGCGCCGACCGCGATCAATCAGCAGCAGTTCCGCTTTCTGCTGGACGGGGAGGGGAACGTGCGCGCAAAGGCGCTGATCGGACCGTTCGCCAAGATCGATCTCGGCATCGTGAAATATCATTTTGAGGTTGCTTCGGGGAGGAAACTGTCGGTCGGGCATGAAGATCAGTAACGCCGAACAGCGGCATCTGATGCTGACCGAACCGGTCGGACGGCTGCTGTTCCGAAAATCATGGCCGACGGTGCTCATTCAGCTGATCACCGTCATCTACAACACCGCGGACACGTACTTTGTCGCCAAGATCGACACGGCAGCGTCGGCCGCGGTCGGCGTCGTGTTCTCTCTGATGGCGATCATTCAGGCGACCGGCGGCAGCATCGGCATGGGCGCGGTAAGCCTCATCAGCCCGATGCTCGGGCAGAAACGCGTCGACGACGCCTGCACGGTCGGCACCTCGGCGGCGCTGATGAGCGTGATTGCGGGCGCGCTGATCGGCGCGCTCGGACTGATCTTTCTGCGGCCTCTGGTATCCCTGATCGGCGCGCGCGGCGAGGTCGTGCCGTACGCCGTGGACTATGCGCGCTTCATCCTGATTGCCGCGCCGTTCATGACAAGCGCGTTCGTGCTCAACAACATCCTTCGCTCCGAGGGACAGGCGGTTTATTCGATGATCGCGATGATCAGCGGCGGGGTTCTGAATCTGTTCGTCGATCCGCTGCTGATCTTCGGATGCAGGATGGGCATTGCGGGCGCGGCGCTCGCGACGATGATCGGACAGATGACGAGCTTCGCGATCATGGCGGTCATCTATCTGCGCGACCGCAGCATCGTCAAGCTTCGCCCGCGCTACATCGGCAGATCGCCGTCCGTATACCTGCGCATCGTGCGCATGGGCGTGCCGACGCTGTTCCGGCAGGGCATGGCAAGCCTGTCCTCGGCGCTTCTGAACATCCAGGCGGCGCCGTTCGGCGCGGCGGCGGTCGCGGCGATCTCGATTGCGAACAAGCTCTATATGTTCGTGCGGCACATCGTGCTCGGCGTCGGGCAGGGCTTTCAGCCGATCGCGGGGTACTGCTTCGGCGCAAAGCGCTATTCCCGCGTGAAGAAGGTCTTCTGGTACGCGACGGTTTCCATGACCGTCATCGGGCTGTGCATCGCGGCGGCGATCCTCCTGTTCCGCGAGCCGATCATGGTGTGGTTCCGCGACGATCCCGAGGTCGTGAAGATCGGCAGCGGCATGCTGCGGTTTCTGTGCATCACGATCCCGCTGATGGGCTTTTCCACCTACGTCAATCAGCTCTATCAGTCGCTCGGCTTTGCGGTCGGCGCAACGGTGCTTGCGTCGTGCCGGCAGGGCATCTTCTTTGTGCCGCTTGTGTTCCTGTTGCCTGCACTGTTTGGCATCACCGGCATCGAGGCGGTGCAGGCGGCGGCGGACCTGATGACGTTTCTGATCTCGATTCCGTTTCTGATCTTCTTTTTCAGAAAGCATCTCAGCTTCCTCGACGCGGAGGACTGAAAAAGGACGGTTCACCCGTCCTTGTTTTTTTGCGCCCGAAAGGGAAGTAGGGCGGCAAAAGCCTTGCGATATGTTTGCTGACGCAAACACGATATACGCCAAAAGCCGCACGAACAGGACAATCCTCCCGTCTTTTGCTTCGCAAAATCCACCCGATGGTCTCACATGGTCGCAGCGCGTCGTATACCACTCCGCTTCGCTTCGTTACAGCGGAAGATCGCACGCTTCTCGCGCGTACCATACTTTCTTCTGCTCCCTGTTCGACCCGCGCTTCCGCCTCGCTTCATCCCGCACCGCGGGCGCTCGGCTCCGCGCCCCCTCCAGGGGAAGGCTTTCATGAGTCGTCACCCTGCTGTGTGTTCTTATCGCACGGCAGTTCCGTCCACGTACATTTGCTTCCGATGATGATTCTCACAACATCCATCAGGATTCCCGATCCGAGACCTGCAAGTAAAACGAAAAGCCGCTGTCCTCTTGACATTCCTTCAACCAATATTAGAATGAGTGATGTTGCGAGAATCATTAACCGGCTCAACAAGCAGAGGATGATCGAAAGAATGCGAATTGTCTTTGATTCTTTGACTTCTTTTCCGCATTTCTTACATGGAAACGATTTTCTACGCTCGATCAGGATATACCTTGGCGTATAGTAAGTTAATAATGATACCACATGTTTACACTGTGTCGCTTTTTCGTTCATTTCTTCCATATGCCCCCTCCCCGTTTCATCAACACCGGCAGCAAAGTTGATCATCATTTTGCGTTCTATTCCACAAAGAATCCCTCTTGATCCGCGTCTGTGATTGCGTACCACATTCCTTTCCCGGATGTGTTGATGCCCAGATACTCCGCCAGCTTTCCATCGACCAACGGGACTTCGATATACTCTGCGTCATTCGTGTCTTTCGGCGTTGTTCCGCTGCCGAATTTCACCACTACGACGATCTCATTCTGGAACTGCTCTGATTGTGCATCGGGATACCGGAAGCAGGTCACCATTTTATTGCGCAGTTCATTTTGTTCCGAACCGATCAGTTCGCTGCGGAATTTGTGTTTCACGCGGTACCGTCCATCCGTATCCTGTTCGACTTCCACAATTTCCGTGCCGTTCCCGTTGGTTCCCATTACGCAAGTCTTGTCA
Source organism: Clostridia bacterium (assembly GCA_017428025.1). Classification (GTDB taxonomy): domain Bacteria; phylum Bacillota; class Clostridia; order Christensenellales; family CAG-138; genus UBA3792. The sequence goes on from JAFRRO010000018.1 coordinate 25,943, forward strand.
TAATACAAGAACTCCGCTTTTACGGTCGCGTCCGGATCATACTGCAGCAGGGCTTCCGAAGGAGAGGCGCCTCCTTCATTAAGCTTTTTGCTTCTTTGCACAACGGTTGCAATCCGGATTACCGCGAGGATTGTTGCCAACGCGGCAAGCCCACAGATCAACACCGTCAGACGCGTTTTTCGTTTCATCCGAACCCTCTCCTTATATCATTGATACCGGCAGCACATAAACCGTCCCGCCGTGCTGTCCCTGTCTTCATCTATATAGACACACAAGCAGCACAAAGTGTTACACTGTTTTGAAAATATATTATTCGGGCGATGTGTAAAGAAAAGGGCGCAACGTGCGCCCTTTTCGACCGATTCTGTTATTCCTCCGCGGGCGGAAGCTCGCTGGTGCAGTGCGGGCAGCGGGTTGCGTCGTCTGCGACTTCCTGCTTGCAGTACGGGCACAGACGCGGCTTCTTCGGTTCCTCTGCGGGCGCTTCTTCCTTCTTCTTGGCTTCCTTTGCCTTCTCCTCCGCCTTTCTGAGCGCGCGCACAACGATGAAGATGCACAGCGCGATCAGGATGAAGTAGATGATCGCGGAGATGAACTTGCCGTAATGGAACACCGAGATACCGGCTTCCGCAAGCACGTCCGCGGAGGGCTTTGCGCCGTCCACGAGCAGCTCGGCGGGAATCTCCTTCATCGGGATGAACCAGGTCGAGAAATCCGCCTTGATGATGAGACCGAGCACCGGCATGATGATGTCGTTGATCAGGGACGTCACGATTGCGCCGAACGCGCCGCCGATGATGACGCCGACCGCCATGTCGACCACGTTGCCCTTCAGAGCAAACGCTTTGAATTCTTCAAAGAACTTTTTCATGTTTTACTCCTCCTCTTTGAATTACGCAATATATTATAGCACCGCCGTGCTCATTCCACAACTATTTTTTTGCTGTTCGCGGTGCGGATGCGGTTCTTCAAAAACCCGATCAGACAGCAGACCAGAAACACGATCACATGCACGGTGATGATCGCGGGACCGGGCTGCACATCCAGAAGCAGCGACGCGGCAAAGCCGATCGCAAAGCACGCGAGTGCGAGCGACGCCGAGGTGATGACGACGGTCGAAAACCGCCGCGACACGCGCATGGCGGACAGCGCCGGAAAGATGATGAGTCCCGACACCATGATCGCGCCGACCATCTTCATGCCGATCACGACCGTGACCGCCGTCAGCGCCGCCAGCAAGAGGCTGTAGAAGCGCACGTGCACACCGGTCGCCTTCGCAAAGTTCTCGTCGAACGTCACCGCAAAGATGCGCGTGAAAAACAGCAGAAACAGCGCGAGCACAACGAAGGACACCGCGACCGTCACCCAGAGATCGGTCTTCGAAAGCGTGGACATCGACGCCGTGCCGAACAGCGAATTGCAGATATCCGCATACTGATTCTTCGAAAACCGGAACAGAAGCGTGCCGATCGCGATGGCGCCGGTGGACAGCACGGCGATTGCCGCGTCGCCCTGCATGCGGCGCTTTTCACTCATGCCCATCAGCAGAAACGCCGCGACCAGCACGATCGGCAGCGAAACGGCCGTCGACGCGTTTCCGAGGTTCAGCGCCGTCGCAAGCGCAAGCGCGCCGAAGCCGACGTGAGAAAGACCGTCGCCAATCATCGAATAGCGCTTCAGAACGAGCGTGACGCCGAGGAGACTTGCGCAGATCGACACCAGCACGCCGACGACGACTGCGCGGACAAGGATTTCCTTGAGATACGGATCCGAAAGGATCGAAGCGATCGAACCGTACATCACAGCGCATGCACCTCCAGATACTTCCGCCCGAGCGGGCTCGCCTTGTACTGCGCCGCCGTACCGATGAACAGCGGATGGCAGCTTAAGTGCAGGATGTGCGTACAGCAGCGCACCGCCTGTTCGACGTCGTGCGAAACCATGATGATCGTCATGCCGCTCTGATTGATTTCGTGCAGCACGTGATAGAACTCCGCGGTCACCACCGGATCGAGGCCGGTCGTCGGCTCGTCGAGCACGAGGCACTTCTTTGTCGCGCACAGTGCCCTTGCAAGCAGCACGCGCTGCTGCTGACCGCCGGAAAGCTCCTGATAGCAGCGTTTTTTGAGCGGCAGAAGTCCGAGCATGTCCATATTTTTGTTCGCAAGCGCGCGCTCCGCCCTGCCGTAGAACGGTTTCAGCCCGCGATAGCCGATCGTGCCGGAGAGCACGACCTCCTCGACCGACGCGGGAAAATCCTTCTGGATCGCGCTCTGCTGCGGCAGATATCCGATCTCCGCGGGCTTCAGCCCCTCGCCCATCACGATGCGCCCGCTTGCGCACGGAATGAGCCCCAGAAGCGCTTTCATCAGCGTCGTTTTGCCGGAGCCGTTCTCGCCGACGATGCCCCAGAACTCGCCCGCCTGCACGGAAAAGCTCACGTCGTGCGCGACGTTGTCCCCGCCGTAGGCAAGCCCGACGCTTTCAAAGGTTAACAATGCCATTCAGTTCACCGCCTCCCTCAGCGCTTCCGCGTTTTGTTTCATCAGATCCAGATACGTCACGCCCGCGTCGAAATCCGCTTTGCTGACGTTGTGACAGCTGTGCAGCAGCAGCTTTTTGCAGCCGGTCGCCGATACGATCGCGTCCGCAACCTTTTCGTCGGAAAACTCGATATAGAACACGCTCGGCAGCTGCTCCTCCTGCACGCGCTCGATCAGAAACGCGATCGTCGAAAGGCTGACCTCCTCGTTGCTCGAACACCCGGGCAGCGCCGCATAGTAGGTCAGACCGAGATCGTGCATCAGATACCGGAACGGGAAGCGTTCGGCAAACACGACCGTGCTGCGCTTCGCGTGCGCCGCAATGTCGTGAAACCGTTCGTCCAGCGCGTTCAGCTCGCCGATATAGCGCTCGGCGTTCGCGCTCAGCGTTCCGGCTTCCTCCGGCATCAGCTTGATCAGCGCGTCGCGCAGGGTTTCGACGATGCGAATCGCGTTTTTCGGGCTCGTCCAGACGTGCTCGTCCTTCGCGGTCTCCTCCTCTTCCTCCGCCTGCATGCCCTCGACCGTTTCCTCGTCGAGCGCGTCGACGACCTCGAGCAGCGAAATCGCGTTGATCGCGTGATCGCTCCTGTTCAGAACGTCCTCCGTCCAGCGGTCGCTTTCGCCGCCGACGTAGACGAACAGATCGGCATGCAGGATCGTCGAGACCTCCGCAAATGTCGGATCGAAGCCGTGCACCTCGCTGCCGGGCTTGACGAGCATTTCAAGCTTCACGAGATCGCCCGCGATCGCGCGGATGAAATCGTACTGCGGAAAGATCGTGACCACGACCGACGGACGCGCGTCCTCCGGCTCCGCATGCCCGCAGGCGAGCGCCGCGCACAGAAGCAGCAGGCACAGCGCCCATGCCGTCATTCGTTTTCGGAATTGCAATTCTTTCACCTCTATTTGTTCAGCATCCGCGCGAGCGCCGTGCGGTGCACTACCATAGCCCCTTTCGGGCAGAATTCTTGACAACAGAAGCACTTGATGCAGTTCTGCCGGTGGATCAGCGCCTTGCCGTTTTTGATCTCAATCGTATGCGCCGGACAGACGTTCGCGCATCTGCCGCAGCCGATGCACGCGCCGGTTTTGACCTGCGGACGCGATTCGAGACAGATACGGATCGCCTTCTGCGTGAGCCGTCCGAACATCGTCGTATCGTTCACGAACAGCGTGCTGTTGCGGTTCCGGATACACTTGAATTCCGCGGGGCGGAACGCTTCCCAGTCGCCCGAGATGTTTAGGTCCTCAAAGCGCTCCGGCACCAGATCCCGCCGCTTCGCCGCCGCGATCGTCGGCACCTCGTACGGCTCGAGCCCGATGAGCTTTGCCGCCAGCAGATCAAGGCAGTGCGGATCCTTCGAGGCGATCAGACAGCCGAGAAACTTCGGCGTCCCCTGCGTCGGTCCGTTGCCCTCCATCGCCGTTACCGCGTCGCAGATGTGCAGCACGGGTTTGAAATACTCGTCGAGATCGACGATCATATCCGCAAAATCGTTCGGGTTCGGGAACCGGTAGTGATACTCCGGCTTCATCGTGCCCGGGATCGTGCCGAACAGGTTCTTTGCCGCCGCGGACAGCGCCATCATGCCGTGCGATTTCAGCTTGCAGAAATTGATGATCGCGTCGGCGTCGTCGAGATATCGCGTATAGGTAAAGCTCTTCGCCTGCACCGCATGTTCAGAATACGCCTGCTTTTCGGAAAAATCACGGTTGAGCGTGACGCCGAGCGCCTCCGCCTCCTCGAGGCCCGCCATCGCGTACACACGGTTCAGGACCGCCGCGGTATAGAAATTGCCGGGGCTGTCGCCGATCGTCACGTGCGCGCCGCGCGCGATCAGAAGCTTCGAGAGCGCGATCAAAAGCCGCGGATGCGTCGTCACCGCGCGTTCCGGCTTCGCCGCCGAAACGAAGTTCGCCTTGATCGCGATCCGCATGCCGGGCGTCACCCAGTCGAGTCCGCCGAGCGGTTCAAGCACCTCGAGCAGCGCCTGTGTGCAGTGTTCGTCCGCGTAATCCGCGCAGGAAACAATCGAAACGAGATCGTTTTTCATTCGGTCATCCCCCTCAGAAGCGCGATTTCCGCAGCGTATTCCTCCAGCTTTTCGTGCGGCGTTTCGAGGCAGAACGGCAGGTTCTTCAGCGCCGGATGGTTCACGATGCGTCGGAACGCGTCGAGCCCGATCTGTCCTTCGCCGATTGCGGCGTGGCGATCCTTATGCTCGCCAAGCCCGAACTTCGCGTCGTTGATGTGGAGAAAATGCAGGCGGTCGAGCCCGATGACGCGGTCAAATTCCGTCAGCACGCCGTCGAGGTCGTTCACGATATCGTAGCCCGCCTGAAACACATGGCAGGTGTCGAGACACACGCCCACGCGCTCGCTGAGATTGACGCGGTCGATGATCGCCTTAACGCTCTCGAAGGTGCCGCCGATCTCGCTGCCCTGACCGGACATCGTCTCGATCAATACGGTCGTGTCGGTCTCGTCGGACAGAATGCGGTTCAGAAGCGCCGCGGTCTTTTCGACGCCGGTCTGCTCCCCCTGCCCGACGTGGCTGCCCGGATGGAAGTTATAGAACGGCGTTTTCATCGCGGTGCAGCGGATGAGATCGTTACGCATGCAAAGCTCCGCGAACTGCGCGGTCTCCGGCTTTTCGGCGCACGGATTCAGCGTATACGGCGCGTGCACAAGCACCGGCACAAAGCCGTGTTCTTTGAGATACGCGTCCATCGCCGCAGCGTCCGATTCGTCCAAAGCCTTCGCCTTGCTTCCTCTCGGATTGCGCGAAAAGAACTGAAACGTATCCGCGCCGAGTTCCGACGCGGTCTTTGCCATTTTCAAAAGCCCTTCCGAGGGCGACAGATGACAGCCGATGTGCAACATAGTACCCCTTGCCGATCGTTCAACAGAATAGTGCCCTTATCATATCACGCATTTTGCGGATATGCAAGTGCGCCGTCGTTGACGAGCGCACGGGAAATTGGTATACTGAACCAAACGGGAGGTGCGGCTATGACGGAACTTTTGGCGCCGGTCGGATCGAAGGCGGCGCTCGACGCGGCGCTGCGGTTCGGCGCGGACGCGGTGTATCTCGGCGGTCCGATGCTGCAGCTTCGCGCAAAGAGCGCGGGGTTTTCGTTTGATGCGATCGCGGACGCCGCAAAAAAGGTGCATGCGCAGAACAGGCGCCTGTACGTTACGGTCAATTCGCTGGCGTACGGCGACGAGATCGACGCGCTGCCCGCCTATGCAAATCAGCTCAAGGACTGCGGCGCGGACGCGGCGATCGTGTCCGACCTCGGCGTTCTGACCGCGATGCACAAATCTTGCCCGGGGCTCGAACTGCACGTCAGTACGCAGGCAAGCTGCACAAACTACGCGGCAGCCTTGACGTGGCACGCGCTCGGCGCAAAGCGGATCGTGCTTGCAAGAGAAATGACGGTCGAGGAGATCAAAAAACTCAAACGCCGCATTCCGGACGATCTCGAACTCGAAGCGTTTGTACACGGCGCCATGTGCATGGCGTACTCCGGACGGTGCCTGCTGTCCTCCGCCATTTTGGGCAGAAGCGGCAACCGCGGCGACTGCGCGCAGCCGTGCCGGTGGTCGTATGCGCTCGTCGAACAAACGCGTCCGAATCAGAGCTTCCCGATCGTCGAGGAGGGGAATCACAGCTTTGTGCTGTCCTCGCGCGATCTCAATTGCATCGGGCTGCTGGACGAACTGATCGACGCGGGCGTGACGTCGCTGAAAATCGAAGGACGCATGAAAACGGAATACTATGTCGCGGTCGTCGTCAACGCCTACCGGCGCGTTCTCGACGGAACCATGACCGTCAACGAGGCGCGGCGCGAGCTCGATTCCGTATCGCACCGCCCCTACACGACCGGCTTCTATCACGGCGAGCTGCCTCTGGATCACAGCAACGCCGGAACCTACACGCAGACACACCGGTTTGCGGGCGTCGTGCTCGGCTCAGCGAACGGCGTTGCGACGATCGAGCAGCGCAACCGCTTTGTGCGCGGCGACGCGCTGGAGGTGATCTCCCCCGCGCTGCAAAACGCGGTGCTCAAGGCGGATGAAATCTTCGACGAAACCGGCGCGCCGGTCGAAATTGCCAATCGCGTCAGACAGGTGCTGCGGATTCCGACCGCTCTGCCGCTCGAACCGGGCGAGCTTCTGCGCATCCGAGCATAAACAAAACGGCTGCACCGGCAGCCGTTGCAGACTGTCGAAAAAGGTGCCAGACCGTTTGCGGCGAACAAATGCAACAGATTACTTGTATGAAGGAAGGGCTCGAAAGCCCTTCCTTTGATCGATATTTCGACGCAAACTATCCGCATCTTCATCTGGTCGCATACTTTAGTATAGCTCCTTCGTGAAAACGCGAATTCTGCCTACCTTTACGGCAGTCTGGTCAGCGTGTCAAACCGTTTTTTTGACACGCTGAAACGGCTGCACCTGCAGCCGTTGATTGATATTGGAATTCAGTTTTCCGGCTTGAACGCGTCGGTGACCGTCAGTTCAAAGTCCATCGTCTGCACGTCCACCTCGGTCAGTACATCCGCATAGACGCGATTCTCGCCGGAGAACAGCTTGAGGCTGCCGCCCGCGGTATAGAAATCCGCATAGCCGTACATCATGCCGCTGTCGTCATAGAACGAGATGCGCAGACCGCCGATCAGCGTTTTCTGAAAGGTGTTCGTGATCGTCGCGTCGATCAGCGTTTCGCCGTTGTGCTCGTAGACGCGCAGGTTGGACACCGACAGATAATAATCGTAATAGTGCGTCTGCGGATCCAGGATCGGCAGACCGTTCGGATCGGTCGAAAAGCCCTCGCCCTCGATCGGCGCAAAGTAGATCGGCTCCGGCGCGGGAGACGGCGTCGGCGTCACGCGGACGGCCGGCGCACTCGTTTGCTCCGGCAGATAGATCAGATGCGCTTCCTGAGAGGTGCATGCCGCCGTCAGCAGCGCGACGGCAAGGATCAACAGGCGTTTCATGCTTCGGTTTCGGACGCTTCCTCCGCTTTCGGTTCGGGTTCAGAGGGTTTCGGCACTTCCGGCTCCTGTTCGGGTTGTTCGGGCTCGGTTGCTTCCGGTTCGAGTTCCGGCGCTTCCGGCTCCGGTTCGGGTTCCGGCGTTTCCGGCACCGGTTCGGGCTCGGGTGCCTTGCGGGCGGACTTTGCGAACAGCGTGACGCCGATCAGCACAAACAGCATGCCGATCAGCACAAGCTGATTGAACCGGATCTCGCCGAATACGATCTGCCGCGCTTCCCCGTCGCGCAGCCACTCGAGGATGAACTCCGCAACGATATAGAGCAGCATCGTCACGCGCGCCGCTTTGCCCGCCTGCAGCTTCTTTTTGAGCATCAGCAGCGCTGCGGCGCCGAGCGCGAGGCATACGAGAAAATCAAGGAAGAACACCGCATATGCGACCGTCTCATGATCGGCAAAGTATGCGTGCGTGAACGTCGCAAGCGGAAAAAACTTCGGCACGCCGTCGCCGACGACCGGTCCGAGTCCGTCGCAGAGAAAGAAATCCGACCAGCGTCCGACGGCAAGTCCGAAGAACGCGCCGGGCAGAAGCGCGTCAAACACTTCCCCGCGGTCAAGCTTTTTGATGCGCGTATAGATCAGCACGCCGACCGCCGCAAACAGCAGCGCGCCGGGCAGATTCATGCCGGTCTGCGACAGATCGACGATCGAGGAAAACGCGACCTTACCCGAGATTGCCGCAAACAAGCGTCCGCCGACAATGCCGCACGGAATCCCGATGATGCAGGCGTCGAGCGCGAGATCCTTGTACATCCCGCGTTTCTTGATGATCCATTCCGAGACGACGACCGCGACCAGAATACCGAGCGCGAGCATGACCGCGTTCCACGGCAGCAGGAACGTCCCGCAGTTCAAAGCAGTGTTGAAAGAATCCATATGATACCCTCCGTGCCTCTATTATAATCCAACTTGCCGCAAATGGAAAGAGGAAAGCAAAAAGTTCACGAATTCCGAACGCGTACGTTCAAAAAAACAGCGAAAGAGAGCAAAATAATAGTTGACAATTCGAAAACCGCATCGTATAATACACCTTGCGCGGCAGTGCTGGAATTGGCAGACAGGCACGTTTGAGGTGCGTGTGCGCAGGCGTATGGGTTCAAGTCCCATCTGCCGCACCAAAGAAAAGAACCATCCCTTGCGGATGGTTCTTTTCTTTGGTTTTTGGTTAGGTCGGGACTTGACTGAACGCCCGCAAAATGCCGCAGTGCGGCGTTTTGCAGTGAAGCGGCTTTGCGGCAGGCGTGTACGATGGTACGCGCGGGAAGCGCGCGATCTACCGCTGTAACGCAGCGAAGCGAAGTGAATAGCAGCGCGGAGCGCAAGCGGAAGACGCCGATATCCACCGCCGCAAAGAAGTCCCATCTGCCGCAGTTTGGCGTTTTGCAGTGAACCATGTTCCGCGCGGGGAGGGCTTTTGGTTTGCGAATGAATAAGGCTTCCCCTTCGAGGGGAAGCTCCGCGAAGCGGTGATGAGGTGGACACGCAAAGAGCGTCAGCTTTTGCGGATCATTCTGTCTGCACGGAACACCTCATCCGCCTTCGTTGACACTACGGCACCTTCTCCTCAAGTAACCACTGATTTAATCATTGAACGAGATGTGGTATAATGGTTACAATAGGAGGGCGAAGAAATGGGACAGCAATTGAGTTTTACAGATATAGAATACAGCAAGCGGAGAAG
>JAFRRO010000019.1 GCA_017428025.1 Clostridia bacterium
GCATATTCTTTACGCGACAGGAACTCTTTTTTCATACTCGCAAAAAAGCTTTCCAAACAGCTGTTGTCATGCGGACATCCCGGCTTGCTCATGCTTCCCGTAATATGGTATTCGTTTAAAATACTCTGATACCTCCGGCTGCTGTACTGGCTCCCTCTGTCACTGTGAAACACCAGCTCCGACGGCTTCCCGTTCCGGCTGATTGCGTTCCTCAGGGCGCGACAGGTCAGCTCAGCATCCATCGTTCTGCTCACTGCATATCCGACCACCTCTCGATTGTATAAATCCATCACGGCTGCCAGATACACCACGGATACATAGCAAAAAGCGTCTGTTTCGAGCCCGCTGCCTCTGGGAAGAACCTTGACCGAGTTTTTTCTTGTTTTCTGCGAAGTTATCCTGTATTATAGACGTAGGTACCATCAAAGGAGGCGTCGGCTATGGCAAGGAGATTTGCTATCATCAATCAAGAAGGAAAGACAGTCTTTCAAACTGAGGCGTTTGAAAGCGCCAAAGTAACAGAACGGCTGGCACTGCCGGACGGGACGATGCTCATGCTGTGCGATAACGCAACGATGCAGTCTCTTCGCGAAGAGCTTGCCGAAGCGAAAAATGCGAATGAGGCAAAAGAGGAATTCCTTTCCAATATGTCGCACGATATCCGTACGCCGATGAATGCTATCATCGGTATGACAGCGCTTGCTAAGAAACATATCGACGAAAAAACACGAGTGATGGACGCCCTGAATAAGATAGACATCGCCAGTTCCCACCTGCTCGGGCTAATCAATGATATCCTCGATATGTCCCGGATCAATTCGGGAAAAATGAAAATCGCCGAGGAACAGTTCTCGCTGAGCGATCTGCTCCACGACACGCTGACGATCATCCGCCCACAGATTGTCAAGAAGAATCATACGTTCACCTTCAGCGTAGGCGATGTACCCGAAGAGGTCCTGTGTGGCGACCCTATGCGCATCAAGCAGATTTATGTGAATATCATCAGCAACGCGATCAAGTATACGAACGACGGCGGGAAGATTGAAGTGACCGTCACCGAGGAACCAGAAAAAGACGGTTGTACTCTGTGTCTGAGCTGCGCCGATAACGGCATCGGCATGAGTCCTGACTTCCTCGACCGTATCTTTAATCCTTTTGAGCGCGTATCTTCTTCGACCATTTCCAGGGTTGAAGGGACCGGGCTTGGCATGAGTATTGTCAAAAAGCTGATCGACGCCATGGGAGGCACAATCCGGATAGAAAGCGAGCTCGGGGCAGGGACCACCGTGACTGTTCGCATTCCCTTGCGCATTGTCAACCTTCCCCTGCAAACCGAAGCCTTGGCAGGGAAACGCGTCCTGATTATCGAAGCAGATGAGGAGCAACAAGACATCTTCCGCCGGTATCTCAGCGGAAGCGGTGTCGACCACCTGATTATCAAATCATCCTCAGAAGCCATACAGGCTCTGACAGACGCCGATTACCGCCAAAAAGCGTTTCATGCCGTCATTCTCGGAAAAAAGGATGAGGGATTTGGTTTCGTTTTTGATACCGCCTCATATCTATCGCAATCGTTCCCTCATCTCGCCCTTATTCTTATTGGTGATTACGATTGGGAAGAGATCGAATACCGGGCGAATCGCTGCGGTATCCGCCATTTCCTTCCCCTACCCGTGTTCAGGAAGACGCTGCTGAACGAGCTGAACGCTACGCTCTCCTCCGCGAAGGAAGAAGAACAAGCCTTTGGATCTCCCGACCTGTCGGGCCGGCACATCTTGCTGGTCGAAGACAATATCATCAACCGAGAGATCGCGCTGGAACTCCTATCCATGACAAATGCATCCGTTGATACCGCTGAAAACGGCCAGCAGGCAGTAGAGGCCTATGAATCTGCCGGGGAAGGATACTATGACCTAATCCTTATGGACATCCAAATGCCTGTGATGGACGGCTATGCAGCTACGCACGCCATCCGTTCCAGCAAACGCTCAGACTCGGCCAGCATCCGGATAATCGCCATGACCGCGAACACCTTTGCGGAGGATGTTGCCAGGGCGAGGGACGCGGGCATGGACGGGCACCTAGCCAAACCAATCGACATCCCGCTTCTTATGCAGATGCTACGACAATTCGTGTGAGAAAGGGAAAGCCATGCAGACCTATCAGCAGCGATATATCGACAATGTGCGCGAGATTATGCATCTTGGAGATTTTTACAGCGTCCCCAGGACGGATTTTAATTTCTGGTATACGTCCGAGAAAGCTAACCGCCAGCGTATGACCGAGCTGAAGCGGGAGAACATAGACCTCCTGAACCGGCATCTTTTCCCTGTCCTAGACCAATTGTTTGAAGCGGACGATGCTTGCATCGATGAGCTTATCGCCTTCGCGGATGCCCTGATGGACTGGAAAACAAATTTGGACTGCGGGGTATACGTGTCCATTCATGAAGCGTTGCTCAGCCTGTACCGCATACGTCGTGACCGAAAACGCATCATCCGTGAACTATATAAGCTGGGGATGGGACTATATTATTTGGACCGGTCGGTGGACGGCATCAATGAAGAACAAGCGGGGCCGTTCCGCTTCCGTAATGAGATGGTCTTCACGGAAGCAGGCTCCTACATGAAGTTTTTTGAGGAGATCCAGGATACTGAAACGCGTGGCTATGTCATCCGTTCCCTCGCAAATATCGCCATCTGTTCCAGCGACCGCAGGCGCCGCATCGCGGTCACATCCCGCGTGCTGCAAATCCTAAAGGACGATTATTACCGTGAACTGGAACCCTCTCTCCCGTGGGAAACGTTCCTGCGCCGTACGAACCAGCAGATGAGCGCGAACCGCATAACGCTCTCCAAAGGGAACCTTTCTAGGCAGGAACTTGAAGAGATCCTTGAAGCCTGTTACGAGGTGTTCAAGCCGGAAGAAGCTGCGGACAACCCCGATATACGCTGGCTTTGGCCTTATTACGAGATGGAATACAACTGCGGTTTCGTCGATCTGGAAACAACACTGACCCGAATGGAACGGTTGATAGACCAGATCCCTTACAATGACTTTTCCGTTTCCGGACTATATGCCAACGTACAGCTGGCCATCTATTACGGGCGTCTTTTGCGGGATAATCCCTCTGCTGAGGATTCGGTGTATCACCGGGAAGTTCTGAAAAACGCTTATAACAAGATGATGCGGACTCTGTTGTCCTGCCCTCTTGGTGAAAACGCGGACTACCTGGCTTACATCATTCGTCTCGTTATGACGAGCTACCATGAAATCAGCGAGACGATGCCTTTTAGGGACGTGCTCGAGAGACTTATGCGGCGCTTTGCCGGGGCTCAGTCGATCCGTGCAGAACAAGCCGCAGCCATTACACGGCTCTTCGCTGAAACGATCCTCGCATCGGAACCCACGTTTTTCGATGATTGTCCCTTTCTGCGGGGGTACACTGATGAAGCAGAGAGGCGGAAGGCCATACTGGCCTTTGCCGAAGACTGTGGTCGCTATCACGACCTGGGCGTCATCCAGCTCAACATGGCGCGAACGCTTGGGACGCGCAACCTGTTTGAAACGGAGGAGCGGCTATTCCGGCTCCATACGACGGCAGGATATGATGACCTCGCTCGTTGCGCGTCGACGGCGCGGTTCGCCGATGTGGCACTGGGGCATCACAGCTGGTATAACGGTCTTGGCGGATACCCAGAAACGTATGTTCGCAACGGTTCCCCTTATCGCCAAATGACGGACCTTGTCGCCGTCGTCGCCTACATAGTGGATCAGGAAGACAGGGAGTTAAGCGAAACCATCCGGGAAATCACGGTGCAGGAGCACAAGCGCTTTTCTCCCCTCGTCACAGCGTATTTGGACGATGAGAAACTAGTTTCCCGTATTGAATCTATCCTCAGGGAAGACGAGCCGTATTACCGTATCTTCTTTGATGCTCTCCCTCCAAAAGAAAGCTAGAACTCCGGCATACGCTGTCCGTCTGAAGCCCAATACAGGTGCGGCATATCAAGCGCGATTACCCCATGATTTCCCTTGCGGAAAACTATTTTATGGGAATATAGTCAAAATACATCCATTCTCCGCTCTTGAGAACTATGAAAAGAATCCCAAGATTAGTCTCTATTTTTCAATCCTTTATCTGATTTGCTTTATATTTACAAGATTTGGAATATTGATTTGAGAATCATATTAATAGCCTTTTTTCGCTTACGCTATTCTTCTTCCCGTTTTTGCACATGGTTCAAATCGAAAAACACCGCAACCAAGTTAAGAGATCGATATCCCCAAATCTCGCTATCATGCCGAAAACGCCCGTATTGTCTGTCTTTTTTGATTGTTTCACATTGTACGCTGTTCTCCGTCTCTGCGTGAACACACCATCCTTTGATTTGTTTGCCACGCAGATTTCCGAATGAAGCACATTGTGTTGTTCGGACCTGTTATCCCCTCAAACAATCGATAAATAGGCGCCTTTTGGGTCAAACGAACCCTCTCTTCCGAACAAAAACGGGAAGAACTCGTCTGCGTATTTGACGAAAATCTCCCCCGCAACCACTGCGAGTGTTCATAACGGACGTTATGAACACTCGCTTTTTATCAAATCCGTTATCACCACCAACACCACAAAAAGTCCCTGAATCAGGGACTTTTTCACTATATTGCCCTTCAGTGTCTTCCCTGACGGTTATTAGATGTGTTCGGGTTGGTGAAGGAAAGATCCAGCGCGTCGGCGACGGCTTCCAGAATCCCGTTCGAGGAGAACGTCGCGCCGCTGACGGTGTTGACGCGCAGGGACTGTCTTTGGCAAAATGAACGAAAAAAGCGCATCGAGGTCTCCCCCGACGCGCTTTATTCTGATGTACGATAATCCTGCCCGCAAGACGGCATTTACCGGTGCGCTGCGCCCGGCAGCTGTTTCTTTCGGAGATCGGCGGTGTCCTGAACCGCCTTCGGAAGCCATTCGGCATCGACATAGTCGAACGGAATCACCAGCTCCTGAATCTTGTCTTGTGGAGCCGGTCTTTTGATCTCTTCGGGGAGAAACGTAAGCCCGACCTCGCGCAGGGAAAGAACGCTGTCATGGATCCAGCCGACAGCCTGCCCGTCGCAATACAGGCAATAGCAGCCGAACATCTTTCTCGTGCTGACGTTCAGCCCTTTCAGCCGATCCATCCATTCGGCAACAAGGGATTCCTCTTGATACGGCACCGCCTTTTTTTCGGACATACACAGCTTCTCCTTAGTGTTCCTCGTGAATATATGCAACGTTTAGAAGATAGCTCAACAGCCCCTCTATCTGTCCCCGCAATATCATATCATCTACGCGAAGGTATTGAAACTCGCAATGATCCAACAGATACTTCTTTGCTGCAGCCATATCGGGAATATCCGGTCGCTCCGGATCTTCCATCAAATACTTTTTCAAACGTGCATTTGTACCGGGTCCCATCAAATGGTTCGTGTAGAGGCGTCGCCGAATGTTCTTCGTTCTGCCGACATACAAAGTAACATCCCTGTCACGATCAAAAATCGCATACACGCCCGGTACACTTTCGAGCATGGATGGGGTTAACCCTTGAAAAGAAAACCTTTTGCTTTGCAACAGTTTTTCGGCAACGTATTTTGCTTCTATCAATCTGTTTGACAAATCAATCATTATTACGCCCCATCATTCTGCATGCACATCCATCTGTAAGATGTTATAAAAGTTGTCCAGAATGAATTGCTGTGCTTCTCGATTGTAGAAGACCGCGGTATAGTTTCCCCGCGTTCCTACCCGTGTTTCACTGTTGATTCCGATGTTCTTGCCTTGCTCTGTGGGGCGTTTTCTGACAACCCCGGCTTCATCGGTATCTGTCTCAAGCAAGCCTGTCAACATCAGCCACTCAACAACTCGCTTCCGAGAAAACTTCTTCATTCCATCGTCGCGTTTCAAGTCATTCAATCGTTTGCAAATCTCGCTGATGGGTATCGGTGTATCAGAAAACGCAAATGCATTCAAATCATCAACAGACAACCAAAATGCCTTTTTCTTACTCCCTTTTGCGGTTCGTTGCTTTGTCTCTTTCTCCGTGTCGCTATGATCAATCATCTTTTGCAGTGCAGACGAGACATAGAACAGGCATCTTGTAATGCGAACGTTGTTCACCGTATCTGTTTCAGGGACCGGCTGATCGGTTATGGGATTGATGCCGTTTGCCAGTTTATCGATATACTTCTTTGCGTGTTTCAGAGTTTCCAAATCATCCATTATCGTAATTCTCCAATCTGTTCTATCAAGCCTGTCCTGTTTTTTCATCTGTACGATTCCAACCGGTCTGTTTTTCGGTATTGAATCACGATAAAAAAGCTATGGATATCGTTCTTTTCTTCATTGCGCGCAGCTCCCCCGTGATCGCGGAACCGGTCCTTTTAAAACATCTGCGTTTCTCCTTCCTTGCAGGATGGCGCTCCGTCGGTATGAATCCGGTCGACAAACGGAATTCAGCGATTCAGCCATTCCTTCAGCCGCGTGAACACCGCTTCCCGATCGTCGGCAGGGATTGCCCCGCTTTCTTTAACGGCATAATGATGACCGAACGCGCGATCCGTATACGTGTTTCCGTTTACCGTCACCGGCTGATCGTATCTCGGTCTCACATGAATATGGAGATGCGGATCGGGTTCGGATTCTTTATAAAAGCTGTTCATCAGGCAGCTCCAGTTGCAAAGGGTAGCTCCCAAAACAGTTTTCAGACAGGTCTCCAACCGACAGATCAGCATGCGAAGCTCCTGCCATTCCGCATCTGTCAGTTCCGGCAGGGAACCGCAATGACGCTTCAAAACCAGAATACAGCGTCCGATATAATCCTGTTCATCCGACAGAAATACAGACCAGAATGTACCCTCGTACACCTGAAACCGTTTGTCTTCCTCCGACAGATTGCACCAACCGCAATGCTCCATTGTTCCTACCTGCAAGCTCCGGGTTATTTCAGCTTTGCGCCGTCCCGGAACGCGTTGCCGACCTTTTCGCCGAGCGCGACGTAGGCATTGTTGCACGGATCGAACGCGATCGGCTTCAGCTTTTTGAGATCGATCTGTCCGTCGGTCACGACGCTTTCGTCCGCCGATACGTTGACGATCTCGCCGACGAGAATGCCGTCTTCAAAACGCTTGACTTTACACTCCAACGCCATCGGCAGCTCGTCGATCAGCGGCGCGTCGACAAACGCGCTCTTTGTGGCATGGAACCCGGCTCTTCCGAATTTATCGGGAACCTTTTCGGCGGATTCGATCCCCACGTAATCGCACGGGATCACCGTGTCCTCCGTGCCCATGCTGACCGTAAACGCCTTGCGAACCGCCAGGTTGTCCGTCGTCTTATGCTTGCCGAGGCTGATCGTGATTTCCGAAAAATCGGTCGTGATGCCCCACGCGGCGTTCATGGCGTTCGGCACGCCGTTCTCGTCGTAGGTCGCGATGATCAGCACCGGCTGCGGCAGCATGATCGGTTTTGCTCCGTAATTGACTCTGCTCATGATTTCATTCTCCTTTTTCCGTCTTTCAATTGATGATCTGCTGTTTGCAGTTTCACGTTCATGAAGTTGTCTATCGTTTCATATACGTCTGATTCCGGCTGGTGGGTTTGTCCGGTATGGACATCACGATCAAACCTTTTTCGAGCGCCGGAAGGAGATAATGCTTGCGGAAGCTGTCTTTGGATTTCAGATGCAGATGCAGCATCAACTGCGCTGCGGAGTACGGCACATCGTATTCCATGGCGTCCAGAAGCTTTTGCACCGATTCCGAAAGATAGGCGTCTCTTTCCGAGACCTGCTCCAGCGCCCAATCCAGCGTCCGGTTGATCATATCGAGCATGAACTCGATGAAAGCGTCCGAATTGCCCGCCGTATGGCAAGCGGCGATCGCGGCATAATAGTCCTCCTGAAACGCATAGATGCGGCTTTCGAGCGGAAGATACTGAAATACGGGATTCCATTCGGACAGCAGCGCCGTCTGCCAAAGCCGCGCCATGCGCCCGTTGCCGTCCGAGAACGGATGGATAAACACAAATTCGTAATGGAAAACGGACGACAGGATCAGCGGATGCACGCTTTCCCGCGCCGCCATCATCCATGAAAACAGCGCCTGCACCTGCTCCGGCACAAGTTCGGGCGGCGGCGCCATAAAGATGCACCGGTCTCCGTTGAAGACGCCCTCGTTGTGCGTGCGGAACACGCCGGATTCCTGTACGGTCAGATAGGTCATGACGCCGTGCAGTTTTTGCAGATCGCGCATCGAATACGGATCGAAGCCGCCGAGCAGTTCATATGCCCGATAGGCGTTTTTTACCTCCTGAATCTCCTTTTCCGGACCGATCACGGTCTTGCCGTCGATCACGCTTTTCACTTCGTCAAGCGACAAGGAATTCGCTTCGATCGCCAGAGAGGAATGGATGGAACGAATCCGGTTGTTGCGCCTTAAATGCGGCTTTGCCTCAAAGGATCGATAGCTCGTGATCCTGCCGGTTTTTTCGGCAATTTCCGCAACCAGAGAGAGCATCCGGTTCGTAATGGAAAACGGCGGATTGTAGGGCTGCATTTTTGCACCTCGCTTTCAACAGCAGTATATCATAGTATTGCGTCATTTGCAATATCTTATCTGTTATCTTATATGTTTTCTGTATCGATTTCTTTAAGTCATGCCGTCTTATATGTTATCTATACTGTTATCCCGCATATGAAAACAGCGCACCGGAGCCCGATGCGCCGTTGATTTCTGCCCGTCCGGTTATTTCGTATGACAGTGACCGTGTCCGCAGTCGCCCTCGTGACGGTGCTCGCATTCGCCGTTGTCGCGGGCGCATTCGCCTTCGACGCGACGGCGGTTGCACTCCTCGTCGCCGTACCGATGACCACCCTCGTGATGATGTCCGCAGTCTCCCCCGTGATGATGCCCGCAGGCATGCCCTTCGCCGTGATGCGCATGGTTATGATCGCAGTGCGCGTCCGGATCATATTGCAGCGTGCCCGTCAAAAACGCCTTTGCCGCTTCATCTGCAGAACCTTCCACGCCGGGGTACAGCCGGATGCCGACCTCTGCGACGGCTGCCCGTCCCATTGCGCCGATCCCGCCGCAAAGCAGGACGTCCGCTTCCGCCGCTTTCAAAAAGCCGGCAAGCGCGCCGTGATGGACGCCGTTCGTGTCAACGATTTGTTCGTTCACGATCTTCCCTTCCTCGACGTCGTACAGTTTGAACTGCTCCGTCTGACCGAAATGTTGGAAAACCTCTCCGTTTTGATAAGTGACTGCGATTCTCATGATGGTAGTTCCTTTCCCTGTAATTTTCTGTTGCATCTCAAGCGGTTCGTATGCACAGCAGCCGCCGACGATCAGCAGCTGCTTTCCGTTCACAAGCATATCCGCAACCTTTTTCCGCGCGCTGTTGTAGATCGCCGTAACGGTGGTTCGGGAAATGTGCATCCTTGCCGCACATTCCTCCTGCGTCAGTCCGCTGCCGTCTAAAAGCTTGATCGTCTCAAACTCGTCAACGCTCATCCGGACGGTTTCGGCGTCCGCAACATCGTCCGAAGAAAAGCTGCGATATACCGGCATTTGCCCGATTGTTCTGTATTTGACCGGTCTCGGCATAGAAACTCCTTTCTGACATATGTCTGTAACTATCATACACAGGTTTTTGCCATATGTCAATAACCTGTTTCTGCAAAACGGATTCAGGAGAAATGTGCGCCTGCCGTCGTTTTTCACGCTGCTTTTGCGATACCGAAAAACAGTCCGTCGTGCGGCGGGCTGTGTACGGATGATTTGCGGATCGTTTCGGGAAACGGGTCGTTCAGTCCTTTTTGCGTGCGACTTCGGCGATGTCGGGCCAGCGGCTGATGATGTACTGCACCGCGTTGCGGCTGTGCGGAACCATGCAGTCCGTACAGTTCTTGACGCCGGTTTCCGTGTAGGTGAAGTTGCCGCCGCATTTGTCGCCGAGCATATAGAGCGGGCAATAACAGAAAAGGCAGTTGAAATCCTCCGGACGGTTCGTCTTGTGGCACGGGAAATACTTGCAGTCGGTGTTGTTGATGAAAGAATCGCTGTTCATTTTGCTGCTCCTCTCGTTTCGTCGATCATGTACAGAAGTGCGTTTACGATGCACGCGGCGACGTTGCTGCCGCCCTTGCGTCCTCGCGCGACGATGCAGGGCACGCCGGTTTCGAGGATCAGTTCCTTGGACGCAACGACGTTCACAAACCCGACCGGTACGCCGATGACGAGTTTCGGGCGATAGCCTTCGTCGATCATATCGCGCAGCCGGATCAGCGCCGTCGGCGCGTTGCCGATCGCAAAGATCACGTTTTCGCCGAGCCGCGCCGCCTTGTCCATGGAAACGCGCGCCCGCGTCACGCCCTGCTCCTTTGCCGCTTCGGCGACGTCCGCATCGGACATAAAACAGCACGCGCGGCCGCCGAGCTTTTCGAGCGTGCGTTTGTTGATCCCCGCAAGCGCCATCTGCGTGTCGGTGACGACCGTCGCGCCGCCTTTGAGCGCATCGATCGCAAGCTGCACGGCGTCGGGCGAAAAGTACAGATTGTCGGCATAGTCGAAGTCCGCCGTGGTATGGATCACGCGTTTCAGGATCGGCGCCTGCATCGGATCGAGCCGCCGGTCGCCGAGCTCCTCGGTGATGATGCGAAAGCTTTCGCGCTCGATGTCCAACGGCGCGATTTTCTGAATCTCCGTCATACGCCCTCCCTCAGAATGCGATAGATTGCGTTCATATCCATGTGGCTGCGGATCGTGTCGGCAAGCAGATCGTACTGCCGCTGCTTGTGCGCCTCGCCGGACACCTTGCCCAAAAGCGCCGGATCGACGCCCTTCCGTTCGGCAAGCGCGCGCACCAGCGCCCCCGCAACCGCGTCGCCGTCGAGAATGCCGTGCACGTAGGTGCCGGAGACGTTTCCGTTCTGGCAGCCGTCCGTCTTTGCCGCGCCTGTGACCGCGTCGGTGATCTTTGCGATCGGGGCGCCGGATTCCGTTTCGCCCATGTGAATCTCATAGCCCGCAAACGGCAGCCCGGACACCGCCCGAAATGCGCCGGACAGATTGCCGAACGCGCCCGAAACGCGGGTACGCGTCTTTTGTTCGGTGAACGTCGTTTCGACCGGCAACAGTCCCATGCCGCGCAAAGTCCCGCCGTGCTCGACGCCGTGCGGATCGTTCAATGCGCGTCCGAGCATCTGGAAGCCCCCGCAGATGCCGAACACCGCGCCGCCGGTATCGGCAAAGCGCAGAATCTTCGCCTCGAGCCCGCTCTGCCGAAGCCACAGAAGGTCCGCCATCGTGTTTTTCGTGCCGGGCAGGATCACAAGGTCCGGCTCGCCGAATGTGCGCGGGGAGGTCACGTAGCGCACGGATACGCCGTCGATCGCCTCAAGCGTGCGAAAATCGGTGAAGTTTGAAAGACGCGGCAGCCGTATGACCGCGATATCGACGAGCGCCGCGGGCTTGTTTTCAAGCCGCTCGGAAAGCGAATCCTCGTCGTCGATGTCCAGATGCACGTACGGCACGACGCCGACGACCGGAACGCCCGTCAGCGCTTCAAGCTGTTTCAGTCCCGGCGTCAGGATCGATTCGTCGCCGCGGAATTTGTTGATGATCACGCCCTTGACCAGCGCGCGTTCGTCGGGATCGAGCAGCGCGACCGTGCCGTACAGCTGCGCGAACACGCCGCCGCGATCGATATCGCCGACGAGCAGGACCGGGGCCTTCGCCGCCTTCGCCATGCCCATATTCACGAACACGTCCGCGTCCTTCAGATTGATCTCCGCGGGACTGCCCGCGCCCTCGATCACAATGACGTCGTTCTGCCCGGACAGCGTATCGTACGCTTGCATGACCTTCGGCATCAGCGTCTTTTTGATTTTGAAATAGTCGCGCGCGGACAGCTGCGCGTAAACCTCGCCGTTGACGATGACCTGCGAGCCCATATCGCTCGTGGGCTTTAAAAGGATCGGGTTCATCAGCACCGACGGCTCGACGCCCGCCGCCTCCGCCTGCACGACCTGCGCGCGGCCCATTTCGAGCCCTTCCTTTGTGATGAACGAGTTCAGCGCCATGTTCTGCGCCTTGAACGGTGCGACGCGGTATCCGTCCTGACGGAAGACGCGGCAGAGTCCCGCCGCGATCAGGCTCTTGCCCGCGTTGGACATCGTGCCCTGAATCATGATCGCGTTTGCCATTTATACCTCCTTCGCCGCAAGCCGCAAAAAGCGCTCGATCGGCTTCGGGTTCGATTCAAAGAAGAGATGCGGGAATCCCGCAAGCAGATTGCCCCGCGCGTGCATGCAGGTCCACGCGCGTCCGTTCGGCTTGGTCGCAACAAACGCCGCGCCGGGATCGCCGCTTTCGAAATAGTGAAACTCGTGCGCCCTGATCGTTTCGCCCGCCCGGAAGAACGCGGAATCCGCGGCTGCGGAAAGCGTGATATAGCCGAACCTTGAGAGCTTTTGCGTGCGAAACGCGTCCGCGCGGATCGCGCCGCACATCGGGTACGGATTGCCGTCCATGTCGGAGAGCGTATCGTTGAGATACAGAAACCCGCCGCATTCGGCAAGGCACGGCATGCCCGCATCGATCGCCGCTTTGATCGCCGCGCGCATCGCAGCGTTTTCGGAAAGCTGTCTTGCAAACAGTTCGGGATACCCTCCGGGAAGAATCAGCCCCTGCGTCCCCGCGGGTAGCGCCGCATCACGGAGCGGGGAGAAGAACCGGATCTCGGCGTTGTACCGCCGCAAAAGCGCCAGATTGTCGCGATAGAGGAAGCAGAACGCCGCATCCGAAGCGACGGCGATCACCGTTTTCGGCATGTCCGGCACGGCGGGCGGTTCCGGCGCCATCAGCTCCGGCGCGGACTGCATGATGCGAAGGAGCGCGTCGAAATCGAGCGTGTCAATAAGCAGCGCCGCAAGCGCGTCCAGCTTTTCGGATAGGTCCTTCACCTCGTTTGGCGTAACGAGCCCCAGATGCCGGCTTTCGAGCATCAGCGCGTCGGATTTCGGCACGAAGCCCAACGGCACGACACCGAGCGCTTCGACCTCCGGCTGCAGCGCGCGATAGACATGCTCGCTCATGCGGTTGAAGATCACGCCCTTGACGCCGCTGTCCGGACGGAACGCCAGAAACCCTTTGAGCGTCGCAAGCGCGGAAAGGCTCTGCCCGCGGCTGTCGACGATCAGCACAACCGGCGCGGAAAGCGCCTTTGCGACGGCGTAGGTGCTTGCCTCGTCGCTTGCCGCCGAGAGTCCATCGTAATAGCCCATGACGCCCTCGATCACGGCGCAGTCGGAGCCGTCCGCGTTCTGCGCGTACAGCCGCCGCAGCTGCGCTACGTCGGAAAAGAACAGATCGAGCGTGCCGGATTTCACGCCGACCACGCGTTCATGAAACAGCGGATCGATGTAGTCCGGTCCGCACTTGAACGCGGACACGGCTTTGCCGCGGTTCTTGAGCGCGCGCAGAATCCCGCAGACGATCGTGGTCTTGCCGCTGCCGGACGCGGGCGCGGCGAACAATACGCGCGGACTATGCATCGGCTCCGTCCCCCTCGCAGGAAATGATACAGACCGGATTCTGCGCGGTCATCACGTGATACGCGCCGACCTTGCGGCTGCGCGAAACGTTCAGCTCGACGATCTCCTCGTTTTTGAGCTGCAGCGCTTTGATCGCCGCCGTCGCCTCCGCAAAGGTCTCCGCGGTCACCGTGTTCAAAACGATGCGCACCGCGGGATTCTTCAAAAGCGCCGTTTCGAGAATTTCAGAAAGATTGCCGCCGCTGCCGCCGATAAACACATGCGTGGGTGCGGGAAGATCAAAAAGCGCTTCCGGCGCCGATCCTTCGACGACCGTGACGTTCAATACGCCCAGATGCCGCTTGTTGCGCTCGATCAGCGCGCAGGCGTCCGCGTTTCGTTCGATCGCAAAGACCTGTCCGTCCTCCGCCGCCTCCGCCATCTCGATCGACACCGAACCGGTGCCCGCACCGACGTCCCAGCAGACCGCGGTCTTCGTGAGCTTCAGCTTCGAGAGCGTCACTGCGCGGACCTCGGACTTGGTCATCGGCACCTCGGTGCGCAGAAAATCGCCGTCGCTTCTGCCGTACGTGACGATCGCGGCGTCCGCATCCGGGTTTTCGATGCAGAGGATCGCAAGCGGGGAAAATGGTTTTCCGGCAAGCTCCTCCGCCGTGCCGCGTTCGATCGCTTCCGTTTCGCTGCCGAGATCGGTCCCGACCGCAACCTGCACGTTTCCGAGCCCGTTTTCGCACAACAGCAAAAGCTGATCCCGTACGCCGCGTTCCCCGCCGACGAGCACAAACGTGCGGGCGTGCATTCTGACCTTTGCGGGCAGGTTGATTGCGCGTCCGTGCGCGGACACGAGTGCCGCGTCGTGATACGGCACGCCTAACCTTGCTGCAAGGTGCGAGACCGACGAAATGCCGGGCAAAACCAGAGGCTTCAGATCCGCGATCCGCGGCAGCAGCTTTTTCGCGCCGCTGAAAAAGCCGGTGTCCCCCGACATGGCGACGACGATGCGGTTTACGTCCGTGCTGCGCAGGATCGCCTCGATCTCCTTTGGCGCGATCGCAAGTTCGACCGGCTTATGAAAGCGGCCGAGCGCGTCGGTCACGCGCTTTGCGCCGATCAAGAGTTCCGCCTGTTCGCAGGCGCATGCGGCTTCCCGCGTCAGCGTCCGATCGCCGTCCGTGCCGATGCCGATCACCGTGATCTGCTTTTTCCTGCGGATCCCGAACCGTTTTGAAAGCAGCGCAAGACATTCCGCCGCGGAAACGCCTGTTTCCTCGTCCGGACGGCGGATCACCACGGGCGTCGCGCTGCAGTTCTTTGCCGCACGAATCTTTTCCGCAAAGCCGCCGGACGCGCCGGTGTCCTTGGTGACGAGGATTTTTGCGTCGATCGCGCGGATCGTCGCCTCGTTCAGCTCCTCGGAAAACGGTCCCTGCATGCAGATGAGATGCTTGCCCGAAAAGCCGAGCGCAAACGCCGCGTCGGTCGATTCCTTGACCGGCAGGATGCGGGCAAAGAGCCGCGATTCGTAGTCCTTGACCGCCGTATAGCGGGAAAGCTCCTTGCTCCCGACGGTCAAAAGCACGTTGCCCTGCGTGCCGTTCAGATACGCGATCGCCGCGTCGGTGTCGCCGACGAACACGCAGCCGTCCGCCTGCTCCGATGCGCGCAGGACGCGAAGGTATTCCGTGCCGGTTTGTTCGGCGGCGGCTTTCAAGGTCTTTGTGATCTCGGCGGCGTACGGATGCGTCGCGTCGATCAACAGCTGCGCCTGCGTGTCCTGAATCAGCGCTTCGATCTCCGCCGCGTTCTTTCTGCCGTGCAGCACCGTGATGTTATCGGCGGGCGCGATCAGCGTTTCGCCGTACTCCGTGGCGACGCTGACCGTGAGATGCACCGGCTGATCCTTGAGCGCTTCCGCAAGCTGCCGGCCTTCGGTCGTGCCCGCGAACAAAAGAATGCTATTCATAAAGGTATCCTCTCGGCGTGACCATTTTTCCGTTGATATTCTTCGTTTGGGAGTTGCCGATAAACACGGTCGAAAACATATCGACCTCCGTGTCCCGAAGTTCTTTGAGCGTCAGAACCTGCGTCTGCTCTCCCGCTCTTCCGATGTTTCTTGCAATGCCGCAGACGGTTTCGGGCGAGGCGAATTGCAGAACGAGATCGCAGGCGCGGGCAAGATAGTCGTGCCTTTTATGGCTCGACGGGTTGTAGAGGCAGATGACAAAATCCGCTTCCGCCGCCATCAGCAGACGCTTTTCGATCGTTTCCCGCGGCGTCAGAAGATCACTGAGCGAGATCACCGCAAAATCGTGCATCAAAGGCGCACCGAGGATCGCCGCGCCGGACAGCACCGCGGAAACGCCCGGAACGGTTTCGAGTTCGACGCCCGGGTACTGCGGCAGGAGTTCTTCGCAGAGCCCGCTCATGCCGTACACGCCCGCGTCGCCGCTGCAGACGAGCGCGACGGTCCTGCCCTGCGCCGCAGTTTCGAGCGCAAGGCGCACGCGGTCGACCTCCTTTCGCATCGGCGTCGACAGGAATTCCTTGTCCGGATAATCCGCGCGAACGAGGTCGATATAGACCGTGTAGCCCACGATCACGTCGCTCGCCTGTAAAACATTCTTTGCGCGGACCGTCATGCCGTCCGCGCCGCCGGGACCGAGCCCCACTACAAAAAGCTTATGCAAACGAGATTCCCTCCTTTGATTTCGCAAGCGCGAAGGTCATGCCGTCCTCCGCGATCTTTTTGACCGTCAGTTCGCCCTGCGCCGCTTTGACCGCCGCGCGCTCCGAAACGCAGTCCGTGCCCGTCGTTTCCTTGACGAACGCCGAGCCGGAAAACGTGCCCGGCACCGCGTTCAGCCCGTCCGCGGAAAACATCTCGAACGGCAGTCCGTTCGCCTGTGCAAACGCAAGGATCGCCGGTTCGTCCCGCTTGAGATCGATGCTCGCAATGCAGAAAAGCTCCGCAGGCGAAACGCCGTGCGCCGAAAGTTCGCGGCGGACAAACGCGTCGAACGTCTCCGGATCCTTCCCCCGCCGGCAGCCGACGCCGAGCGCGAAGCGCTGCGGGATCAGCCAAAGCGTTTTTTCGTACGGCGTTTTATGCTCGCGCGAAACCCACACGCCGATTTCGGCATCCCCCGCGGTCAGCCCGATCGGAAGTGCGCCCGATACCGGCAGATCGGACGAAAAGCCTACCGGTTCGCCGTTAAGAAGCGCCGCGGAGACCTGCTTTGCGAGGTCCATGTCCGTGATGAACAGACGGTTTTTCTTTGCGAACACGTCCACGGCGAACAAGCCGTTGATATCGGTTGCGGTCGTGACGACCGGCGTTGCGCCGAGCGTCTCTGCAAGCCGTTCGGCAAGCGCGTTCGCTCCGCCGAGATGACCGGACAGCAGCGGAATCGCAAACGTCGCCTTCTCGTCGAGCACGAGCACCGCCGGATCGGTCTTTTTGTCCGTAATCCACGGCGCGATCGCGCGCACCGCAATGCCGCTTGCGCAGACAAAGAGCAGCGCGTCGGCAGCTTGAAAGCCGTCCTTTGCCCATTCGGACGCGGAAACGGTCAGCGGTTCGTCGCCCGCTTTTTGAAACTTCGACAGCGCAAAGCGGCGGCAGACGTACCCCGTTCTTTCCAGTGCATCTGCGGCGCGCGCCGCCGTGTCGCGTCCGCGTGCGGTGTAGGAAACGATCCAGACCTCCATGCCTTACTCCTTTGCGGGACGGAATCCGGTCGAAAACGCCGGATGGTAGAGCTTTGAGCGCGCATAGCCGCTCTGACGTACCGCGTCGCCCACGATGATCAGCGCGGTCTTGCTGACGCCGTTTTCCTTTGCGCATTCGGCAAGCGTGGAGACCGTGCAGAGGTACGTGCGCTCGTCCGGCCAGCTTGCCTTATAGACGATCGCCGCGGGCGTATCGGGTTCGTAGCCGCCCGCCAAAAGCTCCGCCTGCGTCTTTTCGAGGAGTCCGGTGCTCAAGAACAGCACCATCGTCGCCCGATGTTGCGCGAACGCGCGGACGCTTTCGCGCTCGGGAACCGGCGTTCTGCCCGCCATGCGCGTGATGACGACGCTTTGCGAAACGTCCGGCAGCGTGTATTCCATGTTGAGCGCCGCCGCCGCGCCGCAGAACGAGCTGACGCCGGGCGTGTAGTCATAGGCGATCCCCTTTTTTTCGAGCGCGTCCATCTGCTCGCGGATCGCGCCGTACAGGCACGGATCGCCGGTGTGCAGGCGCACGGTCGTAAGTCTCTGCGCCACGGCGTCGAACATCACCGAAAGAACCTCCTCAAGCGTCATTTCCGCGCTGTTGTAAATCCTTGCCCCTTCCTTGGCGCATGTCAAAAGCGCCGGGTTCACCAGAGAGCCCGCGTAGATGATGACGTCCGCTTGTTCCAAAAGCCGCTGCCCGCGCACCGTAATGAGGTCCGCCGCGCCGCAGCCTGCGCCAACAAAATGAATCATGCCCGTTTCTCCTTTTCTTCCGCATGTCTCCATGCACATGCCGTCCCGTTCTGAAACAGCTCGCGGTTGCCGGTTGTGAATACGATCACGCCGATCGATAGCCCCTGGAACCGGTTGCAAAGCGCGGCGTCGATGCGCGTTTTCAGCGCGTCCGTTGTGCCCGAAAGCAGTCCTTTTTCCTCTAAAATGCGCAGCATTTCGTCGGTCGTCACGCAGTCGAACATGGCTCGCTGCGTCGGTTCGTCCGCGCCCGCCGCCTGTGCCGCCGCCGCCATCAGCTCCGCGCGGTGATCGCCGCGTTTCGAATGCGTGTTGAAGATCCCGCCGGACAGCTTGACGAATTTGCCGATGTGCCCGCAGAGCAGGACCTCACTAAAACCCGCGTCGATCGCGGCGTTCAGCGCGTCGCCGACGTAGTTTGAGCACTTTACGATCCGCTCGTCCGCAATGCCGTACCGTTCCTTCAGAAAGTCCGCGCCGTAGTTGCCGGGCGTCAGGACAAGCCGCGTGTCGCCGAGCGCTTTGCGCTGTTTGATTTCGAGCACGATGCTGTCGATCAGCGCGTCCTCGCTCATCGGTTCGACGATGCCGCTTGTGCCGAGAATCGAGATGCCGCCCTCGATGCCGAGCCGCGGATTGAACGTCTTTTCAGCAAGCGCGACGCCCGCCGGAATCGAGATCACGACCGAAAGCCCCTTTGCGGTTTCGTATTCCTCCGCGATCTCCGTGACCGCTTTTCGGATCATCTCGCGCGGGACGGGATTGATCGCCGCCTCGCCGATCGCCTGCTTCAATCCGGGCTTGGTCACGCGGCCGACGCCCTCGCCGCCGTCGATCGAAATACCGGGAATCCCGCTGAACGCGACGCGCGCGTAGACCAGTACGCCGTCGGTCACGTCGGGATCGTCGCCGGAGTCCTTGCGGATCGCGCAGGAGGCAAAGCCGTCGCCGCGCACCGGTTCGAGCACTGGGAGATTGAGGTCGATCCCTTTCGGCGTATGGATCGGAACCGTGTCCGGCGCCCCGCCGGAAAGCAGCAGAATCGCCGCCGCCTTTGCCGCCGCCGCGGCGCAGGTGCCGGTGGTATAGCCGAAGCGCAGGCGCTTGCCGTCCTTTTCGATGAAGTGTTCTTCGATGCCGGTCCTATGCATGCAGCGCCTCCGTGATCGCCGCGATCAGCGCGGTGTTTTCCGCATGCGTGCGCACCGCAATCCGCACGTCGCCTTTTTCAAGCCCTCGGAAATTTGCGCAGTCGCGCACCAGTATGCCCCGTTCGAGCAGCCGTTCGTACAGCGTCGGAACGCCGGAAAGCAGCAAAAAGTTCGCGTCGCCATACAGCACGGAAACGCCGAGCGCGGATAGTTCTTTTATCAGATACGCTTTTTCCGTCCGGAACAGCTCGCGCGCCTTTTGTGCCCAGTCCGGACAGTCCAGCGCGGCAAATCCGGCAGATTGCGCGAGCGTCGAGACGTTCCACGGCTGTACGGCTTCGGACATGTTGCACAACAGATCGCTGTTTTTCGAGATCGCATAGCCGAGCCGCACGCCCGCCATGCCGTAGGTCTTGGTGAACGCCTTGAGGATCAGCGCGCGGTCGCCGTCCCGCAGGGAGCCGATCAACGAAAACGTCTTGTCCGCATCGGTCAGGTCCTGAAAGCACTCGTCCAGAAACAGCCATGTGCCGGTCTCGCGGCAGCGGTCGAGGATCTTCAGAAGCAGTTCCTTTTCGATGCTGCGCCCGGTCGGATTGTTCGGCGAGCAGAGCAGCAAAACGTCCGTTTCGGGCGTAATCGAATCGAGGATCCTGTCCGAAAGCACAAAGCCACTGTCCCCTGAAAGCGGATCAAACACCGGTTCGACGCCCGCCGTTCGCAGCGCGGTCTCGTACTCGGCAAACGACGGCACCGGCAGCAGCGCGGTCTTCGGCTTGACCGCCTGCACGAACGAAAAGATCAGCTCCGCCGCGCCGTTGCCGCAAAGAATCTCGTCCGGCAAAACGCCGGTTTTCGCCG
Source organism: Clostridia bacterium (assembly GCA_017428025.1). Classification (GTDB taxonomy): domain Bacteria; phylum Bacillota; class Clostridia; order Christensenellales; family CAG-138; genus UBA3792. Next base: position 20,069 of record JAFRRO010000019.1, read on the forward strand.
CAAGCTTTTCGCGCAGCGCCGTGCAATAGGGATCGGGATAGCGGGAAACGTCCTCCGCCGCGGCGCAAATCGCCGCTTTGACCGGCTCCGGCGTGCCGAACGGATTGACGTTTGCCGAATAATCGAGCGTGACGCGGTGTTTGTAGACGTCGCCGCCGTGGACATATGCTTTGAGGATCATAGACCGGGCCCTCCGAAAAACGCGATCGGCAGCAGAATCGCTTCGAACAGGATCAACAGAAGAAGGCTTGCGCCGTACATCAGCCGGTTCGTTCGCTTGACGTCCGCCCGCTCGATCGGGCGGTCGCTGTCGCCGATCGCGGGCTTTTCGACGAGCTTCCCGAAATAGCTTGCCGGTCCCGCAAGCTCGACGTGCAGCGCGCCCGCCGCGACCGATTCGGTCTGCGCGGAATTCGGGCTTGCATGCTTGCGCCTGTCGCGCTTCCAGATGCGGAACGCGTTTTTACCGTCGAGCTTCACAAGCGGCGCGACGGCGATCATGGCAAGCGCGCTCATGCGCGACGGCAGGAAGTTCATCGCGTCGTCCAGCTTTGCCGCGGCGCGTCCGAAATAGAGATAGCGGTCGTTTTTGTAGCCGACCATCGAATCCATCGTGTTGACCGCCTTATAGAAGAACCCGCCGACCGCGCCGAACAGGACCATAAACAGCATCGGCGCGATCACGCCGTCCGACGCGTTCTCCGCCACGGTCTCGACCGTCGCTTTCAGAACCTGTTCTTCGGAAAGGGTTTGCGTGTCGCGTCCGACAAGCATGGCAATCTGTTTTCGTCCCGCTTCGAGCCCTTCCGTTTCGAGCGCTTTTGTGACCTTGTTCGCCTCCTTTGCGAGGCATCTTGCCGCAAAGCACTGCCAGCACATGATCGAGCTCATCGCAAAATACGCCCACGGGGAGAGCAAATAAAGCCCGAACAGGATGCCGAAGCACACGGAAGCGGATAGGATCGGCACAAGAACCGCCATCAGAAGACCTGCCCTGAACGCGCCGCGATCGGTTTTCGCAAACAGTTTTCGAAGAACCTTTTCGGACAGCGAAATGAGCTTTCCGATCAGCACCACGGGATGCAAAAGCCACGCGGGATCGCCGAGGATGCAGTCGATGAAAAAGCCTGCAAGGACGGATAACAATGTCAGCGGCCAAAGGTTCATGCGTCGGCCCTCCCGATGAACGCGTCGGCAGAAACGAGGATCCCCGCCGCCTTTGCCGCTTCGTACAGTTTTTCGTTTGCCGCGTTGGTTTCGCCGAACGCCGGAACGGTACAGATCGCCCGGCCGATCGCACGCATGCGGTCCGCCGCCGTTCGCGCATCCGATTCGCTCGGAACCGAGAACGCGGGCACGGATAACAGTTCGGAGGCAAGCGCCTTCGCAACCGGATAATCGAGATCGCTTTCGGCAACGACGCCCGCCGCAAACGGCACGCCCGCCCGCTGCAGCGCGCGGTAGACCGGAATGCCGCTTCCGCCGCCGCCGATCACAAAGACCTGCGGCGCGCCCGATACCGCGGGAAGCTCCACGCTTCCGAACAGCGTGTGGAAGCTGCCGTTTTCGATGCCGTAGAGCGAACGGATATAGTCGTCCCGGAAGATGTTTTCCGGCGTGTCGCAGCGGTCGATGCGGTTGTGCGCCACGCAGACGACGCGATCCGAGATCTTCTCGGCAAGGTCCAGTTCGTGCAGCGACACGATGACCGCGACCTGCTTTTCGCGCACCATGTGTTTCAGGATGTCCAGAAGCTCCAGCTTGTGCTTCACGTCGAGAAACGAGGTCGGCTCGTCAAGCACGATGATCTCCGGCTGCTGTGCGATCGCGCGGGCAAGCAGGATCCGCTGCCGCTGACCGTCGGAGATTGCGGAAAACGGACGGTCCGCAAAGTCCTTTGCATGCACCGTTTCGATCGCCTCGTCGACGATCGCCTTATCCTCTTTTGAGAGGATGCCGAGCCGTCCGGTGTACGGATAGCGCCCGGTCGCGGCGATGTCCCAGCAGGTCATGAGCTCGCCTCTGATCCGGTCGGTCATGACGATCGCAAGCTTTTTCGCAATGTCGCGCTCCCTGAGCCCCGCCATGTCCTTTCCGTCGAGCACGACCGTGCCCGCGATCAGCCGGAGCTGCTTGATCATGCTTTTCAGGATCGTCGACTTGCCGGAGCCGTTCGGTCCGATCAGCGTCAGAATCTCGCCGCGGCGCACACCGATGCTGATGTTTTCGATCAGCGGCTTGCCATCGTAGCCGACGGTCATCCGTTCGGCGGAGATATAATACGTGCCGTTCATCTGCCGCCCTCCTTCTGCCGCTTGAGCATCACAAGGATGACGACCGGCGCGCCGAACACGGCGGTTACGGAACTGATCGAAAGCTCGTTCGGCGCAAACGCCGTGCGGGCAATGAGATCGCAGAACAGGCAGAACACCGCGCCGCTCAAAAAGCACGCGGGGATCATCACGATCGGCTTTGCGGTTTTAAAGAGCCGCCGCATCAGATGCGGCACCGCGACGCCGACAAAGCTGATCGGTCCCGCAAACGCGGTGACGCACGCGGAAAGCACGCCGGAAAGCAGGATCAGCGCAACACGGAACGCCTTGATGTTGACGCCCATGTTCTGCGCGTACGTCTCGCCGAGCTGATAGGCGCCGATCGGTTTGCTCATCAGGAAGGTGATCACGAGAGCGGGCAGCACGACCGCCGCAATGACGATTATGTTGTCCCACCGGATGCTCGCAAAGCTGCCCATCGCCCAGTCGTGAAGCTTGACGATGTTGGAATCGTCGGCGAACCGGATCACGAACTCCGTGATCGCCGAGCAGATATAGCCGATCATGACGCCGCAGATGATGAGCATCGACATGCGCTTGACCTGATAGGAGATCGCAAGCACAAAGCCCATCGAAAGCATTGCGCCGACAAACGACGAAAGGATCAGCGTCACGGAGCCGACGGCGATCCCGCGGCTCAAAAAGCCGATCATCGTGACCGAAAGCACAAGCTTTGCCCCGGACGAGATGCCGAGGATGAACGGTCCCGCGATCGGGTTGTTGAAAAAGGTCTGCAGCAGGAAGCCGGAAAGCGCCAGCGCGCCGCCCAGAAGGATCGCGGGAAGGATGCGCACCATGCGCACGTCCATCACGATCACACGGTGCGGGCTGCTGGGATTCAGCAACCCGTCGAAAACCTCGCGGATCGAAAGCGCCGTGCTGCCCGCCACGATGTTCCAAACAGCGAAGCCCAAAAGCGCAAGCAAGAGAAGCGCAAAGCCGAGCCACAGCCGTGTGCCCGACGCGTTTCGTTCGGTTTTGCGTTTCTCCTCCATGTTCCGCCTCCGTCAGTTGAGTTTGTGAAGATACTGCAGTTCGCCGTCCCCGTCCGACAGCACCCGGTAGAAATCGCCGATCAGTCTTCCGATGCCCATCGGCTCCTGAAACAGATTCTTGCCCGTGCACCAGACGTCGCCGCTTTTTACCGCTTTGAACTCCGAAAACAGCGGGCTCTTGTCCAGAAGTTCAGTCAGCGTATAGATCTCGCCGTCGATCGTGCTGTTGTAGATCAAAACGTCCGCGTCGACGGCCGCGGTATAGAAGCTCTCCATCGTCATGTTGACGGTCGACAGTGCGCTGCCGCTCGAAAGATCGGAGAACACATAGGCGCCGCCCGCCGTTTCGAGCATTTTGACCACGTAATCGTCGCTCTTGCGCACGTTGACCGCGCCTGTGCCGGTCACATAGAAGAACGCGACGGTCTTGCCGCTCTTCGGAAGATTCCCGATCGCTTCGACCGATCTGACCTCCGCGTCGAACAGCGCTTCCGCCTCGGACTCTTTCCCCAGGATCGCGCCGTAAACCTTGATCCATTCCATGCGTCCCAGCGGGTCCTGCTCGTAGCTCGACCGCTCGATCAAAACCGGAATGCCGTATCCCGCAAGCTTTTCGCTGATCGCGGGCGAATGATAGATCATCGTAGATTCGAGCGCAAGATCGCACCGTTCCTTGATGAGCAGCTCGTAATCGGGCGCGCTGTATTTGCCCGCAAAGAGCATGTCGCCGCGCGCCATCGCGTCCTTTGCCTCGACGATCGCCCAGCCGTCCGCCTTTGTGCCGGAAAACCGCACCGCATCGACGCCGTCCAGCGCGCGGAAAAAGTCCATGGCGCTCGTCGCGGCAAGATAGATGCGTCCGACCGGACGGTACAGCACGATCACGTCGTCGGGCAGGCCGACAGGTTTTCCCATGCCCTCCGGAACAAGCAGCAGCTTTCCGGTCGCGGGGACCGTAATCAGCTCGTAGCCGTCCGTCAACTGCGTGATCGAAAACTCGGTTGCACAGCGCACCGGCGTGCGCCCGATCTCCGAAAGAGAACTCCACGCGGGACCTTCCGGACGGTCGCTTTGCGCGGTCTTCGCCCCGCCGCACGCAGCGCTCAGAACGCAAAAAGCAGCGCACAGCAAGAGTGCGCCGATGTGTTTTGCGATCCGTCCGTTCATGACGCAGGCGCAAGCGACGCCGCGTCGAACGTGATCGTGTATTCGATCTCGTGCGGCGTACTCATCGCCGTGGTGTCCGCAACGATCTGCAGCGGTTCGTGAAGCGATGCGACCGGAACCGAAAACACCGAATGCCCGTCGATATACGCGGGCAGAAGCGTTTCGCCGCCGACGATCATATAGTCGTATTTGTCTCTGCTCCAGACGAGCCGAACCGTCATGCTTCCGTCCTTCACGGTGAGCTCGGCGGGCGACTGGATCTTCGCCTTTCCGGTGCCGCCCGAAAGCGACACGCCGATCGTATAGGTCCCCTCTTCCGGCAGCGCCGGTTTTGCGCAGCCGATCACCGCAAGCAGCAGCGCCGCAAGCGCGAAAACGAGAATCTTCTTTTGCATACATCCGCCTCCGTATGAAAACCGGCGGCGCGGCATCCCGAAGGATCCGCCGTGCCGCCTGTTTCTGTTTGTGTCTCCGTCCGCGATCATTCCTGCGGAACCGGATTCAGAACGATCACCTTATGATCGTACCATTTGCCCTTTGTGCCGACCAGCGCAAGATCGAACTCCTCGCCGATGACCGGAACCGGAACGTCGAAGCCGTAGACCTCCTCGGTCATGCCGTCGTCGTACGTCACGGTATCGAGCGTCGGCTCAAGCAGCACGGCGCCGGGCTTTTTCGCGTCCTCCGCAAGTCCCAGATACAGGTTTACGGTGTTCTTGGACGGCAGCGTGATGTGGATCGTCGCCTTGCCGTCCTTGACCGTCAGAACGCCTTTTCCGTGATGCGCCTCGTTGACGTGAAACATCGATCCGTCGGTCTTGAACTCCGCCGCATACACGCCGTCCGGAAGATCGATCTTCGATTCGGGCGCTTCGGTCTCGACGGGCTTTTCCGGCTCCGCGGTTTTGCCGCATGCGGCGAAAGACATCGCAAGCATCGCGGCTGCAAGCAGCAGTACAACGGTTCGTCTCATAGGTTTCCTTCCTTTACAACGGGATTATTCGCCCTTGATCGCGTCGCCAGTATGCGCAACGTACAGCGCCTGCACGTCTGCAATCCTGCCGAGACCGGCGATCTGCGTCTTGATTTCGGTGAAATGACCGCTCGCCGTGAACATGGAGAGCCACGATTCGGGATCGTCGGGATCCGCCATGTCGTTGTTTGCGTGATCGCCTGCAACGACCATCAGCGGGCGAAGAATGACCTTGGTGTAGCCCGCCGCGCGGACCGCCTCGATGACCGCCTCGCAGGACGTCTCTTCGGGCTCGCCCTCGACCGTGCCGATGAATACGTTCTGATAGCCGAGGCTGTTCATCATGTTCTGCATCTGGGTGTAGGTGACCTTCGCCGTGTGCGAGGTGCCGTGTCCCATGAACACGAACGCAACGCCGTCCGCTTCCGCCGCTTCGAGCGTTTCATAGCCCGCAGCCTTCACCGCTTCCGCCGTGATCGCCTTTGCAACGACTTCCTTGTCCGCGTTGACCTCCGCCGCATCCTTGCCGACGGTGCCCAGAAGCGGCAGCGCGATTTTGACGGATTCGAACTTGTCCGCATACTTCGCGACCGCTTCGCACAGCTCGTCGTACTCTGCGCCCTGCATCAGGTGCGTCGGCTGGACCACGAGGTTCCTGACGCCGTTGCTGACCGCACGTTCGAGCGCCTGATCCATGTTGTCGATGAATTCGCCGTCGCGCGCCTGCACGTGGTTGATGATGATCTGCGCGGTGAACGCTCTGCGCACCGACCAGTCGGGATATGCGCTCTCAAGCGCCGCTTCGATGCCGCCGATGTCCTCCGCACGGCTTTCGTTGAACGACGTGCCGAAGCTCACGACCAGCAGCTCGTTTTCACCGATGCCGTCCGCGTTCTTCGGATCGTCCTTCGACGCGTCGCCGGTGTCTCTGCCGAAGTAATCGGGATCGGCTTCCTCACCCTCGACAAGCTCCTTCTGCGCATCGCTGAGCGCATCCCACGCCGCCTTTGCGGCCGCGCACTGCGCGTCGGTTTCGTCCGTGCGCTCCTGCACGTAGATCGCGTCGATCAGCGCCGCGCACTCCGCCGCCAGTTCCGCATCGGTCTTGCCCGCGGGCTCGGGCGCCGGTTCATCCGCCTTTGCCGGTTCCGCCGTCGGTTCCGCTTCGGGCTGCGTGCCCGTGCATGCCGCAAACACGCCGAACAGCATGATCGCCGCAACCAGCATTGCAATCGTCTTTTTCATCTTGTTTCCTCCTGTCTTTTGGGTTTTTCCCAACTCTATGTGAATGCCTCACACGACAAAAGTCACGGCACGAAAAAAGCTCCTTACCGAACGGTAAAGAGACTGCGTACATAGAGCGCCCCCAAAGCAGGAGCATGGTACACAATCAATCCCTCGTGATTTGGAAAATCAGCTTTTCCCGTACCAAGCATTCGGCAGGTTTCCCGGCTCGCGGCATATGGCGCCGTCGCCTTCCCGATTTCTCAGTGGCTGTATTGCGTGACGACGCCGATCCGCATACGGTGACGAGTTCGCACAGGCGTTTCACCTGTTTCCCTTTTACCCTTTGTCCCCTTTGGAGCAAAGGCACCGACTGCTTTATTCAATTAACGATATTATAGTCCATCCTGACGATTGTTGTCAAGATACAGACGCGCTTCCGTGTCCCGAAGAAGCGGAAAGCGCGCAGTTTTCGGCAGAAGAAGCCCCGCCGCCTCAGTCCCGCCGGTCGGCAAAATAGCGCTCGTAGGATGCTTTTAGGAAGCGTCCGGGCACTGCGGATGCGGGATCGCGGGTGAAATCGTAGGGACCGTTGACGCGCATGAAGTCGATGAGCCCGATATGGATCGCGCCGGTCGGACAGCGGAACGAGCAGCGCACACAGCCGATGCAGTGTTTGCCGAAACGGAATTTGCCGTCCGCATACGTGATGTTCTTGGTCGGACAGTTTTTGACGCATTTTTGACAATGCACGCATTTCTTCGGATCGACGCGAAACAGTCTGCCGTTACGGGGATAGAACCAATGCTCAATGCGGTAGAGCGCGGAGACGAACTTTGCGGAAAGCGGCGCAACGACCGGCGTTTCTTCCCCGGCTGCGATCTTCTTTGCCGCGTCGGGAATGCGCTCCTTTGCCGTCTGCCACATCAATGACGCCAGCTCGTCCGTGTGCCGGAAGACCATGTTGTAGGGCATGATATAGTGGAACTCGCCCTTGATCCGGTACCCTTTCTTTTTGAGAATGCGAATCATTTGTGCGGAGGAATTGTCGTTCAGATGCAGCGGCTCGCCGGAGGTTTTCAAAAACCAGACGTTCCCGCCTATCGCAAGATTGCGGCAGAAGGTTTTCAAAATGCGCGGCATATTGAAGCCGTAGACCGGATAGCAGAGCACAAGATCGCGCTCCGTCACCGTCTCCGATCCGTCCGCGATTTCGTGAAGGCGGACCGGAACGCCCTGTTCCGTCAATGCCGTTTCAAGCGCCTTTGCGCATTTTAGGGTGTTCCCCGTGCCCGAAAAGACATAAATCCCGATCCGATTCGCCGTCTGTTCCATTCTCCCGCCGTCCATGCCCCGATTGATGGCAACAGTTTACCATATCGCGTCCCGTGATGCAAGAAAAGAGCCGAAGCGCGTTGCTTCGGCTCGCATTGTATGAAATTACCCCTCCGTGTGTTCGGTTTGTGAATCGTCTTTCGATTTGCGTCTTGCCTCCAGCCAGGGCATGAAGTATTCCCGGTACAGCATATCCAGGATCGCAACGCCGGGGATCGCAAGGAGGATGCCGACGATGCCGAACATCCTGCCGCCGATCACCACGCCGATCAGAATCCAGAGTCCCGAAACGCCGAGGGAATCTCCGAACAGCTTGGGCTTGATGAGATAGCCGTCGACGCACTGTAAAACCACCGTGAAGATCAGAAACGCGAGCGCGTACCACGGCTTGACCAGTACGAGCACGAACCCGCCGATGCCTGCGCCGATGACCGGTCCGAAGGTCGGGATCAGGTTGGTGACCGCGACCACGAAGGACACGAGACCGACGTACGGCATGCCGAGGATCGTCATAAAGAGCGCGTTCACGATCCCGATGATCAGGCTGTCCAGCAGATTGAACGCGATATAGCGGTTGAAGATCTTGTGGCTCTTTGCGAAGAAATCCTTGATCTTCTCATATCTGCTCTCGCTGACGAGCGCTTTGAGCAGGCGATTTCCGCCGTCCTTCAAACGGCGCTTTCCGCTGAGCAGATAGATCGACAGCAGAAAAGCGATCAGGAACACCACCACGCCCTTTCCGGCGCTGACCGACATCGAAAGGATCGTGTTGAGGTTGTTCTTGATGTAGTCCGTAACCGTCTCAAGGATCGCTTCGGAGGAGCTGATGAAATGGTCCAGATTCAGCGTCGAAGCGGAGACGCCGATGCGGTCGAACATGTCGTTGATCGTCGCCGCGTAACCGTCCAGATTTGCAACGAACAGGCTGACGCTTTCGATCAGCTGCGGAATCAGGATCAACAGCAGCAGCGCGAGGAACAGGATCACCGTCACAAACGCAAGAACGGTGGATAAGGCTTCCCGCGTTTTCTCCTTTTTGATGCGGCGGAACACGCTGCGCTCATACAGCTTTGACAGCGGATTGATGAGATATGCGATCACGCAGCCGAGGATCACCGGTCTGAAATACCCGAGGAATGTCCCGACGCCCTCCCGAACGCCCGGAAGATGCGTCAATACGACATACAGAATGACCGCGATGCATGCGGCGACCGCGTAATTGAACCATGGTTTTTCCTTCAAGCGTTTCATCCAACCGTCTCCCCGAAGCTGTTCTGCAGGATGATTATACACCCGGCAGCGCCTGTATATCAAGAGAAAATCTTTGCAGACCTGTCTGCCGTCCGTTATACGTCCAGTTCCGTGACTTCCTTCGGGTACTCGCGCAGCTCGTCCGGCTCGTGCAGCGGATCCCAGACCTGCGCGAAGAACGGATCGACCTTGGCGCGGGCGCCGTAGTTCCAGCTCTTGCGCTCGCAAACGGGGCACCAGTGACCGCCCTCCAGCACAAGCCGCGGGCTTGCCTCGAATTCGTGCCCGAACGCACAGCGGAAACGAAGCTTGGTCTTCCAATCGCCTTTTTCCATCGTTTCGGAAAGCAGCCTGCCGCCGCGGAAGGTCGCCGCGCCCTGCATGTCCTCGAAAGTGAGCTCGCTTTCGGGCTTCGATTCGTCGTAGCCGTGGTCAATATGCACGACCGTGTTCCAATCGGTGAAATGATCCATCTCGGAGGTCTTCTCCGGGAGCGCTTCCCATGCCTTTCTGCTGCCCCAGTACGCCTCGATATGATCCTCCATGTTCGCGTCTATCCAATGCTTGGTGCCGTGTTCGCCGTTCAAAAGCTTTTTGAACGTGCTCTTGATGATGGCTCCCATCAGCTTCTGCCCGCCGGGGAGCTTGCAGATGATCTTGCCGAACGGCTTTGCCGCGCCGAGCTCCTTGAGATACGCATCGTAAAAATACTGCATGCTGTCGGAACGGAAGTGCAGATAGTCTTCGAGCTTGTCCGAATCGAGATAGTACTGCCCGTGGAAGTTGCGCGTGGCGTTGACCTTGGGATCGATCACATAGTCGATGTTTTGGATGCCGATCTCGCCGTACATGAGCTTGTACATCGTCAGCGTATCGACGCGGCAGGCTTCTCCGCCGCCGATGTTGTAGATATGTCCCCAGAACGCGCCGTCGAGCGTGCCGTCCGCTTCGAATGCCGCGAGATTGCGCATCAATCTGCCGCTGTCGCGGTCGGAGGCGTATTCCAGCACGTTGTCGAGGCAGTTGTGGAACTGGATCGCGTCGCGGATCTTCGCCATCGCGGGACCGATGATGCCGGTCTGACGGAGGCTCACCCAATACTTGAGTCCGCTTTCGATCACATAGCGCTCCGCGGCGACCTTGGATACCGCATAGTAGTCGAACATGCTCGGCTTGATCGGATCGCCGACTCTGCCCCAATGGATCGGGGGCATGCGGTCGCCGGTCTCCGCGACGGTGCCGATATAGACGAACCTGCAGGTGTCCGTCTTGCCTGTGTCCTTGATCGCTTCGATCAGGTTGCGCGTCGAGCCGTAGTTGTTCTGCATCGCCTTCTTGGGAAAATAGTCCGCCTGCGGAGAGACGAACGCCGCGATGTGCAGCACGATGTCCGATTGCTCAATGCACTTGCGCACATCGTCCTTGTTCAAAAGATCGCCCCAGACGATAGTCAAGCCCTTCTGCTCCGCATACGGTGCAAAAAGCTTGCGGTTTTTCTCGCTGTCACGCACAAGGATCACGAGGTTATAGAGCGTAGCCAGATCGGGAAGCATCGCCTTGAAGCTTTCAAAGCCCATGCCGCCCGCTGCGCCTGTCAGCAATACCTGCATCTCATTCTCCCTTCATGCCGAGCACGGCGGTTTTCTTTTCGATGACGTCCTTGCAGAGAAGGATGCTGTCGCCGATCGCCGCGTCGATGTCGTCGTCGGTCACGCCGAGGAATTCGCAGCCCTCGGACTTGTCGATGAACAGGTTCGAGCACATGATGTCGGTGAACTTCACCATATGAAGCCCGCCCTGAATGTTGTGCTGTTTCTGCTCCTTCATGATCTTTCTGCCGCCGATCGCGTACATCCAGTTCGGGATCGTGACGATCTTCTTGTCCGGGCAGCCGAGGTACTTATGGACGATCTTCAAAAGCTCCACCCACGTCAGGTTGTAGCAGCCGATCGGGTAGCAGTTGCCGCCGCGGTTGCGTTCGATCGCGCCCGCGATCGCCTGTCCGACCTGATGCACGGTCACCATCGTCGAACCGCCCTTCGGGTACATGGTCACCTTCTTCATGCTCATGACGTTTTCGACGAGGAACACCCACACCGGTTTTCTGCCCGGCTGCGTACCGAAGATGTACGGAAGCTCCAGCACCGCAACGTCCATATCATCGGCAAACGCCATCGCCGCTTCCTCCTGGTCGATGCGGCTTCTGATATACGGATGCCATTTTGTAAGCTCCTTTTCCGGCCATTTCTTGGCGGCATAGGAGAAATAGGAGCCGCAGATTGCCACGTGCTTTACGCCGCATTCGCGGCAGAGAGAAAGCAGCCGCTTGACCGGATCGATGTTGTATTTCTTGTAGAGATTGTAGATCGGCGCGGGACCTTCCACGCGCTCGTCCACGCCCGCCGCAAACACAAAGCCCTCGCAGCCTTTTAGATGCTTTTTCAACTCCTCGTCGCTCATCTCGAGATAGTTGCCGAATTCGAGCTTCATTTCGGGCGGCAGCACCGCGCCCTGCGGCAGCGGCGGCAGCACCAGAGACGATACCTCGTGCCCTCTTGCAATCAATTCTTTCGCCGCTTCCGAGCCCAGAAGCCCCGTTCCGCCGATCATAAATACCTTCATGTTGCGTCCCTCCCGTGTGATATTGACAAATGGTTTGTTTCCTGGTATTATTATATCGACACCGTGTTGATATTACAATCAGCAGATGTTTTAAGAATGTCGTGACATCGACATTCGGATCGGATCTGTTGAAATTCAAACAGGATTGCGAAAATTGACGGGAGGAACATATGGCAGTCAAAAACAACCGGCGCGCGCAGATGACGCGCCTGCTCTTGCGAACGGCATTGATTGAGCTGATGCAGGAAAAGCCGTTCAATGAAATCACGATCAAGGAGATCTGCGAACAGGCGGATCTGAACCGCACGACCTTTTATCTGCACTATACCGATCAGTTCGCCCTGCTTGCGGATGTGGAAAACGAGGTGTATCAGAAGACGCTCGAAACCCTGAAAAACGTAAAGCCCACCGCTGACGCGCCGGGCATGATCGAAACGTTTTTAAACTACATCAAGAGCAATGCGTCCCTGTTCCGCATCCTGTTCGTCGATGCGGACAGCGAGGGGTTCCGCAGCCGTTTTATTCAGAATATGCTGAATCATCTGCGTTTCAACATTCCCCTGTCCTGCGCCGCCGAGGAAGAACCGTATCTGCTGTGTTTTCTGATGCAGGGCAGCGTGCACATGATCATGGAATGGATCAAGCGCGGATTCGATATGGAGCCCGGACAGCTTGCCGCTCTCATCTTCCGGGCCTGCAATCGCGTTGCGCCGTGATCTCCGGTCTGTTTTTCGAAAGCGAAACGAGATAGACCGCCGCGCCGAGCGCGGTCAGAATGCCGCCCGCGATCCAGTACACGCACGTGAGCGGGTTCGTCGTGCCGTAGATTTCGAGCGCGCCGGAGACGAGGCTGCCGACGGTCAGCGCCGCGATCCCCGCATGGTATGCGTTCCGCGCAAAGCGGTTCGGATACGGCGCGCGCAGCATCGTGAGAAGCAGCAGCGGCAGCACGCCGAGCGCGAGCGGGAACGCGAAGGCGTAGAGCATGCCGTAGGCATACACGCCGTGACTGAACAACTCGTAGACCGCGCCGAACAGGGCGCAGAACAGCGCTGCGAAAAGGTCGCAGAGAATCAGCTTTTGCTGCGGATTCAGCTTACGCGCCGTAACCGATGTAGACAATGTCGCTCACGCTCCTTTCGCTGGATTTTCTGCCGTTTGCGGGATTGTTGACGAGCGTTCCGAGAAACACCATCGAGGATGAGCCGCCGCCGTCGAGGTTGTAGGCGGTCTTGCAGCCGATCGACTGCAGGAATGTCGCAAGCTCATGGAGGGACAGTCCGTCGCTGTCGCTGGTGCGTCCGTCCGCCACGACGAACACATAGTGCAGATCGTCGATCACGCCGATCGCCGTGCGCGGATTGCTTGCCATCGCCCTGCCCACCTCGTCGTTCTCCGAAACGGCAATTTCGCCGTCTTCCACAAGCGCCGGACCGAAGCTGAGCACGTTCCGCGCGCCGGACGCGAGCAGTTCCTCTGCGGTCACGTCATCCTCGTTGATGATGCCGAACGAACCGTCCGCATAGATCACAAGGTCCTCGCCGCCGCCCGATGTGCTGCGGTACAGCACGCCGTTGCGGATCACGTAGCCGGATCGCTGCGCGCCGTAGTAGTCGCCGTTGATCGCAAGGATCGCATTGACCGAGGACGCCATGCTGGAGGTTTTTTCGGTGATGTTGCGTCCGTAGCTGTTCTCGGCAAGCGCGGTCCTGAGATAATCCGCCGAGGAGAGTCGCACATCCGCGACGTAGACCGTCGTTTCCAAGAGCCGGTACGTCGAGAGCTGCACGGAGATGTTTCCGTCCGAATACGTCGTATCGGTCGTGACCGGCTCCGCCGCCTGCGCCGGTTCCTCCGTCGGGGATGCTTCGTCCGGTTCCGCCGTGACGATTGCGATTTCGTCCGATTCTTCTGCGGCTTGCGTCGAAACCGTCTGCGCCGCAGGTTCCTCCCCCGCGGTCGTATACACACGCTTGATCAGAAACGTATCGGCGAGGAGATATCCGGTAAACGCCAGCAGCGCAAGCCCGAACAGGACCGCAAAACCGTATCTGGGTATCTTCATATGCTTCACCTCTCTTTTTCTTGTCTGTATCGTACAACGTTAACCCTAAACGAACCTAAACCGGGACAAAGTTTTTGATGCTTTTTTCGGAAAACTATGATATGATTGGGAAAAGCAGATTCGGGAGGAGCGGTATGCGTCTGTTATTCGCGGAGGACGAAAAATCGCTGTCGCGCGCGGTGTGCGCGATTCTGAAAAAGAACAACTATTCCGTCGACGCGGTCTACAACGGCGCGGACGCTTTGGATTACCTTGCGACCGAGAACTACGACGGCGTGATCCTCGACGTGATGATGCCGAAGGTCGACGGCTTCACGGTCCTGAAGCGCATGCGCGAAGCCGGAAACAAGACGCCGGTGCTGATGCTGACCGCGCGTTCCGAGATCGACGACAAGGTGTTCGGGCTCGATTCCGGCGCGAACGATTATCTGACGAAGCCGTTCGACACCAAGGAGCTTCTGGCGCGCATTCGCGTAATGACGCGGCAGGCCGCGGTACAGACCGATACGAAGCTTTGCGTCGGAAACCTGACGCTGGACGTCGCGACGTACGACCTGAAGGGGCCCGACGGACAGTTCAAGCTTGCCGGAAAGGAATTCCAGATGCTGGAAATGCTGATGCGGAACCCGAAACGGCTGCTCTCGACCGACGCGTTCATGGACCGCATCTGGGGATATGAAAGCGAAGCCGAGCTGAACGTCGTCTGGGTGTACATTTCGTATCTGCGCAAGAAGCTCGACGCGGTCGGCGCGAACGTGAAGATCAAGGCGCAGCGCGGCGCCGGATACTATCTGGAGGTGGACCATGATTAAAAAGCTCCGGAGAAAGTTCGTGCTGGCGGCGATGCTCTCGCTGTTCATCGTGCTCGCCGTGCTGATCTTCGTCATCAACATTCTGAACTACCGCAGTCTGGTGCGCGAGGCGGACGACACGCTCGATACGCTCTCCGAGCTCGACGGCAACGCGCCGAACCACTTTACGTTCGGAAGAAAGGACGGCTCGGAGCCGCCCGGCGGCAAGACGCCCGGCACGCGGCACGACTATTCGGGCGAGCGTCCGTACCAGTCGCGCTACTTCTCGGTGCTGCTGTCCGACGACGGCGAGGTCGCGGAAGTCGATCTTCGCAACGTCGTCACCGTCGATGAAAAAACGGCGCTTTCGATGGCGGTCGACGCGGCGAACGCGGGCAGACGCCGCGGGTTTTCGAACGATTACCGCTATCTCGGCATCCCGACGGACGACGGCATGCGCTGGATTTTCCTGAACCGCGAGATGGAGCTGAATACCGCCCGCGACTTTCTGCTGACCAGCTGTCTCATTTCGCTCGCGGGCTTTGCAACCGTTTTCCTGCTGCTGCTTCTGATCTCCGGCAGGGTCGTGCAGCCGATCGCGCAAAGCTATGAAAAGCAAAAGCAATTCATCACCGACGCCGGTCACGAGCTGAAAACGCCGATCACGATCATCCGCGCGGACGCCGACGTGCTCGAAGCGGACGTGCCGGACAGCGAATGGCTCAACGACATCCGCCGCCAAGCGGATCGGCTCGCCACGCTGACCAACGATCTGATCTTCCTTTCCAAGACCGAGGAGACCGCGAAGCCGCAGATGCTGGACTTCCCGCTGTCCGAGGTCGTCGAGGAGACCGCGCAGCCGTTCCGGTCGGTCGCGCGCACGCAGGGCAAGACTTTCGAGACCGAAATTGCCCCGCTTCTGACCCTCAAGGGCGACGAAAAATCGATCCGCAAGCTCGTTTCGATCCTGCTCGACAACGCCATGAAGTACTCGCCGGAGAGCGGTTCGATCGTCCTGATGCTCAAAAAGAGCGGCAAGCAGATCCGCCTTTCGGTCACCAACAGCGCAGAAAACATTGAAAAGGGAAACGCCGACCGTCTGTTCGACCGGTTCTATCGCGCAGACAGCTCGCGCAATTCGGAGACCGGCGGATTCGGGCTCGGGCTCGCCATCGCCAAAGCGGTGACGGAGATGCACGGCGGCAGGATTCATGCCGGATCGAACGACGGCGCATCCCTGACCGTCGAAGCCGTATTCAGCGAACGATAAAAAAATAGCCGCCGCAGGCGTAACGCCTGCGGCAGCCGACATCTCCGGCACACCCACCCGGAGGTGTTTTTTGTTATCTTCTTCCGTGACCGCCGCCGTGACCGCCGCCGCCGAAGCCGCCGAAGCCGCCGTAATTGCCGGATGCGCCCTCGGTCGAGGACGACTGCGTCCAGGAAAACAAGGTCGAGCCGTCCTTCTCCACCGCATAGGAACCGTTGAGCGCAAACGCGTCGGACGCGATCCAGCAGGAGCTGTACGAACCGCTCAGCGAGAACGAGAAGATCGTGCTGCCGCTCGCATCCTTTAAGGTATACGCGCCTTCGGAAAACTGCGTGCCGCTCGAAACGTAGGTATTGACCGAGCCGGACTGCGGGATCTGGCAAATGCCGCCGAGAGCGACGATCGTGCCGCCCGTGACCGTGACCGTGCCGTCCACGTCGACCGAACCGGACATGCCGCCGTTCTGCGAGCCGCCGAGCACGAGCACCGTGCCGCCGCGCATCGCGAAGCTGCCGTTGGAGTCGATCGCGTCGGTGTCGCCCGCGCCGGTGCGGATCTGGGCGAACCCGCCGTTGATGTACACCATCGGCGTCTCCGCGCCTTTGCAGGCGTTGATCCCGTCGTCATCCGCGTCGACGTACACCGTGCCGCCGTTCAGCGTGACGGTATTGCCTTCGAGCCCTTCGTGCGATTCGACGATCAGGACCGTGCCGTCGTTGATCGTAAGCGCGTTGTCGGCGTGCATGCCGTCGTCCGCGCTGGTGATCGTGAGCTCGCCGCCGTTGACCGTGATGCTGCCGAGACCCGTCTCGCCGTTTTCCAAAGCGGTGCCGCCGTTCGCGTGCAGACCGTCGTCGCCCGCATAAACGGTGATGACGCCGCCGTCGATGATGATCTCGTTCTCCGCCTTCACGCCCTTGGACGAATAGGTCGTCTTGGACGAATCACCGCCGTCGGAGATCTGCACCCAGTCACCGGCGATCAGACCGCCGGAAACCGAGGTGATCAGGTACCCGTTCATCGCCGCGTTGACGGTCTCGCCCGCGGTCGACGCCTTATAGTTCTCGCCGTCGGGCGTCGCGCCGCTGTCCACCATGTGGAACAGAATGTTCGAATAGCCGTCCGCAAGCCGGAACACCAGTCCGTAATACGGGGTGCGTCCGCCGTAGATCATCGTCTCATAGGTGCACTTCACGTATACGCCCGCCGCATCGTCGTCGTTGTAGAGGTATGCGTAGTAGTCGCATGCTTCGGTGTACAAAGAGCCGGGTACAATGAGATAGCGCTCCGAAACCGCCGCGCTCGCGTTTTCCTCGGCATAGGATGCGGTATAGATGTTGACGACGCACGATTCCTCCTCGGAAATCTCGACGTTGTACGCCGCGCTGATGCCGTCGCACGCCGCATAGATGTCGACCTGTCCGCCCGTGATCGAGACGGTGCCGCGCTGCTTATCCTTGGACGAGACGTCGGAATTCTCGGTTTTGACGCCGTCGGACGCGGTAGAGATCAGGATGAGATTGCCGGACTTGATCTCGACCGAATCGTTGCCCTTCAGAGCGTTGCCGCTCGCGCTGACCTTGAGCGTCAGGTTCTTGACGGACAGATCGTCCTTCGACTTGACGCCGTTGTCAAACGCGGTCTCGACGATCAGCGTCCCGGTTCCCGCGAGCTTCAGATCGCTCGAAGAGAAGATCGCCGCATCGTCCTCGACGTTCTCCGCGCTGCCGGTGCGCAGGTCGGTGACCGTGTTGTACGTATCCTTTTCCGCCTTGACCGTCACGTCGCCCGCGCTGTCGACGCGGATCGGCGCGCCGAAGCTGCACGCGATCGAAGCGCCGTCGAGAATCAGCTTGACCTCGTCGTCCTCGCCGACATTCACGACGATCTGCCCGTCGCTGAGCGCGCCGGAGAGCGTGTACTCGCCCGCCGCGGTGATCGTGTAAACCGAACCGTCCGGCAGGATCTCGCCCGACTCACCGCTGACCGAAAAGTCGTCGGTGCTGACCTTCGTTTCATCGGCCGGATCGGCGAGCGGCGTGCTGTCCGCGACCGCTGCGCTCGCATCCGCGTCCCGGACGATCGTATCTTCGCCTGCGACGACTGCGATCTGCTCCGATTGCGAATCGGGTACCGTCGCCGCGACGCTCCCGAACGAACATGCCGCCGACAAAAGCAGGGCGACCGCTGCTGCAAGAAGTCTCAAGTTCCGTTTCATGGCTGTTTCCTTTCCGGCATTGTGCCTTAGAGCTGTCCCTGCTGCTCGCTGTACGGAAGCAGGGAGATTTCGAGGTTTCCGTTTCGGGTGCGCAATTCGTCGATGAACGCTTTTTCCTCCTTCTGGTCCTTCATGCGAACCAGATACGACAGGCGGAACATCGAACCCATCCCCGTCGTCTTGACGCCGAGGCGCTCGCTGCTCTTTAGGTAGCGCGCGAACGTGTCGTCGAACATGTCCGTGTACTCGAGCGATTCGGGTACTGTGATCTTCAAAAGCCGTTCCTCCTGCATCGTCTTGCTGTCGAACAGCTTCAGCGATGCGAACAGGAAATACAGCAGCGCGAGCGAGAGCAGGATGATCACGCCGTACGCAAGGTATCCCATGCCAAACGCGATGCCCGCGCCCATGGCGATCAGGATCGCCGCGATCTCGTCCGCCGAGCCCTGCGCCGAGCGGAACCGGATCAAGCTGAACGCGCCGCCGATCGCGACGCCCGCGCCGATGTTGCCGTTCACGAACGTGATGACCGCGCCGACGACGAACGGGATCAGCGAAACGACGATGAAGAAGCGCTTGCTGGAGCGCACACGCCTTGCCATAATGATCGCAAACAGCACGCCGCACAGCACGGCGACGCCCGCCATCAGGAAAAACTGCGACGCGGTAACGGTCGAAGAATAAATCGATTCAAACATTATATATCATCCTTTCTCTCAAATTGCAAGCAAATGCTCGCGGCGGAACGCTTCTCCGTACTTCGAAATGCTTCCCCGCTTGATGTTGAGGTCCGACAGGATCTGCACCAGCCACAGCGGAATCACGTCCTGCACCTTCAGTTCCAGGATCGTGTCGCCCGTCTGCAGCAGCGGCTTTCCGACCGGATCGCTGTCGAAGCGGAACGCATCGACGCGGTAGCGCGGGTTGCGGTCGATCGTGAGACGCAGATCGCCGTCCGGCTCGCAGTATGCAGTGCGGTCGTACAGGATCATGCACGCGGGAACGAGCGTGTGATAGTAATCGCGGATGTACGTGATCTCGCGGTCGATCTGTCCGTTCTCGTCGAGGTTCAGCGTTCCGGAAAAGAACTGCTCCGCCTCCGGCACCGTCGCCTGCACGCGGCGCTTGTACACGATGCCGTACGCCTTGCGCTTGAGTTCGAGATATACCGGCGTGCGGTCGGTTGCACGGCCGTAGGCGCGAAGGCGGATCTTTTCCTTGAACTCCGGCTTCTCGATCGATTCGCGGATCAGCCGGTAGTCCGGCGTGTCGTAGTAGAGCGACGCGATCGTGGTCAGTCCGTATGCGTCCGGCTCCATGTGTCCCTCGAGGCGCGCGACGAATGCATCCGTCTGCGCCGCGCTCAGGATATACTTCCATTCGTACCGTTTCATAACGGTGATCGGCGTTTGAATGCTTTCCATTTGCGTGTCCTCGCTTTCTTTGATGGCATCATCATACCCGCGCTTCCTAAAACGAAATTAAAACCGGAAAAACTTTTTTCTCTCCCGCAGCAAAAAACAAAGGGGCCGTTAAAAAAGTCCCAATCAGAAATAGCAAGACTCTCGGGAAAAAGTCCCGGGAGTCTTTGCTATGTGGTATAATATTTGTGTGAATAATAAACAACCACAACGCAATTATAATGTAAAGCAAGGAAGATTA
>JAFRRO010000020.1 GCA_017428025.1 Clostridia bacterium
CATTGGCGGACGACCGCGTTTGCCTGAAGCATAATACGGTCGCACTAGTTCAACCCATTCTTTCCACGGGAGAATCCTGTCCATCTTGTTTAGAAATTCTTCTCGCTTCGTGGTTCTTCTCCGCTTGCTGTATTCTATATCTGTAAAACTCAATTGCTGTCCCATTTCTTCGCCCTCCTATTGTAACCATTATACCACATCTCGTTCAATGATTAAATCAGTGGTTACTTGAGGGGAAGCTGTCACCTTCAGGTGACTGATGAGGTGTCGCGTCTCCATGACGATCCTGTTCAACCGTTCGTCCCGCAAGAGGGGGCGCAGCATCACACAAATCCGTCAAATTCAGCGACATGTGCGGTGAATTTGACACCTCGCAGCTTCCGCCGCCCGGATACCGGACGGTTTTAGGCGGAAGCTGAAAACCGGTCGTATGAAAACCTGTTTTTTCGACCGAACGGCTCATCCGTTCGGGTGCGAATCCATATAGCCCTGCAAAATCAGCACCGCGGCCAGCTTGTCGATGACCTTCTTCTGCTTCCCGCGGGAGATATCCGCATCGACGAGCACGCGCCGCGCCGCCATGGTGGTTAAGCGTTCGTCAAAAAAGAGCAGCTCGCCGTCCCATTGCTTCTGGATCGCTTCGGCAAAGCGCTGCACCTTCTCGCCCTGCTCGCCGATCGTGCCGTTCATGTTCATCGGCAAACCCAAAAGAAGACGGCACGGAGCGTACCGTCCGAGAAGTTCGACGATGTGGGCAACGTCCTTTTTGACGCTCTCCGTCCGCCAGTAGGTTTCTACGCCCTGTGCGGTGATCCACAACGGGTCGGAGACCGCGACGCCGATGCGTTTGTCGCCGACGTCGAGCGCGACCATGCGTTCCTTCAATGCTGCTCCACGTAGAAGCGGACCAGCTCTTCGATGAGCTCGTCGCGTTCCATGCGCAAAATGAGATAGCGCGCGTTGTTGTGGCTGGTGATGTAGGTGGGATCGCCCGAAAGCAGGTATCCGACGATCTGGTTGACCGGATCGTAGCCCTTTTCGCGCATCGCTGCATAGACGGTCATCAATACATCACGCGCCGTCCGTGCTTCCTTGGGCACGGTGAATTGCTGCGTATCGCCTCTGTTTTCCATTGCATTCACCTCCGATTTGTATTATATCGTATCCGTTTCGCAAAAGCAAACCCCAAACAAAGAAAATCACAGTTTTTTCGCATTGCGAATAGAATGCAAAAAACGAATGAGGAGGAACTTGAATGAAACGAACGTTTTCGATCCTGCTGGGACTTCTGCTGTTGCTGCTGCCGCTCGCCTGCAGGGACGCGGCGCCCGAAACCGTGACGATGCAGCTGCACGAGGTCACGCGGTCGGTCTTCTATGCGCCGCAGTATATCGCCCTTTCGATGGGATTCTTTACCGAGGAGGGACTGAACGTGGAGATCACGACCTCCGGCGGCAGCGAAAAGGCGATGACCGCCCTGCTTTCCGGCGAAGCCGACCTCTGCCTTGCCGGTCCCGAGACCGGCGTCTACGTGATGAACGAGGGCAAGGAGGATCATCCGGTCATCGTGGGACAGCTGACCAAGCGCGACGGATCGTTCCTGATCGCCCGCGAACCCGCCGAGCACTTTTCCTGGGATGCGCTCAAGGGCAAGACGATCATCGGCGGACGCGCCGGCGGCATGCCGATCATGACGCTGCGCTGGGTGATGGCGCAGAACGGGCTCATCGACGGCGAAAACTGCACGATCATCGACTCGATCCAGTTCAATCTGATGGCGGGCGCGTTCGAGGGCGGCGAAGGCGATTATGTGACGCTGTTCGAGCCGACCGCGACGGAGTTCCAGAAGGCGGGCAAGGGCTATATCGTGGCGAACATCGGACTCGAATCCGGCGAGGTGCCGTACACCTGCTACTTTGCCTCGCAGAAGATGATCCGCGAGCATCCCGAGCGCATCGAAGCGTTCCTCCGCGCGATCTATAAGGCGCAGCAATGGATCGAAACGGCGAGCGACGCGGACGCCGCAAAGGCGATGCAGCCGTACTTCCCCGACGCCTCGCTCGAAAGCCTGATGGCCGTCGTCAAGTCGTACCGCGAGACGGACTCGTGGAAGAAAAACCCGATCATGCAGGAAGCGGACTACGAGCGTCTGCTCACGGTCATCGACTTCAACGGCGAACTGTCCGGCCGTCCGGCGTTCTCCGCGCTGGTCGACAACACCTTTGCAAAGAAAATCGTCGGAGAATAACCGGATCACGCAAAAAGGCGCTCTGTTGAGCGTCTTTTTTGCGAGTGGGATTCTGTTTGTTTCGCTATACCGCCTGCGTCCGCACTTTCGTCTTCTTCTCACGTTTCCAGAAATAATTGATAAAGAAGAATACCGCCGCATGAATGACTTGTATGGCAAGACCGCACCAGTGTTCCGCTTCTGCTTCAATATCCGGCTCAAACAAAAATAGGATAAGACACGCGGAAATATCGATGCAGCGAAGGATCAGGAACCACATTCCTTTTCCTTTTACAAACGTCATCGTATAAGCAAACGTTGCAAAAGCGATCAGGAATAATAAATAAGCAATGTATATCAATTCGCCGTTTTCGCCGTAGTCCGCTGCAATACAGTAGAATGGGGATAGCGGTCCGAATACGACCAGTATACTGCTGTTAAAAGCGATCAAAGAAATAAGGATATTCAAAAAGCATCCGGCAAGGTAACTGCCCGCCCAGATCCGGATTCTTCTCTCTCTTAACGCTCGCTCTCTTATCACTTGATCGAAAATTACGATCTGCTGCACGGTTTCTTTTGTTTCCGGAGTCATTTGCGCCTTAACGGGTTCGCCGTCCAGCATGGTACGGAGATCGACTTCGTAAAAAGCCGCAAGCTGCAGAAGCACGTCGAGATCGGGCGTCACGCTGCCGGTCTCCCAGCGGGAAACGGTGCGTTGCGAGACGTTGAACCGCTCTGCAAGCTGTTCCTGCGTCAGTCCTTTCTCTTTGCGAAGGTCACGTAAGCACGCGCCGATCTTCTGTAAATCCATCGCTCCCCCTCCTTTCTGCACATAATCATACCCGAAACAGCCCCAAAAGTACAGGACACAGACCGTCTAAACCCGGTTTTGATTGTAGCACAGCACAAAAAGCACGTCAATTCCGGCTTCGTGTGTCATTCTGAGGCAAAGTTGAAGAATCTTTAGGATCCTTCATCATCCCTGCGGGATTCCTCAGGATGACAAAAAAAGATGATTCTTCGACAATGAGAATCGACATGTGATTCATATTTCTGACCCTCCCTTGTCAGGGAGGGTGGCGGGCAAAGCCCGTCGGGAGGGTAGTTACGCGCAAGATACGTCTACCCCTCAGTCTCAGCTTCGCTTCGACAGCTCCCCTGACAAGGGGAGCTCATATATGCAGAAGATTCTCCGGAAGGAGAATCGACCTGAACGTGCCCGAAGGGCATACATCACTTGCGCGGAGCGCAATCATCACGCCGCAGGCACATCACGCGCCCATAGGGCGCACATCACTTTTATCAACGTGCCCGAAGGGCATACATCACTTGCGCGGAGCGCAATCATCACGCCGCAGGCACATCACGCGCCTATAGGGCGCACATCACTTTTTCGTCGCCGCGGGACGATTCCACAGTTGTGCTTATAGATAATACTGCAGAGACGACTCCCGGCGACGAAAAAAAGAAAGACGCTCGAATGAGCGTCTCTCTTGGATTCCGGCAGCTGCCTATCTTCCCGGGCCGTCACCAGCCAAGTATTGTCGGTGTATGTGCGCTTAACTTCTGTGTTCGGGATGGGAACAGGTGGGACCGCACAGCTTAACCACCGGAAAGGTGTGTTGCCAAGCAACTTGAAAACTGCATACTCGTAATTCACTTTGATCAAGCCCTCGACCGATTAGTATCGCTCAGCTGCGTGCATTGCTGCACTTCCACCTGCGACCTATCTACCTTGTAGTCTTCAAGGGGTCTTACTTCATTGACTGAATGGGAGATCTTATCTTGAGGTCGGCTTCACGCTTAGATGCCTTCAGCGTTTATCCGATCCGCACATGG
>JAFRRO010000021.1 GCA_017428025.1 Clostridia bacterium
CAACGCGCGGCGAAGCAATTCTTTGTCCTTGCTCTCAATGCCGAACGCGCGAAAGACCGCGGCGCTTTCCTTCACGATCTGAAACGAGTGCGGATACCGTTTCAGCGCTTTTTCCGCCTCCGCAAGTCCTTCCCGGTCCTTATTGCGGCGGTATTCCCGCATACGCTTTACGATCGCGTCGACGCGGTTATCCTTCATGGTATAGCCGAGCAGCGCATCCACGGAGGTATCGAAGAAGTCCGCCATCTCCACGATCAAGGCGATATCGGGCACGGAAAGCCCCGCTTCCCACTTATAGACGGCGCCCGCCGTGACCATCAGCACTTCTGCAAGCTGTTCCTGCGTCAGCGACCGTTCCTTCCGCAATCTGCGGATGTTTTCCGCAAGCTTCATTTCCATGCTTCCCGTCCTCCATCTCGTTCTTACGGCATTATCATACAGGATTTGACGGGAAATGTAAACCGACCATTCATACTATCAGAAGATTATTTTATCTGCTGTCAGTATGTTTTGACGCACAAAAAAGAGCGGTCCGGATGGATCGCCCCTTAGAAAAGCCGTCTCTATATTTATTCTGCTGCAAAGTCGTCTACGACCGCGCGGCAGAGTTCCCACAGATGGATCGAAGCGTCGCCCTTTGCGAACAGCCGCTTCTCGCCCGCCGTCGGGAAGATGCGCGACGAGAACACCGCGTCGCCGTCGTTGACGAAGATTTCGATCGAACTGCGGTCGACGAAGATGCGCAGATGGAACAGTCCCTTCGGCAGCGGACGGACGCGCACTTCGCCCTGCTCGATGTTGAAGCGCTTTGCCATGCCGGAGCGGTCGACCGTGATCGTCTTTGCGGCGTCGTCATAGGTGATGCGCAGTCCGCCGGAGCCGTCCGCCCGCGCGAACAGCTGCAGGTCGAGATCGCCGCCGCGGCTGATCAGTTCGAGCTCGCACACGCGCGGCAGCAGATCGGTGGATTCGAGGTCGATCTTGTTTCCGCGAAGCGCCCGCAGCGCGTCCAGCGGCTGCTGAATCAGGCGGCGGTCGCGTACGCGCAGTTCCCGCGGGAGCGTGAGACAGCCGGACCAGTCCTCCTCATCGGTCGGATAGGACGCGTCGGGCAGTCCCATCCATGCGACGAGCGTCGCCTTGTTCCGGTCGTTCGGGTTTGCGGCGCATTCGGCGGCGTAGGAATCGAAGCCGAAATCGAGCACGTGGAAGCGCGTATTGTCCGGCGTGAACGTGAGCGTCTCCCAGTTCATATGCCCGAGAAGATACCCGTTGTGGTGCACGCTCTCGCCTCTGCCGGGCAGTTTCAGATGCTGCGGGCAGAAGATCAGCACGTCGTATCCGCTGATCGTCTCGATCGACGGACACTCCCACATGTCGCCGAAATCCTCGAAGCCGGGGACCTTCAGCTGACCGGCAAAGCGCCAGCCCGCAGTCGGCGAATCGGAGACGTAGACGATCACGCAACCCTTTTTCTCCTTCGTCTGCGCGCCGATGACGAGATAGTATTTTCCGGTCTTTTCATCATGGATGATCTTCGGATCCCGCTGATGCTCGGTATACGCCGGATTCGGTCCGAACAGCGGCGGCAGCTTCTCCGCCGTTCCGTCGTCCTTCAGATTCACGAGGCAGGTGTACGGTCTGCGCGTCCAGTCCTCGTCCCGATGGTTGCCGGTGTAGTAGAGATACACCGAATCGCCGGTCGGCAGCGCGGAGCCGGAATACGCGCCCTTGTTGTCGTATTCCGTGTCCGGCCGGATACAGACGCCCATGTTCTTCCACGTTACCAGATCCTTCGAGACGGTATGGTACCAGTATTTCAGCCCGTGCACCGCGCCCCACGGACACCACTGATAGAACAGATGCCATACCCCGTCGTGGAAGACGAATCCGTTGGGATCGTTCAAAAGTCCCGTGACCGGCTGGATGTGATACTGCTGCCGGTAATCCGACCGCGCAATGCTCTCATGGAGCGCACGGATCTCCTCGGCGCTTTTCAGCACGCGATAGCGCTCCTCCTTGGTCCACGTCTTCATGGTCGTCATCCTTTCGTTTGATATGATATATCATTTTACACGATTCTTCCGCAAAGCGCAAGTGCGTCGCGCACAGAACCGAAAAAACAGTCAGCCGTGCGTTCGAAAACGCGGCTGACTGTCGGATCCTGTTCAGATGTGTTTCAGAAGCTCGGCGCGTACGCCGTCCATGCGCGCGTCGGACAGACCGAAGTCCATCTCGCGATAGCTCCACGCGGCGTGTCCGATGCCGTACTTCTCAAATGCCGCATGGATCATGCGGTACCAGGCGAGCGTGTCCTCCGGCGTTGCGCGGTCGATCACGCCGTATTCGCCGCAGTACAGCGGCACGCCCTTCTTCTCGGCTGCCGCAACGGCTTCCGCCATGAACGCCTCGAAGTATGCGGGCGAAAGCGTGGTTTCGGGCAGGAACTTCTCGTACCCCGCGCAGGACAGGGTGCCCATGCGCACATCCGCTTCCGCCATTTCGGCAAACGTCGCCGTGACCGGAATCCGGAACGCGGGATCCATGGTCTTGATCCAGTCCGCGCCCTGATGCGTGAAGATCAGCGGCTCGTAGCAATGGAAGTTGCAGACGATATGATCGTCGAACGGCACGTCGATGTCCTTGACCGCAACGGCGCTGTTGTGCCAGTACCCGCCGACGAGGATGTACGCGTCCGGCGCGATCGCGCGGATGCGGCGGATACATTCCGTCGCGACGCGGTTCCACGTGTCGCAGTACACCTTCTCCGTCACCTCGTTGAGCAGCTCGAACGCCACCGTGTCCGTATCGTCGCGGAAATGCGCGGCGATGTTCTCCCACAGCCTATAGAACCGCTCCTGATGGCGCGCGTTGTCGAAGAAACCGGATTCGCCTTCGTTCGCGTCGAAGGAAAAGCCCGCCGTCTTGTGCAGATCGAGCACCATATTGAGTCCGTTCCGTCTGCACAGGTCGATCGTCTTTCTGAGACGCCGGTAGCCGTCCTCGATCGGCTGCGCGTCCCTCGTCTCCAAAAGCTCGTAGTCGATCGGCACGCGCACATGGTCCGCGCCCCATTGCTTGATCACCGCGAAATCCGTGTCGCGGATGAAGGTGTCGTAACGTTTCTTCGTGTGGTCGCACTGGGAGAACCAGCCGCCGAGATTGATGCCTTTCCGATAGCCGTTCCAGATTTTCATATCGAATGCTCCTTCTGTCGCTTTGTGTTCAAAAGAAACCGCCCTGCTTGCCCAGAGCGGTTTTCAGGAGGGAAGGTAATGAAGTACATCACCCTTTAACGCTGCCTGCGGTTACGCCTTTGATGATCGACTTGGACAGAATGATGTAAACGATCAGCACCGGCAGGATCGCCAGCAGGATGAACATGTACACCTTGCCCATGTCGAACTTCGAGTAGTCCGCGCTTCTCAGCTGCGCGATCATGATCGGGACGGTCTTCATTTCCGCCTTGTCGAGCAGCAGCGCGGGGATAAAGTAATTGTTCCACGAGCTCACGAACGAGAAGATCATCTGCACCGCGATTGCGGGCTTCAGCATCGGCAGCACGATCGTATTGAAGGTGCGGAACTCGTTCGAGCCGTCCACGCGCGCCGCGTCGATGACGTCGAGCGGCAGCACGCTTTCCATGTACTGCTTCATGTAGAAGAACACGACGGGCGCCGCGATGCCCGGCACGATCAGCGGGATGAAGCTGTTCGTGAGGTGCATCTTGTTCATCAGCTGCAAAAAGCCGAGCGCCGAGACCTGCGCGGGGATCATCATGACCGCCATGATGAACGTGAACACGAGCTTCTTTCCGCGGAAGTTATACGCGTGCACGCCGTATGCGGTCAGCGCCGAGAAGTACGTCGTGATGACGGCGCTCGACAGCGCGATGATCAGGCTGTTGAGCATGCCGCGCGGAATGTTGATCGACGCGTCGTTCCATGCGTTCTTGAGGTTGACGAAGAAGTTGCCCTTCGGCAGCAGCGTGAAGCCGGTGGCAAGCTGCGCGTTGGAACGCGTCGCGTTGATGATCATCAGGTAGAAGAAGAACAGACAAAGGAACGTCAGGAACACGAGGATGGCATAGACGATCACGCGAAGAACGGTGAGCTTGATCTTGCCGAGGGTATTGTCGCTGACTCTATGCTTCATATGACATTCCCCTTTCTCTCTCTGTGTTTGCGGTTCGGATCCTTATACTGTGCCGAAAGCATCTTGTAGACAATGCCGCCGAGCACGCCCGTGATGATGAAGATGATCACCGAGATCGCGCCGGACATGCCGAGGTTCTTGGTCTTGAGATAGCCGTTCAGATACATGACGAGCGTTCGCGTCGTGCCGTTCGGCACGCCGTCGCCCTTGCTCAGGACCTGCGGCACGTCGAACATCTGGATACCGCCGATCATCGCCGTGATCAGGCAGTAGACGAAAATCGGCATCAGCAGCGGCATCGTAACCTTGAAGAACACCTGCACGGAGTTCGCGCCGTCGATCGTCGCCGATTCGAACAGCGCCTGATCGATGCCCATGATACCCGCCATCAGCACGATCGTCGTGTTGCCGAACCACATCAGGAAGTTCATCAGCGCGATCATGCCGCGCACACTGACACGGATGGAGAAGAAATCAAAGGAATGATCGATGACGCCCCATTGCTCCAGAAGCGCCTGGATCGGGCCGACACGCGAGAACAGCGTGTAGAACAGCATCGAGAATGCCGCCGCCATGATGAGGTTCGGCATGTAGATGACCGTTTTGAAGAAGCCCTGCCCCCTGATGTTGAGACGGTAGCTTGTGAAGAACAGCGCAAGCAGCATCGCGATAACGAACTGCGGAACCGCGCCGGCAACCCAGAGGATCATCGTGTTCAGCGCGTATTTCAGAATCAGGATCGTTCCGTCCGGATCGGGCGTAAACAGGGCTTTGTAGTTGTCCAGCCCGACGAAGTTCGGGCCGACCTGCTGAAGGCCGATGCGATACGTCTCAAAAAAACTGTTGTAGATTGTTAAGAATTGCGGGACCAGCGTGAAGATGATGTAGGCGATGAAGAACGGCGTTATGAAAATGTACCCCCACTTTGCATAACTCACGGACTTCAGCTTTTTCGCCGTTCCCGTTTGGATCTTTTCCATGAAGTTCTCCTCCCCCGAGGTCTTTCAGAAACACTGCGGCAGGGGAAGCCCCTGCCGCAGTTTGTCGATCAATTACGCAGGCAGCTTGATGTTCGGATAGGTTTCCTTGATCAGCTGATAGAAGTTCTTCATAGCGGTGTCCTTGTCGACGGAACCGTTGAAGTACTCCTGCAGTTTGTTCTGCAGACCTTCGTTGAGGATCTGGTCGTAGTTGGTGTGGTTCTCCCACTTGATGTTCTTCGCGAGCTCTGCAAAGACTGCGGTGTCGTTCTGACCGTCGAGGATCATGGTGTTGCCCCAGTTCGGATCGTTTGCGAACTTCTCCGCGACCTTGGTGTTGTTCGGATACTGACCTTCGTTCGCAACGAGCTTCGTGCAGACGTCTTCGTTCTTGGTGAACGTCTCAAAGATGTCCTTCAGCATTTCGGTGTTGTCGGAACCGGTTGCTGCAAGCAGCCACGTGCCGCCCCAGAAGTATGCCTGCGGGCCCTGAACGATGCACCAGTCACCGACGCAGCCCTTCTCGGGATCCATCGCGTTGGTCATGCAGAAGTTGTAGTACCATGCCGGTCCGAAGAAGCACATGGTCTTGCCGTCTGCAAACATCTCGTTCGTCTTCTCTGCATCCCAGACACCTGCGGTCAGGGTGTAGCCGTTCTTGATGTAGTTGTCGGTCTGCTCGATCCACTTGGTGATCTGCGGATCAAACTGGAGGTTGTCGTTTGCGTCAACCCACGGCATGGTGCAGTTGTTGGAGAACGCGCGGAACGTCTCTGCGAAGGAAGCGGTCATGTAGTAGCCCTTCTCCTTTGCCTGCG
Organism: Clostridia bacterium; assembly: GCA_017428025.1. GTDB lineage: Bacteria > Bacillota > Clostridia > Christensenellales > CAG-138 > UBA3792. Next base: position 5,954 of record JAFRRO010000021.1, read on the forward strand.
CCGCAACTGCGTCGAACTTCTCCCAGCTGTCGATTGCAGCCTGGACCTCTGCGGGGTTGTCGGTGCCGAGAACGTCCTTCGCAATGCTCTTGCGATAGATCACGGCCGCCGGGCAGCACTGGAAGGAAACGCCCTTGCAGACGCCGTTCTTGTCGGAAGCTGCCTTGATGGTGTACTCATACATCGTGTCGGCATTGGTGAAGCCGATCTTGGAGATGTCCATCGTGTAGTCGGACTCGACATACTTGCCGATGTAGTCCGCTTCCGCGAGGAACATGTCGATCTTGTCGTCCGCCGCAGCGTTCGCCTGATTGAGGAGAGCCTCGTCAAGCTTCTGCTGATATGCGCCGTTGTCGCTCGGCGTGATGATCCAGTTGACGGTGACGCCTTCGGGTACGGTGTAGTACTTCTCAAAGAATCCCTTGAATTCTTCGTTCCAGGCATGGATGTTGAAAACCTTGCCCTGTTCTGCGGGCTTATCCGCAGGCTTCGTGGTGCAGGCGACGATGCCGACGAGCATCAGGACTGCCATCAGGATTGCGACCAGTTTTTTCATGATTTTGCTCCTTTTTTATTTTGTTTTTTGAAACCTTTACGGCTCCTCTTTCCTTTTTATCAAAACGCGTGTGCGTTTCAACCGATGATGCGGACGGTGTCTCCCTCCAGGAGTTCGCCCTCGACCGTGATGCTCTGCGGCAGCCACGTGTCCGGATGCTCGATCTGTTCGATCAGAAGCCTTGCCGCTTCGCTGCCCATGCGCTCCGCGCCCTGCCGGTAGGTCGTCAGCCGCGGACGCAGGATCTGGGAGAGCGGGATGCCGTCGTATCCGACCACGCTCATGTCCTTCGGGATCGAAATGCCGTGCCGTTCGAGCTCGCTCATGCCGCCCAGAAAGGAGAGATCGTCCGGATAGAAGATGCAGGTCGGCTGCTCCGGAAGCGCCAGCAGCGCTCTTGTCGCAAGACCGCTCGATCTCGGATCGTGATACACGGCGGGACGGATGAAATCCCCCGGAACCGTGATGCCGAGCGACGCGCAGGTTTTTTTGAAGCTTGCGACGCGCTTCTGCGTGACCGAGGTCATTTCGCCGTGGATGAACGCCAGTCTGCGGTGTCCTCTTTCATATACGAAGCGGACCAGCGCTTCCATGCCGCGGACGTTGTCCGAGAGGATCGACGTCCGGCTGTCGAACGTGTAGTCGAGCGTCACCGTCGGGATCTCGCTCTGCGCAAGCCGGATGATCGCGGGATCCTGAAAATCCGCCGAGGCGATCACTACGCCGTCGCAGCTTCTGTACTTCGCGTGCTCGTAGAAGTCCATCGACATCGCACCGAGATCCTTGCTGATGAAAGTGATGTCGTAGCCGAGCCGTTCCGCCTCCGCCTTCACGCTCTCGAGTATCTGCGAAAAATACTCGTGCGTGATGCCGCTGCCCGTCGGATCCGAAAACAGCACGCCGATGTTGTAGCTGCGTCCCATCTTCAGCGCTCTTGCCGTTGCGTTCGGAAGATACCCGAGGGCTCTTGCCTGTTCGCGGATCCGCTCCGCCGTCTTCGGCGCGATGTCCGGCGCGCCGTTTAAGGCTTTGCTGACCGTTGCACGGGATACGCCGCACGCTTTAGAGATGTCCGTAATCGTGACCATGCGCCGTCCCCTTTCAAACAAACAGAATCTTAATCGATTTCGTCAGGTTCATTATAGCGCCCTATCTGTCGCTCGTCAAGTGGTATTTTACTCTTTTTTTACGATTTTTTGCGAAATTGTTCGTGCCGCGTCAACCGATTTCCCATTTTTTTCGAAGTTTTGAAAAAAAACCTTGCGTTTTTGGAACGGTATGCGTATAATGAACTTAATCGATTAAGTCAACTTTACTTTCATGAGGTGATCACATGAAATACGGATATTTCGACGATGCCGCAAAGGAATACGTCATCACGCGTGCGGATACGCCCCTGCCCTGGATCAACTACCTCGGCAACGACGGTTTCTTTTCGCTGATCAGCAACACCTGCGGCGGATACAGTTTCTATAAGGATGCAAAGCTCCGGCGCATCACGCGGTTCCGCTACAACAACGTCCCGCACGACGACGGCGGCCGCTGCTTCTACATCTGCGACGGCGACACGGTCTGGAGTCCGGCGTTTTTGCCGGCTAAGACTGCGCTTGACGCGTATCGCTGCCGCCACGGGCTCGGCTACTCCGTCTTTGAAGGCGCGAAGAACGGCGTTTCCGCCGCGCTGACCGTGACCGTTCCGATGCATACCGATATGGAAGTGCAGAAGCTGGTCCTGAAAAACGAGAGCGGCGAGACGAAGACGCTGACCGTCTACGGCGTAACCGAATGGTGCCTGTGGAACGCGGTCGACGATTCGACAAACTTCCAGCGCAACTGGAACATCGGCGAGGTCGAGATCGAAGGCGGCACGGTCTATCACAAGACCGAATACCGCGAGCGCCGCAACCACTATGCGTTCTATTCCGTGAACGCGCCGGTCGACGGCTTCGACACCGACCGCGATACGTTCCTCGGACGGTTCCGCAGCTGGAGCGAACCGCAGGCGGTGGAGCTTCGCACCTCGTTCGGGAGCGTTGCCGCCGGCTGGGCGCCGATCGCTGCGCTCAGGCTGAACGTCACGCTTGCCGCGGGCGAATCGAGGACGCTGCTCTTCCGGCTCGGCTATGTCGAGAATCCGCCGGAGAAAAAGTTTGCCGCGCTGAACGTAATCAATAAGGAAAAGGCGCATGCGATGCTCGCCGCGTTCGAGACCGAGGCGCAGTTTGACGCCGCGCTTGCGGAGCTTCGCAGCTATTGGGAGACGCTGCTTTCGCGCTTTACGGTGCAGAGCAGCGAGGAAAAGCTCGACCGCATGGTGAACATCTGGAACCAGTACCAATGCATGGTGACGTTCAACATGTCCCGCAGCGCTTCCTACTACGAGAGCGGCACAGGACGCGGCATGGGCTTCCGCGACAGCTGTCAGGATCTTTTGGGCTTTGTGCATCTGATCCCCGAGCGTGCGCGCGAGCGCATCATCGATATCGCGTCGATCCAGTTTGCGGACGGCAGCACGTATCACCAGTATCAGCCGCTGACCAAGCGCGGCAACGCCGACGTCGGTTCCGGCTTCAACGACGATCCGCTTTGGCTCGTCGCCTGCACCTGCGCGTACATCCGCGAGACCGGCGATTTCTCGATCCTCGACGAGCCGACGCCGTTCAACAACGAGGCGGGCACAGAGGTGCCGCTTCTGGAGCATCTGCGCCGCAGCGTCAGCTATACGGTGACGCACCGCGGACCGCACGGACTGCCGCTGATCGGCCGCGCCGACTGGAACGACTGTCTGAACCTGAACTGCTTCAGCCTGACGCCCGGCGAAAACTTCCAGACCTGCTCGAACTTCGAGAGCGGCAAGGCGGAGAGCGTCTTCATCGCGGGCATGTTTGTGAAATACGGCAAGGAATACGCCGCGCTGTGCGATCGCATCGGACTGCACACGGAGGCAGACGAAGTCCGCGCCTCGGTCGGCGAGATCGAACGGGCGGTGCTGATCCATGGCTGGGACGGCGAATGGTTCCGCCGCGCGTACGACGCGTTCGAGCGTCCGATCGGCAGCCGCGAGAACGCCGAGGGGCAGATCTACATCGAGCCGCAGGGCTTCTGCGTGATGGCGGGCATCGGCGGCGCGGATTACGGCAGGCGCGCGCTTGCTTCCGCCGAAAAGCTGCTCGGCAACGAATTCGGCATCGAGGTGCTCCACCCCTGCTATACGGAATATCACGATTATCTCGGTGAAATCTCCTCGTATCCGCCGGGCTACAAGGAGAACGGCTCGGTCTTCTGTCACAACAATCCGTGGATCACGCTCGCGTACTGCACCGTGAAGGACGGCAACGGCGCGTTCGATCTCTACACCCGCAACGCCCCCGCCTACATCGAGGACAAGAGCGAGATTCACCGCACCGAACCGTACTGCTACAGCCAGACGATCGCGGGACGCGACGCCAAGACCTACGGCGAAGCGAAGAACGCGTGGCTGACCGGCACCGCGGCATGGTCGTTCGTCGCCGTGAGTCAGGGCATCCTCGGCGTCCGTCCGGACTACGACGGATTGATCGTCGATCCCTGCCTGCCCGATTCGATGGACGGCTGCCGTCTTTCCCGCCTGTTCCGCGGCACGCGCTACGACATCACGGTACGCCGCGGCGCGAACAAAGGACTGGTCGTGGACGGCAAAGCGGTTTCGGGCAATTGCATTCCTTTGACTTCATCTCCCTCCTGTTTGGTTGAGCTGACGATATAAGTCAGCATACAAAAAGGACCTTGCGCATCGGCAAGGTCCTTTTTCTGTCGGTTCAGATCAGGTTCTTCTGCGTTTCGGCGCCGAACAGGTGCGACAGAATCGTGTCGAAGCGGAAGCTGATCGGTTCGCCGTATGCGAAGCCGGAGCGCTTTTCGACCGGAAGATCGACCGTCTGCAGCACGATGACGACGTCCTTGTCCCCCGCATTGACATGCAGATGCATCGAGGAACCCATCATCTCGCACACGTCCACGACCGCGTCGATGTGCGGTTCGGGATCGGATGCGTCGCACAGCGAGATATGCTCCGGACGGATGCCGAGCACGATCGCCTGCGGCTCGACGCCGTTCTCCTTCAGCTTCTCCTGCTGCTCGTCGCTCAGCACGAAATCGACGTCCTTGATGCGGACGAAATACTTGCCATCCGCGTTCCGCTTGAGCTCGGCGTCGAAGAAGTTCATCTGCGGCGAGCCGATAAATCCTGCGACAAACAGGTTATCCGGATGGTTGAACACCTCCTGCGGCGTGCCGATCTGCTGAATGAAGCCGTCCTTCATGATGACGATGCGATCGCCCAGCGTCATGGCCTCGGTCTGGTCGTGCGTGACGTAGATGAACGTCGTGTCGATGCGGTGACGAAGCTTGATGATCTCCGCGCGCATCTGGTTGCGGAGCTTTGCGTCGAGGTTGCTGAGCGGTTCGTCCATCAGCATGACCTTCGGCGCGCGCACGATGGCTCTGCCGATCGCGACACGCTGCCGCTGACCGCCGGACAGCGCCTTCGGCTTTCTCTGCAGGTACTCGGTGATGCCGAGGATCTCCGCGGCTTCGCGGACCTTCTGATCGATCTCCTTCTTCGGGACCTTGCGGAGCTTCAGCGCAAACGCCATGTTCTCGTACACCGTCATATGCGGGTACAGCGCGTAGTTCTGGAAGACCATCGCGATATCGCGATCCTTCGGCGCAATGCTGTTGACGAGCTTGTCGTCGATGTACAGTTCGCCGCCGGAGATCTCCTCGAGCCCCGCGATCATGCGCAGCGTCGTGGACTTGCCGCAGCCGGACGGACCGACGAAGACGACGAATTCCTTGTCCTTGATTTCAAGGTTGAAATCGTCGACCGCCGTGACCTTGTTGTCGTAGACCTTCTTGATGTTCCTGAGTGACAGACTTGCCATACTGTTTTGACTTTAACGGTCCCGAACTTCTTCAACGAACCGTCTCGCGTTCCGTGCTTTTCCGGACACGCATTGCGGCAGGTCTCCACACTGCCGCACCCCAAGCCGAGGGGATGGGTTTCCTCCTTTATGTTCAGCCATTCCCCGCACAATAAGTGGAGTGCGCGGGTTCCGACCGATTGACAGGTATATTATAAATGCCGCCGACCGGCCTTGTCAAGAAAAAACTTAATCGATTTCGAAAACGGTGAACCGGCCTGCTTACCGCTCATCGCGTGCTGTGTTTTTGCAGCGTTTCGAACAGCCAGAGACCGGTTTCGGTGTAGTCCGATTGCTCGAAGCCGCTGTACTTCGGCACCGTGGAGCGGACCATCGAGCAAGCTTCCGGCGCTTTGGACAGCGCCCACATGCAGTAGGAGATGTGTTCCCGCTCCAACAGCGCGATCCATTGATCGGCGCTCTCCGTGTCACGCGGGAATCCGCCGCTCGACGCCGTGATGCCGAACTCGGATACGAAGATCGGAAGTCCCGCTTTGCTTGCCGCTTCCGTCATATCGCGCACGTCCTGTCCGTGCGTGGCGGCATAGAAATGCAGGGTGTACAGGATATTGTCGAATGCCAGCGGATCGGCGGCGACGCTTTTGAGGTCCTTCGACCAGTCCGGATTGCCGACGATGACGACGGAATCCGGATCCTTCTCACGGATCACGGGGATGACCGCCTCGGCATAGCTTCTGACCGTCTGCCAGTCCACGCCGTTCGGCTCGTTGCAGATCTCGTACAGCACATTGTCTGAGTCGCGGTACGTCTCCGCCATCTTCGCAAAGAACGCCTTTGCATCGTCGAGATAGGTGTTGGGATCGCCGTCGCTCAGAATGTGCCAGTCGATCAGCGCGTACATATCGTGCGCCTTTGCAAACGCCACGCCCTTTGCAACGTTTTCCTCGTACCGCTGCCGGTCGCCCTTCGTGCAGTAGCCGATCACGCCGACGCCGTAGGTGTAGACGGCGAGCCGAACGAGATTGACGCCGTGATCCTCCGAAAGCTCGCGGAACAGGTCGTCGTTCAGAAAGGACTCGACCGTGATGAGATCGTGCGTGCTCACGCCGCGAAGCATGACGCCCTCCCCGCTTTCGGAACACAGCTTGCCGTCGACCACGCGAAGTCTGCCGCAGGAGGAAGGACGTGCCCTGCCGTCTTCGACCGCGTTCGACGCGCCGTTTGGCGCGCAGGCAAGCGACGCGAGCAGGCAGATCGCAAGCAAGAGAGACCATAGCTTTTTCATGTGAGCGCCCTCCTTGTCCCGGTTGATGCTTTCAAGTTTATCATATCCGTTCGATATGCGCAACGGGCTCCGCGCCGTTTTCGGAGTGCGCCCTCCAGAATGCGAGCGCGTGCGCAAACCACGGCTCGGCTGTTGTCCCCTTCGCAAGCCCGACGCCGTGTCCGACGCCTTCGAACTGTTCGGCGACATGCGGCACGCCCGCGGCCCGCAGCGCGGCTTCCAGCATACGGCTGTTTTTCGGATCGACCGAAGCGTCCGCGGTTCCGTTCCAGACGTACGTCGGCGGAAAGTCCTTCGGGATGTGCCGTTCGAGACTGAGCCGCTCGATCAGCGCCGGATCGGGCTGCCTGCCGAGCAGGTTTTCGCGGCTTCTTGCGTGCGTGCCCTCCCCCATCGTGATCACCGGATAGACGAGAATCAGCGCGTTCGGTCTCGGCACATCCGGCGATTCCGCCCAGATGCCCGCGGCAAGGTGTCCGCCCGCCGAAGAACCCCAGAGCGACCAGTCGGACGGATCGAGGTTCCACGCATCGGCATGCGCAAAGACGTCGCGGATCGCGCGCAGAAGGTCCTGCTGCGGCGCAGGGTACCGCGCCTTTTTGCCGATGCGGTAATACGCGACGATCGCATGATACCCCGCCGCGTTCAGCGCTTTTGCGAACGGCATCCCCTCGACATAGGAGCAGACCATGCCGTACGCACCGCCCGGGCAGATCAGCGCAAACGGATGCTTTTTGCCGTCCCTGACAAGATACGGCCTGAGCCCGTACCGGTTCGGTCTCCAGTAGTCATGGATCGATTGCAGCAATTCCGAACATTCTTTCATAGACAAGCGGTTGCAGCCTTTCTCTGCAATTTCAGTTTACCACAACCGCAGGAGCGATGCAATCGCGGATATTGCGCGTATTTTTTCGCTTCCGTTTGCGGCGCGGATGTGGTATACTGACGATACATGCAGAAGGAGCAAGGACGCAAGATGAAAAACGTGCTCATTTACGGAACGCTCGGTCCGGCGTGCGTGAACGTCGAAACGCTCAGACAGATGTTTGCGGAAGGGATGGACGGCATGCGGCTGAATCTGTCGCACACGACGCTCGAACAGGCAAGCGGACTTCTGGAAGCGTTTCACCGCGCCGCGGACGCGTCCGGCGTCAGACCGGAGCTTTTGATCGATATGCAGGGACCGGAACTGCGCATCGGCAGGCTGGATGCGCCGGTTCTGCTGCGCGACGGAGATGTGCTCAAAGCGGATACGCTGCCGTTTCCGGTCGAGGTGCATCATGCGCTGAAAAATGCAGCGCCCGGGCAGGAACTGCTGCTCGACGACGGAAAGATCCTGCTGAAAACGGAAACGCCCGACCGGCTGATCACAGTGCGCGGCGGACGCCTCGAGAGCCGCAAAAGCGTCGCGCTGCCCGGCTGCGCCGTTTGTCCGCCCGCGATGACGGAAGCGGACCGCACGCACATCAAGCAGGCAAAGTCGTTCGGCGTGACGGCGGTGATGCAGCCCTTTGTACGCGGCAAAGACGATCTGCAAGCAGTGCGTTGTGCGCTCGATTCGGCAGGCGCCGCGGATATCCGGCTGTTTGCGAAGGTCGAGAACCTTGCGGGGATCGCGCATCTTGCCGAACTGATCCCGCATTGCGACGAAATCGTGATCGCGCGGGGCGACCTCGGCAACGCCATGCCGCTTTGGGAGCTTCCGGCAGCGCAGAAGCGCATCGCTGCGGCATGCCGCGAGGCGGGCCGGGATTTCATGGTGGTGACGCAGATGCTTGACTCCATGATGCGCCGGCAGGTTCCGACGCGCGCGGAGGTCTCCGACATCTTCAACGCCGTACTGGACGGCGCTGCTTCCGTGATGGTGACCGGCGAAACGGCCTCGGGCGAATACCCCGTCGCCGCGATCCGGTATCTTTGCAAAACGGTGCGCGAAGCGGAAGCGTATCGAAACGCCTGAAAAGGAAAAGGACACCAACTCGGTGTCCTTTTTGCTGCATTCGTTTCAGTCCAGATACCCTTCGCGGGCTTTGACGTTAAAGTGTTCTTCGAGCTCGTGCATCTGTTCGTCGGTGATCGTATTGACGAGCGGCAGATGCGCAATCTTCATGTAGATTTCCGCAGCCTTTTCGGCGGTCTCGATCAGCCCGAAGGTCTCGTCAAGGTCCTTGCCCGCGCCGTAGATGCCGTGCTGCGCCCAGACGACAAGCCTTGCGGTTTCCATCTTCTTTGCGGTGGCTTCGCCGATCTCGTTGGTGCCGCAGAGCATCCAGGGCAGCACGTTCACACCGTCCGGGAAGACCACGATGCATTCGGTGCACATCTGCCAGAGTGTGCGCGTGAACGCGCGTTCGTCGAGATCGTGCACGTAGGTCATGGCTAAAAGGTTTGCCGGATGGCAGTGCATGACGACACGGTTTTCGGGATTGACCCGCATACGAGCGACGTGGCTCATCATATGCGCGGGAAACTCCGAGGTGAATCTGCCGCCGTCGGTAAAGCCCCACAAAAGCTCGGCTTTGGTGCCGTTTTCGACCAAACGAACGATACCGAGGTTGTTCGCGGGATCGTATTGCACATTTTTGAAATACTTGCCCGTGCCGGTGACAAGAAAGATTTTTCCGTTCAGTTCGGGCGCTTCAAAGCCGGTCAGGATGGTGCGTAAAACATGGTTGAGATCGAGATATTCCCCCGCCTCCGCTTCATCGAGCAGCAAACTGATATTGCCGCCGTTGCGCTCGTCCCAGCCGTGGTTGTACATGTTCGTCGTTGTGCGGATCATTTCGATCAAAAACGGTGCGTTCAGAATGTCTTTCATAATCATATTCCTTTCATGCGCCTCAGCGCAATTCATTGATCCGCGAAAAGCTCTACGCTTTTCTGCGTGTTCTCCTCATCCGTCGCCTTCGGCGACACCTTCCCCAAATCACGGGGAAGGCTTTTGGTTGTACTTCCGTCCTGTTCCGTTCCGAGATCCTTCGGGCTTTGCCCTCAGGATGACTCTGAAAGATGTGCGGGTTCCCCTATCCTGTCATCCTGAGCATGGTACGCGCGGGAAGCGCGCGAATTACCGCTGTAACGAAGTGGAATGCGAAGGATCTCAGAGCGCAAGAATGCTTGACTGTTCCGAATAGCTGTCAAAAATCTGTTGCGAAGGCTTACCTGCGGGATGCAAGGACTTCCTTTTCGTATGCTTCGATCTCCGGATACCATGCGCCGTCGACGGGCTTATGGCATCTCTTACAATACTCGTTCCACACCTCGCCGAACGGCAGGGTCTTGAGCTCCTCCTGCATTGCCATGAGCTTACTGAAATTGCCGCAATCCTGCAGGGCTTTTAAGCTCTCATTCGGCTGCAGCAGCGCAAACAGCAACGCCTTCTGCACATTGCGGAAGCCGGTCACCCACGCGGAGATGCGGTTGATCGAGGCGTCGAAATAGTCGAGCGCAATGTGCACGCGATCGAGCCCGCAGCGTACGATCTCGCGTGCAATCTCCCGTGTCTCGTCGTCGAACAGCACCACATGATCGCTGTCCCAACGGATCGGGCGCGTCACGTGCAGCGCAATTTCCGGGAAGAACGCCAAAAGAGCGGGAATCTTGTCGGAGACCACTTCGGTCGGGTGATAATGCCCGTTGTCCATCAGCGGGATGCACCTGTCGCGGTTCATCGCGGCGTAGGAAAGCGCGAACTCGCCCGAACCCACGGTGTACGCCTCGACGCCGATGCCGAAGACCTTCGATTCGATGCACGGCTTGACTTTGGTAAAATCATACGGCTCGGAGAGGATTTCGTCAATACTCTCGCGATAGCGCACGCGCGGTCCCATGCGGTCGGCGGGAATGTCCTTGAAGCCGTCGCCGGTCCAGATGTTCATCACGCACGGTTCGCCCAGTTCTTCCGCAAGATAACTCGAAATGCGGATACACGCCCTGCCGTGCTCGATCCAGAAGCGGCGGGTCTCCGCGTTGGGGCTTGAAAGCGTCAGCGGATCGCAGTTCGGATGGGAGAAGAAAGTCGGGTTGAAGTCGCAGCCGAGACCGCGATCCTTGCAGAACCGCACCCATTTTTCAAAATGCTTCGGCTCCAGCTTGTCGCGGTCCGCCCATGCGCCGTCCTCGAAGATCGCGTAGCTTGCGTGCAGGTTCATCTTGGGCTTGCCGGGAATCAGCGAAAGGACCTTATCGAGGTCCGCCATCAGCTCGTCGGGCGTGCGCGCTCTGCCCGGGTAGTTGCCGGTCGTCTGAATGCCGCCGGTCAGGGGTTTATTCGGGTCGGTGTCGAATCCGCGCACGTCGTCGCCCTGCCAGCAATGCAGGGAAACCGGCACGGTCTTTAAGGTCTCAATCGCTGTTTCTGCATCCACGCCGTATGCGGCGTAGGCATTCTTTGCTTCCTGATAACTCATTTTCCTTCCTCCTGATATTCTTTCATGACGCCGCGGGCGTCCGTTCTTTACAACCCTTCCGTCAGGCTTCGCCTGCCACCTCCCCTTACACAGGGGAGGCAAATTGTTTGCGTGTTTTGGGCTCCCCTGTGCAAGGGGAGCTGTCACCGTCAGGTGACTGAGGGGTTGTCCGCCCTCATTTGCACCTTGAGATTTCCCAGTGCCGTTGCCTCGATCGGCAGGGCGAGCACCGTTTTGCCGGTTGCTTCTTCGGTCAGGCGGTTCAAAAAGCCGTTCTTCGCGCCGCCGCCGACGATGTAGAGTTTGTCGTAGGTTCTTTGGGTGTTGCGTTCCAGTTCCTCGATCGCCTGCTTGTAGGAGAGCGCCAGAGACCGGTACGCGCAGCGGAAATAGTCGCCCGCGGTCTGCGGCTTCTGCTTCAGCGCTGCGTCGAATGCGGCTTGCATGGATTCCGGCGCAAGGAACATTTTGGCATTGGCGTCAACCGTTTCGTCGAATGCGCTTGCCTCTGCTTCCGCCGTGATCTCGCTCCACGGTTTTTCGGGGCACAGCTCCGCGCGCAGGCGGTTAGGTAGCCACATGCCCATGATGTTCTTCTGATAGCGGTTGTAGCCGACGCCGCCCTCGTTGGACCAGTTGGCGGCTTCGCTTGCTTCATCCGTGATCGGCTTCGGCGTCTTGACGCCGAGCAGCGACCATGTGCCGGAGGAAATATACGGGTTTGCGTTCAGAGATCCTTCGTCGCGTTGCTCCTCAGGATGACATGCGGGCGCGTCCATCGGGATCCCCTCGACCGCGCTGCCGGTGTCGTGCGTGGCGCAAAGGATGACCTTGATACCCTCATACATGCCGATCGCCGTTCCCGGCTGCTGCAGCTTATGGAACAAATGCTTCGGCAGCCACAGAGCTTCTATGATCTTGGGATCGTACTCCCCGGTCTCGGCGTTCACCATCCCGCCGGTGGTGGCGTTGGTGTATTCGTGGCTTTTCACGCCGCAGAGCCGGTACATGAGGTATTCCGGGATCATCAGAAAATCGGTCGCGCCTTCGAGCCGCCCCGCTTCCTTGTCCGCAAACAGCTGATAGACCGTATTGAACGGCTGAAACTGGATGCCGGTGCGGCGATAGAGCGCGGAAAACGGCATCTTTTTATGTACCTTTTCGATCACCGCTTCCGTGCGATGATCGCGGTAGGCGTAAACCGGATAGATCGTCTCCTCGCCGTTCAGCAGCACATAGTCCACACCCCAGGTGTCGATACTGAGACTTTCGATTTCGTACCGTTCCCGGGCGATCGCAATGCCGTGCTTCACATGATCGAGCAGCGCGTCGATGTCCCAAGTAAGATGTCCGCCGGATTCCGTGACGCCGTTCGGGAAGCGGCAGACCTCGTCGGTCTGCCACTGTCCGTTTTCGAGCCAACCCACAATATGCCGTCCGCTCGACGCGCCGATGTCAATGGCAAGATAGCGCTTCATGCTTCCTCCGTAAAAACATGGGTTCCCGCGCCGACGGTCTCAACCCTGCCGGAAGGCAGCCTGACCGTCGCTGTGCAGTTTGTGGGGACGTCGATCGTGTAGATCGTTTTACCGTCCCTGCGTTCCCAGCCGCTCTGCACCTTGCCGAACACGCTCGTATAGCTTGCCGCGGCGTGCGTGAAGTGTCCGCCGGGCTGCGGCGCGATTGTGAAGCGATTCTCGCCGTCGACCTGAATGCCGCACATGGTGGTGAACAGCCATTCGACGACCGCGCCCTTCGAATAGTGGTTCAGGCTGCCGATGCCGCCCTTTGCGCCTGCGGGACCTTCCCATGCCTCCCAGATCGTGGTTGCGCCGCCCTTGGGCATACTGAGCCAGCCGGGAATCTCTTCATTTTCGAGAAGTCTATACGCCGCTTCGATGTCGTACGACGCGAGCACGTACAGGATCAGCGGCGTCGAGAGGAAGCCGGTGCCGAGCCGCCAGTTGTAATGCTCGAGCGCCAAAATCAGCCGCTTCTTTGCATATGCGGTCTGTTCCTCATCCAGAAGATCGAAGTACAGCGGACGCACAAGTTGTGCCTGCCGGTCGGTGTCGAGCTTGAATTGCTCGGTCCCCACCAGTTCGCGGTACGCCGCCTTGCAGCCGTCGCTGTAGGTCTGAAACTCCTCGGCGTCCCTGTCGTATCCGAGCCGCTTTGCGATCTTTGCCATCAGCCCGAGCACATAACAGGTGTAGGCGGTGCTTACCTCCGGATGCGGCGCAACGAAGTCCTGCCAGTGGAAGCCGCCGTCGACGTCGGCCGGTTCCGCCCATTCGCCGTAGCTCTGCCCCCGATTGACAAAATACCGCTTTGCATCCTTCGAAAGCCTGATGTGCTTTGCAAAGAGCGGCATCGATTTTCCGCAGCGCTTTTCCATAAAGCGGGCGTAGCGCGCCATGCCGTCATAGTACAGATGCAGGATCGAATCGTCCCGGTTGATCTCGGCATAGCGCCACGGGATCAGCACGCCGACGTCCGACCAGCCGACTGAGCCGTTCATCGTCCACATGTAAAAGTCCGCGCCGCCGTCCGGCGTGATGTGCGGCAGACGTCCGTTCTTCTTCTGCCAGTCGAACACGTCGTGCAGATACTTTCTCGCAAACGGCGCGAAGTCGAAGAGATAGGAAGCCGTCGTAAAGAACAGCTGCGCGTCGCCGGTCCAGCCGTGACGCTCGCGCGTCGGACAGTCGGTCGGGATGTCAAGATGATTGCCCTTCGCCGACCAGAGCGTTGCGTCGAACAGCCGATTCAGCAGCGGATTCGAGCAGGTAAAGTCGCCGGTACGTTCGAGATCGGAATAGACCGCGATCGCTTCGATGCGCTCGGGATCGAGTTCGACGTCCGTTTCGACCTCGGCGTACTGAAAGCCGAACACCGCAAAGGTCGTATGGTAATCGTTGCGTCCTTCGCCCAGGGTGATGTCGAGCTTTTGCAGCGGCGTCGTCTTTTTCTTATTGGAAAGCTGAATGTTCTTCTGCGTGAGATTGCCGGTCTCGTCGAGCATCTCGCCGAAGCGCCACACCATGCGGCTCCCGATTCGCGCGTCGACCGAGAACGCGACATAGCCCGCGATGTTCTGTCCGAAGTCGAGAATCTTCTTGCCGTTCGGCGCGGTCGTGATGACCGGATGAAACCGTTCATGCTCGGTCACCGGCACGTTGTTCGATGCGCTCGGCACGACGGGATGGCTCGTTTCCTTCGCGTGAGCGGTGTACATCGGCGTGCGGAAGGCTTCGACGATCTCGCCGTCCTTGTTGTCCGCAAAGCGGATCGGACCGTCGTTCGACCACTGCCACGAACGGTCGGAAACGACCGTCTCCTTGGCGCCGTCCGCATAGACGATCTCCAGCTGCATCAGAAGCTTGGTTTCCGTGCCGTACTGATACGTCAGCCCCCACGCGCCGCAGCTGCCGCGATACCACCCGTCTGCAAGCTGCACGGTGAGCTCGTTTTCGCCCGCATGCAGGAAATCCGTCACATCGTAGGTCTGATACTGCACGCGCTTGCGGTAGTCCGTATAGCCGGGCGCAAAGCGGAAATCGCCGATTCGCCTGCCGTCGAGCCGCGCCTCGTAGAGTCCGCAGGCGGTGGCGTACAGCCGCGCGGATGCAACCGGCTTTTCGATCGACACGACCTTTTTGAAGCAGTCGATCGGATAGCGCTCCTTCTTGTTCGGCACGTAATCGCCGGTGATCCACTTCGCCTGCCAATCAAACGGATGCAAAAGCCCCGTTTCGAAAAACGCTTCGCTCCACTCGCCGACCGCGTCGTTCTCGTCCCAAAGACGAATCTTCCAGTTCACACGCTCGCGGGACGCAAGCGGAAGCGGATATTCCGCGTGCATGGCGTCGCTTTGCACCTTGCCGCTCTGCCACCGGTCGCAGACGATCTCGTAGGCGGTCTGCTTGCTGCCGCCTTCGCAGTTCCACGAAAGCCGCGGGGACGGGATATCGATCCCAAGGGGATCAAAGAGATGTTCGGTTTTCAGTCGGATGGCATTCATGGCTCACACCTCTTCCGGCTGCTCCGCCGCCTGCGCGGACTTCGCTTCGCGGCGCGCCTTGATCTCCGCCTGCTTTCTCGGCAGGTCCTTTTCGACGTTCAGGAACAGCAGAATGAGCGCAAGCGCGATGCCGGTAAAGACCTCAAGTCCGACGAACGCAAACGAGATCACCCAGTTGACACCGCTCGGCTGCGCAAGCGCAACCGTCATCACGCCGTCTGCCGCGGGCTTGATCGCGTCAAGCGCGATCTGCGAGGTCCAGCCGTTTGCACTGAGTACGGAAGCCGCTTCGGACACGCTCTTTGCCGTGAAGGGAGCAAGATAGCCCGCCTTTGCGAGCATCCAGCTGAACACGCCGGTCATAATGCCGATCATCGCAACCGCAATGATGTTGTAGATCGACATGGCCGCGCCGTCGATCCGCAGGTCGTGCTTCCATTCGAGGTGATCGAGACAGTCCGCAAACAGCGCCATAAAGACGTAAGCGCATGGCAGACCGCCGATGTTCTTGATGAACTGCCCGATCAGCACCATGACGAGGTTCGTCTTGAAGATCCAGCACAGCAGCGAGCCTGCCGCATACAGGATGAAGCCGATCATCGTGACGTTGCGCTTGCCGAACTTCTTCGCAAGCGGCCAGACCGCGAAGATACCGATGCCCATCGGAATGCCGCCGATCGCGGAGACGAGCATCTGCGTCAACCCGTCGTTGTAGGTACCGAGCACGTAGTTGCAGTAGTAGACGAGACCGAGGTTTTTGATCGTGGAACCGACGGTGTAGAGGAGGAAATACAGATACATGAGAATCATGTACTTATCCGTAAACAGAATCTTCATCTGCTGGAGGAACGGCAGCTTGTTCTCCTCCTTCGCCTCCGCAGCCTCCGCGGTGACGCGCTCCTTGGTGAAGAAATACTCCATCAGCGTCAGCGGCAGCGCTATGATCGACAGAATGCTCATCAGCGTGATCCACTTGGACTTGTCCACGCCGATCGCGGGCATGATCAGCATCGGGAAGACCAGCGCGACAAGGATGCCGCTCATCATGATCGTGGTGATCTGATTGAACACCGAGAGCCCGCCGCGCGCCGTGGAATCGCGCGTGGAAAGCGGCACCATCAGTCCGTGGCTCATGTTGAAGATTGTATAGGCGAACGAGTAGAACAGGTTATACGAGAGCATTACCCAGATTGCCTTGACGACGTCGTTCGATTCCGGCACGGTAAACAGCAGAATGCCGGTGACCGGTACGAGAAACGCCGACAGGAGCAGCCACGGACGCGCCTTGCCCTCTTTGGTTTTGGTGCGGTCGATGATCTGCCCCATAATGATGTTGGTGACCGCGTCGATGATCTTCGAAACGATCGGGAACAGCACGATGAACGCCCCGCCCCAGAGCGGCGTCAGGTTCAGAACGTCGGTATAGTACACCAACAGATACGTTCCGAGCACCGCGTTCAGCAGCAGCGCCCCCGCAGGGCCCAACAGGTAGCCGAGCCATTTTTCCTTGGCGGTGACCTTGTCCGACGTGATCAGACTCTTCGGCAGTTTCATGCGTTTTGTTCCTCCTTCGGCAGTTTCGGTACGTCAATCTTTTTCATAAAGCAGCGGATGCCCCTGAACAGGTGTCCGTTCGTCAGTTCCGCAAAGCCCTCGGCGAAGTTGTACGGCATCCGGTCGCCCGCGCACATCGAGAGCGAACGCGGCGAATTGCTGTCCATGATGCGCTTCATAAAGTACGCGCCCTTGATCGCATTGTCCTTTTCGGGACCGTCCGGGAGCTTTTCCGCCTGTTTCATCTGCTTTTTCACCACCGACAGCACGGCGTTGTAGAGGATGCGCCCCAAGAAGGTCTGGTTGAGATCGGTGAAGCGCGATTCGACCGTCACCGGATAGCGCGGCGGCTCCTTCGGCACAACGTACGTGTCGGGGTATTCGATCTCCGGCTCCTCCTCTATGGTGATCGTCACCTTTCTGCTCTCGCCGGGAAGGAGATAGACCTTTTCGAAGCCCTTCAGCTCGCCGTTGATGAACAGCTGCGCAACCTCGCCGCCGTAGCGGTCGCCGGTGTTCGTGACCGTCTGCGTGCACGTATTGCCGTCCTTTGTCCATTCGGAATGTTCGAACGTCGTATAGGAAAGCCCGAAGCCGAACGGGAAACGCACCGGAACGTTGTGCTTGTTGTAATACCGGTAGCCGACCTCGGTGCCCTCGGCGTAGATTTCGTTGATCCCCTTGCCGAACGTTACGCAGCTCGGCACGTCCTCGTATCGCATCGGCCAGGTCTCCGCAAGCTTGCCGGAGGGGTTCTTCTTGCCGAACAGCAGATCATAGACCGCCGTGCCGCCGTTCTGCCCGGGCAGGTACATGTTGAGGATCGCATCGACGCGATCGGCAAACGGCAGCTCGACCGGCGAACCGCCGAACAGCACGACGACCGTCTTTTTGCCGCCTGCAAGCAGCGCGTCGATCTCTTTGAGCTGGTTTTCCGGCAGACGCATGTGTTCGCGGTCGCAGCCCTCGGATTCGTATTCGTCCGTCAGCCCCGCAAAGATCAGCACCGTGTCGCTCTCCTCGAGCGCAGCGCTCTTTACGCCGTGCGCATCGAACGCGTCTTTCGGCGTCGTGACCTTCGTCGGATGGATCATCGAACTGCCCGCGCCCTGATAGCGCATGTTCCGGAAGAGCTCGCCCGCGATGTGCAGCTTTTCGCTGCCCGAAAGCGGCAGCACGCCGTCGTTTTTCAACAACACCGCAGAATCTTCTGCGATCTCGGCGGCAAGCGCGTGATGCGCATCCCAGTCCACCGGCTTCGGATCGGCGGGCTGTACGTAACGGTCGATCCAGTTGAGGATGTTGCGGCAGGCGCTGTCGAGCGCCTCCGCGGGCAGCGTGCCGTCATGGATTCCGTCGAGGATCCGTCTGCGGCAGATTGCGGTATCGCCCGGCATCTCGAGATCGAGACCGGCTTTGAGCCCCGCAACGCGGTCGTGTACTGCGCCCCAGTCGGTCATGACAACGCCGTCAAAGCCCCATTCCTTGCGGAGCACGTCGGTGAGAAGCCACTTGTTCTCGGAACAGAACGTGCCGTTGATCTGATTGTATGCGCACATGAGCGTCGCGGGGTGCGCATGCTTTACGATGTATTCGAACGGTTTGAGATAGAGCTTGCGCATCGTGCGTTCCGACGCGACGGAGTTGCCCATGAAGCGGTAGTTTTCGGAATTGTTCAGCGCGAAGTGCTTGACCGACACGCCGACGCCCTTCGACTGCACGCCGTTTACTTCGGCCGCGCCCATGACGCCCGCCAGCAGCGGATCCTCGGAGAAATACTCGAAGTTTCTGCCGCACAGCGGATTGCGCTTGATGTTGACGCCGGGACCGAGCAGCGTATGCACACCGTAGAAACGGCATTCCGCTGCGATCGCTTCGCCCATTTTGCGGGTGTTCCCGGGGTTCCAGCTTGACGCCGTCGTCGCCGCCGTCGGGAACGAGGTTGCCGGTTCGCTCTCGGAGATGCCGTTGTCCCCGCCCTCCTTCTGGATGCGCAGACCGTGCGGACCGTCCGCCATGCGAAGCGACGGAACGGCAAGCCGCGGGATCGGATTCGTGTACATGAAGTTCGTGCCGGATACCAGCGCCGCCTTCTCCTCGACCGTCATTTGCTGCAGAATGGTTTCTGTCTCCATGGATATGCCTCCTATCGTTTTCAGAAACAGTATACTCGATTTTTGTCCGTATGTATTGCATTTTTGTATGATGTTTCGTATAATTGTAATGAATCGGAGGAATGATGAAGAATGTTGGATCTGCCATATATCGCCAAATCGATCGGCGCGCTGTCCGGCGTGCCGGTGCGGCTGTTCGAGCACGGCGCGCGCACGTACGAATGGTTCCCCGCAAAGCTCCCGAAGGATCCGCTGACGCTGTATGAATCGGAGATCTTTTCGATCGCGGCGCACGTCGGCTACTACGTCACGCCGCTGTTTCACTATTACGGGATCATCCGCCGCGGCGATGCGGCGTTTGTGATCGGTCCGACGTCGCAGATCATGGCGAATGAACAGGACCTGCGGGAACTGGCGTTCAAGCTCGACGTGCCGAAGGAGGACGTTTCGGCGTTCGTCTCCGGCATGAACGGCATCATGCGCCTGCCGGTGGAAACGCTGCTGTCGATGCTCTGCACGATGAATCATTTTCTGACCGGCGGCGAGATGCTCGCGCTGTCGGATGTCTCAATCTACGGCGCCGAGCAGGAATCGATCAAAACGAGCGTCGAAAAGCGCCGCACGGCGCGCGTGTACGAGGAAACGCCGCGCGTTCAGCAGATGCACAACGTGCTTGCGATTGAGGAAGCGCTGATGGAGATCGTACGCAAAGGCGATACCGTGGCGCTCCGGCGCTGGCTGTCCGAGGCGCCTGCGGTCCGCGGCGGCACGATCGCGCCGAATCAGCTGCGGCAGCTGAAGAACACGTTCATTGTCGCGGTTACGCTTGCGTCGCGCGCGGCGATCCGCGGCGGCATGCGCGAGGACGACGCGTTTACGCTGTCCGACGGATACATTCAGCGCGTCGAGCTGCTGAACGATCAGAGCAAGATCATGAATCTGCAGTATCACATGATCCTCGAATTCACCGAGCAGGTCGAAAAACTGCATCTCGGACGCCATCCAACCAAGCTTGCGACGGACGTCGCAAACTACGTGCGGCACCATCTGTCCGAACCGATCAGCACCGAGAGGATGGCGGAAGAATTCTATCTGAGCCGTCCCTATCTGTCCGCGAAGTTCAAGCAGGAGACCGGCGAAACGCTGACAGCTTTCATTCTGCGTGAAAAAACGGAGGAAGCCAAACGCCTCCTCCGCTATTCCGACAAGCCCGCGTCCGCGATCGGCGCGTATCTCGGCTTCTCCTCGCACGGGCATTTCATCCGCGTGTTCAAGCGGTACGCCGGCATGACGCCGAACGAGTACCGCGCAAATCCGTAATCAGACAAAAAGCACGCTTGCTGCGTGCCTTTTTCAATCAATCGCGTTTCCTGCGCCGCCCGAACAGCAGGAAGCAGGCGGAAGCGACCGCCGCGCCGAGCAAGGCAAACAGGACCGGCTTTTTCCATTCGTTCGGCTTTGCGTCCGGCTCCGGAGTCTGCGGCGCTTCGGTCGGCGCTGCCGCATCGGGCCTTTGCGCAGGCGGTTCGGTCGGCTCCGGCGTCGGCGGTTCGGTCGGCTCGGCCGTCGGTTCCTCCGTCGGTTCCGGCGTCGGTTCGACCGGCGGTTCGGTCGGCGGTACATAGGAGGAAAGCAGCGACGGATCGATGTGATCGAATACGTCGTCGCCCGCCTCGACCGTGCCGTACACCATGCCGAACCGGTTCATCGCGTCCCGGTCGGTATCGGACTGCACCAGATGGTTGCCGTTCTGCTGGGACGCATGCTTTTTGAACGCGTCCTCCGCGACCTGCAGCGCCGTGCGTCCCCCGCATGCCGCAAGCGGCGTGCGGATATCCATGACGAACGGATTCTCCGGATACAGATGCAGATAGCACTTCCTGACCTCCCAGGTGCCGAACCGTTCAACGGAGAACGCATCGTACGACGGATCGGCGCAAAGCCGCACCGCGTCGGCGACGGCGGCGGAGACAACCTTATGCTGCCAGTGCCCGTATTCGCCGTTCTGCGCGTGCGAAAACACGACGAGCGGCCGGTATTCGCGCAGCATCCGTACGAGCGCGAGCGTCACCGTTTCCTTTAGGAAGCGGTTGTCCCGATAGTCCTTTTTCATCGAGTAGATATCCAGAAAGCCGAGAAACAGCGGACGGTATCTTGCGCCCATCTCCCATGCGCCGAGCATGGCTTCGTTGACGCGTTTGCGCGACGGGACGGTGACATACGCGACCGTGCCGACATATCCGCGTTCCGCGCCGTAGGTCGGGACGATGCCGCCCATGAACAGCACGTCGTCGTCCGGATGCGTCGCGATGAGAAGATAGTCCATGCCCTTCGGCGTGTCCTCCCACGGGAAAAACGGCGCGGGCAGCCTGCCCTCTGAATACAGTGCCAGCCGCGCGATGCTCATGCCCTTCCGCCCGGCGACGATCGTGACGCCCGCCGCGTTGTCCGACAGCGAAACGATCGAGTCGTACAGCGGCCGCACCGTCTCCTCCGAGAGAATCGCACCGTCGGCGTCCGACTGCCGCAGCAGCACGTCTTCCGGCAGCGCGCCCCACTGGATGCAGAGATGCGCCGGTTTCTGCGGCGCGTTTGCCCACGAGAGGTACACCGTTTCGTACGGCGCATACGCGAAGGTCTCCTCGAGCTTGGCGTCGATCATCTTTTCCCGATCGATGGTATGCGCCTCGCCCTGATCGATCCGCATGTGGCGCGTCAGGTTCTTTGCTTCCGGTTCGTCGTCCTCCGCAAGCGCGGACGGCACCGACAGCAGCATCATGAGTGACAGCAGAAGCAGCAGCACTTTTTTGAGACAGGTCTTGTTCATTCCGGTTCCTTCTATCGTGCGCGGCGAGCGCCGCAATTATCCTTCGGTTCTGTTTGCCGGTTCGGCAAGATTCGTCAGGCTTTCCCCCGCAAGGCGGTAGATCGTCCATTCGTCCATCGCCTGCGCGCCGAGCGAACGGTAAAAATCGATGCTCGGCCGGTTCCAGTCGAGACAAACCCATTCCATGCGTCCGCATCCGCGCTCGACGGCGATCGACGCAAGCTGTTTCAAAAGCGCCTTGC
Organism: Clostridia bacterium; assembly: GCA_017428025.1. Taxonomy (GTDB): domain Bacteria; phylum Bacillota; class Clostridia; order Christensenellales; family CAG-138; genus UBA3792. Next base: position 27,887 of record JAFRRO010000021.1, read on the forward strand.
CGTAACCGTTGCCGCGGTATTCGGGCAGCACATAGAGGTCCTCAAGGTACAGTCCCGCCCTGCCGACGAATGTGGAGAAATTATGGAAGAACAGCGCGAATCCGATTTCCTTTCCGTCCTCGCAGGCGAAAAGCACCTCGGCGCTGTGCTTTCGAAACAGCCAGTCGCGGAGCAGGTCCTCCGTCGCGACGACCTCGTCGAGCATCTTTTCGTAGGCTGCGAGCGCGCGGATAAAGCGCAGAATCAGTCCGCAGTCCGTTTCCTCCGCCTTGCGGAATGTCAGCTGTTTCATTGCAATTCCTCCGTGCTGCGAAGATGGTCGAGATATGCGCAAAACTCCGGCGTCCTTGACCAGTACCGGACGCCCCAGTTCTCGAAGCTCCATTCGTCCGAATAGTCGTTGCACTCGTAGTCGACGTAATAGAGCAGTCCGCCGCTGACGACGAAGTTGGTCGGGAAATAGTCGATGTTCAGCCCGCACGCCTTCGCCTGTTCCGCCATCGCGCGCACCTGATCGAGATACGGCTCTGCGGACGCGCCGTTTTTCACAAGGTCGAACACGGTCTCCCCCTCGATGTATTCCTTCACGATCCGCTCCGCGTCCGCATCGACGGCAAGCATCCGCGGGATCCGCACGCCTGCGCGCATCAGCCGTTCATAGTCGTGCCGCTCCGCCTCGATCTTGTTGCCGAAGGCGTAGTAGCTGCACGGCTCGTGATGGATCTGTTTCAGGACGACCGGCCGTCCGTCCCGTTCCGCAAGATAGGAGTATCCGCCCTTGCCGTGACCGAGCAGGCGTACGATGCGATATTCGACGCCGTATACCGATAAACGTTCATTCATGCATTCAGTATAAAATATTACAAAAACCGCGTCAAGCGTTTCCCGTTCCCCGCCGCGGCGACCGTGTGAAAAAAACGTGTAAAATCTGCAAAAAAGGGGATTGACAAACGCGCGGGAAGCGTTTATAATCGGTGACATGTTTTTTATATATCATATATCGTCCTTGCGGACCGCGAGGCGAACCGAACCGAATATGCGGCATTTCGATGAAGTGCCAGAAGATGAACGTCAAGCGTCCATCCGCGGGGACAACTCCCCTCGGACGGGCGCTTTTCTCTTTGAAGGAATTGCAGGAGGAATGGCATGAAGAAGTGCATTTTTGTGACCGGCGGCGTGGTCTCTGGCCTCGGCAAAGGCATTACGGCGGCGTCGCTCGGCAGGCTTCTGAAGGCGCGCGGCTTTAAGGTTGCGGCGCAGAAGCTCGATCCGTACATCAACGTCGATCCGGGCACGATGAGCCCGTATCAGCACGGCGAGGTCTATGTGACCGAGGACGGCGCGGAAACCGATCTGGATCTCGGGCACTACGAGCGTTTCATCGACGAGGATCTGAACCGGTATTCGAACCTCACGACCGGCAAGGTCTACGCAAACGTCCTTGCGCGCGAGCGGCAGGGCGGATACCTCGGCAAGACGGTGCAGACGATCCCGCACATCACCGACGAGATCAAGCGCTTCATCTACCGCGTCGGCGAACAGACGGACGCGGATATCGTGATCACCGAGGTCGGCGGCACGATCGGCGACATCGAGGGGCAGCCGTTTTTGGAGGCGATCCGGCAGGTCGGGCGCGAGGTCGGACGCGAAAACGCGCTGTACATCCACGTCACGCTCGTCCCCTACCTTCGCGCAAGCGGCGAACATAAATCCAAGCCGACGCAGCATTCGGTCAAGGAGCTGCAGGGCATGGGCATTACGCCGGACATCCTCGTGCTGCGGACAGACGAGCCGATCACCGACGAAAGCATCTTCGACAAGATCGCGCATTTCTGCAACGTCGACCGCGACTGCGTACTCGAAAACCTGACGCTCGACACGCTCTATGAAGCGCCGCTGTACCTCGAACAGGCGCATTTCTCAGAGATCGTTCTCAGGAAGCTGCACCTTTCGGCGCCGGAACCGGACCTTGCGGAATGGCGTGAGATGGTCGATCGCGTGAAGCATCCGACCGGCTCCGTCTCGATCGCGATCGTCGGCAAGTACACGCAGCTGCACGACGCGTATCTGTCGATCGTCGAAGCGCTGAAACACGCGGGATACGCGCGCGGCGTTTCGGTGCATCTCAAATGGATCGATTCGGAGACGTTTGCGCCGGACGACGTGAAGGACGTCGACGGCATTCTGGTCCCAGGCGGCTTCGGCAGCCGCGGGATCGAGGGCATGATTCGGGCGGCGGGCTATGCAAGAACGCACCGTCTCCCCTATTTCGGCATCTGCCTCGGCATGCAGATTCTGTGCATCGAATACGCGCGCAACGTGCTCGGCTGGACGGACGCGAATTCCGGCGAATTCGATCCCGAGAGCCTGCACAAGGTCATCGATTTCATGCCCGGACAGAGCGACGATATCGACAAGGGCGGCACGCTGCGGCTCGGCAGCTATCCGTGCATCGTACAGCCGTGCACGACGATGCGGCGCTGCTATGCGCTGGATGCGATCGCGGAGCGGCACAGACACCGCTATGAGCTCAACAACGAATTCCGACAGCGACTTGCCGATGCGGGCCTGACGTTCTCGGGCGTTTCGCCGGACGGACGGCTCGTTGAGGCAGCCGAAATCACAGAACTGCCGTTCTTTGTCGGCGTACAGTACCATCCGGAATTCAAGAGCAGACCGAACAAGCCGCATCCGCTGTTCCTCGGGTTCATCGAAGCGGCGCAGAATCATTAAAATCAAAGGAGAATCATCATCATGAAGCACTATACAAAAGAGGACATCGTCCGCATCGTCAACGAAGAGGATATCGAGTTCATCCGCCTGCAGTTTTCCGACATCTTCGGACAGCTCAAGAACGTGGCGGTCACGCGGTCGCAGATCGAAAAGGTTCTGAACAACCAGATCATGATCGACGGCAGCTCGATCGAAGGCTTTACCCGCATCCACGAATCCGACCAGTATCTGCGTCCCGACCTCGACACCTTTGCGGTCCTTCCGTGGCAGCCCGCGATGCGCAAGACCGCGCGGCTGATCTGCGACGTCTACAACCCCGACGGCACGCCGTTTGTCGGCGATCCGCGCTACGTTCTGAAGCGCACCCTGAAGCGCGCCGAGGACATGGGCTATACGTTCAACGTCGGTCCGGAGATGGAGTTCTTCCTCTTCGAAGCGGACGACAAGGGACTGCCGACCTCGCGCACCGCGGACGCGGCGGGCTATTTCGACATGGCGCCGATCGACCACGGCGGCAACGTGCGCCGCGAAATCTGCCTGATGCTCGAGGAGATGGGCTTTGAGATCGAGGCAAGCCACCACGAGGTCGCCGAGGGACAGCACGAGATCGACTTCAAGTACGCCGAAGCGCTGACCGCCGCCGACAACATCCTGACGTTCCGCATGGCGGTCAAGACGATCAGCCAGACGCACGGCCTGCACGCGACCTTCATGCCGAAGCCCGTGTTCGGCATCAACGGCAGCGGCATGCATACGAATATGTCGCTGTTCCGCGACGGCAAAAACATCTTCTTCGATCCGGACGGCGAAAAGCAGCTTTCGAAGGAGGCGTACAGCTTCATCGCGGGCGTGCTTGCGCATGTGCGCGCGATGGCTGCGATCACCAATCCGCTCGTCAATTCGTACAAGCGGCTCGTGCCCGGCTATGAAGCGCCGTGCTACCTTGCGTGGAGCGCGTCGAACCGTTCGGCGCTGATCCGCATTCCCGCCGCGCGCAAAAGCTCGACGCGCGTCGAGCTGCGCTGCCCCGATCCCGCCTGCAATCCGTATCTCGCGATCGCGGTATGCCTCGCCGCGGGACTCGACGGCATCGAAAAGGGCATGACGCCGCCTGCGGAGATCACCGAAAACATCTACCTGATGAGCGAAGCGGAGCGCAAAAAGCACGGCATCGACAGCCTGCCCGGAAACCTTCTGGAGGCGGTCGAGTGCCTCTCCGCCGATCCGCTGATCGTGAACACGCTCGGCGAACACGTCTTCAAGCATTACACCGAGGGCAAGCGCCGCGAGTGGGACGAATACCGCACGCGCGTGACCGACTGGGAACTCAAGAAATACATGCTGGTCTACTGAGGAGGAACTATGTGCGGAATCGTGGGATACACCGGTGCGAAGCCGGCAGCGCCGATCCTGTTGGAAGGGCTCAAAAAGCTTGAATACCGCGGCTATGACTCCGCGGGGCTCGCCGTGCGCAGCGGCGACGCGCTTGCCGAGGTCGTGAAGGCGACCGGAAAGCTCAAGAACCTGATCGAGATGACCGACGAGGGGCGCACGCTGCCGGGCTTCTGCGGCATCGGACACACGCGCTGGGCGACGCACGGCGAGCCGAGCCGCAAGAACGCGCATCCGCATGTTTCCGGCAACGCGACGGGCTCCGGCTCCGGTCCGGTGGAATCGGACGTCGTCGGCGTGCACAACGGGATCATCGAAAACTACGAGGAGCTCAAGCAGAAGCTGCTGAACAACGGCTACCGCTTTTACAGCGGCACGGACACCGAGGTTGTGATCAAGCTGGTCGACTACTACTATAAGAAGTACAAGATCGGTCCGATCGACGCGATCAACCGCATGATGGTCCGCGTGCGCGGCAGCTACGCGCTTGCGCTGATGTTTCGGGACTTCCCCGGCGAGCTCTACTGCGCCCGGAAGGACAGCCCGCTGATCATCGGCGTTGCGGACGGCGAAAGCTTTCTCGCCTCCGACGTGCCCGCGATTCTCAAACACACGCGCGACGTCTATTACATCGACAACCTGCAGTCCGCGCGGCTGCTCCCCGGCGAAGCGCACTTCTTCGACCTGAACGGCGACGAGGTCTCGCTGCCCCTCACACGCATCACCTGGGACGCGGAAGCCGCGGAAAAGGGCGGCTACGAGCATTTCATGATCAAGGAGATCCACGAGCAGCCGAAAGCCGTCCGGGATACGCTCAACAGCATCGTGAAAAACGGCAGGATCGACCTCTCCTCCGCCCAACTGACGCCGGAATTTCTGGAGCGCGTCGACAGCGTCCATATCGTCGCCTGCGGCTCGGCGTGGCACGTCGGCATGCTCGCGCAGTACGTGATCGAGGACCTTGCGGAGCTTCCGGTGCGCGTGGAGCTGGCCTCGGAGTTCCGCTACCGCAAGCTGCTGCTTTCCGAACACGCGCTGGTGATCGTGGTTTCGCAGTCCGGCGAAACGGCGGACAGTCTCGCCGCGCTCCGCGCCGCAAAGGCGCAGGGCGTGCCGACGCTTGCGATCGTCAACGTAATCGGCTCGACGATCGCGCGCGAAGCGGATCATGTGCTCTACACGCTTGCGGGACCGGAGATCGCCGTCGCCACGACCAAGGCGTACAGCGCGCAGCTTGCCGCCATGTACACGCTTGCCGTCGAGCTCGGACGCATCCGCGGACGGATCGACGAAGCGCGCACGGAAGCATACCTCTGCGAGATTGCGGCGCTGCCGGACAAGATGGAGCGCGCTTTGGAAAACAAGGAGCGCATCCAGTGGTTTGCCAGTAAGCACGCCAACGCGCGGGACATCTTCTTTATCGGACGCGGGCTCGACTACGCGATCTGCCTCGAGGGCAGCCTCAAGATGAAGGAGATCTCCTACATCCACAGCGAAGCGTACGCCGCGGGCGAACTGAAGCACGGCACGATCAGCCTCGTCGAAAACGGCACGCTGGTGATCGGCGTGCTGACGCAGGCGGACCGCATCGAAAAGACCGTCAGCAATATGGCGGAATGCAAAGCGCGCGGCGCGTATCTCATGGGGCTGACCGGCTACGGCAACTACAACGTCGAGGAAGCCGCGAACTTCACGGTCTATGTGCCGAACGCCGATCCGCACTTCATCGGCAGCATCGCGATCATCCCGCTGCAGCTTCTGGCGTACTACACGAGCGTCGCAAAGGGACTCGACGTCGACAAGCCGCGCAACCTCGCAAAGAGCGTCACCGTAGAATAAAGGAACCGCTTGGAGTCAATTAATTGCTGTGAAAAAAGCCCGAGGCGCATACGCTTCGGGCTTTGCCGTATCTTGCGAACGATGCTGTCTGCGCAGTCGCCGACGAACAGATTGTTTTGAATCGTCTTTCAGAGTTCCGCCTCGCTGCCGTTCTTCCCGTCCCGCACGATGTTGATAACCCAGCGGTTGCTTTTTACCAGGAGAAAACCGATGACGCATTTGACAAGCTCCAGCGAACAGCACACGATATAGAGCGGCAGAATCGGAAGCGCCGTAAACCGGCTCAGAACGAACGCGACGGGGATACAGAGCGCCCAGACGAAGCAGCTGTCGAACAGCATCGTGATCCGCGTCTGCCCGCCGGAGCGCAGGGTGAAATAGCAGGCATGGGTGAACGCGTTGAACGGCATCATGCACGCGGAAACCCAGAGAAAACGCGTCGCGAGCGTCTTCACCTCGTCGCCGGTGTTGTAAAGCCGCGGAATGAACGGCGCGGCGACGGCGAGCGCAACGCCGAAGAACAGGCAGGTGCACACCGACAGCGCAATGATCTTATTGTCCGTGTCCTTTGCTTCCTCCAGCTTGTTCGCGCCGAGCAGGTTGCCGACGATGATGCCGATCGAGGAGCCGATGGACATGAAGACGATGTTGAAGAGGTTCGATACCGTGCTCGAAATGTTCAGCGCCGCGACGGCAGAGATGCCGCGCATCGAATAGCACTGCATCATCGTCGTCATGCCGAGCGACCAGAACGCCTCGTTCAACAGAAGCGGCGTGCCCTTCAGAACGATCTGCTTTGCAAGGGCGCCGGGCACATGAAGCGAGCGATAGACGCCTTTGAAGAACGGAAAGCGCTTCGTATGCGTATGCGCATAGGTGACGATGATCGCAAGCTCAACAAAGCGGGAAATGACCGTTGCGATCGCCGCGCCGAGCACGCCGAGCGCCGGGAAGCCGAGCTTTCCGAAGATCAGCAGATAATTGAACAGCAGATTGATGAGCACGGCGGACCCACTGGCGACCATCGGCACGAAGGTTTCGCCCGTTTCGCGCAGCGAAAAGGCATAGCACATCGAAAGCGCGGCGGGAACGAGCCCGATCAGCATAATGTGGACGTACTTGCTACCGTATGCGAGCGTTGCGGCAAGGTCGCCCTCCGCGCCGCTTTCGTGCAGAAACAGCGTGAGCAGCGGTTTGTGGAAGAATCCGAGGACGACAAGCGCGACGGCCGAGATACCGGCGCAGATCAGCAGCTTAAACCGGAGCACGTGCCGCACGCCGTCCGTATCCTTTTTCCCGGCGAACTGCGCGCCGAAGATGCTGGCCCCGGAAAGCCCGCCGAAGACGGTCAGATTGAATACGAAGATCAGCTGGTTCGCGATCGCGACGCCGCTCATCTGCTCGGTTCCGATCCTGCCGACCATCAGATTGTCCAGTACGTTGACGAACTGGCTGACGCCGTTCTGGATCACGACGGGAACGACGATCGCAAGGACCGTCTGATAAAATTCCTTTGTGCCGATGAATTTTGAAAGAAAGGTTCGTTTTTTCATAGATTGTCGTTTCCCGTCCGGCGTTTCTCCGCCGCCTCTCCGACAGTATAGCACACCGTTTCGAAAAAGGGAAGCCGAAAAGGCTTGCCGTGATTTGTGAAGCGGCGCAAAAAACGGTATCACGGCAGCAGTTTTTACGCCTTACGGTGCGGATGCTGCGAGCGCGGGATCGGGGCGTATGATCGGCGGCCGGAATCCGCCGCACGGTCTTGTTTTTGAACGCGCGGCATGCTATAGTATTGTATATAATCAAACAAAGGAGCATCATGCATGGAAGTCTTGGCACAACTCAACGGCCCGGTCATGTACGTGATCTGCGGCGGCATCGTGCTGCTCGTCGCGGTCATCTGCATGGTCTTCGCCGTGCGCGCCTATCGCGCGGGCAAGGCGATCGGGATCGACGTCTCCAAAATGAAGCGCGTCATCATCGCAAGCGCGACGTTTGCCGTGCTACCGAGCGTCGGCATTCTGCTCGGCGTGATCGCGCTGTCCGGCAGTCTCGGAACGCCGTGGCCTTGGCTGCGGCTTTCGGTCATCGGCGCGCTGCATTACGAAACGCAGGTCGCGGATGCGGCCGCGGAAGCGGTCGGCATGGAAAAGCTGTCCGCGTCCGCGATGACGGCATCCGGCTTTTCGACGATCGCGCTGCTGATGAGCTTCTGCATCATCTGGGGCATGCTGCTGATGATCATCAACGGCAAAGCGTATTCGACCAAGCTCGTTCTGCCCAAGCCCGAGACGGTCGAAACCGGCGGCAAACAGAAAAAGCTGAACCTCAAAGCCTTCGGCGATACGGCGATGACCGCCATGTTCATCGGACTGGTCTCCGCCTATATCGCAAGCTATATCGGACAGATCGTGTCCGCAAACGGGCTCTTCACCTTCACCGGCAGCTGGCTGCCGCTCGCGGTCGCATGCGTGTCGGCTCTCGCGATGGCGGGCTTTCTGCTGATCAAAGAGAAGGCGAAAGCCGACTGGATCGACAGCTTTTCGATCGCGGGCAGCATGCTGATCGCGATGGGCGCCGCGATCTTCCTCGGCAAAATCGGATAAGGAGGCGCGCTATGGAACAGAAAGCGAAACAGTATGAAGCGTATCTGAACGCAACGCACAAGCTCGGCAGATGGCTGACGGTTCTGGTACTCGTGCTTCTTTTGGCGGCGCCGTTTGCGATCGGTCTGTATCTCGGCGCGATGCCGAACCTCGGCGCCGCGGTCAAGGCGTTCCTCGGCGTCGGACTCGTGTATCTTGTCAGCGGGATCGTGGAATACCTGATCTACGTGCCGATGCTCGGCGCGGGCGGAAGCTACCTCGCGTTCATGACCGGCAACCTCATCAACATGAAAATTCCCTGCGCGATCAACGCGCGCGATATCGTCGGCGTCAAGTCCGGCACCGCGGAGAACGAGATCATCGCGACTCTTTCGATCGCGACGTCCTCGCTCGTCACGATTCTCGTGCTCGCGGCCGGCGTGCTGCTGATGATCCCGCTGCAGCCGGTTCTGCAGTCGCCCGTGCTGCAGCCCGCGTTTGAAAACGTCGTGCCCGCGCTGTTCGGCGCGATGGCGTGCAAGTATTACCGCATGAACCGCACGGTTGCGCTGATCGTGCTCGCGTGCATGTCGCTGCTGTTCATCTTTGTTCCGTCGCTGATCGGGTCGACGAACATGATGGTCATTCCGAGCGGTGCGCTTGCGATCGTGCTCGCGTACCTTGCGTTCCGCAGACAACAGAAAGCCGGAGGCAGCCTATGATCGCGCTGTACATCGTTTTAGGGCTTCTGGGCGCGCTGCTGCTGCTTGTGCTGATCGCCGTAATCCGTACGCTTTTGACGCAGAAAAAGGTCTCCGCATGGGAGCCGAAGCGCGATCCGGAGCGTGAACGGACGTACGCCGAACTGCTTTCGAAGATGGTACAGTACGAAACCGTCTCAAAGAAGGGCGAGATTCAGCGCGAGAAGTTTCTGGGCTTTCACAAAGTCCTCGAAACGCTGTTCCCGCTCGTACATGCGAACCTCGAAAAAACCGAGATCGACGGCAGCCTGCTCTTTTACTGGAAGGGCAGGTCGGACGCGCGTCCGCTCGTTCTGATGGGGCATCAGGATGTGGTCCCCGCCGAGGGACAGTGGGAACACCCGCCGTTTTCCGGCGACATCGAAAACGGACGTATCTGGGGACGCGGCAGCGCCGACACGAAATGCTCGGTGATGGCGTTCTTCCAGGCGGTTGAGGAGCTGTTGAAAACCGGCTTCGTGCCCGAACAGGACGTGTATCTTTCGACCGCCAATACCGAGGAGGTCGGCGGCGACGGCTGCCCGAAGCTGGTCGAAGAGCTCAGGCGGCGCGGCGTGAAACCGTATCTGGTCAACGACGAGGGCGGTTCGATCGTGACCGAGCCGATGGCGGGCATCAAGGGCAACTACGCGATGATCGGCGTGCTCGAAAAAGGGCAGGGCAACCTTTTGATCTCGGCAAAATCGAACGGCGGGCACTCGAGCTATCCGCCGAAAAACTCCCCGATCGTGCGGCTCTCGAAGTTCATGACCGATCTTTCGAAGCACAGCCCGATGCGCTCGAAGATGAACCGGCAGGCACGGGAAATGTTCTCCGCGATGGCGCCGTACGGCCCGTTTTATCTCCGGCTGCTGTTCGGTAACCTCTGGCTTTTCAAGCCTTTGCTCGTCGCGCTGATGCCTTCGATCTCCCCGCAGGCGGCTGCGCTTCTCAGAACGACCGTCGCGCCGACGATGCAGACCGGTTCCGACGGCTGCAACGTGCTCCCGCAGGAGGCGACGCTGACGCTCAACCTCCGCTACATCCCGCATCAGGGCATGGAAGAGAGCAACGCGGCGATCGAGCGGCTTGCGAAAAAGTACGATCTCGACGTGCAGATCATCGACGCCTATGATTTCTGCGAACCGGTGGACACGCACAGCGAGGCGTACCGGCTTGTCGAACAGGTGATCGGCGAGGTCTTCCCGCAGCTGCCCTGCATCCCCTACGTCATGACCGGCGGCACCGACGCGCGGCATTATCAGAAGATCTGCGGTGCCTGCGTGCGCTTCTCCCCCGTCGTCTACGGTCCGGCGCAGATGAAGGGCATGCACGGACTGAACGAATATCTCGACACCTACAGCCTGCCCGGCGCGGTGGACTACTATAAAGCGCTGATCAACCGCAATCGCTGAGTACAGAAAGGAGCATCGGTATGTATCTTGAAACGTTCACGCTGCCGATCGACCGGGAGGAGCGCATGATCACCGCCCGCATGCAGGAAAACGGCGGGTGTTTCGGATACATCGACAACATCTATCCGTGCGAAATCTTCCGTCAAAAGCAGCTCCAAGAGATCGGCTTCGCGCGCGTCACGATCCTGTACGGCGGCAACGGCTCCGGCAAGAGCACGCTGCTGAATCTCATTGCGGCAAAGCTCGGGCTCGGACGCGTCGCGCCGTTCAATTCGAGCGAGCTGTTCGAAACGTATGCGGAAAACTGCGGCTATGTATGCGGCACGGAAGAGGACGGAACCCCCGCCCGTATCCCGCAAGGCAGCCGCATCATCACAAGCGACGACGTATTTGATTACATGCTCGCGGTGCGCAGCAACAATGCGGAGATCGGAGAAACGGTCGAACAGGGCAAGGCGGAATACGCGCGCATCAAGTTCGGCGAAAACGTCGTGCTGCGCAGCATGGACGATTACGAAGCGCTGCGGCTGCAGGTGCAGTCTCGCCGCAAAACGCTCTCGCGGCGGAAGTTTCTGCGGGAATATGCGGGAACCGAGATCAAGCTGAACAGCAACGGCGAAACGGCGCTGCAGTATTTCGAGGACAAGCTGCAAAACGACACGCTGTACTGCCTGGACGAACCGGAGAACAGCATGTCGCCGAAAACGCAGCTGGAGCTGATGAAGCTGTTGGAGCGGATGGCACGGTACTGCGGGAATCAGTTTATCATCGCCACGCATTCGCCGTTTCTTCTGGCGATGTCCGGCGCGCGCATCTACGACCTCGACGCCTCGCCCGTCACCATCAAAAACTGGTGGGAGCTCGAGAACACCCGCATCTATTACGAATTCTTTCAAAAATACCGACACCTGTTCGAGGAATGAAAAAACCGCCTTTTGGCGGTCTTTTCATTCGATTTTGCACACGTCGATCCATTCGGCGGTCGGGCAGGCGTGTTCGAGCTCTGGGATCGTGAGCCGGACCGCGGAATGGTCCGTGCCCGCGGCGGGATAGACGGTTTCGTGCAGTTTCAGGCTTTCGTCCAGATAGATCTTCACGTCGTCATTGACGCCGAACGGACAGACGCCGCCGATCGCATGTCCGATCAAGATCTCCACCTGCTCCGGCGGAATCATCTTCGCTTTCTTCTGAAAACGCGCCTTGTACTTCGCGTTGTCGATGCGCGCCATGCCCTCGGCAAGGATCAGCACCGGCTGTTCGCCCTGCAGAAACGACAGCGTCTTTGCGATCATGCCGGGTTCGCAGCCCAAGGCTTTTGCGGCTTCGGCGACCGTTGCGCTGCTGTGTTCGGGGATGATGATATGGGTTTCGAGCCCTCTGGTTTTGAGATACTTCGTTGCGCGTTCGAGTGACATAGCCCTGCCTCCTTGTGTTCTTCCCACTCTACAACAGTTCCCGCCGTCTGTCAAGCGGACGCGGGCGATTTGCGTTTTTGCAAAAACCTGCTATAATGGTGGCATCAACGAAAGGAGAATCGCGATGGACCGGACTTTTGCGGTGACACCCCTGCCCTACGGCGCCGTGCATCTGCTGATTCTGCTCGGCATCGCCGCGATTCTCGTCGTATGCGCGCTTGCGATCCGCAAGGCCGACGAACGGCGGCTTCTGCGTCTGTTGTGCGTGCTCGGCGTCTGCATGCTGGTCGCCGAAGTCTGGAAGCAATGGTTTGTGATGCGCTTCGTCTACCGCGATACGCCTTCGATGTGGTTCTTTCCGTGGCAGCTGTGCAGCATGGCGATGTACTGCTCGGCGATCGTTCCGTTTCTGAAAGGCAGAATGCAGGACGCCGTTCTGGTGTTTCTCTGCACGTTCTCGGTGATCGGCGCGGTCTTTGCGCTGCTGTTTCCGGAGGACATGATGCGCCCGCAGATCCTGCTGTTTGTACACAGCTTTCTCTATCACGCAGTCATGCTGATCGAAGGGCTCCTTGCGCTTCGCATCCTGAAGGGGCGCAGAAAAGCGCCGTTTTGGCCGGTGCTTGTGCTGTATCTGTGCATGGCTGCCGTTGCGGAACTGATCAACGTCTTAAGCCATTGGATCATCCGCGACATTCATTACGAATCCAACATGTTCTACATCACGCCGTTCTATCCCTCGACGCAGCCGGTGTTTCGTCTCATCGCGCAGCGCGCGGGCATCCCGGTCGAAATCCTCGTCTATCTCGGTGTGATCGCGCTCGCGGCGTATCTTCTGTACCTTCTCGAATCGCTTCTTCATCAAAAAGAGCCTTCACGGCAGGCGTGAGGGTTTCCTTTACAGATATCCGTATTTCTTTCGCTTTGCGAGCAGGAAGATGAACGTCAGCAGAAACGCCATCGCCTCGGCGACGACCGTGGCGAACCAGATGCCGTTGACGCCGAAGAGCAGCGGCAGGATCAGGATCGTGCCCGCTTCGAACACCATGGTGCGCAGAAACGAGATGATCGCGCTTGTCACGCCGTCGTTCAGCGCGGTGAAGAAGCCGGAGCCGAACATCGAAATGCCCATGAACAGGAACATCAGCGCAAAGATGCGGAAGCCCGAGATCGTCAGTTTCATCAGCCCTTCATCGTAGCCGACAAACAGTTTGGATAGCGGCACGGCAAGCGCCTCTGCCGCTGCCGCCATCAGCACGCTGCAGAGCAGCAGCATGGTGATGCTCTTTTTGAGCAGGTTTTTCAGTTCGCCGCGGTTCTGCGCGCCGTAATGATAGCCGATGACCGGCGCGGTACCGATCGAATAGCCGATGAACACCGCCATGAACATCATGCTCACATACATCATCACGCCGTACGCCGCGACGCCGTCCTCCCCCGCGTACTTCAAAAGCTGCCGGTTGAACAGCATGCCGACGATGCTCATCGACGCGCTGTTGACGAGTTCGGACATGCCGTTGGTGCATGCCTTCAGGATCGCGCATCCTTCAAAGCGCGTTTTGCCGAGGCGCAGGATGCTTTTGTTTTTGCCGAAAAAGTAGATCAGCGGCACGCCGCCGCCCACGACCTGGCTCAGCGCCGTCGCGATCGCCGCGCCGGCAAGCTTATGCTCCTGCGGCAGCAGCGTGACCAGCAGAACGTCGCCGATCATGTTCGTCACACCGCCTGCGACGGTGACGATAAAGCCGAGCTGCGGCTTTTCCGCGGTGATAAAGAAGCTTTGGAACATCACCTGCAGAATAAAGAACGGCATCGCCGAAACGACGATCCGCCCGTAGAGAACACAGCAGTCGAGCAGCTCGCCCGTCGCGCCCAAAAACGCCGCGATCGGGCGCAGAAACACGATGCCGAGCACCGAAAACAGGATGCCGAGCACGAACGCGACGTACACGAACAGCGAAAACAGGCTGTTCGCGCGATCCGGATCCTGCTCGCCGAAGGTTTTGGACACAAGCGCGGTGCCGCCGGTGCCGAGCATGAAGCCGACCGTCGACACGATCATGATGAACGGCATGATCAGGTTGACCGCCGAAAACGGCGTCTTCCCCGCGAAATTGGACACGAAATAGCCGTCCACCACGCCGTAGATCGACGTGAAGATCATCATGGCGATCGAAGGCAGCGTAAAGCGAAGCAGCCGTCCGTATGTAAAATGATCGGACAGACGGATGCTCATTCTTTGCTTTCAAACCACTTTTCCGCGAAGCCGGTGACGGCGTCCGCCAGTTTCTTCATGTCCCAGCCGCCGGTGTTGACGATCAGATGGTACGCTTCGCGATCGCCCCATGCGGTGCCGGAGAGAAAGTCGCGGGTGTGGGCGCGGCCGCGGTCGATCTCCTTCATCTTGCGCAGCAGCTCGCGGTCGGTCAGATGCTCCTCCTCGCGGGCGCGCTCGCGGCAGCGCTTGAGCTTCGCGTCCTTGTCGGCGCACACGAAGATGTTGAACGGATGATAGTCCTTCAGAATCACATCGGCGTTGCGTCCGATGATGATGCAGTCCTTGCCGAGCGCGGCGATGCTTTCGATGACCTTGCGCTGCTGCACCAGAAGCTCGATCTTGCTCGCCTGCAGGTATTCCACCGAATGGATCGTGCCGCCGAACGTGATCGAGAAATCCTGCCAGCCGTGGTTGTCGAGCGTGCTCTCGACGTAGTGCGCGTCCATGCCGCTGTTCTTTGCCACCGCGGAGATGATCTCGCTGTCATAATAATCGAACCCGAGTTTGTCGGCAATGCGCTTGCCGAGTTCTCTGCCGCCGGAGCCGAATTCACGGCTGATGGTGATGATCTTCATGGGTAATCCTCCTTTTCGACCGGTTGTGTATCGTTAAAAGCTTTTGATCCGCGCTGCGTCGAGCCTGCGGATGATCGCAAGCGCGAGCCGGACCGTTTCTTCGTAATCGAATTCGGATGCGATGCAGGCGGGCGTATGGATGTAGCGCACCGGAACGCCGAGCACGATCGCAGGCGCGCCGGAAAGCTGCTGAATCACCGCCGCGTCGTTGCCGCCGCCCTCGCGCACCGACGCCTGCGCCGCGATGCCTTCCTGCGCCGCAAGGTCGAGCGCAAACCGCTGATAACGCGGATTGATGATGACCGAAACGTCCATAAACCGGAGCATCGGACCGCCTTTCAGCCGTGTCTGCACGGCGTACGGCTCGGTGAACGTATCGTCCGCGGGACAGCCCTCGAACACGATGGCGATGTCGGGACGGATGCGGTTGACCGCCGCCTTCGCGCCGCGTTCGCCGACCTCCTCCTGACTGGACAGCGAGGCGACGACGTCCACGTTAAGGTCCTCGTCCGCAATCGTGCGCATGACCTCCGCAAGCGCCGCGCAGCCGATGCGGCAGTCGAACGCCTTGCCGAACAGCAGACCGTTCCGTTCATCTGCGGAAAACCGCGTCGCCGGAACGACCGGCTCGCCGATGCGGACGCCGAAGACGTTCTCCGCTTCCTCCTGCGACGTCGCGCCGACGTCCACGCAGAGGTCGCGAATCTCCGCGATCCCGCCGTGCGCCTTTTCCTCCGCGCTCATAAAATGCGGCGGCTTCGCCGCGATACAGCCGGGAATCCATTCCCCGTCGCGGTTGCGGATCAACACCTGCGTGCCCGGCAGCGTCGCTTTGTTCCAGCCGCCGAGCCCCACGATGCGCAGCGTGCCGTTCGGGCGGATCGAATGCACCATGCACCCGACCTCGTCGCTGTGCGCGTCGAGCATCAGCACCGGTTTGCCGCCGGTGTTTCTGCGGCGGCGGATATAGAGGTTGCGAAGTCCGTCCTCCTCGAAGTCGCATACGTCCTGCAGCGCTTCGCGTACGATCGCGACCGTTTCGTCCTCAAATCCGCTCGGCGCTTTGGCGTTCGAAAGCGATTCGATGAGTCTGCGTTCCCGTTCCGTCATAGCCGTTTTCCTCTCCGTTTCATCCGATACAGACAGTATAACACAATCCCGACAAACTGACAATCCAAAATCCGTGCAAACGGCATTCCCGGCAGGCGAAACGCACCGTTCTCTCATCAATTTGCTATATAATATCGGTAATCTGTTGACGTTTTTTCTTGCAATTTCCCATATCTTGCGATATAATTTTTGTTGGTACAGTTCATCTTGCGCAACCGTACCGGTACCGTGCAAAAACCGCGGAAATACCCCGGATACCGCAAATAGGGAGAATGCTCATGGAACGCAAAGAATACAACGCTGTAGAGATGGAATTCTGTCAGTTTGATGCAAAGGACATTCTCGTTGCAAGTCACCCTGAAGGGCCCGAAATTCCTGCTTCTGATGGAAACTGAATGTAAAGGAACATCTTGAGTGATGAACAGTAAAAGGCTATTTCAAATATTCATACTTGCGTCGGCATGCATATTGCTCTGCTTCGGCTGTACGCGAGGGGCGGAGCAGACGGATGTGCCCGCGGATACGCCGCAGGCGGTGCAGACGCCCGTCGGGCAGGATGAGGATGTGGTAACGATCCTTCCGGCCGACGGTGAGAACAATGCGCCTGCGACCGTGCCGCCGGAGGTCGAAGCACCGCAGCCCACGCCGAAACCGACGGAAGCGCCGAGCAAGCAAACGCCTGCCGCGACGGCGGAGCCGACCGCAACTGCAGCTGCAACGCCGAAGGCGACCGCCAAGCCGACGTCCAAGCCCTCCGGCAAAAAGACGCCGAAGCCGACGGCGAAAACCACGCCGAAGCCCACCGCAACCGCAGCGCCGACCGCGACGCCGCCCGCATCCGATCTTCGTGCGCAGGACCTGATCGGCGTTTGGAAGCTTGATCAGATCCTGTACAACGGCAGCATCGTGGATCCGGGCGATGTCTCGATCGAGATAACGGTGGAATTCTTCGCCGACGGCAGCGTCCGGTTCGTCACCGTCACTGACGGCAATGCCGAGGAAACGGATTACACGTACACCGTCGACGGCGATACCGTGCGCTTGCTCTCGTTGAGCGGCAAAGAAACGCTGTTGACCTATCACGCGGATAAGGACGAGATCTCCTTCAGCATGATGGAGGACAACCGACCGCTGGAGCTGTATCTGATGCGCGACCCCGATGCGTTCGCAACTCCGACTCCCGCATCCGGCTCCCCCGACGACGACATCGAGCTGCCCGAGATTCCCTGAAATGACAGACAACAAGCCGGAAGGAATCCCTTCCGGCTTGTTCTTTGTCTCGATCAGCTGACTTTGATGTACCGGTGGAAGACGTAGGCGGTTTTGCCGTGATAATCGATCTTGTACCAGTTGCCGGACTTGCCGAGCACATCGAACGTTTCGCCGTTCTTCGCCTTGCCGATGATCTTGGCGTTCGACGATGCCTTGGCGCGGATGTTGACCTGCGTTTTGCAGTTCACGATCGTGCCGGTTTTGCCGCCGTCCTCGCCGTCAATGCGGATGTAGGTGTGAAATACAAATCCGTCTTTGCCGTCAAAGTCGATCTTCACCCAGTTGCCGGACTTGCCAAGCACATCGTATGTCTCGCCTTTCCTGGCGACGCCCAGAAGCTTCGATTTGCTTGACGCTTTCCCGCGCACGTTCACCTGCGTTTTGCAGTTGACGATCGTGCCTTTCTTCCCCGTCACCGGTGTGACCGGATCGGAACCCTCGACTTTGATATAGGTCTTGTAGACAAAGCCGTCCTCACCGTCGAAGTCGATCTTCACCCAGTTGCCGCTTTTGCCGAGCACCTTGAACGACTCGCCTTTTTTAGCAGTGCCCAGGAGTCTTGACCTGCTCGACGCCTTCTCGCGCACATTCACCTGCGTCTTGCAGTTGACAATCGTGCCGGTTGTTCCGTCCGGGAACGGATCGGGCGTTTCGCTGCCGACCTTTGCGTAGTCGTGGAACACATAGCCCGCCTTTGACGCGGTGTACTGGATCCTGTACCACTTGCCGTTCGCTTCGGTGCCGAGCAGTTTGAAGACCTGTCCGTTCTTTGCCGAGCCGATCTTCGCCGTCTTGCTGCTTGGTCCCTTGCGGATGTTGACCGCCGTCTTGCAGTTGACGATCGTCACGCTCGATTCGTTCTCGCGCGCTTCGCCGGTTTGTTCGCTTTCGGCGAACGCTGCGGCAGGCACCAGTGCAAACAGCAGCAGCGCCGCCAGCAGCAGTCCCGTCATTCGTTTCATCATGTTCGTATCCTCCAGATAAGAATCTTTTCATAAGATAAGACGATCGAACCGTCCAAAGGTTGCAGGTCCGATCCGATTTTACAATTTCTCCATCCACCTCCCTGTTCTGAACTTGCAAATCCTTCTCACTGCTGCATCGAGTATACACCCGGGATGCAACATAGTTGTCACAAAGTTGTAATGGAGTTGTAAAATCTTGGTATCTTTTGCGGAATTCGCACGGACCGCGCATGCGCGTTGCAAAGTTCATTTCGTTTGTGCGGTTGCAGGGCGGCGCGAATCGTGGTATAATAAGCATTAAACCAGAGAATTCGGTCACGAGGCGCGTATGGTCTTTTCCGGAACGACATTTCTGTTTCTGTTTCTGCCGCTGCTGTTGCTGCTGTATTTCTGCCGCAAGAGCATCGGTTGGCGCAACGCGATCCTGCTAATCTTCTCCCTGCTGTTCTACGCCTGGGGCGAGCCGATCTGGGTGTTCGGCATGATCGTCGTCACGATGCTCAACTGGCTTCTGGCGCTTGCAATCAAAAAGACGCGCGCGCCGCTGTACCGGAAGCTGCTTCTGGCGCTTGCGGTGATCGTATCGCTGTCGCTGCTCTTCTGGTTCAAGTATTCGTCGTTCCTGTTCAACACCTTCGCGGCGCTGTTCGGCTCCGCGTACCGTGCCGAAGCGAAGCATCTGCCGATCGGTATTTCCTTCTATACCTTCCAGGTGCTGACCTATACCGTCGACGTGTACCGCAAAAAGGCGAAGCCGCAGAAGAATCCGCTGCACGCGCTGCTGTATATCTCGTGCTTCCCGCAGCTGATCGCGGGACCGATCGTGCAGTATGCCGACGTGGCGGGCGAGCTTTTGGACCGGCAGACAAGGCCGACCGATTTTCTGCGCGGCATGCAGCGGTTTGCGCTCGGTCTTGCCAAAAAGATCCTGCTTGCGAATCTCTGCGGTGAAATGCTGGAGACCACCACGCTCGCGGGCGCGGGTGCCGCGGTGTCGTTCTTCGGCGCGTGGATGTCGGCGCTGCTCTATTCGATGCAGCTGTACTTCGACTTCTCCGCCTATTCCGACATGGCGATCGGGCTCGGGCGCGTGTTCGGCTTCCACTACAAGGAAAACTTCGACCACCCCTATATCTCCGGCTCGATCACGGAGTTCTGGCGGCGCTGGCATATGTCGCTGTCGGGCTTCTTCCGCGACTACGTCTATATCCCGCTCGGCGGCAACCGCAAGGGCACGGGCCGCACGATCCTGAACCTTGCGATCGTCTGGACGCTGACGGGGCTGTGGCACGGCGCAAGCTGGAACTTTGCGCTGTGGGGACTGTTCTATTTCGTCCTGCTGGTACTCGAACGCTTTGTGCTCAAAAGCGCTTTGGACCGAATCCCCGCATGGCTCAGACACGTATGCACGCTGCTGCTGGTTGCGACCGGCTGGGTGATCTTCTACTATACCGATTTTTCGGCGATGCTGACGCATCTTCTTGCGATGATCGGCGTCAGCAACGTGGGCGGCGTTCACCGCGCGCCGCTTTGGGACGCGAATCTTGTGACAGTCCTGAAGCGCTATACCGTGCTGCCGCTCATCATGATGTTCTTCTGTCTGCCCGTCAAGGACCGGCTCTCCCGCTTCTTTACGGGGACGCCGCGCCGCGAGCTGATCGGCGAGATCCTCGGCGCCGTCACGCTGACCGCGCTGTTTGTCTTTTCGCTGATCTTCCTGCTCGGACAGACATACAACCCGTTTATCTACTTCCGCTTCTGAGGTACCGCGATGAAGAAAAAGGTTCCGTTCATAGCCGCATACTGGTGGTGCATGCTGCTCTTTGTGCTCGGCGTGTCCGTGCTCTTTCTGGGCAATCATGACGGCGGCGTTTCCGAATCCGAAAACCGCACCCTGCAGGCGTTCCCGCACTTTTCGTTCAAAAGCTGGTTCGACGGCACCTTCTCGGGCGAGCTCGAAGCGTATCTGTCCGATCAGATGCCGGGACGCGATCCGATCCTGAAAACCTCAAACCGCATCCTCGGCTTGTTCGACGCGACCTCCGAAAAGGACCGCATCCTCGATCAGGGCATGATTGAAGCGCTTGACGAGATGGCGAACGGACACGAGGAGGAACCGGAAGAGGAGGATTCGGTCGTTGCCGAAATCACGGAGACCGCCGCAACGCCGGTCCCGCTGCCCGAAACCCCGACGCCCGAGGCAACGCCCGCAAGCGATCCGTTTGCCACGCCCGCCCCCACGCCGGTCGATCCCGCCGTCAAGGATACCTCGACGGTGCGCCGCTTCTCGCTGAAGCGCACGGACGGACGGCTGTCCACGCAGTTCCAGTTCGGCAAGGACGCGATCGAAAAGACCGCCCGCTCGCTGAACGCGTATCGCGGCGCCGTGCCCGCAGACGGCACCGTCGTCTTCACCTACATCCCCTATTCGCAGGACGCGAACATCTGGCTGCTGGATACCAATAAGTACTGCGGCTGGACCAGCGACGTCGAACCGACGCTGCAGGCGAACGTCGACGAGGGCGTGTACGTCTTTTCGACCGTCAACGAGCTCGAACCGCACATGCAGGCGGGCGAACTCTGCTATTTCAAGACTGACCATCACTGGTCGGGGCTCGGCGCGTTCTATGTGCAGCGCATGATGATGCGCACCTTCGGCGTGCCCAACGTCGCCTATGAGGATTTCGAGTTCACCGTGCACGAGAAGTTTGCGGGATCGATCTCGCAGTCCGTGCATTCGCTTGCCGGATACAGCAATCTCTATGACCGGCTCGAAGTGCCCGCGCCGCTTGCGCCCGCGCGCGCGTTCGTGTATCGATATCTCGACGAGCTGGTTAAGGAGGTCCGCTACATGGAGCCGGAGCGCGTCGTATACGCCGCTTTCCTCGGCGGCACGCATTCCCCCTTCTATGTGGCGGAAACGGGCTTCCACACCGGTCACGGCGCGCTGGTGATCTGCGATTCGTTCGGTCTGGCGTTCGTGCCGTTCATCGCGCCGTACTATGACCGCGTGTGTCTGGTCGATCTCAGGGACACGCACAGCTTTGTCACGCAGGGCGGCGTGGGGCTGCGCAAATACATCGAGCATTACGGGATCGACGACGTGTACTTTATCGTTTCGCGCGGGTGCGGGATCAACAACTCCTACATGCAGAAAACCGTGCTGAAATATCTGGGGTGATCGTATGGGCAAGAGACGACCGTTCGGAAAAGCATTTGCGCGGCGTGCCGTGGTATTCTCCACCGCCCTGATGGCGGTGCTGTTCGCCGTGTTTCTGATCCTGTACGCAAACCGCGGCACGATGCTCACGCGATACGCCGCCTCCGCCGCAGAGCGCGGCGACTATGCAAAGGCGGTGTCGCTGCTGGAAGCGTCCGACGCCGAAAACGAGAATCTCACCGAATACCGCTACCGGCTCGCGCAGTCGTATCTCGAAGCGGGCAAGCTCTCCGACGCGGAAACGCTGTTTTCGCAGCTCTCCGGCTATCGCGACAGCCGCGAAATGATCTCGGAATGCCGCTACCGCGCCGCCGGACTGCTCTTTGATCACGGCGAATACGAGGCCGCAAAGGACGCGTTCTACGCGCTTGCGGGATACGCCGACGCGCTTGCGCGCTACGACGCCTGCCGCTATGAAATCGCCGCCGCGACCGAAGCGAAGGACGCGAAGGAAGCGTTCCGGCTGTTCCGCGCACTCGGCGCGTACGGCGACGCCAAGGCGCGCGCCGAGGCGATCGCGATCCGGCTGACCGGCGAAAGCGATCCGCAGTATGCGGTCAACGCGATGCTCGGCATCTCGAACGAAACGCTGGAGCAGATCCGCGAGCTCGACGCCGCGCGCGGCGCGCTGCCGACCGGTCGGCTTGCCGTGGGCTTCTATCACACCGTCGGGCTGAAATCCGACGGCACCGTGCTCGCCGCGGGCAGAAACGACGAGGGGCAATGCAATGTGTCCGGATGGTCCGGCATCGTTGCCGTCGACTGCGGCGCGTATCATACCGCAGGGCTCCGGAGCGACGGTACGGTCGTCGCTGTCGGACGCAACGACGAGAGACAGTGCGACACCGAAAGCTGGACGGACATCGCGGCGATCGTGTGCACCGATTACAACACCGTCGGTCTCAAAACGGACGGCACGGTCGTTTCCACCGGATTTCAGCCGTTTGCCGAGCTTTCCGGCTGGCAGCACATCACCGCGCTCGGCGGAGGCAGCTATGCCGCCTGCGGCGTGTCCGAAAACGGGCAGGTCCTCTCCTCCCACGCCTCGATGCGCAGCGAAGACATGATCGACGTCATCGGGATCGACGTCTCGACCGGCTACTGTGTCGGGTTCAAAGCCGACGGAACGGTTCTCTGCACCGTGCGCCCGCTTCCGTGGACGGATATCGTGGCGGTCTCGGCGGGCAGCACCGGCATCCTCGCGCTTGACAAAAACGGACTGGTCCATACCTACTGGTTCCGCTCGCGCGACGCAATCGACTGTTCCGATCTCCGGGACGTTGCGGCAATCGCCGCCGGCGGCACGCACTGCGCCTTTCTGCTGAAGGACGGTACGGTCGTCACCCGCGGGGAGAACACCTGCGGCGAATGCGACACCGGTTCGTGGAACCTCGGCGCGACAACGATCGAGTAACCCTTTGCGCATAAAAAACAGACGCCGTAAAGCGTCTGTTTTTGATTTGACTGCTTATTGTGTTCTTGCGCTCAGTACGTTCGACCAGTTGCCGAAGTAGGTCATCTTTTCGAACACGTGATACGAGCGCACCCGCGCGTAGTACGTCGTATAGGATTTCAGGCTCTTGATCGTCGTCTGATACGTCTTTGCGTCGGTGATCTTCACCGTCTTGACGTTCTTCGTGAACGCCGCATCCGTCGCGATCTGCACCTCGTAGCCCGTGAAGTTCTTCGAGCCCTCCCACTTGACCGTCAGCTGTTTGCTGCCGCCGGTGACCGAGGTCAGCTTGCGTGTCGTGATGCGCACGGTCGTCTTCAACGGTCCGACAAAGCCGAGATTGAAGTTGCCCGAATTGTTGTTCACGTTGCCGCCGATCTCAGCTCCGGTCAACGGATCGACGCGTCTTGCAAAGTATGCCTTGACGCCGTACTGGTATCTGGTGCCTGCGTATACTTTGTGCGATTCGTCGATGCCGTCGATATAGCTCGTAGCGGTCGTGTTGTTCCATCTTGCGAACGTCGTCCAGCCGTTGTCGACAAGGTTCCACGCTCTGCGATAGATCACGTATCCCGCAGCGCCCTCGACCGGCGTCCAGGTCACCAGAATGCCCTCGTCGATATTCTCGACCGTCGTTTCGGTCGTGGCAGGCAGATAGATCTTGAAGCTGCCGCGGCAGGTTCCGGTATAGCCGTTGGTGAACGTCACGATGACATAGCCGGTACCGGCCATTGTGTTCTCCCGATACACATACGTATAGTTCGACGGATCGATCACACTGCCGTTTTCGTCCTTGACGACGAACCGCGGCGTATGCGCCGTTCCGTCGTACATCACATACGCGGTCGAGCCCTTATACTGCACATCCTCGCCGTTCCATTCGACCGTGCCGTTCAGCTCCGGAACCGGTGTAGGCGTCGGCGTGGGTGTCGGCGTAGGTGTCGGTGTCGGCGTCGGCGTAGGCGTAGGCGTCGGTGTCGGTGTAGGCGTAACGGGAACGGTCCGGTCCTCGATAAACGGTGCAAACGCGCTGCCGACGGTGCGCGGCGAAGCGGTACCGCCTGAGTAGGATTCGCCCTCGGTGCTGCCGAGCGTGAAAACGATCTCGGCGCCTTCGGGGAGATTGCGGACGAACCGGAACCAGACGGTCAGCAGCAGGGTGCCGTCCGTCAGCGCAACGCCGTTGCCGGACGCGTAAGCAAAGCGGACCTCGCCCTCCTTGTCGGTGTTGACCGTGCCGGGTGCGGCGGAAGCCGTTTCGTGCGCAACCGGCAGAATCGTTTCGCTGTCATAGCAAAGTTCAAAGTACAGCGCGGACAACCGTTTTTCGCCAGTCGCGCCGTTCAAAAGCACCTCGACCTTGAGGCATTCCGTGCCGTCGACCGATTCCGTATGCTCGGATACGAGGCCGCCCTTGATCTCGAGCACATAGTCTTCGCCCGATGCGGCGGCCGGTGCGATCGCAAGCAGCAGAAGCAGCGCAAGAATCGCCGCTGCAAATCGTTTCATGAATGTTCTCCTTCTTTTCGGGATAGAGCTATTGTATCACAAGCCGCATGCCGCGGCAAGCGCAAAGCGAAAGTTTTCCGCACACCGGTACGCGGCATTGCGCCGTACACGGTTCTGTGCTATACTTGTACTATAAAAGGAAAGGAGATTCCCATGAACAATCGAGCATTGAAACAACTCTTTATCGACACCGACTTTGTTCACAGAAGCGGTACCAAAGAGGAGCTGCAGGTTGCCGAACTGCTGAAAGCGCGCTGTGAGGCGTTGGGCGCGTCTGCGCGCATCGAGGCGTTCCCCGTGCCGATGGCGGAGATCGAGGAAGCGCACGTCTATGCCGACGGCAAAGAGATCCCCGCAAAGGGCCTGTTCTGCTGCGGCAGCGGCGAGATCGAAGGCGAGCTCTACTACATGCCCGCGCAGGATAAGGTGTCGGTTGCAGGCGCAAAGGACAAGATCGTGCTGATGGACACCGGCGGCATCGGCTTTTTCGGCTATCAGGACCTGATGGAGGCCGGTGCAAAGGGCATCCTGTTCCAGTACGGCGATCTGCATAACGGCAACCGCGACATCGACGAGCGCGATCTCCGCGCCGCGGTGGTCGGCGAACAGCCGAAGGTGCTGTGCGCGATGCTGCACGTTTCCACGGCGGTGGCGCTTGTCAGAAACAAGACGAAGCGCGTGCGCATTGCAATCAAGCAGCGCGAATACGAGGGCGAATCGCACAACGTCGTCGCGGAGCTGCCGGGCAAAAACGGCGAGTGGATCACGCTGTCCGCGCACTACGACACGACCGCGCTTTCGCACGGCGCGTACGACAACATGACCGGCTGCGCAGGGCTTTTGGGCGTGCTCGACGCGCTGAAGGGGAAGCCTCTGAACTACGGACTGCGGTTCGTGTTCTGCGGCAGCGAGGAACGCGGGCTTCTGGGCTCCAAGGCGTATGTCAGAGATCACGAGGACGAGCTGAAGAAGATCGCGCTGAACATCAACCTCGATATGATCGGCACGATCATGGGCAAGTTCATCGCGCGCGTCTCCGCCGAGGAAGCGCTGGCAAACTACATCACCTATATGGGCGCGGAGCTCGGCTTCCCGGTCTCCGCCAAGACCGGCGTCTATTCGAGCGACTCCACGCCGTTTGCCGACAAGGGCGTGCCCGCGCTGTCGATGGCGCGCATTGCAGGCGGTTCCGTCGCGCCGATCCACTGCCGTTTCGACCGCATGGATGTGCTGTCGATGGATCAGCTGCAGAGCGATATCGCATTTATCGCGGAGTTCACCCGCCGCATGGCAATGTCCGCAGTCTGCCCCGTCGGCCGCGAGATTCCCGACTCGGTCAAGAAGGAGCTCGACGAATACCTGTTCCGCAAGCGCAGAGACTGAATTCGCCCTTCCCGAACGAACAAAAGGTGCGGACCGCAAACGCGGCTCGCACCTTTTTTATACCCAAAAGCAAGGTCTGCCGACCTTTGTGTGCGGCATCCGGTTCGTCAAACCGGCTCAGGCATAACGGGCATTCGAATCGGCAGTCACGATCATGATGATCACAAACAGGACCGTGGCGCCTATCGTGCTGACCGTCTGAATGATCCTCATGTTGCTTCTGCGAACGCCGAGCAGCAGAAGAATGCCGGAAATGATGCTGACTGCGGCAAGAACGATCTGCAGATAAAACAGGAACGACTGATCGGCAATCTGCAGTCTTGCAACGGGGCTGCGGTGCCATTCCCGGACGCCCCCGTCGGCATCACGGCGCGGTCCGTATAGAACGCGATATTCAGGATAACAAGATACGCGACATTTACGATCATGGAGAGTATGGTCAACAACATCCTTCGTTCGCTCCTTTCGATTCGCTGATAAACACATGAGGCCCGTCGCCCCTGCAGGCTGTCGTTCTGAGCCGCAGGCGAACAATCTCAGAGCGCTGAAAGCCGATCCGTTCCGAGATCCTTCGTCGCTTTCCACTTCGCTTCGCTGCCGTTACAGAGGCAGATCGCGCGCTCCCCGCGCGTACCATCACTTCGCTTCGCTGCCGTTACAGAGGCAGATCGCGCGCTCCCCGCGCGTACCATCACTTCGCTTCGCTGCCGTTACAGAGGCAGATCGCGCGCTCCCCGCGCGTACCACCACTTCGCTTCGCTGCCGTTACAGAGGCAGATCGTGCGCTCCCCGCGCGTACCACCACTTCGCTTCGCTGCCGTTACATAGGTAGATCGCGCGCTCCCCGCGCGTACCATCGTTCCTCAGGATGACATGGGAGGCGGATGAGGTGTCGTAGGGTTGTCAAGAGAACCGTCCCCTTGACACCAATAGTTAGTCTTGACACCCCATCAACACAGCGGAACCGTCCCTTCGTGTTCTACTCGTTTTTCATCGTCCTGTCAACACAAAAGAACCGTCCCCTTGTGTTCCCCTGACAAGGGGAGCTCAAAACACGCTCCCTACAGAACCGCTTCCCCGATCCTTGCCTCGATCAAACGGACATATGCCTCCGCGGCGGCGGAGAGTTCCGGAAGCGACAGTACGTCGGAAAGCCGCCCCGATCTGTCTCCGCGCAAAAACGTCATCAGTGCGCCTTGCAATTTTGTGAACCGACCTGCAAGCGCGGTTTCCCCTGCAAGTGTCAGCATGCTGATCCCGTCCAACAGCAGCGGGCGGAACAGCCGATTCAGCGCCGGAAGATACGCCGCAGGATCATGCGCAGCCGATGCGAATCGTTCGATCGCCCCGACGTTCTCACGCACGATCTGCACGGATCGACGGTAATACGGCTTCAAATCAACCTGTTTCGGCTCTGCGTATTCGAGATGCGCAAGCGTCACAACATCGTCCGTGCGCTCGATGATCTCGTTTTCGTTCAGGACGAGCTCCGTCTCCTCCCCGCTGTCTGCATACGTCGGATTGATAAAACGGTATCCCCCGTCGTATTTCAGAAAAACGACCGCATGTTTGCCGTACGGCGTCAAAAGGCCCATCATCACCGGCTCGCTGTTTTTCAGTCGTGCGCACAGCGCATCCCTCTTTACTTCGGTTTCCGTCATCATCAGCCCGCGTGGAAGGAACCAAAGATTGAACCATTCTGCGCTCTGCAGCATCGGTCCGGAAAGAAACGTATCGCCGTCCTTTGCAAACAGCCACGGCAGTCCCATCTCCAACGCGATCTCCGTATCCTGTGTGTCGACGCCGATCATCTCCAACAGGTTCGCCAGCGCCGCATACGAACAGGACGCCTTAAAATGCATGTGCTTCATATTGCTTCCCGCCTTTCAATGTCTGTATCGTATGCCGTTTCCTTTGAAAAAACAAGACTTGAATTTCCGTGAACGCATATGCTAAAATAGTATCAAGATAAAAGCGGCGGAACGATCCGCCGTCTTTCTATGCAAACGATCCCAGGGCTTCCCCCGGGATCGCTGCGGTTTTGGGATTTATTTTGCCGCTTTCGCCGCGCGGATGGATTCGATCAGCTCCGGAACGACCTTGAAGAGGTCGCCCACGATGCCGTAGTCCGCACATTCGAAGATCGGCGCCGTCTCGTTCTTGTTGACCGCGATGATGCATTCGGATTCCTGCATGCCCGCCTTGTGCTGGATCGCGCCGGAGATGCCGAGCGCGATATAGAGTTTGGGATGCACGGTCTTGCCGGTCTGTCCGACCTGATGGTCGGCTCCGATCCAGCCCGCGTCGACGCAGGCACGGGATGCGCCAACGACGCCGCCGAGCTCCGCCGCAAGCTCCTCGGCAAGCGCAAGGCCCTTTTCGACATCCTTACTGATGCCGCGGCCGACGGAAACGATGCAGTCCGCGCCGATCAGATCGACGAGCTTCTTCGCCGCCTTGACGACCTCGACCACCTCGGTCTTGATATCCGAAGGCTTGAGATCGAATTCCGGATGGATCAGCTCCGCGGTTCTCGGATTCTCGCGCTTTTTCATGACGCCCGGGCGGACCGTCGCCATTGCGGGACGGAAGCGCGGGCAGATGATCGACGCCATGAGGTGTCCGCCGAACGCCGGACGCGTCATCTTGAGGTCGCGCGCGACGGAATGATCCGCGCCCGCAAGCCGCACGCTCTTGGTGCGCTCGATGCGCTCCTCGGGCAGCGTCGACGCCTCTCTAAGGAAGTTCTGATAATTTTGAAGATCGATATCGAGGTGCGTGCAGTCCGCGCAAAGACCGGTGTGCAGCCTTGCCGCGCAGCGCGGCGCGAGATCTCTGCCGATCGTCGATGCGCCGAACAGCAGGATTTCCGGCTTGAACGTTTCGACCGCGTCCGCGATGACCTTGGCATACGCGTCGGTGGTAAAGACCTTCAGAAGCGGGCTATTGTAGACATAGACCTTGTCCGCGCCGTATTTGCCGAGTTCGGGCGCGATGCCGTCCACGTTGTCGCCGAGGAGGATGCCGCAAAGCTCCACGCCGAGCTCGTCGGCAAGCTTGCGTCCCTCGCTGATCAACTCGAAGGTTGTCGGCATCATTTCGCCGTTGCGCTGCTCGCAGAAAACCCAGACGTTCTTGAAGGATTCGATTTCGGTGCTGCTAAACATAGTTCGTTTCCCCCTCCCTCAGATGATGTGCTTGCCGGCCAAGATGCCCGCAAGTTTGTCGGTGGTTTCCCTGCCGTCGCCCGAAAGCATCATGCCTGCGCCCTTTTGCGGCGGTGTGAACGACGTGAGGATATTCGTCGGGGAACCCGCAAGACCGATCGTGCTCTTGTCGATCAGCGGATGATCCTTCAGCGTTTCGTAGGTCATCGTGACGACGTCCTTCCGATAGCACTCGAAGATGCCCGCGATGTTCATGTAGCGCGGCTTGTTCAGCTCCTTGATGCAGGTGATCATGCACGGCGTCTGGACCTTGACGGTCATATAGCCGTCCTCTAAGATGCGCTTGACGGTCAGGGTATTGCCGTCCTTTTTGATCTCGCCCGCATAGGTGACCTGCGGCAGATGCAGCTTTTCCGCAATCTGCGGACCGACCTGCGCGGTGTCGCCGTCGATCGCCTGACGTCCCGCAAGGATGATGTCCTCGGGTTCGACGCCGTAGGTGTCGATTGCCGCCGCGATGATCTGGCTCGTCGCATAGGTGTCGGAACCGCCGAACTCGCGCGCGGTGATCAGAACGCCCTCGTCGACGCCCATCGCCATGAGCTCGCGGAGCATGCCCTCGGCGGGCGGCGGGCCCATCGTGAACGCGATGACCTTGCAGCCGAGCTCGTCTTTGAGCGTCAGCGCGGCTTCGACCGCGTTCATATCGTCGGGGTTGATGATCGTCTGCATGGATGCGCGGTCGAGCGTGCCGTCCGGATTGACGGCGACCGTGCCGGAGGTATCGGGAACCTGCTTTACGGTAACAAAAATCTTCATGTTCTCTGCCCTCCTTTACTTCACGCCGAGGTTGGCGGCGATGACCATGCGCTGGACCTCGCTCGTGCCCTCGTAGATCTCGGTGATCTTCGCGTCGCGCATCATGCGCTCCACGGGATATTCACGCGTGTAGCCGTAGCCGCCGAACAGCTGCACGGCACGGCGCGTCACGTCCGACGCCGCCTCCGCGGCAAAGAGCTTTGCCATCGCGGCTTCCATGCTGCAGCGCTCGTGCGCCTGCTTCTTCAGCGCGGCGTTGTAGACCAGGAACTGTGCCGCCTGCATGCGGGTGTGCATGTCGGCGATCTGGAACTGCGTGTTCTGGAACGAGCTGATGCGCTTTTTGAACTGCACGCGCTCCTTCGTATACTTGATCGCTTCCTCGATCGCGCCTTCGCCGATGCCCAGCGCCTGCGCCGCAATGCCGATGCGTCCGCCGTCGAGCGTCTGCATGGCGATCTTGAAGCCCGCGCCTTCCTTGCCGAGCAGGTTCTCCTTCGGAACGATGCAGTCCTCGAAGATCAGATCGCAGGTCGAACTGCCGCGGATGCCCATCTTCTTCTCATGCTTGCCCTGCGAGAATCCGGGGAAGCCCTTTTCCACGATGAACGCGGAGATGCCGCGGTTGCCGAGCTTCGGATCGGTCATGGCGAACACCACGAACACATCCGCAACGCTGCCGTTGGTGATAAAGCACTTGGAGCCGTTCAGCACATAGTGATCGCCGTCGAGCACCGCGGTGGTCTGCTGACCGGATGCGTCGGTGCCGGCGTTCGGCTCGGTAAGTCCGAACGCGCCGAGCTTTCTGCCGGAGCAGAGATCGGGCAGGTACTTTTTCTTTTGTTCCTCGGTGCCGTTCTCAAAGATCGGCGCGCAGCACAGCGAGGTGTGCGCCGACACGATGACCGCGGTGGTGCCGCAGACCTTCGCAAGCTCCTCGACCGTGATCGCGTAGCTCAACGCGTCGCCGCCCGCGCCGCCGTACTCCTTCGGGAAGTAGATGCCCATCATGCCGAGCTTCGCCATCTTTTCGACGGTTTCCGCCGGGAAGCGCTCTTCCTCGTCGATCTCGCTCGCGATCGGCTTCACTTCGTTCTCTGCGAATTCGCGCACCATCTTGCGAACCAGCAGTTGTTCCTTCGTCAGACGAAAATCCATTCTCAGTCTCCTTTACTTGCCGTATTTGAAGAAGCCTTCGCCCGTCTTGATGCCGAGCTTGCCCGCGCGGACCATCTTGCGGATCAGCACGTTTGCGCGATACTTCGAATCGTGCGTCTCGTTGTAGAGCACGTCCATGATGTTCAGCACAACGTCCCAGCCGATCAGGTCGCCGAGGTGCAGCGGTCCCATCGGATGGTTGCAGCCGAGCTGCATTGCGATATCGATGTCCTCCGCGTTCGCAACGCCCTCCTGCAGCACGCAGACGCCCTCGTTGCAATACGGAATCAGGATCTTGTTGACCACAAAGCCCGGCGCCTCGTTGACGACGACCGGCGTCTTGCCGATCTCGATGACGAGGTTCTTCGTCCATTCGACGAGCTCGGACGGCGTGTTTGCGCCCGCAATGACCTCGACGAGCTTCATGACCGGAACCGGATTGAAGAAGTGCATACCCACCATCGGGTGCGTGAGCCCTCTTGCCATCTCGGTGATCGACAGCGACGACGTGTTGGTCGCAAAGACGGTCTCGTCCTTGCAGAGCGTGTCGAGACGCGCAAGGAGTTCCTTCTTGACCGCCATGTTCTCCGCCACGCACTCGATGACGAGGTCCGCGTCCGCCGCCGCAGCGACTTCCTCGACGAGGATGCGGCTCATGAGATCGTCCGCCGCTTCCTGCGTCATCTTGCCCTTTGCAACGCGCTTATTGAGCGACGCCGCCAGCTTGTCCTTGTGCCGCTGTGCGCTCTCCACGCTCGTCGCATACAGCAGAGCCGTATGACCGTTTGCCGAAAAGACCTGCGCGATACCGCTGCCCATCGTTCCTGCGCCGAAAATTGCAACTTTCATGTTTGTTCCTCCTAAGTGTATTTTAATGGATGTTTCGGACCCTGTCCGTTGGTTTGCTCCTGTGTCGAAATGCTCCCCTTGCCTTCCCTGTGCAAGGGAGGGTGTCGGCGAAAGCCGACGGGAGGGTTGTCTTCCCCTTTGCCGGTTCGTCATTATTCTTGCCCTCCCTGTGCAAGGGAGGGTGTCGGCGAAAGCCGACGGGAGGGTTGTCACCGGTTCCGGTAGGGCTCGTGACGGCGCTTTTCGAGGAATGCGCCCATGCCCTCCTTCTGGTCCTCCGTCTCGAAGCAGCTGCCGAACAGATTTTCTTCGAGCGCGACCGCTTCGTCCATCGGAAGCTCCAGACCGCGGTCGATCGCTTCCTTGCAGGCGCGCACCGCGATCGGCGCATTGCGCGCAATCGTCTCGGCAAGCTTCAGTGCCGCGGGCATCAGTTCTTCCTGCGGATAGATCGCGTTGACCAGACCGATGCGCAGCGCTTCGTCCGCCTTGATGTTCTTCGCCGAATAGATCATCTGCTTTGCCATGCCGGGACCGACGAGCCGGCTGAGCCGCTGCGTGCCGCCGAAGCCCGGCGTGATGCCGAGTCCCGTCTCGGGCTGACCGAACACCGCGGTGTCCGCGCAGATGCGGATGTCGCACGCCATGCCGATTTCGCAGCCGCCGCCCAATGCGTAGCCGTTGACCGCCGCGATCGTCGGGATCGGAAGCCGTTCGAGCTTTAGGAACACGTCGTTGCCCTTTTTGCCGAACGCCTCGCCCTCGGCTTTGGTGAGCGTCGACATCTCGCCGATGTCCGCGCCCGCGACGAACGCCTTTTCGCCGCTGCCGGTGAGAATCAGTACGCGGATCGCATCGTCCGCTCCGACCGCATCGAGCAGTTCGTCCAGCTCGTCGAGCACCGCGGAGTTCAGCGCGTTCAGCGCGTTCGGGCGATGGATCGCCGCGATCGCGACGCTGCCCTTCTTTTCGAATAAAATATGCGTCATACCTTTCCCCTTTTCCGGTCTCTGCGCTTTTCGGCAGACCGTACATACCTTTTATAAGTATACTACTTTCCCGTATATTGCGCAAGGTCTATTCCGGTTTTCGACGCGCAAACTTTCCGATTGCGCATCGGCGAACGCTGTGCTACAATAGCGTTCGGAAGCGCAGGTTTTGCGCGGGAGGTTGATGCTTGGAGCAGAAGAGCGATCCCAAAAGAATACTCGGCCACGTCTTTGCGCTGTTCTCCGTCGTCGTATGGGGCAGCTGCTACGTGCTGACCAAAAACCTGCTGAACGCGGGCTTTACCGCCCTGCAGATCACGCCGATCCGCCTTGCGCTCGCCTACGTCGTGCTGCTCTGCATGCGCCCGAAGTTTCAGAAACTGCCCGCAAAGGACGAACTGATCTTCGTGCTGCTCGGACTGTTCGGCGGCAGCGTGTATTTCTTCTTGCAGAATACGGCGCTGACCTATACCTACGCCGCCAACGTCAGCATCATCATCTGCCTGACGCCGATCTTCACCGCGCTGCTCGCGTGGGTGTTCAGCCGCGGAAACGAACGCCTCGGCAAGTACCTCTGGCTCGGTTCGGCTCTGGCAATCGCGGGCGTGGTGCTCGTCGTTCTGAACGGCTCGCTGCACTTCCATCTGAGCCCGAAGGGCGACATCCTTGCGCTTGCCGCAGGCATCTCGTGGGCGGTCTATTCGATCCTCATCAAGCGCTATACCGAGACGATGGACGGCTTTCTGATCACGCGGCGCGTCATGTTCTGGGCGTTTGTGACCGCCGTGCCGCTGATGCTTCTGACCGACGGCATGCCGAACCTTGCCCCGCTGTTTACCGACTGGAAGGTTCTCCTGAGCTGGCTGTTCTTGGGCATCCTCGGCAACGCGGTCTGCTTTGCGCTCTGGAACATCTCGTTTGTGCGGCTCGGCGTCGTCGTCACGAACAACTATCTCTACGGCTCGCCGTTCGTCACCCTGCTCGTCGGCTGGCTGCTACTTGGGGAACCGATCTCCTGGATGGGGCTCATCGGCGCGGTTCTCATCACCGTCGGCGTCATTTTGGCACAGAGAAAATAAAGGCGAATTCTGTCCGGGATCCGTCTTTTTTGTTGCTTTTTCCGTTCACCTCTGATACTATATATAATGAAGTGATATAAGCCTTCATTTGTTCCCCGTTTTCTTTGGTATCAGGTGCAATCCGGAAAGGGCTCCGCTATGGAACAATCTAAGTACTGCGCATTTATCAGCTATCGCCACCTCTCGCCCGATCAGGAGATCGCGAAGGCGCTGCACACGGCGATCGAGACGTATCACATCCCCTCCAACATTCAGAAGAAGACCGGCAAGAAGCGCATGGGACGCGTGTTCCGCGATCAGGAGGAGCTGCCGCTTTCCGCGGACCTCGGCGCGGACATCGAGACCGCGCTCGATTCGAGCGACTGGCTGATCGTCGTCTGCTCGCCGCGCTATCAGCAGAGCCGCTGGTGCATGCGCGAGCTCGAATATTTTGTCGAGCACAAGGGGCGCGAACGCGTGATCGCGATCCTCGCCGAAGGCGAGCCGGGCGAAACGTTCCCCGACGAGATCCGCTATTCGGTCGACAGCGAGGGCAACCGGATCGAGATCGATCCGCATGCCGCGGACGTGCGCGGCGCCGATCTCAAAGAGAGCTTCAAGAAGCTCAAGAACGAAAAGCTGCGTCTGCTGGCGCCGATGCTGTCCGTCACCTATGACGAATTGAAGCGCCGCGAGCGGCAGCGCAGACGCAAAAAGATCCTGATCTCCGCCGCCGCGGTCTTTGTCGCCGCGATCGGGCTCGGCACGTTTCTGACCGTCAGCCACATCCGCAACGAAGCGCTGAAGCGCGAAGCGGCGGCGCAGCAGGCGATCGCCGAGGAACAGGCGCGGCTTGCCGAAGAACGGCGGAAGCTTGCCGAGGAGGAACAGCGCCGTGCCGAGGAAGAGCGCAAAAAGGCGGTCTACAACGACCTCGGCGAGCGCATGGAGCGCGCGGCGGCTGCGCTTTCCGAGGGAGAAAAGCGTGAAGCGGCGAAGATCCTGACCGACGCGATCGCAATCAGCGACAAGGAGGAGCAGATGCGCCGCGACGAGATCCTTGCCCTGATGCGCCGCACGATGTACATCGAGCCGTTCACGATCGTATCGAGCTTCAACAACCAGAACATGCAGCTGAACTTCATCGCGGCGTCGCCGGACGGCACGCGCGCGGTCGGCGTGGTCAACAACAACTCAATCGCCATGGTCGACCTTGTGCAGAACGAGATTCTTTATACGGTCACCGCGGACAACGCGATCATGATGTATCCGGAATTCTCGCAGGACGGCACGCGGTTTCTGGCGGACTGCGATTACGGGCGGTTTGTACAGGTGTGGAACACGGAGGACGGTTCCGAAGCGTTCCGCTATACGAGCAAGCTGAACGCTCCGTACGAGATCGGTACGCATTATTTCTGGAAGGACGCCGACACGCTGCTTGTACAGGATCAGGACAAGCTGCTGCTCGTTTCCTCGGACGGAACGGAAAAGGTATTCTATACCCTGGGCGATCAGATGGAGGACTATGATCCGGCGAAAAACTTCCTGTCACAGCTTTTGGGCGGCGTCCCGCTTGACAAGCTGTTCTCCAACGTGCAGGAGGGATATGCGGGCATCCAGGTGCTCGTTTCCGACGATCGCGAACGCGTTGTCGTATCCGGAAAGGCGGGCGAGCTTGCGGTCATCGTGCTGGACAGCGAGGGAAAGCGTTTGTTTATTCCGTCCAGTCCGCTGGACGATTCCTCCAAGATGGCGGGGACGTTTGCGGAAAAGTGGAAGCTTTCGCCCGACGGCAAAACGCTTTGCTGCCTGTCCTTCTATCTGCTGATTGCGAGCTGGGACGTCGATACCGGGCAGATGATTTATATTGACGTCGACGACCGCGATCTGATGAACACGCCCACCGAACCGGTCTTTACCCCGGATTCAAATCGCATGGCGTACGCGATCGGAAACGTGCTCCACGTCTGCGACGCAAGGTCCAACCAACCGATCCTGACGGCGAACCTCGACGACACAATGTTTGTACCGTCGATCGCGTTCTCCGACGACGGCAAGTATCTTTTGATGACAAACGAAGCGATGTTCATCATCAATACCGAGAACTGGGCGGCGGAGCTGATCGTATCGGCGGAGGGCACCAACTTCAACGGCATCATTCCGATGAAGAACATGGTTCTTTGCTCGCGCTACGACGGCGTCATTTTCTTCTACAGTCTGCCGGCGCTTTCATCCATCGAAACATCGGATCACTTCGACGGTACTCTGATGGATCCGTATCTGGCGCAGCGGGCGGTCGAGTGCGTATCGCTCACAAGCGAACACGAGCTTTCGCCGACGTTCAAACAGACGAACTACTATAAGGATTATCCGCCGCAGCTCTTCTTCTCGATCGACGGCAGCGTTGCCGCGATGGCGCATCCGGACGGCACGATTGAGCTGTTCGATACGCAGGGAGACGGCACGGTCAAGGATACGGTCGGACAGCTGTATACCTATATCAACGCGCTTGCTCTCACCGAAGACCGGCTGATCGCGATCGACGTTGAAACACGCATGATGGTCTACAATCTCAAAACCAATTCCGTCGAGAAGATCTGGAACAACGGCACGCAGTATTCGTCCTTCGCGTTCAACGAGGACAGCGGTCTGATGATGGCGATGTGCGCAGGACAGACAAAGATCGACGTCTTTGATCTGAACGACGACTGCAGATTGCTGTTCTCGATGCATGCCACGGAGGACACGTTCACGGATATGGCGTTTTCCTCCGACGGCGCATACGCGGTCGGAAAAACCGCCTCCGGGCAGTATGTGATCGGAAACCTGTTTGCGAACGAGGAAGAACTTGTTGCGCGCACAACAGCGTTTGCAATAGGCAAACAATAAACACGTCTTTTGCTCTGTTTCAAAGCAGATGCATTTCTATGACAGCAGAAAGATTTACATAAAGGAGAGAAACAAATGGCATATACGGCATTGGAACGGATGCGGCAACGGAACAGGGAGCGGTTCGGAAAGGACATCGGTCCGAAGCAGCCGGCGCTGTACAGGCGCGCCGTTCGCGGCAACGATCTGAAATCCGCGGCGCTGCGTTTTCTGCATGAGCGCTGCGAAGGGCTGCGGCTCTCGGCGGATCGGGAAGCGGAGGAAGCGGAACGCGGCGTGTATCTCGGCAGGAGCATCCGCCCGAATCAGATTCCGTACAACATGCAGATGGACATCGACCGCCTGTGCCTCGAGCGCGAGCTGGAGAAGTTCATCGATTCCGGCGTTGCGGAGGATGCCTATACCGTATATTACAGCTACCTCGAAATGTTCATGGGCGAATACGGACGGTCGCGCAAGATGGTCGAGCTGCTCTCCGAATTCGAATCCAACGCGAGCTCGCTTCTCATGAAGCACCGCGATCACTACTCGCATTCGGTCTATGTGTTCGCGCTCGGACTTGCGATCTACGAGGCAAACGAGCGGTACCGCAGCACGTTCAAGCGCTTCTATCGTCTCGAGGATCGGAGCGAGCATGAAGCCGCGGCGTTCTTCCTCGAATACTGGGGGCTGACCGCGCTGTTCCACGACATCGGATATCCGTTCGAGATCCCGTTCGAACAGGTGCTTGCGTACTTCGAAGTGGAGCAGAAGGAGCGCGGCGAGGGCTGTCTGTACCTCTCGTATCACGACCTGACCTGCCTCAACCGGATCGACGCGGACGCGAACGCGCGGTTCGAAGCGCTGTTTTCACGCACGTTCGCCGACGTCAACGAACTGCTGGCATACGGCATCGCGCAGCGGCTCGGCGCGGCGTACGGCATTTCGGAAGAACAGCTCAAAGACACGATCGCGCGCAAGCCGACGAATCCCGAGCAGTTCGGCTACTATATGGACCACGCCTATTTCTCCGCGACGCGGCTCTATCAGGAGTTGGTCGAGGAGCGCGGCGCAGCGTTTCTGACGCCGGCGCATCTCGACGTGCTGACCGCGATCATGCTGCACAACAGCCTCTATAAGTTCGCGATCGCGTTCTATAAATCCAAGACCAAGTGCAAGCCGCCGCTCAAAGCGGAGCTGCATCCGCTTGCGTATCTGCTGATGCTCTGCGACGAGCTGCAATGCTGGGACCGCACCGCGTACGGCAGAAACTCGCGTACCGAGCTGCACCCGATGGAAGCCGCGTTCGACTTCTCGAAGGGCGCGATCCGCGCGTCCTACTTCTATGACAAGGACGAGACCGGCAAGATCCTCGCCTATCAGATCCGGTACCGCGAATGGGCGGGCGGCGACCGCACGACGACTGCGCCGCGGCTCAAGGCGTACAGCGACATGGCGGAATCGGAGCAGCGGTTCCTGAGGGACATCGAACGCATCGTCGACCTGTCCGAATGCCCGCTGACCGTCGAAGCGGCGCTGCGTCCCGTCGATTACCGGAGCAAGCACACGTATCTGTCCGCGTCGAGCTTTTTGCACATGTACGACTTCGCGGTTGCGCTCAACGCCCGCTATCGCTACGAGGACCGCGAGGATACGGTCTCGACGGATCAGCTCGAACGCGAATTCGACGAGATGTCGCTCGAATATCAGCTCAGCAACATCAATCAGGTCAAGAGCTTTTCGAAGTATCTGAACGCCATCGGCTGCTTCTATATCGACAAGCCGGTGGATTTCGAGATGCTGCACGCGTTCAGCGAGGACCAGACGTCCGTCTTCGCTCCGATGGAGCACGAGCGCTGGGTGCGCGAGCACGCCGCTGCCGGCTGGACCTGCGGAACGAACTATCTGACCGCGCCGGTCGAAGGCGACGAAGCCGCGGAGCGCGGCAATCTGCGCGAACAGCTGCGGCAGCACGCGCTGTGCATGAACGGCAATCCGGATGACGCCGCGATCCGCGCGCATTATCTGGAGCTTTCTCCGGCGGATCAGGGAAAGGACTGGAAACCGTTCAACAGCATGCTGAAGCTGATCAAAAAGTTCGACGGCCTGCGCATCTACCGGCTGTCGTAAAAAAGCGCAAACAAAAAAGCCCTGCGGGGCTTTTTCTGTTGCTACGAATCGATTGCGCCTTCCGGAAACAGCTTCATGTACCGGTGCCGGACGATCATGGAAACCGTGAAATGCGTCGCGGCGGTCAGCGTCCACGAGATCGGATAGCTGAGGTACACCATCCACAGCGTCGGGTGCAGCGGGAAGATGACGTAGATCCAGAAGAGGCGGAACACGCACGAGCCGATCAGCGAAATGACCGTGGACAGCGTCGACTTGCCGAGCCCGCGCAGGATGCCGGAGCCGACCTCCATGAACGCGAGCGTGACATACGGCGTGATCATCACATAAAAGCGCGTATAGGCGGTTTCGAGCGCCATCGGGTCGCCGCTCTGGATGTACAGACTGAGCAGCGGATGCCGGAACGTCAGCAGGATCGCCGCGGCCGCGAACGCGACCATCGCCGTCACAAAGTAGCAGCAGCGCATGACCGTGCCGATGCGCTTATACATGCGCGCGCCGTGGTGCTGGCTCGCGAACGTGACCGACGCCTGATAGACCGAGTTCGTGGCGACGTACGCGAACCCTTCGAGGTTGCCCGCCGCGGCGTTGCCGTCGATGATCGACGAGCCGCCCGGACACGCGGCATTGTTGAGCCCGATGATCGTGCTCTGAATCAGCATGTTCGAAAGCGAAAACAGCATGCCCTGCACGCCGGCGGGCAGACCGTCGCGGATAATCTCCTTCATCGCCGCCCTGTCGATGCGCAGCTTCTTCAGTTCCAGGCGGCACCAGCCGGTGTCGCGCATCAGCACGATCGAGAGCAGCACGACGTTCGCGACGTTCGCAATGACCGTCGCATACGCAACGCCGTCGACCGACAGTTTCAGCACGAGCACGAAAAACAGGTTCATGACCACGTTCAAAAGCCCCGTGCCGGTCAGGATGTACAGCGGCGTGCGCGTGTCGCCCTTGGCGCGCAGGATCGCGATCAGATAGTTGGACACCGCAAGAAACGGCGTTCCGGCAAAATAGATGCGCGTGTACAGCGACGCAAGCTCCAGCACATGCCCCTCGTCGCCTAAAAGCTTTAGGATCGAGCGTCCGACGAACAGTCCGACGACCATGCAGATCACGCCGAACAGCGCCGCCATCACGAGCGAGGTATGCACCGACTTGGACGTTGCTTCGCGGTCGCCGCGCCCGATGTTCCGCGCGACGACGACGTTGGTGCCGATCGCAAAGCCCGAAAAGATATTGAGAATAAAGTTGATCATCGCGCCGGTCGTGCCGATCGATCCGATCGCGCCTTCGACGCCGCTCATGCCCGCCACGACCATGTCGGCGGCGTTGTACAGCATCTGCAGAAGGTTCGTCGCCATCAGCGGCAGCGCAAACAGAAAGACCTTGCCGAGCAGAGGTCCTTCGAGCATGTTGATGTCCTTGGATCTTGCGAACGCTTTCATAAACTCCTTATACGACCGACAGATAGGGCGTGGCGTTGAGGTCGAGCCCGTCGCGGTGCCCCTTCATCAGCAGATAGAAACCGGCGCTGCCGATCATCGCGGCATTGTCGGTGCAGTAACGGAAATCGGGACAGCAGAAGCGGATCCCCTTTTTCTTCGCCTTTCTCGCAAGCATATCCCGGAGCGCCGCGTTTGCGGAAACGCCGCCCGCCAGCGCAAGCGTATCGGAGGCGGCGCGCACCGCCTTGTCCGAGAGGATCGAGATCACCTCATACTGAAAGCTTGCCGCAACGTCCGCGCGGTTCACGTCCTCGCCGCGCTGTTCGGCGGTGTGCAGCACGTTGATGACCGCGGTCTTCAGTCCCGAAAAGCTCATGTCGTATTCGTCCTCGCGCTCGTTGAACGCGGAACGGAAGCGGATCGCCTTCGGATCGCCGTCCTTCGCAAGCTTCTCCAGCTCCGGACCGCCGGGATACGGCAAGCCCAGAACGCGGGCAACCTTGTCGAACGCCTCGCCCGCCGCGTCGTCGCGCGTACGGCCGATCAGCGTGCAGCGGTCGTAGTCCTCGACGCGCACGATATGGCTGTGCCCGCCCGATGCGATCAGGCAGGTGAACGGCGGTTCGAGATCGGAAAACGTCAGATAGTTCGCGGCGATGTGTCCGAGGATGTGATTGGTGCCGACCAGCGGCAGATTGTGCGACAGCGCGAGTCCCTTTGCGTAGCTCACGCCGACCAGCAGCGCGCCGACCAGACCGGGACCGCAGGTGACCGCGACCGCGTCGACGTCGTCAAGCATCATCGCCGCATCCTGTAAAGCCTTTTCGACGACCGCGCCGATGCGCTCCACATGGTTGCGGCTCGCAAGCTCCGGCACGACGCCGCCGTACTTGCGGTGCAGCGGAATCTGCGTGTGCACGACGTTCGAAAGCACCTCGCGCCCG
Source organism: Clostridia bacterium (assembly GCA_017428025.1). Taxonomy (GTDB): domain Bacteria; phylum Bacillota; class Clostridia; order Christensenellales; family CAG-138; genus UBA3792. The sequence continues at coordinate 69,198 of JAFRRO010000021.1, forward strand.
TCGCGCACGATCGCGCACGCGGTCTCGTCGCACGAGGTCTCGATCGCAAGCACCGTCGCGTGACCGCTATGGATTAGCGCTTCCTGTTTTTCTTTCGCCAGTTGTTCGTAACTCATTCGTCCCGCTCTTTCCGTTCCGTCTCCTCCGGCTGTTCGTTTATCCCTTCCGGCTCCCCTGCGCAAGGATTGCTGTCTGCTTCTGCAGACTGAGTGGTTGTTTCCTCCGTGTCGTCGCGCAGTTCGATCGTCGGCTCCTCCGGCTCCTCACTCGGCTCCTCGGGCTGTTCTCTCGTCTCCTCCGGCTCCCCTGCGCAAGGGTTGCTGTCTGCTTCTGCAGACTGAGGGGTTGTCTCCTCCGTGTCGTCGCGCAGTTCGATCGTCGGTTCCTCCGGCTCCTCACTCGGCTCCTCGGGCTGTTCGCTCGTCTCCTCCGGCTCCCCTGTGCAAGGGGAGCTGTCACCGTCAGGTGACTGAGGGGTTGTTCCCGCCTCCTCCGTGTCGTCGCGCAGTTCGATCGTCGGTTCCTCCGGCGCTTCGGGCTTCTGCGGCTCGTCAAACAGCGGCAGCCCCTTCTTCGCGCGGCGCCGCAGTTCCTCCCGTTTGCTGACCGGCGCGTTCCGGATCTGATGCGCAAGCACAAGGTCCGGTCCGTCGATCGCGACCGGCTCGTTCGCGTCGTGCTCCACGGTGACGATATCCGCCACGGCCTCCGTGACCTTCTTCCGTCCGATGAAGCGGACCATGAGCCCGATCAGCAGCACGAAGGCGATCTCCGCGATCACGAAGATCGCGCAGCGCAGCACCAGTCCCGGGAAGATCGGCATCAGCATGTTGACCATGATGCTGTCGCTCGAAAGCACCCAGTTCAGCTCGTTCAGCGCCTCGGGCGTCGCGCCCGCGGCAAGGTACTGGAACAGCGAACCGGGGAACAGCACGAAATGGAACACGGTCCAGAAGCTCTGGAAGTTCATGATCGCCCACGCGCCGAAGAACACGAGCACGCCGCCGAAGATTCCCGCGCCCCATATGACGCCGGAACCGAAGATCGGACGCCGCTTTCCGCGTTCGGGCAGGGCGATGCCGGTCACCAGCAGCGCTGCCGCCGCCATCACGGCATACCAGGAGAACGCATCGAGCCCGAGCCAGAGCGACTGTACCTCCGCCATGTGCACAACTTCCTTTTCGTGATAGAAGATGTTTTCGAGCTCGGCGCCGTTGACGCGCGCGGCGAAGTGGATGTTTTCGCGCTCGCCGCGCATGTAGGAAAGCAGCACCTCCGTCGCCGCGGACAGATCGGGCACGCTCATGCCCATCAGCTCGCTGACGTTCTGCTTCTGATACTGTTCCTCAATATAATCGCTGTCCTTCAAAACGAGTGCGGTCGAATGAAACCCTGCCGCAAACAGCAGCAGCAGCGTTGCAAGAATCACGCACAGTTTTCCGATGGTATTTCGCATTTGTCCTCCAAACGCACCTATGTTTTTCCGTTCCAAGATCCTTCGTCGCTCCGTTTCTCAGGATGACACGGTTCTGACGATTCACGGCGGCTGCATAGGACGGCAGGCCGCCTCTTGTCACAGTATAAATCCGTCAAATTCAGCGACATGTGCGGTGAATTTGACTCCTTGCAGCTTGCGCCGCCCGGAAATGCGTCAGCATTTCAGGCGGAAGCTGAGAACCAGTCGATTGAAAGGATTTCAATCGACTGACCGCATCAGCGGTAGAACGCGTTTCCGCCGACGAATTCCCGCAGAATGCTGGTGGGCGGGATCTCATCCTCCACGGCGGCGTCCTGGATGTAGTTCAAGAACTTGATCGTGCTGATGACCTCGTCGTAGCAGGGGCTTGTCGGCTCCACGGCGCGCAGCAGCGGATACAGATGCTTTTTGAGCACCGCCAGCTCATAGACGAGCGTGGTGTTCATGATCTCGTCGGCGCTCTCCTGATACGGGAAGATCCAGCGCTGTTCGCCGCGTTTGACGCTCTCCCACATGCCGAGCGTGCGCTCGATCGTGGCGCCGCGCGTCTCGTAATCGCGCATCATGCGGCGCAGCAGACGGACGTCGGTCGTCGGGATGCGGTTGTGGTCGTCGAGGTTCAGCGTCGCGAGTGCGGACACATAGAGCCGGAAGATCAGCCGCTTGTCGATGCGCGGCGTCAGCAGCATCGGGTTCAGCGCATGCAGACCTTCGATGATCAGGATCGCGTTCTCCTGCAGCTGCATGAAGTGTCCGAGCATCTGCCGCGAACCGGTTTTGAAATCGAAGTGCGGAATCTCGACGCGTTTGCCCTCCAGCAGCGCTTCGAGGTCCACGTTGAACTGCGGCACGTCGATCATGTTGATGTGCTCGTAGTCGATTTCGCCGTTTTCGTCGGGCTTCACATACTTGCGGTCGATGTAGTAATCGTCCAGAGACAGCAGGATCGGCGTCTTGCCCAGCACGCGCAGCTGCGTTGCGAGGCGGTTGGCGCTCGTTGTCTTGCCCGAGCTCGACGGACCGGCGATCAGCACGGCGCGCGCGCCGCGGTTCACGATCGCGGTTGCGATCTCGGCGAAGCGGCGTTCATGCAGCGCTTCGTTGACGCGGATGAGCTCGCGCACGGAACCGTCCTCGACCATCGCGTTGAGGTCCGCCACGCAGCGGCAGTGCATCAGGTCCGCCCAGCGGTCGGTCGTCGCAAACGCCTTGCTCAGATTCGGCTGATAGACGTAGCGCGTCGCGACGTCGGCGTCCTGCGTCGACGGACGCAGCAGAAACAGCCCGCCGTTGCGGTGCTGCAGGTCGAACACCTTCGCGTAGCCGGTCGAGGGGCACATCTCGCCGTAGAAATAGTCGGCATAATCGTCGTGCGTGTACACGTCGAAGTAGGTGAACTGGCGCCACTTCAAAAGCCGCACCTTGTCCTCCTGCCCGTCCTTCTCGAACAGCCGGATCGCCTCGTCGATGTCGAGGCGCTTGCGGATCAGCGGATAGTCCGCCTCCGCGATCTCGCGCATCTTGGCGCGCACCGTCTCCACATCCTCCTGCGAGAACGGATAGTCGGGCATGTCCACCGAGATGTCGAGACCGGCGCCGACCGCATAGTTGACCTTCGCCTTCGCCTGCGGGAACAGCTCGCGCATCGCGAGGAAGAAGACGTAGATCATCGTGCGCTCGTAGATCGCCTTGCCGCGCGTTTCGTTGTAGCGGATCAGCTTGATTTCGCCGTTGCTCTTGCGGATCGCCTTGCGCATGCGGAACGTCGTCGGCGCGTCGCTCTGCTCCTTTTCGCGCATCGGGATGTAGTTCAGCGTAAAAATCTCGCCCGCGATGTCCGCCGCGAGCGGGCGCGTCTTGAGGCTGTCGGTGTCGAGACCGAGCCGCTTGACCATGGAGAGGATGGTTTCGTCCTTGCGGACTTCCACGGGATTGCCGTCAATGAGAATTTGCATAAGATTACCCCCAGAGAACCGATAGTGCCGGAACGATCTGTTTCTTGCGCGACAGAACGCCCGGAAGGAAAGCCGTGTTATCGACGACCTTGACGTTGAACGCTTCCTCCACCGTGTCGGTCCCGCCGCAGCAGAGCAGCACCGTGCCCTCCTTCAGAACGTCGGTCAGCATCAGAAGCAGCATATCGAACGAACGCGCGGCGCGCACGCGCTCCATCGCCTCGAGGAACGCGTCTCTGCGCTCGAGAAGCTCCGCCGAGTCGATGCAGCTGATCTGCCCGATGCCGAGCTTGTGACCTTCGATCTCGAAATGCTTGAAATCGGAGAGCAGCAGCTTTTCGGGATCGGTCTCGCGCGAAGCCGAAGGCGAGAAGATCGCCCGGCCGAGATCCGCAAGCGTGACGTTCGCAATCGCCGCCATCCGCTCCGCCATCAGACGGTCGCGCGGCGTCGCGGTCGGCGATTTGAAGTAGATCGTGTCGGACACGATGCCCGCCGCGAGCAGTCCCGCCAGCTGCGGGTTCGGCATGACGCCGCGCTCCTGGAACATCGAGGCGACGATCGTGCAGGTCGCGCCGACCGGCTCGTTGCGCACATAGATCGGCGCGCCGGTCTGGACGTCGGCAAGACGGTGATGGTCGATGATCGCAAGGATTTCCGCTTCGTTCAGCCCGTCCACCGACTGCGAAAGCTCGTTGTGGTCGACCAGAACGACCTGTTTGCGGTTCGGACGCAGCAGATGGAAGCGCGACAGCGTACCGACGACGCGGTCGTTTTCGTCGAGGATCGGATAGCTGCGGAAGCGCGATTTCAGCGTCTGATCGCGCACGTCGTCCAGATAATCGTCGAGGTGGAACGCGACCTTGTCCTTGTCGGGAAGCGCGCGTTCGACCGGAACGGACTGGATGATCAGCCGCGCGGCGCGGTACGCGTCAAACGGCGTGGTGATGAGCAGCGTATCGTCTGCGCTCTCCGCAACCGACGGATCGAACGGCGCGTTCGAAACCACGACGCAGGCAACCTTCGCCTCGATCGCGCGGCGCAGGATCGCCGGATCGCTTCCGGTCACCAGAATCATGTCGCGCCGAAGCTGCACCCGTTCCGGATCCGCCTCCGGCAGCGCGATCTTCAGCTCGCCGGAAAGCGCGGTCAGCGCGCTGTTGCCGCCCCACAGCTGTCCGTCGAGATTGGAAACGATATTGAACAGCGGGATATCCTTGAGCTGCATGTTCTCGCTCGACGCGAGATCGAACGCCGCGATATCGCCCGCCGAAACCATGCCGCGCAGCCCGCCCTCGTCGTCGGCAACCGGCAGCGCCGGAATCTCGCGCGTGTCGGAGAGCATCGCCTCCCATGCGCGGTGGACCGTCACCGCGCGCGAAAGCACGGGCGGACGGTCGAAGTTCAGATCGCGGACCTGCGTGCGCACGTTGTAGATGCGCTGCGGCGCCGGAACGCCGAACCGCTCCAGAATCGCCGTCGTTTCGTCGCTGACGGTCCCGAGACGCGCCGCGATGTAGCGGCGGTCGCCGAGCGCGTTCATCAGCGCGGCATAGGCGATCGCGGAGATGATGGAATCGGTGTCCGGATTCTTGTGTCCTGTGACATAGACCGGTTTCTGTACATCCATATGCTCACGTCCTTATCAATAAATATCCATTTTGTATTATAGCAGAGAACCGCGGATTTTGCCACATTTCGCTCTTGACGTTTGAAAAAAGTTAACATATAATCGGAACTGTAAAAGGGAGTAGCCGACGCATCGCGTGACCTGCGGCGTCAGCACGGGCGATCGCCCCGCTGCCGGTCGAAATGTGCGAGACTTTTATGCATATTTCGGTTGCATAGAAGTCTCTTTTTCTGTGCGGAAAGGAAGGTACCATGTCTTTTTCTGTCCCCGATTCTCTGTTCTGGACCATCGTGCTGTTTTTAGGCGGTCTCGCGCTGATCTGCGTCGCGGGCGACAAGTTCGTCGACGCCGCGGTTGCGATCGCAAAACGGCTGAAGATCCCCGAAATCGTCGTCGGCGCGACGATCGTTTCGCTCGGCACCACGCTGCCGGAGATTCTCGTCTCCACCACCGCGGCGATCGGCAGAGCGCAGTCGCCCGAAATCAGCGTCGGCAACGCGCTCGGCTCCATCATCTGCAACACCGCGCTGATTGCGGGCATCGGACAGCTGATGCGGCCGACCAAGGAGGTCAAGTCGAAGTCCGTTTCCTGGCGCATGATCTTCTTTGTCGCGACGGTGCTCGTGCTGTTCCTTTCGGTGCTGTTCACGCCCGCGCAGGACTACATCGGCGCGGACGGCGTCGCAAAGCACTTTGTCGGCACGATCACGCGCGTGATCGGCATTCTGCTCGTGCTCGGATTCTGCGCCTACTCGTTCCTCTCGATCAAGTGGAAGGACAGCGACGGCGAAGCCGAATACGATGAAAACGAAAAGGTCATGCCGCTGTGGGGCGCGCTGCTCATGCTGGTCGTCTCCGCCGCCGCGCTGTTCGTCGGTGCAAACCTGCTCGTCGAAAACGGTCAGCTGCTCGCCCGCGCGATCGGCGTTCCCGACCGCGTGATCGCCGTCACCATGATCGCGCTCGGCACCTCGCTGCCGGAGCTTGTGACGACCGTCACCTCCGCGATCAAGGGACGCGGCGACGTGGGGCTCGGCAACATCATCGGCGCGAACCTGTTCAACATGCTGCTCGTCATCGGTCTGCCCGCAACGATCACCGGCAACGTCGCGTTCACGCGAAACGCGCTCTGGCTCGATCTGCCGCTGGCGCTGCTTGCGATGGTCGGTCTGATCATCCCGATGCTGATCCGCAAAAAGGGCTCCCGCGTGCAGGGCGCGCTGCTGCTTTCGGGCTACATCGGCTACTGCGTCTATTCGTTCCTTGCGGCGTAACGCAACCTTTTGAGGTTCTCCGAAAAGAGGACCTCTTTTTTCAAACGTTTTTTCTGCTTTTAGTCTCGTATAAGGTTCGCGGGGTATGCTGTACGCAGAAAAGGGCGGGACGCCCTTGACGGAAAGGAGCATCACATGAAACGCAAACGCATCATTTCGATTCTTTCCCTTCTTTTGGGGATTCTTCTGCTGCTCGGCTGCACGGGCAAAAACAACGCACAGGAGGCGGAAACCGCGGCTGACGCATCCGAAAACGCCGGAACGTCCGGCGAAACCGGATTCTCGTTCGGCACGCCGCCCGACGGCATGGGACAGCCGCCCGAAGGCTGGAACGGCGAAGGCACGCCGCCCGCCCCGCCGGAGGGTTGGAACGGCGACAGCCAGTCCTTTACCCCGCCCGAAGGATGGAACGGCGACGGTACGCCCCCTTCCCTGCCCGAAAACACGGAGCAGTCTTCGCAGGGCGGTTTCGGCGGTCAACCCCCGCAGGGCGGTAACGGCAACGGTCAGCCTCCGCAGGGCGGTCCGGGCAACGGTCAGCCCCCGCAGGGCGGTCCCGGCAACGGTCAGCCTCCGCAGGGCGGTTTCGGCGGTCAGCCTCCGCAGGGCGGTCCCGGCGGCAGCGCGGCGGACATAACGTACAGCGCGGCGACGGAGATCACGGCGGCGGAAACACAGGAGCGTCAGACCTATACAAGCGCAACCGCGGATGAGAACGCGCTTTTGATCGGCACGACCGGCACGGTCGAACTCCGGTATCCGACGGTGACCAAGACCGGCGATTCGAACGGCGGCGACGCCTGCAACTTCTACGGACTGAACGCGGGCGTCCTCTGTAAGGACGGCGCGCAGGTCACGATCAAAGGCGGCACGATCGAAACCGCGGCGGACGGCGCAAACGGCGTGTTCTGCTACGGCGGCAACGGCGGACGAAACGGCGCGGAAGGCGACGGCACGACGCTGACGATCTCCGACACGGTCATCACCACGACCGGTTCCGGTTCCGGCGGCATCATGACGACCGGCGGCGGCACGACGTATGCGTATGAACTGAATATCACTACCTCCGGACAGTCCTCGGCGCCGATCCGCACCGATCGCGGCGGCGGCACGGTGGTCGTCGACGGCGGGACCTACACCTCGAACGGGCTCGGCTCCCCCGCCATCTACTCGACCGCGGACATCACCGCCGCAAACGCGACGCTCGTATCGAATCTTTCCGAAGGCGTCGTGATCGAGGGCAAGAACGCGGTCCGGCTCGAAAACTGCGCGCTGACCGCGAACAACACGCAGCGCAACAGCAACGCGGCGTTCCTCGATTCGATCATGCTCTATCAGTCGATGTCCGGCGACGCGGATACGGGCACGGCACAGTTTGCCATGACCGGCGGCAGCCTTGTCAGCAGGAGCGGACACGTCTTCCACGTCACCAACACGAACGCCGTGATTGAGCTGGAGGGCGTTACGATCACGAACGAGGACGCCGCAAACGTCCTGCTCTCCGTGTGCCGCGACGGCTGGAGCGGCGCGGGCAACACTGCGACGCTCAAAGCAAAAGCCCAGACGCTGTTTGGCATGATCCTGGTCGGCAGCGATTCGACGCTGACGCTCGAGCTCACGAACGGCTCTGCCTTTACCGGCGCGATCGCGGGACAGATCACCGACGCCAAGGGCGAAACAGTCTCGACCGAGGTCGGCACGGTGTACGTCACGCTCGACGCTTCCTCGACCTGGACGCTGACCGCGGACACGTACATCACCTCGTTCACGGGCGATCCGTCGCGGATTGTTACCAACGGCTTTTCGCTCTACGTGAACGGCGAAAAACTGGCATAAACCGACACCCCTCCCGATTGTTTACACATTGTACGCAGAAATGTTGCATCTCTGTGGTATGATACAAACGTCGGGAGGGTGTTTTTATGAAACGGATTCTTGCTGCCTGTCTCTGCCTGCTGCTGCTCGGGTGCGCAACGCCGAAACAGCCGCAACAGACCGCCGCGCCCGCGGCAACGGAAACGGCGACGCCCGCGCAGACCGCAACGCCGGAGCCGAAGCGTTTTCCGGTCACGGAAGCGATCGCGCCGCTGCCCGAAACGCCCGAGGCGGTCGATCTCGGAAACCGGCTGCTCATCTATGAATCGGACAGCATGAGTTGGTTGTATCTGCACGGACAGTCGATCCCGCTGTGCGCGGGGAGCGTCCTTGTCGGCGCGTACGGCTGCCGGACGGCGGGCGACCGGTTCTTCTTTTCCGACCGCAGCGACATGCTGTACATGCTCGATCTTTCCGATCCGGCTGCGCCGGCGCAGGCCGTTGCGCCGGACGTGATCAAGGGCGTCAAACGCTTTATGATCTCCGAGGACGGAGAAACGATCCTGTATGAAACTCCGGAAAGCGAGGATTTCGAAGTCCTGTATCTTTACAGAAACGGCGAAGCGAAGCGCATTGCAAAGAGCGCCGGGCACATCGATCAGTTTTATCTATCACCGGACGGCAGGTCCCTGATCTTCTATATGGACGAGACCGATACAGACAATGACCGCCCCTATTCGGATTATCTCATCATGGACGGCGGCGAGCCGATCGAACTATCCGGTTATATTGCGCATCTCGGCGAGGATCTGCAGACCGTGCTTCTGTGGAAACCGACCATACTGACATTGCTTCGCGCGGGCAGCGAACCGACGGTGCTGTCCGACAGCTGCCGGTGGGTTGAGGATATCGCGCCGAACGGCGCATGCTGGTGGACGGACAGCACGCCGTCCGAGACGCTTTGGTATTTCGACGGCGCGGAAACGACGCGGATCGGCGATCACATGGACGCCCCGCGCGTGCGGCTTTCCGGCGCGTACGCATATTTCTGCAACGGCGTCTTCTGGGCGAAGTATCAAAGCGGCGAACCGGTCCGTCTCTGCCTTCGGGACGAGTTTGCGGGCGGCGGCTTTCTTGATGAGCATACGCTCGTTTACAGCACCTGCCGAAACAAGGACGATCCGAAAGCATTTGCGCACCGCAACGCCTATGCGGTGACCGTCGACGAGACCGGCGTTTCCGAGCCGGTGTTGATCGCGGAAAACTATTATCAGCTGATCCGGCTGTGCGACGGTTGGCTGATCGTTCGCAGCGAGGATATGAGTCTGTGCGATCTCTATTTCGGCGATGATCTGCTCGGCACGGACGTGCGGTTTTGGAGCGATACGCGCTTTGCCGTCGACGCCGCGCTGGAAAATCTGTTCTTCATCAGCGACGGGCGGCTGTACCATTTCGACGGCAAAACGCTTCGGGCAATTCTCGAAACCGATCCCGCTCCGGACGAATTCCCGCTCTGCTATCTGAGCGACGGCACGCTGACCTATCGCGACGGCGATGTGCTCTACTATTACGACGGGACGGCGTTTCACCGGATTCTGGAGCATGCGGACCGCTGCCGCTTCACGGCAGCGCGCAGCAAGATCGCCGCGGAACGCAGGATTCACGATTGAACCGAAGAACCCGCGAGGGTTCTTTTTCCGTTAAATTTACACTTTGGTTGCACATCCGGCGCGATGCTATGGTATACTCGACATATACAGGGAGGATTTGCCATGAAAAAAGTGTTTGTCTTTTGTCTGTGTCTGCTGCTGTTGGTCGGCTGCACGGGATCCGGCAGTTCGGCGAAGACGTCCGCAAAGCTGCCGGATGCACTCGAAGCGGTCAGCATCAAGGATCATCCGTTTGTCTACCGGTCCGGCGATACGACATATCTCTATGCCTCCGGCAAATCGGTCGCGCTGTACAAGGGCGAGATCTTCGGCGGCATCTACAACTATCTGACCGACGGCAAGTCGCTCTGCTTCATCGATCCGAACGGCAAGCTGTATACCGTCCGTTTCGACGCGTCGACCGGTTCGCCCGCGGCGTTCGAGCCGGAACGGATCTCCGGCGTCAGGCGCATTGCGCGTTCCGCAGACGCCCGCGTGCTGGTGTACGAAACGCAGTCGGTCGAGCACGAGGAGCTTGACGCGCTGTACCGCTATGAAAACGGCGGGATCAAGTATCTCGAGGAAAGCGTCTGCGACCTCGGCACGTTCTATCTTGCGCCGGACGGACACGCCGTGATCTTCTATAACTATTCGGTAGATGACGGCGACATGGGTGCGGGCAGAACGCTGCTGTGCGAAGGCGCGGAGCCGCTGTATATCGACGGCGAGGTGCTGGCGATCGCCAAGGACCTGAAAACCGTGATCTACACAGACGAAAACCGTAAGGTGTTGCTGTACCGCGAAGGCCGCGGATCGCAGGAGCTGTTCGGCAGCGACGGTGCGGTGCAGGCGGCCGACGATACCGGCAAATGCTGGTGGGGGAGCGAGGACGGCCAGCTCTGGTACGCCGACGAATCGCACCGGCAGGTCCTGATTGCGGACGCGGACGCCCCGGTCATCTCCAAAACCGGCGCCTATGCGTTTGTCCGCGACGGTGCGTTCTGGGCGCAGTTCGGCTACGACGCGCCGGTGCGCCTCTGCTCGCAGCAGGAAGAAATCTATGCGTACTTTGAGGACGACGGCAGGACGCTGATCTATGCGACCTCGCAGGACAGAAACGCGGAAGGCGCAAATGCGCATCTGAAGTTTTACGCCGTGACCGTGGACGGAACCGGCGTTTCCGAGCCGACCGTTCTGACCGAAGACGGTCACTGGCTGCTGCCGTTTCGCGGCGGGCGCATCCTGATGCGCATCAAGGATTGGGACAACCGGCGCGGCGAACTGTACTTCGGCGACAGGCAGATTGCGAGCGACGTTGTGTTCTGGACCGGCACAGAGGTCGTCGGCGACAAAGGCAGCGAGCTGCTGTTCTATATCGAGAACGGCAAGCTGTATCGCTTCGACGGCGAAACGGCGGCGGTGATCCTCGAAACCGCGCCGGAATCGATTGCCGGGACGATGGAATGCTTCGACGACGGCACGTTCCTGTATCTCGACAAAACGACGCTCTATTATTACGACGGCGCGCGCTTCTTCCGCATCCTCGAAAACGTGGAGGAGTTCCAGCTTGCAACCTTCCCGAAGGACACGCTTTCCGAACGCATCGTCGACCAGTAACCCGCAGGAATATCAAAAGGAGCGGTTAAGAAACTCGAAAGAGGGACTTAACGGCTCCTTTTGTGATGCTCAATATCCCCAGGTGATCAGCTTCCACTTCCCGCCGTCCGAACGCGCCAGCCACCACTGCCAGTCGGTGTATTCGAAATCATCGTTGAAGCCGCTGTTTCTGTCGTTTTCCGGCGAATGAAAATCGCTCAGAAACAGGATGCATTGCGTAAAGGGTTCCTCTGCGTCGTTCGCGGCTCTCAGTTCGTTCAGCCACGCAAGGTCTTTCTCGTTGCATTCCGCATCCCCGGCATAGGAAACGCTGTGCAGCTCGCACCCGTTCCATGTGCGGAATTCGTTCAGAATCAATCTGACCGCCGCGGTCCGTTCATCCTCCGTATAGACAGAAGACGTGCCGAGGTCGATTGCGGCATTCGCGGCGGGATTCCTTCCGCAGCCGGTCAAAGCCGAAATCAGCGCAACCGTCAGCAGAATGACCGAAAGCTTTCTTTTCATTGATTGTATCCTCCCCCGATCATTTTGTGCCTATTCGCGCGGCTGTCTGTGAAAGCGCCGCGCAATGCTTTTTTGCTCATCCAAAGATTGCGTACTCGATGTCCGCGCTGTCGCCGGACGGCGGATAGGAAATGAGCATGGCGGCGACGCGGCCGTCGTCAAGGAACCAGACGCTGACGGACATATCGCCGATATAGCCGGAATTTCCGATGATCTTCCGCGGATTCACGTCCAGCTGCGAATTGCAGGATTCGGCAAGCGCATGATCGACCGGCGGGTACCCGCCCCACGACAGCACCGTGCGTCCCGCGTAACGCACATAGCCGGTGACGCACTCGTCCGCAAAGCCGTCGCTCCACAGATACTCGGCGCCGACAAGGATCGTCTGATCGTCCTTCACAAGGCGGTAGAAGCACGGATACGGGAGGTCAAAGAGCCGGACGTCTTCGCCCTTCCATCCCGCCTCCTCCATAAGGAAGAGAAGCTCGTGCACGTTCATACCCATCCAGTTTTCCTCCGGCGCGGTGATCTGATTGGTTACCCGTTTGTCGAGCAGCAGCGTTTTCGGATCATCCGCATCTTTGAAAAACCCCTGCGGATCGCAGATCACGTGCATCTGAAAAACCCGTGTTACGATCCTGTCGCTGTCGCCCTTTCCCTTTTGATAAGCGGCAAGCAGCAGCAGGTCGTCGAGCCCCGTTGCGTTCTGCTTGACAAGCGCGCAGATGTTGTCGCGCGTGCTCTCGCCGAACAGCAGTTCGCAGGCGATCGGCTGATCGTTCAGGGTGATCGCGCCGCTGACCGCGCCGTCTGCGCCGACCTTGAGATCGAGCCGTTCGATCGGTGAAGTCTGTTTCGACAGCTTCCATTCGGTATTCGGATGCGACTGCAGCCGCGCAATGCTGTTGCTTTCGATCGGTCGGTACTCGCTCTCCTCCGTTTTGACGAAGATCCCCGTTTCGTTCCCTCTGTAATCCAACTGCAGCGGATTGGTCAGCAGTTCAAATTTCGCGGCGTCGCCGTCCGCGCGAAGGCGCGCGGTTCCGGCAGGCAGTTCGAGCGCCGGCGTTTCATCCGGGATCGAACGGAACAGCTGCAGCAGCAATCGGAATTGATCGCCGTCCGGACAAAGCCGCAGGGTTTTCTCGTACCCGCGGTACAGAACCGTGCCCTGTTCGGAAACGCAGATGGATTGCCCGTGCGATTCCCAAACGGTTCCGCGGTATGTATCCGAATCAAACGTTTTGGCGCGGCTTTCCGAAAACCGCACGACGGTACCGTCGGAACGCTGCACGGTACTTGTGCAGGCGAGCAGCAGGCATAGCGACAACAGCAAAAGAAAACGAAATCTGCGCATGAAAATGCCTCCTCATGTTTCTGCCTTTACCGTATCACCGCGATGCAACATAGTTGCAACACCCGCATGAACGAACTGTAAACAAGTTGCGGAATTTTACGAAAAGCATAGAAAAGCCCCCGCGAATGCTCGCGAGGGCGCAAAGAACGGATTCTTATAATCCCATTTCCTTCTTGACTTCGCCGAAGCACTTGACGGCAAAGTCGAGGTCCTCCTTGGTGTGACCCGCGGAAATCTGGGTGCGGACGCGCGCCTTGCCCATCGGGACGACCGGATAGGAGAAGCCGGTGACATAGACGCCCTTTTCGAGCATGCGGTTTGCGAACTCCTGCGCAACCTTGGCGTCGTAGAGCATGATCGGGACGATCGGATGCTCGCCGGGCAGCAGGTCGAAGCCGAGCTTTTCCATTTCCCTGCGGAAATAGTTCGCGTTCGCGTGGACACGGTCGCGAAGCTCGGTGGACGCCTCCAAAAGGTCGATCGTCTTGATCGTCGCCGCGGCGATTGCGGGCGCGAGGGTGTTGCTAAACAGATACGGACGGGAGCGCTGACGCAAAAGGTCGATGATCTGCTTGCGTGCCGCGGTGTAGCCGCCGGACGCGCCGCCCAGCGCCTTACCGAACGTGCCGGTGATGATGTCCACTCTGCCCATGACGCCGCAGTGCTCCGCGGTGCCTCTGCCGTGTTCGCCCATGAAGCCGACCGCGTGCGAATCGTCGACCATGACGAGCGCGTCATACTGTTCGGCGAGGTCGCAGATGCCCTTGAGGTTTGCGATATAGCCGTCCATCGAGAACACGCCGTCGGTCGCGATCAGCTTGATGCGGCAGTCCTTGGCTTCCTCAAGCTTGGCCTTGAGGTCTTCCATGTCGTTGTTGTGATAGCGCAGCCGCTTTGCCTTGCACAGACGCACGCCGTCGATGATCGACGCGTGGTTCAGCTCGTCACTGATAACCGCGTCTTCCGGTCCGAGCAGCGTCTCAAACAGACCGCCGTTTGCGTCGAAGCAGGAGGAATACAGGATCGCGTCCTCTTGTCCCGTGAACTTCGCAATGCGCGCTTCGAGCTGCTTATGGATGTCCTGCGTGCCGCAGATGAAGCGGACGGAGGAAAGACCGAAGCCCCACTCGTCGTAGCTCGCCTTTGCGGCGGCGATCAGCTCGGGGTTGTCGGAAAGTCCGAGATAATTATTGGCGCACATGTTGACGACGCCCTTTGCCTTGGTCGTGTCGATGCGGCTTCTCTGCGGCGTGGTGATGATGCGCTCCTCCTTGTACGTGCCCGCCTCGCGGATCGCGTCGAGCTGCTCGCGGTAGATGGAATATGCTTTCTTCATGGTGTTCCTCCTTTATTTCTTCGTCCAGTCAAAGATAACCTTGCCGGAATTGCCGGAATGCATGGCTTCGAAGCCCTTTTCGAATTCGGTGTAGTGGAAGCGGTGCGTGATGACCGGATGCAGATCGAGACCGCCCTGCACCATGTAGGACATCTGATGCCAGTTATCCATCTTACGCCCGTAAATGCCCTGCAGCGTCAGCCCCTTGCCGATGATGAGGTTCATATCGAGCGAGATCGGACCGTTGCCGAGGCCCAAAAGCGAGACCTTGCCGCCGTTGCGCATGACAGAAAGCAGTTGCTTGAAAGCAGCACCCGAGCCGGACATTTCGAGACCGACGTCGAACCCCTCGACGAGACCCTGCTGCTTCATGACTTCCTGCAGATCTTCCTTGGCAACGTTGACCGCGGCGTCAGCGCCCATCTTGCGGGCGAGATCAAGACGGTACTCGTTCATATCGGTAATGACCACGCGGCGCGCGCCTGCATACTTGCAGATGCCGCAGGCGATCACGCCGATCGGACCTGCGCCGGTGATCAGCACGTCCTCGCCGAC
>JAFRRO010000022.1 GCA_017428025.1 Clostridia bacterium
AAAAAACTTGCCTCGATCATGCGGGGCCTGTGCGCGGTCATGGCGGCGCTGTTCGTACTGGCAACGGTAGGAACGACGATCGCAGACGGTTATCGTTCCGCGCTGGACAGCGTTCTCGGAACACAGAGCTTTGTCACCAATACGGATGAAGACGCTGCACGTTTCAAGAGCGACTATGCAACGATTGAAGACATGGTTGCGGCTGCGAAGCAGATCGCGATCCGCGAAGGTGAGGAAGGCACCGTCGTCATGAAGAATGACAACGCCGTTCTCCCGCTCGCTCAGAATGCCAAGGTCGCGCTGTTCGGCCTTGCGGCATATGCGCCGTATCCCTACGCTGCGGGCGACCTGAAGGCGGGGAACGAAGACGCGGTGGATCTCGTTCAGGCACTGACCGATGAGGGCATCGAAGTCAACGAGACGGTTAAGACCTTCTACACGGAGAAGATCCTCAACAAACACATTGAGATGGTTCCGAACATGTGGACCGGTGAAGAAGTTCCGACGGTTGCTTACGATCATATCTACGTGGCATCCCCGGGCGACATGAGAGAGTATCAGGTTGTGGAAGTCCCGCCGACGGAATTCGAAGCCATGGGCGCTCCGGCAAACTGGAAGGATTCGATCGACAAGGCGAACACGACGGCGATCTGCGTCTTTGCACGTGGCGCAGGGGAAGGCAACACGTATGCTCCCGGTTCTGCACTCGATTATTACGGCAACGCCACCGGCGATGATCCGCTTGCGCTTTCTCCCGATGAGCTTGCGTTGATCGATGTCGCAAAAGAGACCTGCTCCAAGGTCATCGTGCTTGTGAACTCCGGCAACAACATGGTGCTCAAGGAGATCGCGGCGGGCGGCGCGCATGAAGTCGACGGTATCGCCTATATCGGCGTCATCAACGACTATCAGTGCACCGGCATTGCGCGCGTTCTCGCGGGCAAAGTCAACGCGACCGGCGCACTGCCCGATACTTACGTAGCGGACAATGCGGCGATCCCGGCGGTTACCAACTTCGGCGGCTCCTACTATGCGGATTATGAGATCATCGGCACCGAAGGTACCGATCCGCGGTATCCGGGCGAAACGATCGGCAACACCGAAGCGAGCTCGTTCGGCGGTGCAGTCACCTACAACGGCGGCATGTATATTGTCGAAGCCGAAGGCATCTATGTCGGATATAAGTATTTTGAGACCCGTTACTTCGATGCGATCATGAATGCGGCGTCGAAGGCGGATTCCGCCAAGGGCGCAACGCAGGGCAGCAGCTGGGATTACAGCAAGGAAGTCCTGTTCACGTTCGGGCACGGTCTGTCCTACCTCGATTACACGCAGACGATCAAGTCCGTTGAAGTCGATAAGACGCCGGAAGGCAACATCACCGCAGTCATCGAAGTGAAAAACAACTCCAATACCGATGGCAAGTTCCTTGCACAGCTGTATGTGCAGAAGCCGTACACCGAGTACGACAAGGCAAACCTCGTTGAGAAATCCGCGGTAGACTTCCTGAATTCCGCAAAGGTCGACGTTGCGGCGGGCGGCACGGCGGAAGTCACGATCACGGTTCCGACCAAGTATCTTGCGTCCTACGATTACAAGAACGCCAAGACCTATATCCTTGATGAAGGCGATTACCTGTTCACCGCGGCGGCAGGATCTCATGCGGCAGTCAACAACTTCATCACCGCACAGGGCGGCACGCCGGACGGCACGACGCAGAACGGCGCAGTCGTTACCTGGAACCTCGATGCGCTCGATAACACCACGTTTGCGGTTGAAAACGGTGTGGTCGTTACGAACGTTGCGGACAATGCAGACCTGAACTACTGGACCGGCAAGGATACCGTGACCTATCTCTCCCGTCAGGATTGGGACGGCACGTATCCGGTCAACTACGGCGAGGTCGAAATCAAGCTGCAGGATAGCCCGAAGTTCGAAGAATGGGTTAAGGAACTGCGCGGCCAGACCTACACGGTCAAGACCGACAATCCCGCGACCGAAGGCACCGATCAGGGCGCTCGCTTCAATGCGGAGCAGGTTGGTTATGAACAGTTCACGAACATCGACGATCCGTACTGGGAGAAGCTCGTCTCCGAGATCACGATTGACGAGGCCGTCGGCGCAGTCATCCACGGCGGCAGCCGCTCCGACGTGCTGACCAACGTTGAGAACCCGATCGTCACCCAGAACGAAGGCGTTTCCGGCTTCACCAGAGCGTATACGGATGAAGCAACCGGCAAGACCTATAAGTTCAACGTACATTCCCAGACGCTGCTCGGCTCGTCCTTCAATCCCGAGCTCGCGTATGAGTGGGGCAAAGTAGAAGGCAACTCCGGTCTGTGGCTCAAGCAATTCCATCTGTGGGGCACCGGCCTGACGCAGCGCCGTACCCCGTACAACGGCCGTAACTATGAGTACATCTCCGAAGATCCGATGCTCACCAACCGTATGGGCTACGGCATCCTCCAGGGCTGCGCAGATAAGGGCATTCTGAACGGACCGAAGCACATGGGCTTCAACGATCAGGAGCACAACCGCGGCGGTATCTCCGCTTACATGCATGAGCAGAAGTTCCGCGAAACCGACCTCAGAGGCTTCCAGGGCGCACTCGAAGAAGTGGAAGGCTGCCGCGCGGTCATGATCGCGTTCAACCGTATCGGCGCAACGAACGCGGCGCACCACGTCGGAATGCTGCAGAAGATCGTGCGCGGTGAGTGGGCGTACACCGACCTGATCTCGACCGACATGATGAACAACAAGTACTACTTCAACGCAGAGTCCATGGTTATGTCCGGCATCACGCAGGTCGCTGACTTTGCGACGGAAGACAACCACATCAACCAGGGCGAGGGCGGCGTCGATAAGACGTGGGCATACCTCTCCGTGGACACCGTGAAGAACGATAAGGACCTCGTCGAGCAGGCGCGTCAGGATCTG
>JAFRRO010000023.1 GCA_017428025.1 Clostridia bacterium
CCTGAAGTTTCTGGTCTATGACCTCGGCGGCGGCTCGTTCGACGTGTCGATCATCGAGATCGGCGACGGCGTATTTTTGGTTCTCGCAACCGCGGGCAACAACCGCCTCGGCGGCGACGACTTCGACCAGCGCCTGATCGACTATATCGCGTCGGACTTCCTCCGCAACAACGGCATCGACCTTCGCAAGGACAAGATGGCGCTGCAGCGTCTGAAGGAAGCGGCGGAGAAGGCAAAGATCGAGCTTTCCGGCATGACGCAGAGCAACGTGAACATCCCGTTCATCACGCAGGGCAGCAACGGCCCGCTGCATCTCGACTGCACGATCACCCGCGCAAAGTTCAACGAGCTGACCGCGGACCTCGTCGACAAGACGCGCGTCTGCGTCCAGAAGGCAATGCAGGACGCGGGCCTCAGCAACAGCGACATCAACAAGGTCATCCTCGTCGGCGGTTCGTCCCGTATCCCGGCGGTTCAGGAGATGGTCAAGAACATCACCGGCAAGGAGCCGTTCAAGGGCATCAACCCCGATGAATGCGTCGCGATCGGCGCGGCGATCCAGGGCGGCGTGCTCGGCGGCGAGGTCAAGGACATCCTGCTCCTCGACGTCACGCCTCTTTCGCTCGGCATCGAGACGGTCGGCGGCGTGTTCACCCGCCTGATCGAGCGCAACACCACGATCCCGACCAAGAAGAGCCAGATCTTCTCGACGGCGGCGGACGGTCAGACGAGCGTCGAAGTTCACGTGCTGCAGGGCGAGCGCGAGATGGCGCAGTACAACAAGAGCCTCGGCCGGTTCCAGCTGGCGGGCATCGCGCCGGCGCCCAGAGGCGTACCGCAGATCGAAGTCACGTTCGACATCGACGCAAACGGCATCGTGCACGTCTCCGCAAAGGACCTCGGCACGGGCAACCAGCAGCAGGTGACGATCACCGCGTCCACGAACCTCAACGAGGACGAGATCAAGAAGGCGGTCGCGGAAGCGGAGCGCTATGCGGCGGAGGATAAGCAGCGCAAGGAAGCGGCGGAGAACCGCAACCATGCGGATCAGCTCGTGTACACCACCGAAAAGACCTTGAGAGACCTCGGCGACAAGATCGACGCGGGCGACAAGGCGAAGGTCGAAGCGGCGGTCAACGACCTCAAGAAGGCGCTCGAAGGCACCGACGACGCACGGATCAAGGAAGAGACCGAGAAGTGCACGAACGTGAGCTATGAGGTCTTCGGCAAGATCTATCAGCAGCAGGCGCAGCAGCAGCCGGGCGCGGAGCCGAATCCGAACAACCAGCAGCAGCCGCCGAAGGACGACGTGGTTGACGCGGACTACACGGTGGTCGACTGAACACAAACTTGATAGGGAGCGGATCGGGCGAGCTTTCTTCTCGCCCGATTGTGAGGTAAGGACGTGGAGAGTAAACGAGATTATTATGAGGTGCTCGGCGTAGACAAGAACGCCTCGGACGCGGACATCAAGAGCGCATTCCGCAAAAAAGCAAAGAACTGTCATCCGGATCTGCATCCCGGCGACGCCGCAAAGGAAGCCGAATTCAAGGAACTGAACGAGGCTTACGAAGTGCTGTCCGATCCCGAAAAGCGCGAGAAGTACGACCAGTTCGGTCACGCGGCGTTCGATCCCGCGATGGGCGGCGGCAATCCGTTCACCGGTGCGACGGGGTTTGACGGCTTCGGCGACATCTTCAGCACGATCTTCGGCGGGTTCGGCGCGCAGACGCAGAACCGCAACGCCCCGATGACCGGCGACGACATCCGCTATAACCTGACGCTCAGCTTTGAGGAAGCGGCGTTCGGCGCGGAAAAGGAGCTCAACGTCACGCGGGAAGAGGTCTGCGACGTGTGCGGCGGAACCGGCGCAAAGCCCGGCACGCAGCCGCAGCGCTGCCATACGTGCAAGGGCACGGGGCAGGTGCGCATTCAGCAGAATACGCTGTTCGGCACGACCACGATCAACCGTCCGTGCTCGGCATGTCGCGGAACGGGCAAGATCATCTCCGAGCCGTGCGCGGAGTGCCGCGGCAAGGGCCGCGTGCGCAGGCTCAAGCGTCTTTCGCTCAAAATTCCGGCGGGCATCGACGACGGACAGACGATCAACATGCGCAACGAGGGCGACGCGGGCTACAAGGGCGGTCCGCGCGGCAACCTGTACGTCACGATCTCCGTGCGTCCGCACGCGCAGTTTTTGCGCCGCGGCAGCGATCTGCTGCTCACGATGAACATTCCGTACACCACGGCGGCGCTCGGCGGCGAGATCGTCGTGCCGACGCTGACGGGACAGATCAAGTACAATGTCCCGCAGGGCACGCAGATCGGCACCACGTTCCGGCTGCGCGAGCAGGGCATTCAGAAGCTGCAGCAGCAGGGGAAGGGCGACCTGTTTGTGACGGTCAACGTCGAAGTGCCGAAGAAGATCACCCCGCAGGAACGCGCGATCCTCGAACAGCTTGCCGCTCTCGAAGGCAAGCCGGTCGTGCAGAAAAACAAAAAGCGCCCGCTGAAGGACATTTTCAAATAAGCGGGTAGTTAAGGAAGCCCAAAAACGTGTCATCCCGAGGAGCGCCGCGTACCCTCCGGTGTCATCCCGAGGGCAAAGCCCGAAGGATCTCAGAGCGGTGAAGCACTCTTGCGTTCAGAGATTCTTCGCCAAAGGCTCAGAATGACAAGCAAGGAAGAACCGCGCTCCCCTCCGGTGTCATCCTGAGGAGCGAAGCGACGAAGGATCTCAAAACGGAGAAGCAATCAAGCGTTCAGAGATCCTTCGCCAAAGGCTCAGGATGACACGCCCTTTTTTGACACGCAAAAGCAGGAGGCAAAACACCTCCTGCTCTTTTTCCATGTAATCAACAGGTCTGAACTTGCCTTCCCCTTGCGGGGCGGGTGCCGAGTGAAGCGAGGCGGAAGGGTTGTCACTCCATCGTAAAGAACGCCTGTTCGCCGTGCGCGCCGACCACGTGCAGCACCGGCGTGCGATCGGTGACGAGCGGCAGAAGAATCGGCAGCTTCGGGGCGCTGTTCGCCTGCACGGCGCAGAAGCTTGCGCCGTCCACATAGCCGGTCGCGGCGTACACCGGCGCGGCGTCCTTGCCGGAGAACTCCGTTTTGCGCAGCTGCACATAGCGCTTATCGCCCTTCAGAACGATTTCGGCGCCGATCCGGCACGGCGTACGGTCGACCGGATAGCGGATCGTCAGCGGACGCGGCGTACTGTCGGTCAGCGAAGGTTCGCTCGTCACGCCGAGCTGACGGCGCCGCAGCAGCGCGCAGGCGACCGGACTCTGGTCCACGGCGATAAAGCGCCGGTCGAGCTTCGTCGCGACGGCGGCGGTCGTGCCGCTTCCGGAGAACAGATCGACCACAAGATCGCCCGGCTCGGACGAGGCGGCGATGATGCGGCGCAGGAGCGCTTCGGGCTTCTGCGTCAAAAATCCCGTGCGTTCGCGGTCCTTCTGCTGCAGATGCTCGATGTCGGACCAGACGTCGGAGGGATAGATCAGCGAATCCTCATAATAGGTGTAGGTCTTGCCGTTCGAGCGGATCGAGAAGCCGATGCGCCCGTTCTCGTCGATGAATCGCTTCATGTGGTTGCGGCGCTCCGGACCGCGCGGCGTGCCGACCGCGGCGATGTTGAACAGGACCTTCTTCGATTTACGGTAGAAGAGGATCGTATCGTGCTTGCGCGGATAGCAGCGCGTGGCGCGTCCGCCGGAGCGGTACGCCCAGATGATCTCGTTCATGAAGTTCGCTTCGCCGAAGATCTCGTCGAGCATCAGCCGCGCCTTGTGCGACATGCGGTAATCGAGATGCAGATAGATCGAGCCGCGCGCGTCGAGCAGCTTATGGCAGCCCTCCAGGATGCCGCGAAGCCACGCAAGATAGCTTTCCTCGTCCAGCTTGTCCTCGTAGAGCACGACGGTCTGCGCCTGCTTGCCCTTGCCGATGCGCATCTTGAAGGATTCGCCCGTGCGGAACGGGGGATCGAGGTAGATGAGCCGGACCTGACCTTCGTATCGCTCGATCAGACCGTCGAGTGCGTCCTCGGCCTTTGACAAAAGAAAGGTTCCGCCGCCGCCGGAACGGTGAAACTCTTCGGTACAATATACGCGCATAGCTGCCTCCGCCGCTTTTTTTCTTTAGTATACAATATCTTGTATGAAAATACAAGCGGTAATGCCACATCTTGTAAAGATTTTGGCATGCTTGCGGCGCGCCCGTTCGTGTGGTACAATACGGGAAAGAAGGGGGAACGGCCATGGCACGGATCGATCCGATCGAGCGGCGCATCTATATGTGCATCTGCAAAAGCGAAGAGGGGATCAAAGCGCGCGAGATTGCGCGCGATCTTCGCGCGGACGCGGCGACGGTCAATCATTATCTGTACGCGTCGCCGTTCATGCATGAGCTCTGCTGGCAGGACGACGAATACCTGTGGCACGGACAGATCCCGCAGACGCGCCCGCATTATGGGCTTGCGGAGTTCTCCGGCTTCTATTCGTCGGTCGGGGAATTCCTGGAGATGGACGAACAGCGCTTTCTGGCGCTTCTGAAGCTCGGCTGCGAGAACATCGGCAGAAACCTCAACGACACGCGCGGGCTGTTCCATTCGTTTGCGGACGCGCGTGAAACGATGATCGGGCTGTTTCGCGATCTCAAAGAGTTCGGCTATCCCGAAAAGCTCAGCAACGACTGGGAGATCGTCTTTGAGCTGCGCATCAAAAAAGCGAAGCGCATCCGCATCTACGCGGACGTGCTGCTCGTCACGCGAAGGCACGTATTCTCGCTCGAATTCAAGATGAAGGATAAGATCGAGCAGGAGGAGGTCGACCAGTGCGCCAAATACTGCGAATACCTCGACGTGATCTTCGGCGACGACTATGAGATCGTGCCCGTTCTCGTGCTGACCAAAGCCTGCGATCTCTACGAGGACGCAACGGTTTCGGGCACCGACGCCTCGGTGCAGGTCTGCTCGGGCGACATGCTCTACAACGTCCTCGATTTCTACCTCGGCTTTATCCGGTGAGCGGAAAACCTGTAAAAAAGTCCGAAAAATCTGCAAAAAACGCTTGACAAAGGTCTGGAGAGCGTGTATTATATCCAAGGTTAAGTTCCGTCGCCAAAGACAGCCGGTGTCGCGCAAGCGTGTAAATCCTGCCGAGGTAGACAAGAAAGCGCCTTTTGTTTTCGAGTCCTCCGTTCTGCGACGGAGGGCTTTTCACGTTACAAGGAGGTGCAACCATGGCAAATGCAAAGATTCTCGAAATGAAAGCCGCAAAGGTCGCGGAAGTCGCGGACAAGGTCAAGAAGGCAAAGTCCGTCATTCTGTTCGACTATCGCGGACTGACCGTTGCCGAGGATACTGCGCTTCGTGCCGAACTGCGCAAGGAAAACGTTGAGTATGTCGTCCTGAAGAACCACTGCGTGCGCCGCGCTTTTGACGAGCTCGGACTCGGCGGTGCAGACGATATGCTGCACGGAACCAATGCGTTCGCATTCGGATACGACGATGCAGTCACACCGGCAAGAATTCTCAAGAACTTCATCAAGAAGGCCAAGAAGTGCGAATTCAAGGGCGGTATCGTAGAAGGCAAAGTCAGCACGCCGGCGGAAGTCGAAGCGATTGCGGATCTGCCCAGCCGCGAAGTCCTCATTGCGCGCCTGCTCGGCAGCATGATGTCCCCGATCTCCGGTCTTGCAATCGTACTT
Organism: Clostridia bacterium; assembly: GCA_017428025.1. GTDB lineage: Bacteria > Bacillota > Clostridia > Christensenellales > CAG-138 > UBA3792. The sequence goes on from JAFRRO010000023.1 coordinate 5,716, forward strand.
GACCAGATCGCGAAGAAGAACGGTTCCGAAGCCGCGCCCGCCGCGGAATCTGCGGAAGCATAACGACCGAAACGGCACAGCCGTACAAAAAACAAAAAACCAATTTTTAAAGGAGATTTATCATGAATAAGGAACAACTGATCGCCGATATCAAGGCAATGTCCGTTTTGGAACTTTCCGAACTCGTTAAGGCTCTCGAGGCAGAGTTCGGCGTATCCGCAGCAGCAACCGCGGTTGCAGTCGCAGGTCCCGCAGCAGCAACTGCAGAGGAAGTCGAAGAGAAGACCGAGTTCGATGTCATCCTGAAGGAAATCGGACCGGAGAAGATCAAGGTCATCAAGGTCGTCCGCGAGCAGACCGGTCTCGGCCTCAAGGAAGCAAAGGAAGTCGTCGACAACGCGCCCAAGGCCGTCAAGGAAGGCGTTTCCAAGGAAGATGCAGAGAAGATCGTCGAAGCGTTCAAGGCAGTCGGCGCAACCTGCGAAATCAAATAAGTTCAACCAAAACACAAAAGACGGGTTCACGCCCGTCTTTTTTTGTACAGCTCCCGTCCGCTTGACACAAAAAATATATTATTATTTGCTGTAATACTTTCCATGTTTGCGGTGTCTATATTGGTGAAGGGACAAGCCGAACGGTTCTTCGATTGACGCCGCCGCATTCGTATGGTATCATATATAAAAGACGGTCAATATATCGCCGAATCGACGGCATCACACAAGGCAGGGCGGTTCTTGACACGCATATTGTAAAACAACACCCAGAACCCTCTGGTTGGGTGGTATATGTTCCTGCTTAATATGAAAGGAGTAGAGTAATGTGTAAAAGAAAGGGATAAAGTCCCTAGATTGATAAAATATTCTTTAATATTAATTGACAATGTACTTATTTAATGTCACAATATACTTAGAATAGATTTGGCAGTTACATTATGCCAGTTTAAACACATTAACTTTGAGAATTAGGAATAGTTCCCTAACGCACTCACCTTAAGCAAGTTTCTCGTAAGCAACTCGATCAACCTTCTCAGAAAGCAATGGTCTCATCCTTCTTAAAGGCAACTAGTTTATAGACAATAAAGATATCTAAGCACTAGATTGGATTGTAAAGGAGAGATTTTATTAAATGAAAACACATTACAATGTAAACGAAAAAAACGTTTTCAAGAAGGTTTTAATTGTATTAATCACTTGCATACTGTCTTCTTTTGTTTTTTCATTTGTATTCTATCTAATGGCTCCTGAAGAAATTGTCGCTCATTGGAGTGCTTCGGGAATCCCTGACAGGATAGGGAAACGATCCGAATTGTTTTTAATGCCAGGGTTCTTGAGCATTACACACCTCCTTTTTCTCTTGCTTTGGAAGTATTTAATTTTTAGGACAACCCGCTTGAAACTGGGCAATAAGGAATCACGTATAAAAATAATATATTGGAGTGCAATAATTGTAGCAGGGATATTTCTTTCACTATCCATTATAATGAACTATTGCACTTTGTCTATGACTCTTGAGCAAAGAATTCTAGCATCTGTTATTGTTGGAACCGTTGTATCAGTTTTTTCTTGTTTATTCATGTTTTCGTTTCATCCGTGTTTAGGTTTGCTTCCTCTTCTCTCGATAGGAACTATTAATTTCACGAGTTTTATTAATCCTCTTGTTTGGACTACTATTGTGATAATATATGTCTGCGTATTATTTTTAGTTATTAAAAGAGGTAAACGAAATGAAAAGCAATGAATGGAAAAATTGCAATAAGTCCTTCTTAGAAAGCATGAGAGGACCAATTATGATCTCCTGGGATATTACAACCGATGCAATTTTTCCTGTAAGCATTGCTTGAATTGCAGTGGAGATTCAAATAAACATGATTTTTATGGGTGTCGGAGGGACGGTTCTCTTGACAACAATCTGCGGGTGTCAAAAGGTGACGGGAACACACAGCGACGGTTCCGTCATGTTGAAAAATGAAACGGTCGTTTCAAAAGAAAAGAGGTGCGGTCTGCAAGTACGGAATTGCAGATCGCACCTTTTTGCATGGATTGACGGAAGCGGATTCCCTTACGCAAAGAATCTTGTGAACGCGTCGGTGAGGATCGGGAACTTGTCCGAATAGCAGATCAGCACGAACACCGCGAAGCTCAGCAAAAAGACCACGCACAGAAGCCGCATGATGAGCCATGCGAGCGCGTAGCGCTTCAGCGAGATGTTCTTCGGACGGCCGCAGCCCCAGACGAACAGGAAGATGATGCCGATGACCGGAATGTGGAAGAGGATCGTCGAGAAGATGTATCCCGCGGTCGTCATCAGCGAGCGCGAATCGGTCGCATGCACCACGACGTCCGTCTTTTCGGGTTCCGGCGCCTTGACGGGCTCGGGCTCTTTGACCGACGTCGGGATCACCACGGGTTCCGGCGTTCTGACCGGCTCGGGCTCGGGCGCTTTGACCGGCTCGGGTTCGGGTGCCTTGACCGGCTTGGGCTCGGGGGCCTTGACCGGTTCGGGTTCGGGCGCGGGAATTTCGACGGGCTCCGGCGCTTCGACCGGTTCGGGTTCCGGCTCGGGAACGGGCGCTTCCGCGACCGGCGCTTCGACCGGTTCGGGGACGATCTCGACGGGCTCCGGCTCGGCGGCGGGTTCCTCCGCAGCCGGTTCGGGCGTCAGAAGCGACGCGCCGCAGTAGTAGCAAAATTTCGTGTCGTCATTGACGAGCTTTTGACAAACGGGACAGGTTTTCATGGCAGCTCCTTTCGTGTTGTTTGGACGGACACGTTCGTGCCGTCGAGCAGAAATGTGATCGTACCGTCGCAATCGGTCCGATATAACGCCGTACGGGTGTCGTACAGCAGTGAAAGCGTTTCGAGGTGTGGATGCCCGTAATCGTTGTCCGCGCCGCAGGAGACCACGGCATAGTCGGGGGAGACGGCGAGGAAGAACGAATATCCGGTCGAACTCGACGAGCCGTGATGCCCGAGCTTCATGACGTTCGCCTCAAGCATCGAGCGCGGGAACGTGTCGAGCATGCGCGTTTCGGCAAGCTCCTCGGCGTCGCCGCAAAGCAGAACCGCGGTGTCGCCGTACTGCACGCGCAGCACGATCGACGCGTCGTTAAGCTCCTCCGGATCGGGGTAGTCCGCGATCGGATTCAGCACCGTGACCGAGCAGGCGTCGCTCCATTCGATCGTCTGTCCGCCGGTCGGGTATGCGACCGGACAGCCGTTGCCGCTCAGCTTGTTCTGCACGCGCAGGTACAGCATGTCGGTCTGCTCCTGCGGGATCGTCACGTACATGCCGACGGGATACGAGCCGAGCACGCCCGCCATCGAGCCGATGTGGTCCGCGTGCGGATGCGTCGCAACCACGACGTCCAGCGAACCGACGTCCTGCGCCGAAAGCACCGTTTGGATCGCGTCAATCGAACCGACCGGACCGGCGTCGACAAGCATCGTTTTGCCGTCCGGCGCGACGAGCAGGACGCAGTCGCCCTGACCGACGTCTATGAAAGTGACCGAAAGCGCGTGTTCTGCGTCGACCGGAGCGGGCGAGGGACGCGCCGAAAGCAGCTTGTCCCAGAGCTCCGCCTTTTGCTCCGCAAGGACGTCCGGCTCGTCGGCGTGTACGCAGCGGTGTATATCCGAACAGCCGAGCGTGCAGAGCAGCGTCAGCAGAAGCATCCATATCAGCGGCCGAAGCAGTTTTTTCATGCCATTATTATACGATACTTCCGCACGCTTTGCAAGTGGATTTCACGCCGGTTTGCAGGGAAACGCCCTTGTGCGCGGGCACGTCGTCCGGCTTTCTGACGAATGCGGCGATCTCGCCGCGGAGCTTGCGCATCAGGATGAAATAACGAATCTGTTCCAGCATGGTTTTGTCCTCCCGTTTGTTTCTGTCCTGATTGTAAAACAGGACCTGTCCGATAAACCGGAACGCAAAAGAGAATTGCAAAAACCCTGCCGCTATGGTATAATATCAGAAAAATGGGAGGATATCGGATATGAAACGTTTATTCGCCTTTCTTCTTTGTATCATGATGCTTATGCCGGTCGGCTGCAGCTGCTACCGGCTGGAATGGAATCTCGGCGGTTCGTCCGCGACGAAAGCGCCGGAGCAGGTTCAGAACACGCCGGCGCCGGAAGCGACGCAGGCGGCGGTCGTCGGTGCGGATACGCCCGCCCCGACTGCGGAATCGATCTTCGACATTCCGATCACGACGCCGGATCAGGCGTCGAACGCGACGGCAACGCCGTACCGTCCGAACCTTGCGCTGCTGCCGATCACCTACGAGGTCAAGGACGAGGTCGGCTGGGACGTTTCGGAAGCCCTGATGTTCGAGTACGACATCGACTTCGACGGCTTTGAGGAGGAGATCTCCTTCCGGATGGACGACGAAGACGGCACCACGACGATCCAGATCGATTCGGAAAAGATCGAGTTGGATGGCAGCAATCTCGTCCGCGCGATCCTGATCGATCTCGATCCCGAAACGCCGTACGTGAACCTGCTCACCTGCATCGACGGCGCATCCGACGATTTCCAGACGACCGAGCTGCACTACACGGGCGGCAAGATCGTCAAGGGCGTGATGGTCGAGAGCCCCTGCAGCTGGGACGACGAGGAGAACAAGCTGTACTTCTATGAGTCGACCGACATCCTCGGCACAAAGAGCGGACAGCGCACGTACAGCGGCGAGGACCTGAAGCCCGACACGGACTGGCTGGTTGTGAGCTACAGAATCACCGAGGACGACCTCAGAAACGACCGCGATCTGTTGATCGAGATGGGCGATCTGCTGCACTGCACGCGCGACGTCCCCTGCGAGATCAACGGCAAGCCCGCGAAGATCGCCAAGGGCAAGTACATCTACATGGTCGGCTTCAACGACAAGAACGACACGGCGGAGGTCCGCACCGAGGACGGCACGACCGCGATCATCCACTTCACCTATAAGGACTGGACCTATTTCATCGACGGCAAGAAGGTCGAGAAATACTTTGACAACCTGACCTACTCGGATTGAGGAGAAACGCCATGAAAAAACTGTTTGCCTTTCTTTTGATCGCGCTGCTGCTGTGCAGCCTTGCCTGCGGCACGAACGGCACGCCGAACGACGCGGGCGCCGAAGTCACGAGAACGAATCCGGCGGAGCCGGACGCGCAGGCGGCGTCGCCCGAAGCGCAGCAACCGGAGACCGCGCAGGTGAGTGAAACGGCGCAGCCCGAAGCGCAGGACACGGAAACGCCGGAGATCCCCGAATCGGATCCGGTCGCGGAACTGCGTACGGAGCTTATCGAGGTGTTCGACGTGATGGAACACATGGAGGTCGGCGCAAGCGGCACGACGCTGTGCAGCCATGACCTCGACGGCGACGGAACCGAAGAGGATATCGGCGTTGAAATCGACATGGAGGAGGACACGCTCACGGTCATCGACGGCGAACGCAGCATCACGCTCGAAAGCAGCAGTATGGTCTATTACATCTATCTCTGCGATCTCGACGCGAACTCGCCGTATCACAACCTGATCGTCTGCGCGGACTGGGGTTCTGACAGCTTCATCACGACGGCGCTCCATCCCGAGGGCGACCGGCTGATCATCGACCGGCAGGTTGACGGCTATGTGTCGTGGGACGACGAGGCGTTCTGGGTGGACGAACTGACCGGCATCTTCGGCACGAACTCCGGCGTGCGTCCCTATTCCGGCGACGCATTCGAACCGGAATCCGAATGGCTGGTCTGCGCCGTGCCGTCGGCGGAATATGTTGCAGAGAACCGGCAGAACCTGTACGAGGGCGGCGTGCTGCTGCATCTGGTGCGTGATCTGCCCTGCACGGTCGACGGACAGCCCGCGGTGATCACCAAGGGCAACTGCCTGCTGCTACTGCGGTTCAACGATTCGCATACGCAGGCGAAGGTCTGCACCGAGGACCGCAGCGTACAGGCGATTGTCGACATCGATTTCAACGAGGAGGAATGGCTGTATCTCATCGACGGCGTCGAACAGGACGAGTACTTCGACAATCTCTTCTACGCCGATTGATCCAACCAAAGCAATATCGGGACGGTTCCGCTGTGTACAAAGCTCAAGCTGACAACAGGACCGTCCCATTGTGTGATATGACGAACCTGCGGACTATGAGATGATAGAATATGGAATTAACTTGTATGAAGAATCACATTAAAGGGAGAATGTTTATGAGAAGAAAAGCCTTGATTTGCGCTGTTTTATCTTTTATCGTTTTAGTTTTAGGGTGTGAATACTCGAATAATGAAGTGTATAGTAGTACGAAATACGCACAGATTTCTAAATTGGTTAAGGACAATGATGAATGTATTCGGAATTGCTATGACTTTATTTCGGATATAAAAGGTCATGATATTACTTTTATCTATGTAAATTCAGAAACAATAGAAACAACTGATTTGAATGGTGACATTACCAACACTAATAATACTAGAAAAGAATTACAAGCTCCATTCAGAAAACTAAAAGGATTACGGGGAATTACAACGCTTAATAACTCGATAGACTTTGGCGGATGGGGTTCTATTACTTCAAGCATCGGATTTATCTATTCACCAGATAATAGCATTACGATAAAAGATATCCTACCCGTTGATGTGTCAGGAGAGATTAATATAATTGATCAGAATACATATTTCTGGAAGCAGACAAATGGAGACAATTCTGTCTTCTTCAAAAGAATAACAACATACTATTATTATTACGAGATATGGTTTTAGGCGATGTCAGGGGGACGGTTAGCGTGGACAGTGTCAGGGGGACGGTTCTCATAATAACACAAGGGGACGGTTCTTCTGTGTTGACAGGAACACCGGGGGACGGTTCCGCTGTGTTGAGCAAACTGGAGTGGGAATTTTAAAAAGATGCGATCCGCAAGCTTGCATTGCAGACCGCATCTTTTTTGTATCGGGTGATTGCGTCAGGGGATCGTCCCCAAAGGATGCGCAATCAGTGCTCGTTGAGATTCTCGAAGCTTCCGGCGCTCATCATCCGGTAGGATGCGTCGTCTACAGGGATCGTGAAGGTGAAGCTGAACGTGCCCACATATACGCGTTCGCCCTGCTTATTGAGATCGTAAAGCTCCCAGTCTTTGATCTCGATCGTGATCGGACCGTCGTACATATCGCGGCGCTTCGGCAGCTTCATGTTCCAGCAATCGGTGATCCACCGCGTCCTGGACATATCGTAAGTGTTGATAATCTCCGCAATACGGTCGTCCGCAAGGCGGAAGCCGTCTTCCTCCAAAAAGCGGTGCGCCTTGATCTCGACGCCGTCGATGCGGACGACCTTCGGAAGCGTTTCCCATGCAATGACCTCGCAGGCCAGGTTTTCCGCCCGATAGACGATGCACAGTTCTCCGTCCGGCGTGAACGCCACGCGCCCGATGCGAACGGTCGTGCCGTTTTGCGTATCGGACACGCCCTCGACGTCACAGACGTCATAGCGTCCTTTGAAGCTGTAGACCTGATCGCCGTTGTCCATCGGGAACGTATGCGGCGTAAACCATGCGTCGCGCTCCGCGTCGTCCTTCGGCAACGTGACCTCGCCGGTCTTAAGGTTATAGCGGAACACAAACACCGTGTCCTCGTATTCGTCGGAGTTCATCCAGCCCTCCGGCTCCAGCGGGATCAGCTTGTTGATGCTGCGCACACAGCCGATCGTCACGACGTCGCCGATGTACTGCCGATCCGCGTAATAGGGGAGACGCAAAAGTTTCGTTGCCGATTGTTTATCGGGCGCAATCTCGCTTGCAAGCTCCTCCTCCGCAACGTCATAGCCGTTCATGCAGAAGTAGGTGTAGTCGATCCAGCCGGTCTCCGTAAAGCGTTGCTCCAGACCGAGCAGCACGCCTTCTTCGTCGGCGGAAACATCCAGATAGGTCGTCTTGCCGGCCACGGCGTCGATGCGCGTTGCGTTCTCCGGCAGCCCGGAGAGTGTGTCATGCACCGCGGCGTCGCGCTGATCGGCATATTTCATGTACTCTCTTGCCATCGCGTCGATCTCGGCTTCGCGCAGCTCGGCGGTGTAGTTGTAGACGAACGGAATCGCAAAGCTGCCGATCTCGGAAAGGCGCACGCCTTGCGCATCGCAGCAATACAGCGTGCCGGAGAAGGTCAGATGCGTGCCGTTTTCGAGCTTCCACGGGAAATTCAGAAAGTGGACGGTGCACACGCCGTCGTGATCCATGCCCGAAGCGGCAACGGAATCGCCGTGATAGGCGGTATAGTCTGTGCCCTCGACGTTCAGCACAAAGCCGCAGGCATCCTCGCCGTAGGCGCAGAGCGTGTCGAATGCGGCAACCGTCTTTTGAATCTCGCGATCCTCCCGAAAGTCCGGATCGCTCAGCGCCGGAACAAAGCCGACTGTGTCGCTTTCGAGCGTATAGCGAAGCTCCGCTTCATAGCCGTAGACCTCGATCGAAACGAGCTTCAGCGTGACGTCGCCGAGATCGGCGCTGCCCTCGAGCGGGATCACATGCGGATAGCCGTCCGCGTCGACGCGGCTGATTGCAAGCTCGCGCGCCTTCTGATAGCGTTCGTCGTCGCTCTGTTCGATGCGCTGTTCGACGACCTCGTTCAGCTGTTCTCTGGTGCTCATCGAGACCGCAACGGCGGTGCCGACGGCGAGCAGGGCGGCGATGGCGGCGGCAAGCAGGATGATGCCGCGCTTTTTCGGGACGCGCACGGTGTGCTTCTCGTCAACCGGCAGCGCCTCGAGCACCTGCTCCATTCGTTCATGATAGCCCTTGGGGACGGGCGGGAAAAGCGGATCGTTGCGATACGCGTCATTCGTGTCAGTTTGCATAGGAAACCTCCTGTAACTCCTGCCGCAGCGCTTTGCGGGCGCGGGAGAGACGGCTCTTCACCGTGCCCTCCGGCTCGTTCAACAGTGCGGCGATTTCGGTGATGCGGTAGCCCTCGTAGTAGTAGAGCGTCACCGCGAGACGGCTTTCGGGGGAGAGCCGCGCGAATGCGGCTTTGAGATCGAGCGCGTCATACGGCTCCTCGCCCGATTCGGGCAGATCGTCGAACGGAATGATGCGCTTCTTCTCGCGCAGGATCTGATAGCATGCGTTTTTCAGGATGCGCATGATCCACGGACGGAACTTCCTGCGGTCCTTGAGGGTGTCGAGCGAGACGTATGCCTGCTCGACACAGTCCTGCGCCGCATCCTGCGCGTCGGCGTCGTTCTGCATGAGCGCGTATGCCACGTGATACAGCGTGTCGAGCATCGGCCGGACCTGTTCCGAAAACCACAGCTTGTCTTTTTGACTTGGCATGGAAAACTCCTTTCGTTCCTTCCTGCCGGCAGGAAGGGGATCGTTGTGCGATCGTACACCTTATAGATGATCGGGAGCGCCGAAAGGTTGCACAAAAATAGAAAAACTCCCGCAAAAATCGGGAGATCGAAAGAGAATGTCCGTTTCGGGCACAGAAAAAGATGCCGGAAGGCACCTTGAGAATCAATAACGAAGCTCGGAGATCAGATCTTCGAACGGAACCTGTTCTTCTTTGATTTCCTTGCCGTCCTGCGGCAGAATCACAACATGCTTCTCTTCGGATTTCAGTTCTTCCATCGTCTTGCCCTCCATCTATGTCCGAGACCTATTTTACTCCCCATATCTTGTGCCGGTCAACGCCCCGGCGCCATCGTTCACGGATTGTTAAAAGCCTATTCACACATGCGCACAAACGAAAACTCCCGCCGGTCGGGCGGGAGGATCGGTCGCTTTGTTCAGCTCGGATTTTCGAAAAAGCGGAAGGCGAAGGGGACCTTGCTTGCGTCGGTAAAGACCGTGCGAAGCTTTGCGGCGTAGTCGCCTAAATTCGCATCCATCAGATCGCCGTTGATCAGGATGATAAAGACGTTTTGTGAAAAGTCGCCGAGGCAGTCGTAGAGCGCGTCCAGATTGTGTCCGTAATACGGCGGCAGGCGCAGCGTGCGCTCCAGGTAGCGGTGCGTCTCCTCAACCGAGGTCATGCGTTTTCCGTCGATGATGATGAATTCCATATCAGTCTCCTTCGTACAGCAGGGTAAAGCTTTCGTAGTGGTCGTCGGTGTAGTAGATCAGCCCGTCGTTGCTGAACACGATGCGCTTGGCGCCGCGGCTGCGCTTGCCGCGCGTGTCGATGTCGCATTCGGTGTAGGTGCGCCCCTTTTTCTTGGGCAGCAGACCTTCATAGTTGCCGAAGCGTCCGCCGCCGATCGAACAGCCCGGCGCGTACGGCTCGAGCGAGCCGCCCTCCCAGCCGAGCGCTTGCGCCTCCTCCTTGGTGATGTAGTTGTCCGGCAGATGTCCGAAAAGGTGGATGTACAGCGCGACGTCGTTCTTCTTCCAGTATTCGCCGTCCTCGGAGACGGGGCAGGGCGTTTCGTCCGAATATACGGGAAGGTCGACCTGTTCCGGCGTCGTCGGCACCGGCACAAGCTCCGCCGCGCACGCAAACGCCGACGCGAGCATAAAGAGCGTCAGCAGCAAACACAGCATTCGTCTGAACGGTTTCATAGGCAGCCTCCGATGTATCGTATCTGCGCGCGGCAGCGGGGAAGTCACGGTTGACGCTCCGTTTCGGCGTCCGCGCCGCTGTCGGCAGTCTGTATCATGCGCTTTTCGTCGACCTTCTTCAGGAATCTGTCGTACTGAATGACAAAGCGCTCGTGCGTTCCTTCGCCGATTAAACCGAAGGGATCGAACACCTTGACGTCGAAAACCAGACGCCTGCGATCCAAAAGCGTCAGCTCGGTTTCGCAGGTCACCTTCAGCCCCACAGGCGTCGCCGCGACGTGGCGGACGTTCAAAGCCGTGCCGACCGTGCCTTCGCCGGGTTCGAGATACGGCGCAACGCTTTTCCAGCACGTTTCCTCGATCAGCGCGATCATGGCGGGCGTCGCAAACACGTCAAGCTCGCCGCTGCCGACGGCGCCCGCGCACAGGTCCGCCGTTACCGTACGTTCGATTCTTCCCTTGATTCCGGTTTTGAGCATACAGTTCTCCTTTGAATCGGTCGATATTCGCACACTGATACCATACCATGCCGGAGCGCGTTTGTAAAGCCGTTTGCAAACATTGCAGCCGATCGATCGGTGCAGGTCAATGATATATCGCTGCGCGATATGATATACAGATGCTTCGCGTCTGTATGATATCCGTTCCTCCATACGCCGCAGGCGTATATCATCCCCGGAGGGGATATCATATGCGAAGCATATATCACCCGTTCCGTCAGGAACGGATATCATTGAAAAAGCGCCTTTTGTCTGTCGACAAAAGACGCTTTTTCCTGGTACCCGGTACGGGAGTCGAACCCGTGTTACCGCCGTGAGAGGGCGGTGTCCTAGGCCACTAGACGAACCGAGCACGCAAAAAATATAATACCGTACGGGGACGGTTTTGTCAATCCCTTTTTTGCAAAAAATCGGTTTTATTCCACACGCCAGTCGATCGGCGTCTGTCCGGTGCGCACGAGCCAGTCGTTTGCCTTGGAAAAATGACGGCAGCCGAAGAAGCCGTTGTACGCGGAAAGCGGGCTCGGATGCGGCGCTTCGAGCTTGATGTGGATCGGGTTCGTGACGATCCGCGCCTTGTTGCGCGCGTTCGCGCCCCACAGCAGAAACACGATCGGCGTCTGCTTTTTGTCCAACAGCTCGATCACGCGGTCGGTGAACGCTTCCCAGCCGTGTCCCTTGTGCGAATTCGGCTGATGCTCGCGCACGGTCAGCACCGTATTCAGCAGCAGCACGCCCTGACGCGCCCAGCACGTCAATTCGCCGTGTTTCGGCGCGGGGATACCGACATCCTTCTGCAGCTCCGAAAAGATGTTTTTGAGCGAAGGAGGCGGTTCTACGCCCTGTTTGACGGAGAAGCACAGCCCGTGCGCCTGTCCGGGACCGTGATACGGATCCTGACCGAGGATGACGACCTTGACGTCGCGGTACGCCGTGTATTTCAGGGCGTTGAAGATATCGTACATGTTCGGATAGACGACATGCGAGCGGTATTCCTGCACCAGAAACTGCCGCAGCGTCTGATACTGCTCCGACGCAAAGTAGTCCTTCAGAAGATCGTCCCAGTCGTTCCCGATGTGTACCATGTGCGCCTCCGTGCCGTTTTTTTCAGTATACACCAAAGTACGCTTGCAGACAAGGGGGAACCCGTGTTATACTCGATACATGGATTTTGAACAGCTCTTACTTGCATACGCGCCGCGCGACGAACAGGAAGCGGCGGACAAAGCGGTGATGCTCGACTGTCTGCACCGCTATGACGACGTGTACCTTCGCACGAACCGGCTCTGCCACGTGACCGCCTCGGCGTGGATCGCCGACGAGCGCCGCGAGCGCGTGCTGATGATCTATCACAACATCTACGATTCTTGGGCGTGGACCGGCGGGCACGCGGACGGCGAACGCGATCTGCTGTCTGTCGCGCTCAGAGAGGCGAGGGAGGAGACGGGGCTTCTGCATGTCCGTCCCGCGTCGGACCGGCTGCTGTCGATCGAGACGCTGACCGTCAACCCGCATTACAAGCGCGGCGTGTTCGTGCCCGCGCATCTGCACCTGAACGGCACGTTTCTGCTGCTCGCGGACGACGCCGACGCGCTGCACGTCAAGGCGGACGAAAACAGCGGTGTCAGATGGTTTCTGCCGGACGACGCGATCCGTGCCTGTTCCGAACCCTGGATGCGTCCGGTCTATCGCCGCCTCAACGAGCGCATGAAGGACTTTTAACCCATTTTACAAGCACTTGAAAGGGGACCGCAAACGCGGTCCCCTTTGTGTTGTTTGCTGTTACGGTTCTTCGATCGGGAAGACCTCGATCAGCTTGACGATGTAGCGCAGGATCGCGGAAGCATCCGCCGCGGTGACTTCGCCGTCGCCGTCGACGTCCGCATTGATCATGCCCTGCTGCGTCAGCTCAACGAGACCGACGAGCGAACGCAGGATCGTTGCCGCATCGGCAGCGGTCACAACGCCGTCGCAGTTCGCGTCGCCGAGCAGACCGTCGAACAGGATGCCGCCGTCAACCGTTGCAGCTTCGAGATCGACGACAGCGCCGCCGACCACGAACGACATCGAGCTGGTCAGACCGAGGATGTTCGTCGTGAACGTGATATCGATCTTCGTGCCGAGCGGGATGCGTTCTGCTTCCTTGAAGTACAGCGTCAGGACCGCGTCGTCATTCTGCAGCAGGACCGGTGCGTCGGACGCCCAGACCGCCATGAGTTTGGTGCCCTTGTCGGTGACTTCCCAAGCGAGCTTGCCTTCCGCCTTGACGAATGCGAGCTTGGTCTTGTCGTAGGTCAGGAAGATCTGCGCGCTGTTGACCATCAGACCGCCTTCCGGCAGAGCCGCAACCTTGACGTTGTAGCGGTAGAGGACTTCGCCGTTCTCGTCAACCATGATATCCACCGCGGTGACGTCGTCCGCAACGAGCGTGAGCTCGGTCGGGATCTCGAACGTGATGCTGCCGTCAACCGTTTCGACGCCCTTCGCTTCGACAACGGTATCGCCCTGTACATAGGAGTAGCCGCTGGTCGTTTCGTTCGTGCCGGTCGTGAACTTGATCTCGGTCACAAAGCCGTTCTCGACGGGCTTCGCGAGCTCGAAGTACAGCGAGACGACAACGGTCTCGTCCGCGACCTTGATGCCTGCGCCGTTGGACGCCCATGCGAACAGGAGCTTGTTGTCAACGGTGTTGATGCCGGTCGAGCCTTCGAGTTCGGACTTCGCTTCGACGAACTTCAGGACTGCCGGATCGTATTCGACGAACGTCTGGATGCCGACCACTTCTTCGTACTCCGGAATGCCCTTGATCTTGATGTCATAGCGATAGATCGCGGTGCCGTCGACATATTCGGTCACGTCGCCGGACTTGACTTCTTCGCCGTAGATGGTCGAAATCGGCTTCTCGTCGACGATCTTGATACGGCCTTCGCCTCTCGGATCGGTGTAGCCGGTGACCTGGTGGACGCCGTCAACCTCGGGCATGGACTGGATGTAGTCGATCAGGACCTTGTTGTCCGCGATGCCGCTGTCGTTGAGGATCGTGATGTTCGGACCGAACATCGCAAAGCCGTCGCCCATATCCTTCAGCATGTAGTTGTGGGATGCGAGCGTGTACTTCTTCGTAAGGTCGAGCGGTTCGTACTTGCCGGTTTCCTTGTTCAGGACCTGGACGTTCTTGACGCGATATTCGCCGTTCGCATCGACCGGACCTGCCCACATCTTATCGGAACCGACCACGCAGTTCGGCTCGACGTAGGTGTGGATCTCGTACTTCAGACCTGCAACCTGCAGGAAGCCGCCGTTCTCGCTCGGGCAGACGCGCGCGCCCATTTCGAGTGCGTCAAGGATCTGCTGACCGGTGACCTCTGCGAGCACCGCGGTGTTGCCGAACGGA
>JAFRRO010000024.1 GCA_017428025.1 Clostridia bacterium
TCGTCAGATGCTGCAGCGCAAGACCGGGCGCGCGCACGATGCGGCAGAGCAGATTCTCATGCTTCGCCGCCGCTTTCAGAACCTCATAGGAAACGCCCGCGATCAGTGGAATCAGAACGATGCGCAAGAGCCGGAATAAAAACCGGTTCGCGCCGGACTTTTCCCAATCCGCAAAGCCGGGGATCAGCGTGCACAGCGCGGTGACCGCGGTCGTGACGAGGATCGAAACCGCCATCGTCAGAAAGAGATAGTTCGTGCCGCAGCGCGGATGAAGGCGCGTGCACGTTGCTGCGTTTTCAGGCGTCATTTCCAGTTCCGACTCGTAGCAGGCGATGGTCTTGTGCTCCGCGCCGTGATACATGAATACGCGTTTGATGTCCTTGATTCTGGAAATGCCGTAGATATACAGCAAAAAGATCGCAAGGCGGATCAGACCCTGCACGACCGTACTCCACGCAAGGTTCATCTTGCCGAAGATCAGCTCGATCAGTTCGACGATGCCGATCGGCAGCAGCACGAACAGCCCAATCGCAAGAAGCGCCGCCAGAAAGATCGCGACGCCTTTTACGATGTCCATCGCGGATTTGTTGAAGCGGCGGGACAGCCAGAGTTCGAACTTCGACGGTTCCTCCGTCTCCTCGCCCAACAGCTCCGCGGCGCGCGTCGTGATGCTCATGCCGTCCGAAAGCGCCTGTACAAACGCATAGATGCCGCGCACAAACGGCCATGTCGGGAACGAGCCCTTCTTATAGCGCGTGCGCTGATGCGTGAATTCTTTGGCAAGCGAACCGTCGCTGCGGCGCACCACGACCGCCGTTCCCTTTTCGGAACGCATCATGACGCCTTCGATCAACGCCTGTCCGCCGATATCGGTGTGTCTCATACAGAACTCCCTTTGATTCATACAAATTATTATACCACAGTCGGTTTCATGTTGCAACGCCTGCGCGGTTCATTCCGTGCGCAGACGGCATTTCCCGAGATCGACGCGTCCGTCCGGAAGAAACGGGATCCCTTCGCGCTCCAGAAGCGCTCTGCGGACCGGCGCAAAACCGCCGCCCGCGATCGAGCCGTCCGCCCTGACCACACGCTGCCACGGAAGCTCATCCGGGCAGGCGCGCATGGCGTAGCCGACGTATCGCGCACGTCCGGGGTATCCGATCCGCCGCGCGATATCGCCGTAGGTCATGACGGAACCCTCCGGGATCCGCGCCACGACCGCATAGACCGCTTCGAAAAACCCGCCGCTCATTTCTTCAGCAGCGCATCCTGCAGCGCCTTTGCGGATGCATAGATCGGCACGCCGCATCGCGAGAGCACGCGCTCGGACTGATGCCCGCCGAGCAGCAATACGCAGGGGCAGCCGACGGCTTCGGCGGCTTCGGCGTCGTGATCGGTGTCGCCGATAAACAGCGCTTCCTCCGGATCGAGGCGCATGCGCCGCATGTATTCCTTTGCGCGGGCGACCTTGGAGTGTCCCATGATGTCCGTCTGCCCGAGCATCTCCGAAAAATACGGCGCGACGCCGAGCTTTTTCGCCTGCCGCTCCAGATCGTCCTGCTGCGTCACGGAAAGCAGCGTCTGCAGCATGCCCGCCTCGCGAAACGCCGCAAGCGCTTCGGTCACGCCCTCGCGCAGCGGACAGCCGGTATAGCGCGCGTTGTAGCGTTCCATGAAGATCTCCGAGACGCGCTCATAGCTTTCCGTCTCGAACGTGTACCCCATCTGCAGATAGTAGTCCCGGATCGGGAAGGAAAAATGATCGAGATACCAGTCCCGCGTGATGGGCTTCATCCCGCGTTCCAGAAGCATTTCGTTTTCGATTGCAAAGCACAGTTCCGCGTCGTCGAGGATCGTCCCGTTGAAATCCCAGATCAAAAGCTTCGGCCGCATGCCCGTGTCCCCCGTGTTTGATTGTGCAGTATTATACCGTACGTTGCGTCCGTCGGCAAGAGGCTTTCTTTTTTGATACTTGCACCGGCGCCGATTTCGGAGTATAATAAACTGAATTTATATGGAATTACAGTTCGGAGGAACGTTCATGGCAAATAAACCCGCCGCGAAAAAGAAATCCACGGCAAGCGCCGCATCCAGAAGCAAGTCGACCGGCACGAAAAAACCGGCCGCCAAGAAAGGCGCTGCGAAAAAGAATACAAAGGAAAAGCGTTCGCCGCGCGTCGCCGCGGAGATCGTCGGCATCGTGCTGATCGCGCTCGGCGCGCTGTTTGCCGTCTATCTGTACAGCGGCTCCAACGATCCGCTCGGCAAGATCATATCCAGCTATCTTCTGGGCATGCACGGTCTGTTCGGCTATGCGATCCCGGTCATCTTTGTGCTGATCGGCTTCTTCCTGATTCTCGGCGGACGCAAGTCCCCCGCGCGCGGCACGCTTTTGACCGGACTGTTCGCATTCTGGTTCGTGCTCTGCGCGATCCACATGTGGACCGGCGACGCGCAGCTCAAGAGCCTGCACCAGTTCGGCGAACAGGGCTTCAAATTCTTCGATTACGTCACGCAGTTCTTCAAACAGTTCTCCGTCGCATGGAACGAGGGCATTCAGTTCTCGCGCGGCGGCGGCGTGCTCGGCATGATCCTGCCGACGCTCCTGTATGTGCTCGGCGGCAAGCTGCTCTGCTGGGTGGTGATTGTCGCGGGATTTTTGATCGCCCTGCTGCTCTGCACCGGTATTTCGATCCGCGCCTATACGCAGGCGTTCGGCGACAGGATTGCCGAAAAGATCGAGGAGCATGAACAATCTCTGACCGAATCCTATGAGGACGAGGACGAAGAAGCTCCCGAACCGGCGCGCAAGCCGTGGAAGTCCGGCTTCTCCACCACGATCGACGATTCGTACGAGCGTCCCGCGCCCGTGAAGCGCGCGCCCGAAAAGAAGCAAAAGCGCACCCCGTTCGACGAGCTGTTCGACGTGCCGGAAGCGGAAACGCCCAAGAAGAGTGCGCCCGCAAAGGCGGCTGCGCCTGCGCTCGATTTCGATCTGATGTCGTCCGGCCGTCTCACGAAGAAGAGCGACGAACTGCTCGACGCGAACGAAGAGGACGAACTCGTGATCCCCGCCGCGCCGAAAAAGTCCGCGAAAAAGCCTGCGCCCGCCGCCGTTCCGACGCCGGAAGCGGCGCCCGCAAAGCCCGCCGCGAAGAAGCAGGAGCCGGACGACGAAGGCGATCTTCCGATGGTCGTGCCGCCCGCCCCGCCGACGCCTGCATATGAGCCGCCGTCCATCGACTGCCTGAACAAGCCGCGCGAGACGTTTGCAAAGAACGCGGAGAATCCGACGGCGATCGCGCATCTGCTCGAAGAAACGCTGCAAAGCTTCAACATCACCGCAAAGGTCATCAATATCTCGGTCGGTCCGGTCGTGACGCGCTACGAGCTGCAGCCCGCGCCGGGCGTACGCGTCAACCGCATTACGACGCTGTCGAACGACATCGCGCTTGCGCTCGCAGCGCCGCGCGTGCGCATCGAGGCGCCGATCCCCGGCAAAGCCGCCGTCGGCATCGAGGTGCCGAACAAGGACGCGGCGACCGTGCTGTTGCGTGACATCATCGAAAGCGACGAATTCCTGAACGCGAAGTCGCCGGTTACGATGGCGCTCGGCAAGGACATTGCCGGCAAGATCATCGTCGCCGACCTCGGCAAGATGCCGCACATGCTGATCGCGGGTTCCACCGGTTCCGGCAAATCCGTCTGCATCAACGACCTCATCATTTCCATGATCTACAAGTCCTCTCCGCAGGATCTGCAGCTCATTCTCGTCGATCCGAAGATGGTCGAGCTGTCGGTGTTCGGCACGCTGCCCCACCTTCTGATTCCGGTCGTGACCGAGCCGAAGAAGGCGGCGAGCGCGCTGAGATGGGCGGTCAACGAAATGACGATGCGCTACAAGAAGTTCACCGAAGTCGGCGCGCGCGAGCTTGCGCGGTACAATTCGCTGATGGACGATCCGAAGAAAAAGATCCCGAAGCTGGTCATCATCATCGACGAGCTTGCCGACCTGATGATGGTTGCGCCCGACGACGTCGAGGATTCGATCTGCCGCATCGCGCAGCTCGGACGCGCGGCGGGCATCCACCTGATCGTCGCAACGCAGCGCCCGAGCGCCGATATCATCACCGGTCTCATCAAGGCGAACATCCCCTCGCGCTGCGCGTTCGCGGTCAGTTCCGCGATCGATTCGCGCATCATTCTCGACTCGACCGGTGCGGAAAAACTGCTCGGACGCGGCGACATGCTGTTCCATCCGAACGGCGCGGGCAAGCCCACGCGTCTGCAGTGCGCCTACGTTTCGGATGAAGAAGTCGAGCGCGTGATGTCCGGCTTCAAGAAGAACGATACGCAGTTCTCGGAGGACGTGCTTTCGGAGATCAACGACGAAGCCAAGGGCGGTCCGCAGGGCGGCGTGTTCGGCGAAGGCAAGCAGGAGGACGAGCTTCTGGGCGAAGCGGTCCGCATCGTCATGGAGAACGGACAGGCTTCGATCTCGATGATCCAGCGCCGTCTGCGCGTCGGCTATGCGCGCGCGGCGCGTCTGGTCGACATGATGGAACAGAAGAAATACGTCTCGCCGTTCGACGGCAGCAAGCCGCGTCAGGTGCTGATCACGCAGGAGGAGTACAACCGCGTGTTCGGCGGCGGCGCGCCCGATTCCGATGCGGAGCCTGTCGAGCCGGACGAGGAAGATTTCACGGAGGATTTTGACGCATGAACATCGGCGTGATCTCGCTCGGATGCGCGAAAAATCAAGTCGATACCCAGACCATGCTCGGCTACCTCAAGGCAGCCGGACACACGTTTACCGCCGAACCGGAGGAAGCGGACGTTCTGATCGTCAACACCTGCGGGTTCATTACGCCCGCCAAGGAGGAATCGATCGACGCGATCCTCGAGATGGCGCAGTATAAGGAAACCGGACGCTGCAGGCTGCTGGTCGTAACCGGCTGCCTGTCGCAGCGCTATCCGAAGGAGCTTCGCGAGGAGATGCCCGAGGTCGATATCTTCCTCGGCGTACGCGAATACGAAAAGCTGCCGCGGCTGATCGCCGAAAAGCTTTCGCTCCCCTGCTCCTCCGTGCTCACGCCCGAACGTCTGCTCGTGACGCCGCCGTACCGCGCTTACTTACGCATCGGCGACGGATGCAACAACCGCTGCGCGTACTGCGCGATC
This sequence comes from Clostridia bacterium, assembly GCA_017428025.1. Lineage (GTDB taxonomy): Bacteria > Bacillota > Clostridia > Christensenellales > CAG-138 > UBA3792. Next base: position 5,182 of record JAFRRO010000024.1, read on the forward strand.
CCTCTCATTCGCGGAAACCTCGTCAGCACGCCGACGGAACAGCTGATCGACGAGGCAAAGGCGCTTGCCGATATGGGCGTAACCGAGCTATCGGTCATCGCGCAGGACACCTCCGGCTACGGCAAAGACCTCTACGGCGAACCGCGCATGATTCCGCTCTTGAAAGCGCTCGACCGCATCGACGGGCTCAGGTGGGTGCGGCTTCTGTACACCTATCCCGACACCGTGACGCCCGCACTTTTAGACACGCTCGCCGAGGGCGAAAAGCTTGTGCCGTATCTCGACATGCCGCTGCAGCACTGCAACGACGAGATTCTGCGCCGGATGCACCGTCGCGGGAGCAAGGCGCACATCCAGAGCGTGCTCGACCATATCCGCAATCATTATCCCGACTTTACGCTGCGCACCACGATGATGGTGGGCTTCCCCGGCGAGACGGATGCGCAGTTTGACGAGCTGATGCAGTTTCTGCGCGACTATCCGTTCGACCGCGTCGGCGCGTTCGCGTTCTCGCCCGAGGAGGGCACGGCGGCCGCCGAGATGCCGGATCAGATCGAAGACGGCGTCAAGGAAGCGCGGCTGAACGCCCTGATGGAACAGCAGCAGGCGATTTCACAGCGCTGCAACGAACGCTGGATCGGGCGCGAGCTTACCATGCTCGTCGAGGAAACCGGCATGGACGGCACCTACGGACGCACGATCCGCGAAGCGCCGGACGCCGACGGCACGGTCTGCATCGCGCCGAGCTACCGGCACGAACCCGGACAGTATCTGAACATCCGTCTTACCAAGGCGGATCCCTATGACATGATCGGAGAAAGCTTATGAACGTTGCAAACCGATTGACCGTACTGCGCATGCTGCTGATCCCGCTCGTGATCGCGACGCTGCTGCTGCCGGAGGTCTGGCCGGCGTTTTCCGTGTGCAGCCACTGGGTTGCCGCGCTGCTGTTTCTGGCCGCCGCCATCACCGATATTTTAGACGGCAAGTATGCGCGAAAGCACAACGTCGTCACCGATTTCGGCAAGCTCATGGATCCGATTGCAGACAAGATGCTGGTCGTTTCGGCGTTCGTGATGCTCTCCTGCCTCACCGACGCCGCGCATCCGCGCTGGCTTCTGCATCCGGTGCTGACGATTCTGTTCATCGCGCGCGAGTTTTTGATTTCCGGCGTGCGTCAGCTTGCCGCCGCCAAGGGCGTGGTGATCGCCGCGGGCAAGCTCGGCAAGTTCAAAACGACGTTTCAGGACATCATCGTGATCTCGCTGCTGCTGTACGACGAATTCCCGTTCCGGTATCTGAATCCGTATCTGATGATCCTGATCGAGGTGCTGGTGTACTTCACGCTGGCGCTGTCGATCGCTTCAGCCGTCGAATACATTGTCAAGAACAAAGGAGTGCTGAATCTCAATGATCGCTGAATTGATTTGCGTCGGAACCGAGCTTCTGATGGGACAGATCCTGAACACCAACGCGCAGTACATTGCGCGCTCGCTTGCGCCGTCCGGCATCGACATGTATCATCAGGTCGTCGTCGGCGACAATCCGAAGCGGCTCACCGAAGCCGTGCGCACGGCGTTTGAACGCGCGGACTGCGTGATCTTCTCCGGCGGACTCGGACCGACGGACGACGATCTGACCAAGGAGACCGTCGCAGAAGCGCTCGGCAAGGATCTTGTGCTGTACGACGACGAATGGGAGCGCATCGTTTCCTATTTCACGTCCAAGGGACGCACCGTTGCGCCGAACAACAAAAAGCAGGCGATGTTCCCGAGTGATGCGATCATTCTCCCGAACCCGAACGGCACCGCCCCCGGCTGCATCATGGAAGCGGACGGCAAAGCCGCAATCCTGCTGCCGGGACCGCCGCGCGAGCTCATCCCGATGTTCCGCGACTACGCAATGCCGTATCTTCTCCGGCGCAGCGGTCACCGGCTCTATTCGCGCGAGGTGCGCATCTTCGGCGTCGGCGAATCGGAGGTTGCCTACCGGCTCGATTCGCTCCTAAAGCAGCAGACGAACCCGACGATCGCGCCGTATGCCAAGACCGGCGAAGTGACGCTCCGCGTGACCGCGCGCTGTCAAACCGACGCGGAAGGCGAAGCGCTCGTCTCCCCCGTGATCTCCGCGATTCAGAAGGAGCTTGGCGCATGCGTGTACGACACGAACGGACGCGAGCTTGCGGAGGTCTGCCACTTTGCGCTCATCGAAGCGAAGAAGACGCTGGCGGTTGCGGAAAGCTGCACCGGCGGACGGCTTGCCGACGCGTTCATCAACTATCCTGGCAGCTCGGCGTATTTCATCGAAGGCGACGTGACCTACTCGAACGACGCGAAGATGCGCCGTCTCGGCGTGCGCGCCGAAACGCTCGATACGTTCGGCGCGGTCTCGGAGGAGTGCGCGCGTGAGATGGCGGAAGGCTGCCGCAAAGCCGCGAACGCGGACTTCGCGCTTGCCACGACCGGCTATGCGGGACCGGACGGCGGCGAGCCGGACAAGCCGGTCGGCACGGTGTTTGTGGCGCTTGCAAGCGCGGACGAAACCGTTGTGAAGCGGCTCAATCTGTTCGGCGACCGCGACCGCATCCGGCACACCGCGATGCTCAACGCGCTCGATCTTTTGCGCAGAAAACTCTGTACGAAATGAAAAGTTTATGATATAATAATTAAGTTAACACGTGAGACTTTGAAAGTGAGGAAAACGACATGTTGGAAAAAGAAAAAGCACTGGAAATTGCACTGAGTCAGATTGAAAAAAGCTTCGGCAAGGGCGCGATCATGAAGCTGGGCGACGCAAGCCGCGTTCCCGTTTCCGTCATCCCCACCGGCTGTCTGGATCTGGACCTTGCGCTCGGCGTCGGCGGCGTACCGCGCGGACGCGTGATTGAGATCTTCGGACCGGAATCCTCCGGTAAAACCACCATCGCCCTGCACATCGTGGCGCAGGCGCAGAAGATGGGCGGCACCGCCGCGTTCATCGACGCGGAGCACGCGCTCGATCCCGTGTATGCAGAGCACCTCGGCGTCGTGATCGACGATCTGTATGTTTCTCAGCCGGACACCGGCGAACAGGCGCTTGACATTGCGGAAGCGCTTGCAAGAAGCGGCGCCATCGACGTCATCGTCATCGACTCGGTCGCCGCGCTCGTTCCGAAGGCGGAACTCGAAGGCGATATGGGCGATTCGCACGTCGGTCTGCAGGCGCGTCTGATGTCGCAGGCTTTGAGAAAGCTCACCGGCTGCGTCGCCAAGACCAACACGGTCGTGATCTTCATCAACCAGCTGCGTGAAAAGGTCGGCGTCATGTTCGGCAATCCCGAAACGACGACCGGCGGCAAGGCGCTGAAGTTCTACGCCTCCGTGCGCATGGACGTGCGCCGCATCGAAACGCTGAAAGCCGGCAATGACGCCGTCGGTTCGCGCACCCGCGTCAAGATCGTCAAGAACAAGGTTGCGCCGCCTTTCCGCATTGCGGAGTTCGACATGCTCTACGGCGAGGGCATCTCCCGCGAGGGCTGCATCCTCGATATGGCGATCGACCGCCGCATCGTCATCAAGTCCGGCTCGTGGTTCTCCTACGGCGAAATGCGCATGGCGCAGGGCCGCGAGAACGCGCGTCTGTTCCTGAAGGACAACCCCGAGGTCTGCAACGAGATCGAAAGCAAGATCAAGGAGCAGATCGAGGAGCAGCGCAGAAAGGAAGCCGAAGCCGCGGAAGCCAATCGCCGCGCGCGCGAAGCTGCCATGCGGCAGGACGACGTCCTTCCCCCGCCGGAGTTCTGATCAAGTACGATAAAGGATTCTCCGAGATGACGGAGAGTCCTTTTTTTGTACTTTTTGCTCGAATCGGAAAGATTTTACAACTCCATGACATTCCGGTTACATTTAGAACGCATTTTGGACGAATCTCCGTGCTACGATCGATGCAGAAACGAAAGGAGATTGTCGAAATGAAACGAATCACGGTCATTCTGCTGCTCTCGCTTCTGATCGCCTGCGTACCCACGCCGGAGGAAGAACCGATCGTCAACCGCAGCGATGCATACGAGAATACCGACACAATCACGGCGGACGGACCGCAGAGCGTACTCGGCGGCGAAACCGAACACGAGGGCGGTCTGCGCATCGACGAGGAATACACGACGCCGCGCGGCGTGCCGGTTACGATCCATGCGAACGTGACGGCGCCGGAGCCAGGAAGCATCCCCATGCTTCGCGTGCGTCCCTGCACGTTCCCGCGCGAGCGGATTCTAGCATGGATCGACGCCCTTGCGCCGGACGCCGCGCTCTGCGAACAGCCGAAGGATCCGTTCTCGCGCGAATACTACGCCGAATGCGTCAGGCAGATGCAGGAAGCGATCGAAGCCAATACCGACGCGACGCAGACGGAGTATCTGCAGGGAACGCTGGAATACTATATCGAAGCGTACAACAAAGCGAAGCCGGAGAGCGAGATCGACCGCGACAAGCCCTTTGACCTTTCAAAGCTCGACCAGAAAAAGAGCTTTTCGATTGTTCTCCGCCGTGACGGCGAAACGGTCGGAGGCGTCCAGGTGATATCCGAATCGAGCGACGATTTTCCGCGATATGTATTCGAATACGTCTCCGGACAGAGAAGATCCTATACCGGCGACGTCGACGCCGGCGACGTGCGGACGGAACAGATGTCTTTTTCCGAGCAGAGCGCCGTCGAGCAGGCGACCGCGCTTCTGGAGCGTCTCGGCATTACGGAGATGCAGCACGCCTATACGGAGATCATGTTCCGTCACAACGAGACGGTCAACCGGATCGATCAGACGCCCGGCGCGTACCGTCTGTTCTTCACGCGAACGGTCAACGGCATGCCCAAGCCGTTCTACTGGATCAAGGCGTGGACGTTTGGCTACAGCGAATCGGACAAGCAGGCATACAGACCGGTCTGGACGCCGGAGTATATCGATATCACCGTGGACGCGGAAGGCATTACAAGCTTCCGCTGGCAGAATCCGGTGGAGATCGTCGAGACCGTCAGCGAGAACGTGCAGGTCGTTTCCTTCGACGAGGCGCGCAAATCGTTCGACACGTATATCGATATCCTGCGCTCGGCGGGCAATTATATCGGCGGCAATTCGACCATCGAGATCACGGACATCGTCTTCGGCTATGACTTCTTCGCGGTCAAGGATTCCCTGACGGAATTCGACATGATTCCCTGCTGGTTCTTTTTGGGCTACGACAGCGAAAGCAAGACGCTGCATACGCGCGGCGCGCAGCTGATTCTCAATGCAACCGACGGCAAGCTGCCGCTGTCGGAATGAAAGGAGAAACGGTATGAAACGAATCATTCCATTGTTGTTAGCACTTCTTTTTGCTGCAGCCTGCGTACCGACGCCGGACGTGGAGCCGATTGTCAGCCATGCGGAGGTCGATACGGAAACGCAGCTGAACAATACGCCGCAGTCCGCGCCGACCGAGCGCATCACGTTCCCGCCCTACTGGACCGACGAGATCAGGACCGAGATCTGGACCGTGCCGATCCGTGCGGACGTCATCACCTCCGGTCAGCAGACCTATCCGGTACGCACGGTTGCCCGCTGTCCGTTCACTGCGGAGGAAGCGGCGCGTCTCGGAAACCGGTTCTTTGCAAAGGTCAGCGGCATGCGCGAGGGCTTTCGGCATTCCGCATCCGAATACGGCATCGCCCTGCAGAACGCGGTCGATCTCGGACGCAGCGCCCTTGCGGAAAACCTGCAGAAGGAAATGACCGCGGGCGGTCTTGCGGACGACTTTACGCCGGTCGCGTCCCTCTCCCTCGCCTCCGTCCCCGCCGATTACAGCGTGAAAACGGACCGCGGCGTCGGCAGCCTGTCTGTTCGTGACGATACGCTGCTGCTGCAGGACGCCGTCGACGGCACGCTTCTGTTCCGGGAATATCTGGAGGAGGAAGGTCCGTATGAGGGCGCAAAGCCGCGTACGATTCATCCGGGCATCTCGCAAAGCGATGCGATCGAAACGGCGCAGCGGTTCTTGGAGGACGCCGAGATTGCAGGCTTCTCCGCGGTTGAGGCGCGGGAAGCGCTGTACTTTGACGATTTCTATTCGCAGACGATCAGCGAGGGCTATCTTGTCGAACTGGTGCGCGTCTACGAGTATGTGCCGCTCAGCGCCGAACGCACGCAGACGCCCGGCGGACCGATGCAGTTCGAACGGCAGGACGTGTCCGCGCCGTGGTACAGCGAATCGATCAGGCTCTATGTCAGCGATCAGGGCGTCCAGATGATGCGCTGGAACAACCCGCTCGAAGTAACCGAACTGCGGACCGAAAACGTCGGTCTGATGCCGTTTCGGGAGGCCGTGACGGCGATTAAGCGCACGTTCACCTACGGTCTGCCGCAGCCGGAAGGCGCCGGTCGGTTCGGCTACGCAATGGAGATCACAAAGCTGTATCTCTCCTGCGCGCTTGTTCCGAAGAAGGACGATCCCGATCACGCGTATCTGCTGCCCGCGTGGTATATCCGCGTCGACGTTCACGACGTCGATCTTCGAACGAACATTCCGATGCTCGAAGTCGTCGACACCGCATACTACGGCTTCTCCGCGCTGGACGGCAGCTATATCGGTCCGTCGCCGCAGCATTGACCGAAAGACGTCTTTCTCCCGAAAAGTTGCAATTTCATTACAATTTCATTACATTTTCAAGATGTTTTTTCCGCAGCCGTCCGGTACGCTGTAAGAAAAAAGGAGGTATTCTATGAAAAAGTTTGGTTTGCTGCTCCTGTCCCTTTTCCTGCTGCTTACCGCCTGCGTGCCGACGCCGGAAGAGGAAGCCGTGGTGCAGAAGGATCAGGAACAGATGCTGATTGACGCCGCAAAGACGGACGAGCGCATGGAGATCGTCGATCTCTATGAGCGTCTCGGCGCACCGAAGGAATTCAAGGCGAATCTCTCCGCTACGGAGGGACGGCTCAAAGTGACTGTGGACGCAAAGGTCATCATGCCGGAGGGCGAGCTGCCGATCATCCGCGTGGAGCCCGTCGCCTTTTCCAGAAGCGATGCGCTTACCTATGCGGACATTCTGCTTCCGCCTGGCTCGGAGTTTGTGGAATGGGTCTGTTGCGACGATCCGACCGATCCCGGCGATTCCAAAGACGGGCCGCGGCAGCTGTATTTGAAGTCTAAGGGCTTTTATGCCCGTGAGATCGAAAAGATGCGCTGGGCGATCGAGCATTGGAACGACGGCGGCAGCAATCTCTACGACATCGACGATTCCACGCCCGCCGACGTGGAAAAGAAAATCAACGACAATCTGCTGTGGCAAAGCCTTGCGCCCGCAAAGCTTCCGCGCATCGAACGGAGCACTGTGGACATCGGGCAAATGCTTGCGACGGTCGACGACGTCACCTTTTCGGTCGTCGCCTGCAGCAACAATCTCTGGGACGGAACGACACTCGATATCGAATATCGCCGCGATTATATGCACAATCCGAACGTCTTAAGCATGCAGAGCATTCCGAATGACCTTTCCTCCCGCGATGCGGAGGCGACCGCGAAAGCGCTGATCGAAAAGTTGCCGGTAGAGGGTTTCGTGCTGAGCGCATCGTGGCCGGGAACGTATGACGACGACTATTTTCGTCATATCCCTTGTCGGATCTTCGTCTTTACGCGCTCCTACGACGGCGCCACGGAGACCGTGACGAACGCGGATCAGACGTTTTCGGACTACAACCATTACCGCGGCTATGAAAAGATCTATGTGACCGTGGATGCGGACGGCATTGCGGGCTTTCGGTATCGATATCCGTACCGTGTCGTGGATACCGTCGAAGAAAAGACAAATCTGCTGCCGTTTTCGGAGATTGAAAAGGTCTTCAACCGCATGATCACCGTGTACGGCAACCATCTGATGGACGAGAGCTTTGAACACATCCGCACGGAATACGTCATCACAAACGTCCGGCTCGGGCTTTGCAACATCCCCGAGAAGGATTCGGAAGCGGGGCTGCTCGTTCCTGCATGGGATTTTATGGGATACCGTCACGATCTTGTGGAAGACGACTGTTACATGACCAACGAGCTTGAATCGTTTTTGACGATCAACGCGATCGACGGCAGCATCATCAACCGCGCGGGCTGATGCGCAAAAAAAGCGCCTGTTCAGCGCTTCTTCTGCAGTTTGGTTTTGTTGCCGTGTTTGTCGACGATGTAGGTGTTGTCCAGATGTGCCTGCAGGGACTGACGGAAATCCGCGATGTACGCCTTTCGCAGCGCGTCGCGCTCCTCCGTCTCCTCCGGCGTCAGACCTTCCGTCTTTGCTTTCTTTGCAAGCTCGTTGATGCGATCGATGTGTTCCTGTTTCATACGTTCCTCCGCCGGTATTGTACACGATTGCAAACGTTTTGTAAAGCACGTGCGCAAGCGCGCGCGCATGGTTGACTTTTTGACCGTTCAAAGGTAAACTAACACGTATGAAGAAATTTGTCGCATTTTTGTTGTTATGCATCATCACGCTTGCCTGCACCGGCGTTCAGACGCCTGCGCAGACGACGCAGACCGCCGTCGCCGCCGCAACGCCGGAGGATCCGGAGCCGGTCATCGTTCCGGTCACATCCGAGGCGCGTAAAACGCCGATTCCAGTTCCCACGCCGACGCCCGTGCCGACGCCCACACCGGAGCCGACGCCCACGCCGTCCCCGACGCCGATCCCGCATAACGCGCAGCTCGAAGCCAAGAAGCGCGAAGCGCTGCTGGTCGGAACGGAGAGCCTGGAGTTTGTCGCAACGCGCGGCAAGAATCCGTCGCTGTTGAAGAAACCGGCCGCCGGTTCGGACCGCATCTATCCGTTCCGCAGTTCGGACGCGGTCGTGCAGTACGAATGGATCGTTCTCGACCGGATCGAAGGCAAGTCCGATACGTTCCTTCATGTGCGCGCCGTCGGCGCCGACGCCGAGGGATATCTCTCCTCCCGCTACGCACAGCCTTCCATGCTGAGCGCGCCGGAAAGCACCTATGCGATGATGGTCCGTCCGCGCGGACTGATCTACTGCGGACGCACGCAGGACGCGACGATCGTTGCGCATGCGGACTATGAGGTAGTGCGCGTGTTCGGCGTGACCGACGCCTACGCCTGCGTCGTCAACGCGGAGGGCAAGACCGGCTATGCGGAGCTCGGACAGATTCAGTTCATCGACCGCGAGACGTTTGACGCCTATTTGCACCAGTCCTGCGAGACGCCGGAAAGCACGTTCGACCGCGACGAACTGCCGGAGATCGGCGAAGCGTACATCGATCAGCCGTATCAGAATTCCGCGGAGTTCGTCTATGCGCTGCTGACCGCGACGGGACTGCACTTCAACGAAGGCTATTACCGCTACTATCAGAAGCCGCTCGATCAGGAAAAGCTGTATCCGCACGGACTCTATCGCGACAACGTCTACAACACGCTGCTCTATAAGCTGTTCAACAGCTCCGGACAGCACGTGACCTCGAACGGTCAGGAGACCGAATGGGCATATATCGACAGCTTTGAGGACATCGAGCCGGGCGATCTGCTGTTCTTCAGCGACACATCCGGCAAGGGCGATCCCGTCGTGCGCGACGTCGAGGTCGTAATCCACGGCAAGTATTCCGGCGACGTCACCGATTGCGGCATCTATCTCGGCGAAAACCTGATGCTGACCGTACGCAGAGGCGTCGTTGCGGAAATCGAGATCGACCAGATCATGCAGTACAATTTCGACTGCGCGCGCCGCATCTATCCGCATGTGTACGACGAACGCGCGCACTTCATCGAGAACATGATCACGATGATCTATGACCGTCTCGGCACGCCGTACAGCAACGGCAAGCGCGTCGGCGACGCGTCCTACGACTGCTCCGGCATCATCAACTGGGTGCTGCGCGCGTATGACTACGACCGCTACCGCAATCCTTCGCTGATCCCGATCGAAATCACCGCAACCGCATTCGGGCATCTGGAGTCGATCTACAGTCCGGACAACACGATCACGTTCAAGGACACCGGCATCCATTCGCGCGAGAACGAGGACCTTGCAAAGCTCGAACGCGGCGACATCGTCCTTTTGCTGAACGAGCGGCGCAACAAGATCGGACACGTGATGATCTATCTCGGCAACAACACCGTAATCCACTCCACCACCATCTCCGGCAGATACCGCGGCACGCTTGTCGCGCGGTTCCGCAATCACCTGCACAGTCTGTACTCAAGCTCGCAGCGCATCGACCAGATCATCCCGAACAACTGAGAAACAAAAAGACGGACACGCGCGTGTCCGTCTTTTTTGCAAGCATTTACGGGACGGCGATCCGCGTACCGTCCGAACAGAGAAAGATCGCGTTTGCGCCGTATGCGGCGAGCAGTTTCCCGCTCGCTGTCGGACCGAGCACAAAGCATGCCGTGGACAGCGCATCCGCCGTCGCCGAGTTTTCGCAGAGGATCGTGACCGAAGCAAGCCCGTTCTGCACCGGCATGCCGGTCTTCGGATCGAGGATGTGATGGTAGCGTACGCCGTCGAGATCGAAGCCGCGTTCGTAGCTGCCGCTCGTCACCACCGCGCCGTCCGACAGGGAAAGCACCTCCTCGCTGTCTGCCGCCGTACCGTTCGGATCGCGGACGCCGATCGACCATTTCGCGCCGTTCGGCTTGCCGCCGAACACCAGGATGTTGCCGCCCATATTGATGCAGGCGCTGCGTACGCCTCGCTCCCGCAAAAACGCGGCGACACGGTCCGCGATATAGCCCTTTGCAACGCCGCCGAGATCGATCTCTGCGCCGTTTTTCAGCGTCACGGTGTTGCCGTCGATCGCGATATTTCGGTAATCAACGCGCTTCGCGGCGTCAGCCAGATCGTCCGGATCGGGCAGAACGGGCGTTTCCGCGTTGAAATCCCACAGCGCGGACAGCGGCGCAACCGTCACGTCAAATGCGCCGCCGCTGCGCGAAGCGATCTCGACCGACAGGCGCAGAAGCTCCGCCGTTTCGGGATTGACCTCCGTCGGCTGTCCGTTCGCATGATTGAGCTTCCACACATCGCTGCCCTCGACCGTTTTGCTCAGGACGCGCTCGTAGTCGCGCATCAGGCGGATCGCGTCGTCCACGGTCTCCTGCGGCGCATAGGCGTTGACCGTGACGACCGTATCGCAGACGAAATCGACCGCCGAGTGCATGACCTCGGCTTTGCAGCCGAACGCAAAAAGAAGCAGTAAAACAAGAATCGCCGCAGACAGCCGTTTCATGCGCGTTTGCTCCTTTCGTAGCGTTCAAGTCCGTAAAACACGCCGCGCGCGCAGACGCCGAGCAGGATACCGGTCGCAAGTCCCGAAATCAGCAGCCACGGCGCGTAGGCAAGCATCGGCCTTACGCCGAGCAGAACCGCGCCGACCGCGATCTGCCCGAGGATATGAAAGATTCCGCCGAACGTGCTGACCGGAATCACGGAGATTGCACGGTTGCGGCGCAGCAGCAGCATGATCGCAACGGACAGCACGCCGCCCGCAAGCGAATACAGCGCGCCGACCGCGTTGCCGAACAGCAGCGAGGACATGCCGACCTTAATCAGCATCAGAAGCACGGTATAGAACGGCGACAGAAAGAACACGGCGTACAGCAGGGCGAGATTCGACAGCCCGAGCTTGATCCCCGGCACGCCGGGCACCAGTGGGATCAGCGAATCGATATAGCCGAGGATCAGCGCGGCGGCGCTCAGAAGCGCCATTTTGGTCAGCGTGCGTACCTTCATGATCCGTCTCCGATGTACTCGATCGAAACGCCGTGCGGCGCGCAGATGATCCACGGACCGAGCGGGCGCGTGCCGACGGTGTCGGCGTTCAGGCGTCCCTGTTTCACGCATTCGCGGTTTTTGCAGGTCGCATGCTCCATCCACGCCGTTCCGTTCTCGATGCGAATGACGTTTTCTTCGCCCTCTCCAGTCGGCTCCTCTGCCGGTTTGCCGTCGCGAATGACGATCACGCGCGTTTCGTCGGCACGGACCGTGATCGTCTGTCCGTCGCCGAAGCGGATGCGAAACGCGCCCGCGCCGGATGCGCGGGATTGCAGCAGCAGACAAAAAACGACCGCAAGCGCGACGAACAACACCGCCGCTCCCATCAGGAGCAGATTCGGTTTGCGTCGGTTTTCGGTCGTTTCACATTCCATGACAATCGTTCCTTACGGCTGGAGATAGGTGCCGCAGAGTTCGGAATAGCCCCACATCAGGCCGTCCGGCAGATCGCGGTTCTTTGCGGAAAGTCCGTTGTAGCGTCCGTCGCTGTCCTGATTGAGCTTGACGCCGAGGAAGATCATCGCCGCGGACTGTCCGCCGTCGAGATTGTAGGCGACGACGCAGCCGAGGTCCTTCATGATCTGCGCGGTCTCCTCGCCGCTCGTGCCGATACTGTAGCCTTCCTGCCTGCCGACCACGACGACCGCAACGAGATGTCCCGGCTCGATCATGCCGAGCATGGTACGCGGGTTCTCGGAGCGGCGCTGCGTCTTGGAGTCCTTTGTGACCTCGCCGTTCTCCACCAGCACCGGACCGAACGAGAAGCAGTTTTCGACGCCGCTCTCGTACAGCTCGTCCGGATCGTAGGACTTCTTCTTTACAATCTCGATCGCATGCGTCTTGGGATTCAGCACACACGAATCGATGCGCGCGATCTTCTGGAACACGTATCCGTTGCGGATCAGCGTGCCCTTCTTGTCGGCTTCCATATGGATCAGGTTGTCGCCGGTGATCCACAGCACCGCCTTCGCGTTGAGCGCCATTTCTTCGGCGGACGAACGGTCGATGCCGTTGTGCTTGTACGAGCCGAAGCCCGGCTGGAAGCTGTCGTATCCGCGTTCGTAGATGTGCGCCACAAAGTACACGATCGGCTTGGTGCGATTCTTGTTGGCAATCTTCATCGTCGTCTCGACGCGCGTGACCTCGACCGCAAGGATGTCGGAACGGTAGATCCATTCGCCCTTTTCGTAGTCGAAGAGAACATACTCGTCGCCGCCGTCGTTGATGAAATGCTCGTCGAAATTCGTTTTCTCAAACGACGCCGAGACCGGTTCGGGCGTCGGTTCCGGCGTCGGTTCCGGCGTCGGCTCCTCGGTCGGTTCGGGCGTCGGTTCCGCCGTCGGTTCGGGCGTCGGCTCCGCCGTCGGAGCTTCGGTCGGCTTGACCGTCGGCTCTGCCGTCACAACGGGCGCTGCCGTCGGAACCGGCGTTTCCTCGACGCCGCCGCAGGAGAACAGTCCCTTCTTCTGCGGTGCTGCGGTGACGACCGGCGTCGGCGCCTCGGTCGGCGTATTCAGATCCTCTTCAAAGATGCCCGTGATCGCGGTTGCGACCGGTTCCGGCGTTGCCGGTTCGGGCGTCGGGACTTCGGTCGGCACCTCGGTCGGCGCCGCTGTCGGGGCGGGCGTCGCCGTGTCCGCATAGAACGACAGCGCGCCGCGGTCAATGTTCTCCAGGAGGTCGTCGTGCGCCGCATCCTTGCCCGCCGTCTGCGACGCGAGGCGGAACGCGGGCTTGTCCGCAAGCTTGAAGCGGTACATCCCGCGCGACTCCATCAGCCGGTACGCACGCTGCGCAAGCGCAAGCGCGCTGCTACCCGAAAGCGCGTTGAGACACACCGTGCAGTCGACGACGGTTTCACCTCCGTCGGCAAGCAGGTAGAACTTCGGCACGTTCGCCTTCTGCACGGCAGCCTTGACGATCGCAGCGGTCTCCTGCGTGCGAAGATCGTTCTTCTTATCGTCCACCGTCACCACGACCTGCGGATGAAGGGTTTCGATCAGCGCGGCAAGCTTGCTCTCCGGCTTGTTTGCCGCCCAGCGCTTATGAATCTCGTTCGCCTCCAGATAATTGTTGTCGTTGCAGCCGAGATAGATCGGCGCGTTTTGTATGCCCATTGACTTGAGCGCGCGTTCCAGTTCCTCCGCGCGGTAGCGATAATCGACCGTCATGCACACGATTCCGACCGTCACGCCGTTCGCAACGCCGTAGCGTGCCAGCACCGGACCGAACGACTCCATGGCGCTCGCGGGCGTCGGTGCGATAAACAGCATATCGCAGGCGGTCGTCGGCTCGAGCCACGCATACGCCGCGTCCGGCGCGCCGTCGGTCACAAACAGCGTCGAAACTGTGCACTCCGCCTTCTTCGCCGCCAAAGCCAGCTTCGCGCAGTTCGTTTCAAGCGGAATCGCCGCCGCATACGCCTCCGGATTCTGGAACGCCGTCGTCTTGATCTGCTTGCCGCCCGCGTCGAGCTGCTGCAGCTCCGCATCCTCGGGAAGTGCGAACCATTCGATGTACGCCGTTCTGCCCTCTCCCGCCGCGAACTTCAGCGTGATGTTCTGTCCCCGCTTGACGGTAACGCGCGTCATGACGTCCGCATCCAGAAGCGTCTGCTCGGAGCGTCCGTTCGGCATGGCGTACGAGACCGAAAGCGCGCTGTCGCCGCTTGCGTGCGGCAGGCACAGCCCGACCGTGATGAGACAGAGTAACATGCAAATCCATTTTTTGATCATAAGGAGTTCCTTTCCCGAAAGCTTCCCGCTTCGCACAGCGCTGCGATCCGTTTCGCAAGCGCCGATACGGTATTCCCGTCGAAGGGATCCGAAAGTCCCGCATCCCTGAGTGTTGCCTGAAATGTCGCGCCGACCGGACGCATCAGAATCGTCCGGTACGCCTGCACGGCGCCGTCCAAATCCTTCTCGGCGCGTTCCAGAAGCTGCAGCGCGCCGAGCATGCTCGTCGCGTAGCTGATGTAATACATCGGCGAACGGAACGTGTGTGAAATCTCCGTCCACGATTCGCCGGTCAGGCCCATGTCATAAAGCCCGTATGCCTTCGCCAGAGCCTCATATTCGGCGTTCAGCATCTGCGTCGTAACGGAATCCGTCCGGTACGCAAACTGCTGAAATTCGTCCTCCATGCAGCCTGTGACGACCGCGTACAGCGCCAGCACCAGATTTGCGAGCCGCGCCGCGTCGGACCATGCACCGTAAATCTTATTATACTGCGTAACCGCCAAAAGCTCAAGTCCCTGCGAGTCGATTTCCGCAAGATCAAGCGGATCGGAGGACTGCATGCGCTGTATTCCGTTGAGATAATACCCCGCATAGTGTCCGAACTCGTGCAGCACCGTCGTCGGCATGTCGTAGGAATCGTCCCAGCTCGTGAACAGAAACGGCGCGCCGTACGTCTCGAAATACGTCGTAAAGCTGCCCTCCATCCGCGTCCCTGACGCGTCGAACGACGCCATCCCGTGTGAAACCATGTAATCCCACGGCGTCTCAAACTCCGGCAAAAGCGCAAGGATCGCCGACCGGACGCTTGACAGCGTTTCCTCCCTGCGGAACGTGCCGCATCCGAGGCGCATCGTCGCGTCATAGAAGCCCTCCTGCAGCTCGCAGAACACCGGCACCAGTTCGCGCTTGACCGTTTGTGCAAGCCGAAGCGCGTCGTCCGGCGTATAGTCGCGCTCGTAGGCGGCATAGCCGTATTCGACGTAGGAATCGAAGCCGAGCGCGCGCGCCGTCTCGTTGCGCGTTTTCACAAGCTCGAGATAGATCTCGCCGGCGCGTTCGTTGTACGTATGCCGGTACAGGCGGTAGAGCGTCAGGAATGTTTCATAGTCGAGCGACGGATCGGACAGGATCGCGTCGCGCGTCCATGTCCTGCCCGTGTGTGTGACGGTCAGCGAAGCAAGCGCGTCATACGCGCCGATCAGCGTACGCTCACGCTCGATCAGCGGCTGTACGCAGGGATTGTGGAGCGACGCCTCCTTTTCGATCTTCGCCGTCGTCTGTTCGTCGTAGAGCTCCGAAAGCGCCGGATCGCGCGAAAGCGCAAGTTCCGCTTCGATCAGAAGGCTGCCGAGTTCGTTCAGCGACGCAGAGAGCCGCTCGTACGATTCGCGCTGCGCGTCGTCCGCGATGTTCTCGCAGTAATGCACGTAGGCGACCGACGCCGCGGTGCGCAGGCGGTGAAACGCGTCGATGCGAGCTTCCAGATTCCGTTGCGCGGCGGTTCCGCACAGTTCGCCCGCGTCGATGCGAAACAGCAGTTCCTTCGTCCTTGCGATCTCGAGCGGAAGCTCCGACGCATCGTCGGAAAGCTCGGCAAACGAAAGGTCCGTGTGCGCGTGCTCGGTCGATGTGTGCGCCGCAGATGCGGACGGCAAAAGACCGACAAACGAGGCGGCGACCGCATCAAAGGAACGGCACCCGAATACGGAGAGCGACAGCACGGCAGCGAGCAGCAGCGAACAGATACGTTTCATATGCGCCTTTCCGAGCCGCGGCGAAAAACCCCGGAATTCGACGGCAAGCCCTTTTTCATTGTACGCAAACGCCGCCCGATTTTCAACCGCGGAATTGTTGCAAAGTCGTAAATTCATCGTTCACAAAAGATTCGTTTGTCATCGGCATAGGTATGGTATATAATGACAAGAGAGGTTAACGCTATGAAGATCGTAGTTTTGGCGGGCGGGCTTTCTCCCGAACGTGACGTATCGCTTTCCAGCGGTACGATGGCATGCAACGCGCTGTTGTCGCTCGGACATCAGGCGATCCTTATCGATCTGTTCTTCGGTCTGCCCGACTGGGACGGAACGACCGATCTGTTCGCGCAGGCAAAACCGCTTCCGCCCTTCCGTGTCGGCGAATGCGAACCGGACCTGACGGCTTTGCGCAACACCCGCAAGACCGGGTTCAACGACTATATCGGTCTCAACGTGCCGGAGCTTTGCGAACGGGCGGACATCGTCTATATGGGACTGCACGGCGACTGCGGCGAAAACGGCAAGCTGCAGGCGTTCTTTGACGCGCGCGGCATCCGCTACACGGGATCCGGTTCCGAAGCCTGCCGCGCCGCGATGGACAAATGGATCAGCAAGCAGATCTTCTTCGAGAACGGCGTTCTGACGCCGCACGGCGTCCGTCTGCATGCGGAGGAGTCGTTCGATCCCGACGCGCTGCCGATCCCCTGCGTGGTCAAACCCTGCAACGGCGGATCGTCGATCGGCGTATCCGTGGTAAAGACGCGCTCCGAACTGCACGATGCGATCCGGCTTGCGTTCTCCATGGAGCCGACCATCCTCGTCGAGGAATACATCAAGGGGCGCGAGCTATCCTGCGGGATCCTCGGCGAAACGGCGCTGCCGCCGATCGAGATCATTCCGCTGCACGGATTCTACGATTACAAGAACAAGTATCAGGCGGGTGCCGCTCGTGAAGTGACGCCTGCGGAAATCTCCGATACGGAGACCGCGCGCATCCAGTCGATCGCAAAGCAGGTCTTTTCCCTGCTCGGGCTGTCCGTCTACGGACGCATCGATTTTCTGTTGACCGAACAGGGCGACGCATACTGCCTCGAAGCGAATACCCTGCCCGGCATGACGCCGACTTCCCTGCTCCCGCAGGAAGCGGCGGTCGTCGGATATTCCTATGAACAGCTCTGCAACGAGATCATTCACCTGTCAATGGAGAAAATCAATGGCTGACTTTACGATTCGGGAAATCCTGGACGCCACCGGCGGCACGCTGTACGCGCCGTCCGGCTTCGGTGATCCCGTCGTGCACGGATTCACGATCGATACGCGCACGCTCACGCCCGGCATGGGCTACGTCGCGATCCGCGGCGATACGTTCGACGGACACCGGTTCATTCCGGACGCGATGGAAAAGGGCGCGGTGCTGAGCATCTCGGACACCGACGTACCGTATCCGCATATCCGCGTTGAGAACACCGTCCTCGCCTATCAGAACATTGCAAAGATTCACCGCGAGCGCTTTGACCTTCCGGTCGTGTGCATCACCGGCAGCGTCGGAAAAACCACCACCAAGGAAATGGTGAAAGCGGTCCTTGAAACCACGCTTCGCACGCACGCGACGGTCGGCAACCTCAACAACCAGACCGGCGTGCCGACGACGGTCTTGCAGATCGACGCGTCGCACGAAGTCTCCGTGATGGAGCTCGGCACCAACCATTTCGGCGAGATTGCGGCGATCGCCCGCGTCACGCAGCCGACGATCTGCCTGTTTACAAACATCGGCGAAGCGCATATCGAATTCTTCGGCTCGCGCGAAGGGATCTTCCGTGGCAAGACCGAAATGCTGCAATGCATGCGCGAGGGCGGCTCGATCATCGCAAACGGCGACGACGATCTGCTGCGCACGATCCCAAACGCGATCACCTACGGGCTCTCGAAAGGCGTCGATGTGCATGCAGCCGACGTCAAGGAGAACGGGCTTTCCGGCGTATCGTTCACCGCGGAGCTGTTCGGAAAACGGCTTCCCGTCACCCTGCATGTGGCGGGCAGACACATGGTGCAGAATGCGCTTGCGGCGCTGACCGTCGCGCATCTGCTGAACGTGCCGGACGAAGCGGTTTTGTCGGCGCTCTCGATGTTTCAGCCCGGCACGGGACGCTCGGATATTCTGAAAGCCGGCCAGTTCACGATCATCGACGGTTCCTACAACTGCAACCCGACCTCGATGGAAGCGGCGCTCAATGTGCTGAAAAGCGCCGACGGACGGCGCGTGTGCATCTTCGGCGACATGCTGGAGCTCGGTCCCGACTCCCCCGCCTATCATGCGCGCATCGGCGCGTACGCAAAGCAGTGCGGCATCGAACGGATGCTGACCGTCGGTCCGTTTGCGAAGTACGCCGCGTTCGATCCGAAGGACGCGTATGAAACCGTCGAGGCGTTGATTGCAGCCCTTCCTTCGCTTCTTCACGACGGCGACACGATCCTTGTCAAAGCCTCGCTCGGCATGCATCTGAAGCGCGTGGTCGACGCGATCAAGAATCTTTAGCCAAAACCGAAACGCCCTCCGGCAGTAATCCGGAGGGCTTTCTCTTATTATGCGTTTTATGCGTTCTGCAGGTCTTTGACGGCTTCGAGCAGCGCATCGACGCGGTCGGTCTTTTCCCACGGGAAGTCGGGATTGCCGAAATGACCGTTCTTTGCGGTCTGCTCGTAGATCGGGCGTCGGAGTCCGAGCGTTTCGATGATCGCTTTCGGACGCAGATCAAACACCTGCTGCACCGCCTTTTCAAGCAGTTCATCCGAGACGACGCCGGTGCCGAACGTATCGACGCGCACGGAAACGGGTCTTGCAACGCCGATCGCATAGGCGACCTGCAGTTCGCAGCGCCGCGCAAGCTTTGCCGCAACGATGTTCTTTGCGACGTATCGCGCCATATAGGACGCGCTGCGGTCGACCTTCGTCGGATCCTTGCCGGAGA
>JAFRRO010000025.1 GCA_017428025.1 Clostridia bacterium
ATCTGTATATGCTTACACGATATGTGTAAAACACAGGATAACTATGCCCAAAACTGCTCTGAAAGCACAAAATGAGGGCATGAAACATGAAAGAACGAGACATTCGAGTCGTTTTTTCAATGATAACCGGTCTTCTCGCTGGAATAGCCGCTTTATTCAGTGGTTACTCAAGGGGAAGGCGTTTGGATTCGTTGAGATTCTTTTCATTGAGGTGACAACTATGAACGAAACGGAAATCAGAGAACAGGTCAAGGAAGCGTTCGGCATTTTGATGAACGCGGCAAAGCCGGAACAGGGCGCCCTCATTGTGCTCGGCTGCTCGACAAGCGAGATCGTGGGCAAGCGCATCGGCTCGGGCTCCAGCGAGGAAGCCGCAAAGGCGGTGCTCGACGCGCTGCTGCCGCTCGTCGAAGAAGCGGGGCTCGACCTTGCGGTGCAGGGATGCGAGCATATCAACCGCTCGCTTTGCGTGAGCCGTCAAACGATGAAGAAGTACGGCTTTCAGCAGGTCTGGGTAAAGCCGTGGCTGCACGCGGGCGGCGCCTGCGTGACCGAAGCCTACGCGCGCATTCCCGACGCGGTGATGGTCGAAAACCTGAACGGACAGGCAACCTTGGGCATCGACATCGGCGACACGCTGATCGGCATGCATCTGCACTGCGTCGCGGTGCCGGTGCACAGTCCTTTGCGCCGCATCGGGCAGGCGAACCTTGTGATGGCGTTCTCGCGTCCGAAGTATGTCGGCGGTCCGAGAGCGCAGTACGACAACGTACCGCTTGGCGCAAATGCGCATGTACAGCGAAAAGCAAACGAATAACCCCGCAGTATGAGGCGCGATCCGCGCCTTTTTTGCTGCCTGCAAGCGCTTCGGTTGACGGCGCTTTGAACGGGCGGGACGCAAATTTTGGGGCGGAACCGTGCGTGTTCGAAAAAATTACTGAATAATCGAAAAAAACCTTTGCTATTCACGGGAAAATGGTTTATACTGTGGAGGATGTCCGGATTCGGGTCTGTGGTTGCAAGTCGATGCCAGTCGCAGGCGAAACGATCCACATAAGCGGGCCAAAGCGCCCGTGAGCATGGTGCGGCTTAGAAGTAAGTCCGGCCGGCGGTATTCCGCCGAGAGGGGCAGTAGTGGGGAGCAGTGCTTAGGAGCGAACCCTCCTGCCGGCGAGTGTGGGGGCAAAGACCAGGTCAGCCGAAAACGGAGATCAAAATATCCATTTCGCGAAGGGAAAAAACACATCATGTACGAAGACAGAACACTGGTTTGCCGGGATTGCGGCAAGGAATTCATTTTCAGTGCCGGCGAGCAGGAATTCTACGCAAGAAACGATTTCAAAAACGATCCGGTCCGTTGCCCGGAATGCCGGAAGGCGCGCAAGAACGCAGCGCGCGGTCAGCAGCAGCGTGAGATGTTCGACGCCGTCTGCGCGGCCTGCGGCAAGCCCACCAAGGTGCCGTTCCAGCCGAGAAACGACAAGCCGATCTATTGCTCCGAGTGCTTTGCGCAGCGCCGCGGCAGATAACAGTTTCACAGCAGAACGGGCAGGAAATCCTGCCCGTTTTGTTTTTTCCGTATGAATCCGCTTTTGCTTCGGAGCGTTTCTCCTTCCGTATCGAAGAACAGTATCGAATACGATATAACGGAGAATAAAGAACGTATACGTTACCGGATACTATATAACGGATCATAAATTATCGTATACGATATGTAACGTATACGTTAATACGACAAAACTTCTTCATTTCCTCCTTTTTTCAGAGGAGAATTTCCAAAATCAAAAAGAGACTGTCTGAACAGTCCCTTTTCCGTGATTCTCAATAGAACGTTGCGACCGGCTGTTCGGGCTGCTCGGCGGGTTCGAAGGAGTTGACCGAAATGACCGGTCCCTTCTTGCCGTAGATGTTCGAGAACTTCTCGTTGATCCGTCCCTCGACGATGCCCCAGCTCTTATGCTTGACCGATTTTGCGCGGTCCCACTTGCACACAAGCGGGCAGTAGGCGATGTCGGCTTCGCAGCAGGTCATGATGTGGCGTCCGGCAAGGAACGTATCCTTCGGCATGCGCATGTTGTTCGCGCAAAGCCCCTTGTAACGGACCGTCTTGCCCTCGTATTTTGCGGGCTCGTCCACGAGATCGCGATAGAACAGCGCGTAGTCGCGGTCCGCAATCTCGATGATGTCCGCATTGATGTCGAACGGCAGCGGATCCTCGATGTCGTCCTCGACGCTCGTGCCGTCGGTGAGATCGTAGACGATCTGCGCTCCGCGCGAGATGCCGCGCACGAGCTTGTGCAGTTCCATGCGGTCCTGCTCCGGCTCGACGTTGATGAAGATGACGAGCTCCGCCGTGTTCAGCTTGTCCACGACAAGCTGGCGCATGTTCGCGTTGTACGCCGCAATCGTCCTGGCGTCGACCATCATCGTCTCCTGCGCGATGCCCCAGTTTTCGGGCAGGCGGTCAAAGAGATCGTTCATCTGCCACATGCCGTTGTATTCGATCATGATGCGCGTCGCCGCCGCCTTGCGCTGCCACAGCGACAGGTTTGCGGGCGTCAGCTCGGCAACGCTGTCGACCGTATGGATCGTGACGTTGTTGATCGAGAAGCGCGACGGGATCAGCTCCTCCTCGCCTTCCTCGCACTGCAGCACCAGCGTGCGCTGTCCCTCGTTGAACGAGGGATCCTCGAGCATCGACTGCAGGAACGTCGTTTTGCCGCTGTCCAAAAATCCCGTAAACAGAAAGACCGGAAGCATCATGGCGGTTTACTCCGAGAACAGGCGCTTGAGCGCTTCTTCGTTGATCTTCGAGCCGATCACGCACAGTCTGCCGATCACGCCCGCCGGACCTCTGCGCAGTTCGACCTCGCCGGGAACGTGGTCGAAATGAATCCAGCGTTCGCCGTCCGCGGCGGGCACCACGCCCTTTGCGCGCAGCACGGTGCCGAACTTCTCCGTATCGTCGAGCGCCGCGATCTTCTCGCGAATCTCGCTTTCGGTAAAGCGGTGCATCGTCTCAAAGCCCCAGCTAGAAAACACCTCGTCCGCGTCGTGTCCGTGATGGTGGTGATGATGATGCTCGTGCTCCTCATCCTCGTCATGGTGATGATGATGCTCGTGCTCCTCGTCCTCATCGTCATCGTCATGGTGATGGTGATGGTGGCAGCACTCGTGCTCCTCGTCCTCATCGTCATCGTCGTGATGGTGATGGTGGCAGCACTCGTGCTCCTCGTCCTCATCGTCATCGTCGTGATGGTGATGATGGTGGCACTCGCATTCCGGATCGTCGCACTCGTCATCGTCGTGGTGATGATGCTCGGCTTTCAGCGCTTCGAGCGACGCTTTCAGAGAATCGCTCTTTTCGATCGCGGAAAGCAGATCGGCGCCGGTGAGCGTGTCCCACGGCGCGGCGACGACCGTCGCTTCGGGATTCAGCTCGCGCACCATGTCGAGCACCTCCTTAAGGCGTTCTTCGCTGACGTCCTGCGAACGCGAAAGCACCACGCAGTCCGCGGCTTCGATCTGGTTCACATAGAATTCGCCGAAGTTCTTGCGATAGACGCGCGCCTTCTTGGCATCGACGACCGCGACGCAGCTGTTGATCACGACGTCGTCCGAAAGGACGCCGCTGACCGCGTGCTTGATGTCGGAAAGCTTGCCGACGCCGGACGGCTCGATCAGGATGCGGTCGGGATGAAACTCGTCCAGCACCTTCTTGAGCGCCTTGGAGAAGTCGCCGACGAGCGAGCAGCAGATGCAGCCGGAGTTCATCTCGGTGATCTCGATGCCCGCCTCCTGCAGGAACGCGCCGTCGATGCCGATCTCGCCGAACTCATTTTCGATCAGAACGAGCTTTTCACCCGTAAAGCTTTCGGCGATCATCTTCTTGATCAGCGTCGTCTTGCCTGCGCCCAGAAACCCACTGAAAATATCGATTTTTGTCATATTTGTCCCTCTTTTCGCGCGGGGAAACAGCCCCGCCTTTTCTTCGATGCTATCCTATCACACTTTTTGAATTTTGCAAGCTTTATATTGTGGACTTTTTGTGAGCATCCGGCCGGAATCCGAACCGCCGCGCAAGCGAGCCGGTCGGGCAGGCGCGCACACAGCGCCCGCAGCGGATGCACTCTGTGGAATCGAACTGCGTTCTCGGATCGATGCCCATCGGGCAGACCGTTTCGCATGCGCCGCAGTTGACGCAGGTCGACGCGTCGCAGGTCAGACCGAGCAGCGCAAAGCGGTTGAACAGTCCGTAGATCGCGCCGAGCGGGCAGAGGTACCGGCAGAACGGACGCGCGATCAGCAGCGAGAGCAGCAGCAGCGTGACGAGCACGCCGACCTTCCACCAGAATAGGAAGCCGATCTGTCCCCGGAGCATCGGATTGGTGAGCGTCAGGGGGATCGCGCCGAACAGCGTGCCGGACGGACACAGGTATTTGCAGAAATACGGCTTGAGCGTGTCAAACAGCGGCAGCGCGATCACGAGCACGAGCAGCACGGCGTATTTGAGCAGGCGGAGGACGCGGTCGCCTTTGAACGTGCGCACCTTTTTCGGGAACGGGATCTTGTAGACAAGGTCCTGCACCAGCCCGAACGGGCAGACGTGCGAACAGATCCACCGTCCGAACAGCACGCCGAACAGCAGCAGAAACCCGAGCACATAGAACGGGAACGACGGTTTTCGGGGCGTCAGCGCGCTCTGCAGCGAACCGATCGGGCACGCGCCCGCCGCCGCCGGACAGGAATAGCAGTTCAGCCCCGGCGCGCACAGGACCTTGGTCTTGCCCGTGTCGATCGTTCCGAGGAAGAAATTGTGCAGTTTGGGATTCTGCAAAAGGAACGCCGCCGCCTGTACGGTCAGCCGTTTCCATTCGCCCTTGACGCGCTTTTCCTTAGCCAATGCCGATACACTCCAAACACACGCGGATCGCCTTCTGCAGCACCGCGATCGCCTGTCCGGTAAAGATTCCGTACAGCAGAAACGCCGCGCCGGTGATTGCCAGCGCGGTCAGCAGCCCGATGCGGACGGACCGCTTCATCCCAACAGATTGTCTACGGCTGCTTTCCATTCTTCGTAGCTCTGTCCGCCGACGATCGGCTCCCCTTTTTCGTTTCCGTCTTTGTCAAAGAAGTAGGTCGCGGGAATGTACATCGAGCGCTCGGAAAGCGCAACGAGATCGCCGACCGGCTCAAGCGCCGGATACGTCACGCCCTTGCTTTCGAGCGTCGCCTTCGCGTCCTCGACGGAGTTGGTCGCCACGAGCACGCCGAGGATCAGCACATTCGGATACTCCTGATGGATCTGTTCAAGCGCCGCAAGCTCGCCCACGCACGGTCCGCACCATTCCGCCCAGCAGTTGACGATGACAAGATCGTAATCCCGGAACACGCCGGAATCGATCGGTTCGCCGTACAGCGTCGTGCCCGAAAAGACGAAATTGCTCTCCGCGGCAGGCGCATCGGTCGGTTCTGCGGGCGCATCGGTCGGTTCTGCGGGAACCTCGGTCGGCTCTGCGGGCGTCTCGGTCGCCTCAACGGCGGGCGCATCGGTCGGCTGCGGCGCGGGCGCGGGCTTCGTGCAAGCCGCAAGGCACAGCAGCAGACAAACAATCAAAATACAAAAGCGTTTCATGGTTTGCTCCTTCATTCTTTTCGGATAGTATAACACGTGCGCGCGGCTTTGAAAACCTTTTTTGCAAAAACCTCTTGACAAACGCGGCAAAAGCGTTATAATTGTGTATGTACAATAAGCACAATTAAGGAGGGCATATGAAAATCCTGCAGGTGCAAAACCTTCGCAAGCAATATCCGGGCTTCCTTCTGAACGACGTCAGCTTCGACGTCGAGGAAGGCTGCATCATGGGATTCATCGGCCGCAACGGCGCGGGCAAGACGACGACGATCAAGACGATGCTGAACCTTTCCCACGCGGACGGCGGCAGCGTGCTGTTCGAGGGCAGGGACGTCTGGGCGAACGAGACCGAATGCAAGAAGCAGATCGGTCTGGTGCTCGGCGAGTTCAGCTACTACAGAAGAAAGAAGCTCAACGCGATCGTGGACGTGACGAAGCGCTTCTACGCGGACTGGGATGAGACGCTGTATCAAACGCTGTTGAAGCGGTTTTCGCTCGATCCCGAAAAGAAGGTCAGCGAGCTCAGTCAGGGCATGCGCGTCAAGTTCGCGCTCGCGCTGGCGCTGTCGCATCGCGCAAAGCTGCTGATCCTCGACGAGCCGACGAGCGGGCTCGATCCCGTCTCGCGCGACGAGCTTTTGGAGATCTTTCGCGCGATCATCGAGGACGGCGAGCACAGCATCCTGTTCTCGACGCACATCATTTCGGACCTCGAAAAGTGCGCGGACTACATCACCTACATCAAGGACGGTAAAATCGTCGTTTCGACCGATGCGGACAGCTTCAAGGATGCGTACCGGCTCGTTTCCGGCGAAGCGGATCAGCTCGAGCGCTTCCGCAGTACTCTCATCGGCTATCGCGCGCACGCGTTCGGCTTCACGGGACTGATGTACGCGGAGGACGCGGAGCGCGCCGAAGGGCTCAAGGTCGCGCCTGCGGATATGGAATCCATTATGATCTACACGGAAAAGGAGGACGGCCATGAAAGCGCTGCTCAGTAAAGAATTCAAGCTCTGTGTGCATCCCGCGTTGTTCATCTACCTCGCGCTGATTTTGATGCTGCTCATTCCGAACTATCCGTACCTTGTTTCGTGCTTCTTCGTCTGCAACGGGATCTTCTTCTGCTTCCAGCAGGCGCGTGAAAACGGCGATGCGATGTACACGGCGATGCTGCCGGTCAGCAAAGCGCAGGCGGTCAAGGCGCGGTGTCTTTTCGTCGTCATCATCGAGATGATCGACGTCGTGCTCATGGCGGCTATGTGCGCGTTCGCGCTCGTCGCGATGCCGGAAACGAACGGCGGCGGCACGGATCACAGCCTCTCCCTCATTGCCTTTGCGCTCGTGCTGTTTGCGATCTTCAACATTATCTATCTGCCGAGCTTCTACAAGACCGGCTATAAGGCGGGCACGGCGTTTCTGAAGAGCGCGATCGGAATCTGGATCTGGATCATCCTCTCCGACGGCATGATGATCGCGTCCAACGCGGTCATGGAAAGCAGCGTGGATATCGCGTTCTTCCGCTATCTCCATGAAAACGTCGACTGCATGCCGAAGACGGCCGAGGCTCTGACCGTGCAGGCGATCCTGTTCGGCGCGGGGCTTCTCCTCTACGTCGTCTGCACGCTGCTTGCGGCGAAGATCTCCGTGAAGCGCTACGAAAAGGTCAGCGTCGCATGAACCTGTCCGTCAATCCGAACGATAAAACGCCGATCTACCGGCAGTTATATGAGCAGATTGCAGCCGAGGTGCTCTCCGGCGCGCTTGCGCCCGGCACGCCGCTGCCGCCGATCCGCACGGTCAGCAAGGAGCTCGGCGTTTCAATGATCACCGTGCGCAGCGCGTGGGAGGAGCTGATCCGCGACGGATACCTTCTGACGCGCACCGGCAGCGGCTGCTTTGTCGCGCCGATCAGCGAGGCGCACCGGCAGAGCAAGGTCAACGAAAAGCTGCTCGCCTCGATCGACGAAACCGTTGCCGGCGCCAGAGCGCTCGGCGTCACGGCGGACGAGCTGTGCGCGATGATCCGCGACCGGTTCTGACGGTTTTTGCCGCAGACGCAATGCATCGATCCGTGAAAAACGGACGCTTATCCATCCGTCCCGCAGCGGGGAAGGCTTTTGGAACGCGAACACACCGCGAGAAGAAGGCTTTTCGTATTTCACTTTCACGTAAAAACAGGACGGTTTTGCCGTCCTGTTTCATTGACAGAGCTTTATAAGTGTCGTCGCGCATGCGAAAAGAGCAGACCACAAATCCGTCAAATCCGGCGACATGTGCGGCGGATTTGACACCTTGCAGGACCGCCGCCCGGAAATGCGCAGCATTTTAGGCGGTACTGAAAAAACCGGTCTGTCGAAATCCGTTTCGACAGACCGAAGCTTTAGCTTAGTTCAGATGTGCCGGTGCAGAGCTCGTAGTACTTGCCCTGCTGCTTCAACAGGTCTTCGTGGCTGCCGCGCTCGATGATGCGGCCGTGCTCGAGCACCATGATGCAGTCGGAGTTGCGAACCGTACTGAGCCGGTGCGCGATCACGAACACGGTGCGTCCCTTCATCAGCGCGTCCATGCCCTTTTCGATGTGCTTCTCGGTGCGGGTGTCGATCGAACTCGTCGCTTCGTCGAGGATTAGCACCGGCGGATCGGAGACCGCGGCGCGCGCGATGGCAATGAGCTGCCGCTGTCCCTGCGAGAGGTTCGCGCCGTCGGCGACGAGCTCGGTGTAATAGCCCTCGGGCAGATGCGAGATGAAGAAGTCCGCGTTTGCGATCTTCGCTGCCTGGATGCACTCCTCGTCGGTCGCGTCGAGCCTTCCGTAGCGGATGTTGTCCATGACCGTGCCGGAGAACAGATGCGTGTCCTGCAGCACCATGCCGAGCGAGCTTCTCAGCGCGCTCTTTTTGATCTCGCGGATCGGGATGCCGTCGTAGGTGATCGTGCCGTCCGCGATGTCATAGAAACGGTTGATCAGGTTCGTGATCGTCGTCTTGCCCGCGCCGGTGGAACCGACAAACGCGATCTTTTCGCCCGGGTGCGCATAGAGCGTCACGTCCTCAAGCACCTGTTTCTTGCCGTCGTAGGAGAAGTCGACGTCGGTAAACTGCACGTCGCCGCGCATCGGGATCAGCTCGCCGTCGCGCTTCCATGCCCAGTGACCGATGCGGCGGTCGGTTTCCTTCATGCCGTGTTCGGTCTGTTCGACGCGTACCAGCGTGACCGTGCCCTCGTCGACCTCGGCGGGCATGTCAATGAGCGCAAAGATGCGCTCCGCACCCGCAAGCGCAAGCAGGATCGAGTTGAACTGCTGCGAAATCTGGCTGATGCGGTTAGAAACCTGCCGCACGAACTGCAGCGACGCAATGAGCGCGCTGCCCTCCACCAGAAACGCCTGATGCGAGGCGAACCACGTGTTTTCGAGCAGAAAATCCTCGCCCGGCACCGGCGCCGCCAGCAGCACGCCGACGGTGCAGGTGATCGCGTAGAAGATGTGGGAGATGTTGTTCATCAGCGGACCGACGATGCTTGCGTAGGTGTTCGCGTCGGTCGCGACCTTGCAGAGCTCGTCGTTGTGGACCTTGAAGCCCGCCTTCGCCTTGTCCTCGTGCGTAAAGACCTTGACGACCTTCTGACCTTCCATCATCTCCTCGATGTAGCCGTTGACCGCCGCCAGCTCGTACTGCTGCTTTTTGAAGTTCCGGCGGCTCTTTTTCGTGACGCCGCGCATCACGTAGAACACGGTTACGCCCATGCAGATCATGATGAATACGACCGGTATGGACAGCGACGCCATCAGCCCGAACACGAAAACCAGCGAGGAAATCGAAATCAGCATCTGCGTGATCGAATGGTGCAGCAGCTCGTTGACCGCCTCGGTATCGTTGGTGTAATAGCTCATCAGCTCGCCGTGCGTGCGTCCGTCGAAGAACGAGATCGGAAGCTGCTGCATCTTCTCGAACATCTCCTTGCGCAGCGCGCACATGACGCGCGCAGAGCAGGAGAGCATCAGCCGGTTCAGCAGGAAGTTGGTGACGACGGCGATCGCGTAGAGGATCGCCATGCCGATGAGCAGCGCGGCATACTTCGCCATATCCGCGCCGATGCCGGCTTCGAGCACCTCGACCAGCTTCTTCGTCATCAGCACCGCATAGTTGGACGCGGCGGAATACGCAAGGATCGAAATGATCGAAACGATCAGGATGCCGGTGCAGTTTTTGAAATAGCGGAACAGGCGAACGAGCGTTTTCAGCGGCTTTTCGGCGCGCTTTCCGCCCATTTTGCTGTTGAAAGAGCTTCCTCTCGGCGGCATTACGCATTCGCCTCCTCTCTGACCTGCGATTCATAGACCTCGCGGTAGATGAGACTGCGGCGCAGCAGCTCCTCGTGCGTACCGACGTCGGAGATCGCGCCGTGCTCCATGACGATGATCTGATCCGCGCCCATGATCGAGGTGATGCGCTGCGCGATGATGATCTTGGTCATGTCGGTGAGTTTCTTGAGACCGTCCCGGATCTTCGCCTCGGTCGCGGTGTCGACCGCGCTCGTCGAGTCGTCGAGAATCAGGATCTTCGGCTTCTTCAAAAGCGCGCGGGCGATGCAAAGCCGCTGCTTCTGTCCGCCGGACACGTTGCAGCCGCCCTGCCCGAGGTCGGTGTCGTACCCGTCCGGAAACGCCGTGACAAAGCCGTCGGCGCACGCGATTCTGCATGCCTCGCGGATCTGTTCGTCCGTCGCGTCCGGATCGCCCCAGCGCATGTTCTCGCGAATGCTGCCCGAGAACAGCATGTTCTTCTGCAGCACCATCGAAACGCCGTCGCGCAGCGCCCGAAGCCCATATTCGCGCACGTCGTGACCGGATACGCGCACCGCGCCGGAAAGCACGTCATAGAGGCGCGGGATCATCTGCACGAGCGTCGATTTGCCCTCGCCCGTGCCGCCGATGATGCCGACCGTCTGCCCCGGCAGGATGTGCAGGCTGACGTCCTTGAGATTCAATACCTCCGGATTGCCGGAATACGAGAAGTCGACGTGATCGAACTCGATCTCGCCGGTCTCGACCGTAAGATCGCTTTCGGGGGATTCGATGTCGATCTGTTCTTCAAAAACCTCGTTGATGCGGTCGAGCGACGCGCGCATTCTCGAAAGCATGAGCGGGAACATCGAAACCATCTGCAGCGAGGCGATGACCTGCGTCGAATAGCCGATCAGCGCGGTCAGCTCGCCGATGGGCAGGTTCCCGTCCGGCGAAACGCTCATCCGTCCGCCGAACAGCCACAGCAGGATCGTCGCGCCCCACATCACGCCGAGCTGGATCGGGCTCGCGAACGAGAACAGCTTCTGCGCGTAGATCTGCGTTTTCATCAGATCGTCGGCGCTGTTCCGGAACCGGCCGATTTCATACGGTCCGCGCACGAACGACTTGACCACGCGCATGCCGATCAGGTCCTCCTGCACGGCGCTGTTCATGGTGTCCATCTTTGTGAACATCATCTTGAACCGCTTGCGTCCGATGAACATAAAGAGCAGCATCGGGGTAAGCACGAGCGGCAGCGCGATCACGAAGATGTAGGACAGCTTCACGTTGATGCGGAACGCCATGATCGCCGCAAGCACCATCATGATCGGCGCGCGGAACATCATGCGCAGGAACATCTGATAGGTGTTCTGCAGATTGTTGACGTCCGTCGTCGCGCGGATGACGAGCGACGAGGTCTGGAACCGGTCGGTGTTCTTGAAGGAGAACTGCAGGATCTTGCCGAAGATCCGTTCGCGCAGGTTCTTCGCAAAGCCCATCGACGCGACCGCCGACGTGCGCGCGGCAAGCGCGCCGCATAAAAGCGACAGCAGCGATGCGAGCACCATCAGTCCGCCCACCCACAGCACGAACTGCAGATTGTTCCGGTACGGCAGGCGGGAGATCACGCCCTGCAGCTGAAACTGCTCCACGCGGTACAGCCCGCCGTCGACGAGCGCCGCCATGAGAAGCGGGATCAGGATCTCCAGCGCGACCTCGAAGATGATCAGCACCGGCGTCATGACCGACGGCGTCACATAGCCCCTGATGCACGGCTTGAGGTGCCTGAGCCCGGGCCCTTTTTTCTTTGTGTTTTCCATGGAAGACGATTCCGTCCTTCTTCGTTCAATTAAGATATTTATACCACAAAACGGCGGTGTCCGCAAGCGCCGCAAGCCGGTTTTTTCCGCAGTTTCGCAATCGTTGCGAAAACCGGACGGTTCTGTTATACTGTGCGTATGGAAACGAACGCATCCCGCATCGTCGCGCTCGACGTCGAAACACCGAACGGCAAGGTCCCCGCAATCTGTCAGATCGGGCTCGTCGTCGCAGAAGCAGGCGAAATCGTCAAAACCGAATCGATTCTTGTAAACCCCGAAACGTGGTTCGACGGGTACAACATTCAGGTCCACGGCATCACGCCCATGGACGTGGAGAACGCGCCCACGTTTTCCGAGGTCTGGCCGCGCATCGCCGCGAATTTTTCTGACAGCGTCGTGATCGCGCATAACGCGGCGTTCGATCTCGGCGTCCTTTCGGGCACGCTCGAGCGCTGCGGCATCCCCGTGCCGGAATTCACCTATGCCTGCACCGTGCAGATGGCGCGGCGGCGCTTTTCGCGCGAGACGTACGGCAGCTACCGGCTCGATACGCTGTGCGCCGCGTTTGACATTCCTCTGGAGCATCATCACGACGCGCTGTGCGACGCGCTGGCGTGCTACCGGCTGTACCGCGAACTGCTTGCCGATTTCGGTCCCGATCCGCGCGACGTCCGCCCGTACCGCAAAAAGGCGAAGCCCGCGCCGATGCCCGCCGGACGCTTTTCGATCGAGTCGGAAACCGATCATGTGATGCGGTCTTTGCGCGAATTGCTCGACGGCGTGGAGCCGGTGACGTTTCTGAATCCGTCCGATTCCATGGCGATCGCGCACTGGATGGACCGGCATGCCGACCTCTGTTCGGAACCGCCGTTCGACACGATCTTTCTCTACCTCTACCGCATGATCTCGGACAAGCCCCTGACGGTCTCCGAGGCGCAGGAGCTTCGGCAGCTGCTGCGGGGATCACTTTCCTGAATCAAAAAACCGCCCGCAGGCGGTTTCTTTTCTATTCTATTTTCCGATCCAATCCAGAAACGCGCGCTCGACCGCTTCGGGCGGCATTCCGAACGCGTGTTCGAGCTTTTCTTTCAGCGGCTGCTTCGGCTTGTAAATCTGTTCCAGATAAGCGGGAACACCGAGGCGCTCCGTCAGAAATGCCGTAAAGGCGCCGGCAATCGGATAGGTAATCTCGCACGGCATTTTTTCGAACGTCTCGTCATCCGCAAGCGCGAGTACCGGGCGATACCGCCCGTCCTGCAAAAACCGCTTCACCCATTCGGCGTTCGGTTCGCCCCACCATTGTCCGTCCATCCGCATCGCAAGCCCTTCCGAAAGGAACTCGCACGCCGGATCGCAAAAGGCGTAGGAAATCAGATGCGTATCCTCGTGCGCGCCGATGCATTTGATCCGATCGTTATAGACGGCAAACACGTTGTTCGGACCGATCGCAAATCCGTTGCCCGGCGCATACATGCCGAACAGTTCCTCCAAAATCCTTCCGTTTTCCTCCGGAGAGTCCGCAAGAAAATACCGAATCCGATGCGTAAACGGAATCCGCAGCGTCTCCTCGATTGTACGGAAGCAGCGTTCCTGCTCTGCGGCGATTTGTTCGATCTCCCGCGCGGCGCACGAACCGGACCTGAAATGAAACACGTAATGTTCCGTGCAGAACGACGCATCGAACGCGTCCAGCGTCCGAAGGTCCGGCGTTTCCGGCCGTCTGTTTTCATCGTAAACCGTAATCTGCATGCGCGCGCCGCCTTTCCTTTTTTCACAGTATAACAGCCTTTGCGACGGATTGCAAGCATCCCTGCCGTGCGAATACGCATTGACGCGAGACGCCGGGGGCTGCGCCGCGTACCGGCGAAAAAGGAGCAAAGCAACCGTGCGTCCGGAGATTTTTCGCCGACGCTCAAAATGACAGGCCTTTGCGGAAGCGCTCCCTGCGGTGTCATCCTGAGGCGCAGGCCGAAGGATCCCGGAGCGAAACGGGACGGCAGCGCAGCCAAAGGGACCGCTTGCGACGCAGAATCCAGCCCGGATTTCTTCCCGACGCTTGCAATGCGGCGAAAGTGCCGCTATAATATATATATTCCTGTGCGCCGCACGGAAAGGGCGTTTGCGATGAAACAGAAAGGGCTGTCCTCCGCGCAGATCATTCCGCTGGGGTTTCTGCTGCTGATCCTTTTGGGGACCGGTCTGCTGTCTCTGCCGTTTGCAACGGCGGACGGGACGCGCGCGCCCTTTTTGACCGCGCTGTTTACCGCGACGACCTCGGTCTGCGTGACCGGACTCGTGGTGGTCGACACCTACGCCTACTGGTCGCTGTTCGGCAAGATCGTGATTCTTCTGCTGATCCAGATGGGCGGGCTCGGCATCGTCGCCGTTTCCTCCTCGCTGTTTCTGGTGCTGAAACGAACGTTCACGATCCGCAACCGCGCGCTTTTGCGCGACGCGTTCGACCTGGATTCGCTGCAGGACGTCCTGCGGTTTCTCAAGCGCGTCATGCGCGGCGTGTTTTTGATCGAGGGCATCGGCGCGCTGCTCTACGCATTCGCGTTCGTGCCCGAATTCGGTCCCGTGCGCGGCGTCTGGTACGCGGTCTTCCATTCGATCTCGGCGTTCTGCAACGCCGGACTCGATCTCATCGGTCCGGAAAGCTTCATCCCCTATCAGACGAACGCGTACGTCCTGACGGTCACGATGTTTTTGATCGTGATCGGCGGTCTCGGCTATATCGTCTGGTTCGATTCGTTCTCGACCGCGAAGGAGGCGGTCCGGCACCGCCGCGGCGTGCGCTGGTTCTTCCGGCACCTCGGCGAGCAAACGAAGCTCGTGCTGTGCGTCACGGCGGCGCTCATCGTGATCGGCGCTGCCGCAACGCTGCTTCTCGAACGGAACAATCCGCAGACGCTCGGCGCGCTGCCGTTCGGACAGCAGCTTTTGAACGCAACGTTCCAGTCGGTCACATACCGCACCGCTGGCTTCTCCGCCGTTCCGCAGGGCGCGCTGACCGACGGCTCCGTGATCCTCGGCAGCGTCTTCATGTTCATCGGCGGTTCCCCGATGGGCACCGCTGGCGGCGTCAAGACGGTGACGGTCGTCGTGCTGCTGCTCTCCGCGTTCTCCTATGTGCGCGGACGCGCGGACACGGTCGTGTTCCGCCGGAGCATCTCCTTTGAACTGGTCCGCAAGGCGGCGGCGATCCTGTTCTTCAGTCTGTTCCTGTCGCTGCTTTCCGCCGTTGTGCTGATCGCCGCGGACGGCATTCCGATGCAGGACGCGATCTATGAGGTGTTCAGCGCGACGGGAACGGTCGGGCTGAGCCGCGGACTCACGCCGCATCTGTCCGTCTTCGGACGGATCCTGATCATCCTTTGCATGTATCTCGGAAGAATCGGTCCGATCTCGCTCGCGCTGTTCTTCCATATCGACCTGTCGGGCGGAAAGAACATCCGCTACGCGCAGGGACGCTACTACGTCGGCTGACGACAAGGAGGTTCTTATGAAAAAATCGATTGCAGTTTTGGGACTCGGACGGTTCGGACAGTTTTTGACCGCCGCGCTCTGCAAGGGCGGCGCGGACGTGCTGATCGCGGACGACAGCGAAGAAAACGTCCGCAAGTTTGCGAACGACGTCAGCTGCGCCGTGACCGCCGATTTGAACGATCCGGAGATCATCCGCGGACTCGGGCTTTCCGGCGTGGATACCGTCGTGGTTTCGATGGGCAGCAGTCTGGATTCCAGCATCATGTGCGTCATGGTTGCAAAGGAGCTCGGCGTACCGCACGTCATCGCGAAGGCGGCGTCGCTGCGCATGGGCGAAATTCTGCGGCGCGTCGGCGCGGACGAGATCATCTATCCCGAAAAGGAGAGCGCGGAGCTGACCGCACGCCGGCTGATGTCCTCGGACTTCCTCGAATTCTTCGATCTCGGCAGCGAGCTGTGCGTGTGCAGTCTGAAGCCCAAAAAGGAATGGATCGGCAAGACGCTGCGTGAGCTGCGTCTGCGCGACCGCTACCGGATGAACATCGTGGCGATCCGCGAGAACGGGCAGACAAGCGCCTCCCCCGATCCCGACGAACCGTTGAACGAAAGCTGCGAGCTGTTTGCCGTGCTGGAGCGCAGCACGCTGGAACAGCTGCATCTGCGCTGAGCGCACGAACAAACAAGCGGACCGCCGAAGCGATCCGCTTTTTTGTTTGCTTAATTTGCTCTGCGCCGGTAGGTCAGCGGGCTGAACAGCATGATGATCGGGAACAGCTCCAGACGTCCCGCAAGCATTTCGAACGAAAGCAGGATCTTCGACGCGCTGCTGTAGAAGCCGTAGTTCTCGGTCGGTCCGACCAGCGCAAGACCCGGTCCGATGTTGGAAAGGCACGCGAGCGTTGCGGTGAAGTTCGTCAGAAAATCCTGTTCGCCGAGCGACAGCAGCAGCACACCCGCCGCAAGGCACGCGACATACAGCAGGAAAAACGCCAGCGTCGCGCGGATCAGATCCGATCCGACCGGCTTGCCCTCCATGCGCACGACCGTGACCGCGCGCGGGTGCAGCAGTCTTCGCACCTCCTGCCGCGCCGTCTTGAACAGGATCACGACGCGGCTGATCTTCAACCCGCCGCCCGTCGAACCCGCGCATGCGCCGAAGACCATCAGAAGCAGCAGCGTCATCTTGGAAAAGCCCGGCCATTGGTCGAAATTGACCGTTGCGTAGCCGGTCGTCGTGATGATCGACGAGACCTGAAAATAGGCGTCGCGCAGCGTCAGCCCGAAGCCCTTGACCGCCGAAAACGTGTTGATCGTGATCAGCGCGACGGCTGCCGCCACGATCCCGCCGTAGACGTGCAGCTCCTCGGAGCGGACGGCGTTCTTCCATCTGCCGATCAGAATCAAATGATACAGACTGAAATTGACGCCGAACAGCAGCATGAACGTGGACAGCACGACGTGGACATAGGTGCTGTCGTATGCCTTGATACCTGCGTTCTTGACCGAAAATCCGCCGGTGCCCGCCGCGCCGAATGCGTGGCAGACCGATTCAAACAGCGGCATGCCGCCCGCGCACAACAGAATGATGAGGATCACCGTGAGCGCGGAGTAGACGGCGTAAAGGATCTTTGCCGTGTCGCGCATGCGCGGAACGAGCTTGCCTACAACGGGTCCCGGCACCTCGGCGCGCATCAGATGCATCGAGCGTTCCTCGCTCATCGGCATGACCGCCAGCACGAACACCAGCACGCCCATGCCGCCGATCCAGTGGGAAAAGCTTCTCCAGAACAGGATGCAGTGCGGGAGCTGTTCGACCGTCTCGAGGATCGACGCGCCGGTCGTGGTGAAGCCGGAGACGATTTCAAAGAGACAGTCCCAGAACGTGTTGAACCCGCCCGAAAGCCAGAACGGCACCGCGCCGAACAGCGACATCAGAACCCACGACGCCGCGACGACAAAGAAGCCCTCGCGCGCGTAGATCGTCGTGTTCTTCGGTTTTTTCAGTCCGAACAGTCCCAGAAGCAGCAGCACGCCGATCGCGGGCAGAAAACACCACGTGATCGCCTCGCGGTAGATGATCCCGACGAGCACCGACGGCAGCATCAGGATCGCCTCCGCAAAGAGGATGCGCCCCAGGAGAAAGACTACCATCCGCCGGTTCATCTGACGTCCTCCATGATGTCGCCGAGGTCGTTCATGAGCCGCTGCTCGGTGACGACCATGACGATGTCGCCCGCCTGAATGCTGTCCATGCCGCCGGGGATGATCGCCTTGCCGTTTCGCACGATGCAGGCGATCAGGATATGCTTTTTCGTCTTGAGGTCCTTGAGCGGGATATTGAGCAGCGAAACGTTCTCGTCGCTCGCCAGGAATTCGAGCACCTCGATCGAACCGTCCGCGATCTTGTAGAGCCCGCGGATCTCGCCGTGCCCGGCGCTCGCTTCACGCGCGCGCACGTAGCGCAGGATCTGGTTGGTCGCAATGCCCTTCGGCGAAATCACCGAATCGAGCGCGACGTCCTTGACGAGCGTTTCGAGCGAATCGTTGTTGACCTTCGCGATGACCTTCGACACCTTGCGGTGCTTTGCGTACAGCGCGGAGAGGATGTTGCCCTCGTCGAGACCGGTCAGCGCAACAAACGCGTCGGTGTTCTCGATGCCCTCCTCCTGCAGCAGCTCGTGGTCGGTCACGTCGCCGTTCAGCACCACGGCGTCGGGGAGCAGCTCCGCCATCTGGCGCGCGCGCTCCTTGCTGTGCTCGACGATCTTGACGGAGAGGTTGCTCTTGCAGAGCTCCTGCGCGAGGTAATAGCTGATGCGTCCGCCGCCGCCGATCATGACCGAACGGACGGGGTTCGCGAGAATGCCCGCCTTGCGCAGCGTCTTTGCGACCTCGCGCGGGGCACCGGTGAGATAGAGCGTGTCGCCGCCCTGCAGCACGAACGAGCCGCCCGGAATCGTATAGGTCCCGCCGCGTTCGACGGCGCAGATCAGGACCTTGCTGCCGAGCTTCTGCGGCAGTTCATACAGCGGGATGCCGCCCAGCACGCTCTTTTCGGGCAGCTTTGCGGAGACAAGCTCGACGCGGCCGTTCGCAAACAGCTCCACATGCATCGCCGCCGGGAACCGCAGCACGCGCGCGATCTCTTCCGCCGCCTGCCGGTCCGGATTGACCGTCATCGAAAGTCCGAGGTCCTCGGAGATCTCGTACATGTGCGCGGCGTATTCGGGATTGCGGACGCGCGCGATCGTATGCTTTGCGCCGATCTTATGCGCAATGAGGCAGGAGAGCAGGTTCAGTTCGTCGCTCTCGGTGAGCGCCAGCAGCAGGTCCGCTTCCTTTGCGCCCGCCGATTCCAGCACCGAAAAGACCG
The DNA here is from genome assembly GCA_017428025.1 of Clostridia bacterium. Classification (GTDB taxonomy): domain Bacteria; phylum Bacillota; class Clostridia; order Christensenellales; family CAG-138; genus UBA3792. The sequence goes on from JAFRRO010000025.1 coordinate 18,606, forward strand.
CGCCGTTGCCGACGTAGCCGATCACATCCTGCGTGTTGCTGATCTGTTCGATGACCGATTCGCTGCGATCCACGATCGTCACGCGGTGTCCCTCCGCAACGAGCTGTACCGCAAGCGACGATCCCATCTTTCCGCAGCCGACGACGATGATCTGCATATCCGTTCCTCCGTAATCTGTCGTTTGACAATAATTTAGCATAACAGATTTCGCCGGAAATTGCAAGAATTCCCGTCGATCCCGACGCGATTCGCGCGATTTTTTCATTTTTGGGGGTTGTGAACGCACCGAAAGTGTGCTATCATGAATCGAATATCCGATAAGGAGCATCCTATGAAACGCATTCTTTCGATCCTTGCGATCGCAATTCTTCTGTTCGGCACGATCGGCTGTTCCTGCGGGCTCAGCTGCTGTGCCAAGTCCCAGGTCCCGACGCCGCCCGAAAACGCCGCGTTCACGCTCGCGTACGACGACGAGACCATGACGACGCTGCTTGCGTACTTCCAGGCGAACACCGGCTATCAGCCGACGTTCGTCAACGTGACCGAAGCCAAAGAGGGCGAGGAGGTCGACCAGGCGAACGCCGCCGCCAATGCGTGCGTCGCCGTGCTGAAGGACGAGGCGAACATCGCCGCGCTGGAAGCGGCCGGCTGGAAGCGCGCCGCCGTAGAAAACGCGTTCGGGCTGACCGTGCTCGAAGCGCCGATCGGCAGCACCTCCGTACGCAACGACAACGCCGTTTCGGCGCTGAAGGTCTGGCTCGACGGAACGGAAGCCAAGTACCTTCTGGAACATCCCGATCTTTGGAACTGAACCGCACGCTTTCGATCCCGAACCCGCTTCGGGATCTTTTTTGTACTTTTTTTCGAAAAAACCTGTAACACTTTCGACGGTTCGAGTGTCTCCTTTATGAGAAACCAGTAGGAAGGGGCGAATGCTGGCATGATTCTGTTGCTTGCCTTGTTGGACAGCGAAGCGGACGCCGCACTCTTGAGCGACCTGTTCGACAAAACCTATCACCGCATGAAGTTCACGGCGGTCAAGCTTCTGCACGACGAGTCCGAAGCCGAGGACGCCGTGCAGGATACGTTTATCAACTGCATGCGTCACATCGAAACCGTGCGCGATCTCGCGCCGGACGCACGGCCGTACTATCTGTTGACCGCGGTCAAGCGCAACGCGCTGAACCGTCTGCGGGACAAAAAGCGGCTGACCGGACTGACGCAGGAGGAGATGATCGAGGACACGAACGCCTCGGTCGAGGAAAAGGCGATCCGGACGCTGACGCTCGAACAGGTACACGACGCGTTCAAGCAGCTGCCCGAGGACTTCAAGGACGTGCTGCGCTACAAGTATCTGCTGGATCTGAGCGATCGCGAGATCGCAAAGCTTCTGGGCGTCGGAAAGGCTTCCGTGCGCGTCTATCTCATGCGCGCGCGAAAGGCCGTTCTGAAGATCTGCGAGGGAAAAGGCCATGAAAAAGCGTGATTTTGAAAAACTGCTGCGCGAAGCCGTGTATCTGGACGCCGAAGAACAGGGACGGAAGATCCTGTACGAGCAGACCGCGGAGCCGGTCCCGCCCGAAGCGCGCACGCGCTTTGCCGCCATGCTCGAACAGCAGAAGGAGGAGGGCGCCGCTGCCGCCACAAACGAACCGCAGGCGCGGCCGCCGAAGCACGAGCGGATGCGCCGCATCCTGACCTATGCGCTGACCGCTTGCGTAAGCGTCGCCGCGTGCGCCGCGCTGCTGCTCGTCGTGATCATGCCGTTTGTGTCGAAGAAGAACGCGCCGACCAGACCGGCCGACGCCACCGCCGCGGCAACGGACGCGCCGCAGACCGCCGATCCGACCGAACCGACCGTTCCCGCCGACGCTCCCGATCCGATCGAGCTGCCGGAGCATCCGTACGATCCCGATTCGCTCGAAGGCGAGTGGACCTCCGACGACGGCGAAGGCGGCAAGCCCTCCACGCTCGTGATCGATCGGAACGGCACGGCGACCGTCACGCGGTATCCGGACGGCGATGCGCAAACCGAGACGTATCGGCTGACCGAACAGGACGGCGAAACGCTTCTGGTGTCCGACGCGCAAACGCTCTCGCTGATCAGGAGCGCCGACGGCGGCGCCTGCCTGACGGTCGGCGCAAACTTTTCCTGCCGCGCCTACTACCGCGTCGTTCCCGACGCATCCGCCGCGCCCACCCTGCCGACGGGCAGAGCGATCGGCGCAACGGACCTCGACGGCGTGTGGGAGCTGCTGCGCGCCGAAGTCCCCTCCTCCGCGTTCGACCTTCGCGGTCTTCTCGGCACCATCCGCTTCGAAAACGGCAGCGCGCGCTACCTGCTGCGGCTGAACGGCAGAGCGGACGCGAACAGCAACCCGTTCGAACTCTTTGACGCCTCGCTGACCGTCCGCGCGATCGACGGCGCGCTGACCGGCGTGATCGACGCCGACAGCGGCGAACTGAAGCTGTATGCCGCGCAGGGCGGTCCCGTTCTGGCATTCCGCCGCGTGACGGAGCCCGCGCAGGAAACGAGCGGCTGGTCCTTCGCCGGCTACTGGGACGGCTTCGACGGCACGCTGTTTGCCGAGGGCTGGGACGTCAGCATCGAGGTCAACGCGAACAAGAACCTGACGGTCACGGCGCTGCACGACGGCGAGACCGAACAGAGCGACTTCTTGTGGTGGGAGCTCAAGGATCAGACGGTTGCGCTCAGCACCCACAGCGCGCTCCCGCTTGTTCGTTCCTTCTTCGGCACGCCGGTTCGCATCGTGCTCGATCCGACCGACCACACCGTCCGCATGGAGCAGGCAACCGCGCCGTTCGATACGGTCATGGTCTTCCGCCGCCGCGTCGACGAAACCGGCGCCGTCGTCCCGCCGAAGGATCAGAGCGATCCTCCCGCCTCCGAATTGGAAGGCGAATGGGTCGCCGTCGGCGGAATCGCCTTCGAGAAGGGCGGCACGCTGGACATCCATTGCAAAAAGGGAACGTTCCGGTGGACCGATCACGTTGCTTTCCCGGACATCGGCGCAAGATGGGCGGATCCGGTGGACTATCTGCTTCACGACGGCAGGATCGACCTGTATGAACACGGCAAGGCCGCCAAAATGTGGACAGTCAATCTTGACAGTTTCCATTCCGTTCCCTGCAGCGAAATCCGCTACGATCAAGCGTCCGACGAGATCCGCATCCTGCATGACGACGTCGTGCAGTACATCCTGCGCCGCGAAAAGGATCTGCGCCCGACGCCCGCTCCGTTCGGCGAAACGCCTTAAGCGCTTGCGTTTGCCGTCCGCGTCTGATATAATGCAGCAAGCGGGCGGCAAAGACCCGCAAAGAAACGGAGTCTCAACATGGGTGAACGGAAGAAAATCGGTCTCGCGCTCGGCGCGGGCGGCGGCAGAGGCATGGCGCACATCGGCGTCCTGCAGGTATTGGAGGAACACAACGTTCCGATCGACATGATTTCCGGCTGCAGCGCAGGCGCGCTGGTCGCGGCGATCTACGCGGCGGGCACCGACCTCAAACTGCTCGAGCAGTATCTCGTGACGCTGATGCCGAAGGACATCATCGACCCGACGATCATCACGCGCGGCGGCGTCCTTTCGGGCAGCAAGGTCGAGGAAATCATCAGCACCCTGTCGCACGGACTGATGATCGAGGACACGCGGATTCCGTGCTTCATCGGCGCAACCGACCTCGAAAGCGCCGAATACCATATCTTCGAACACTGCAAGCTGCACGAAGCGGCGCGCGCCAGCATGGCGGTGCCCGGCGTCTTTACGCCCGCATACGTGCAGGGGCATTGGTACATCGACGGCGGCACGCTGCAGGAGCTGCCCGTGGAGGTCTTGCGCGAACACGGCGCGGACGCGGTCATCGCGGTTGATCTTTCGATCAAGAGCCCGTTCGTCATTCAGCCGGGCAAGGCGCCGACCGCGCATGCGACGGTGCTGCGCGCGTTTGACCTGATGCAAAAGGCGATGGGTCGCCTGCGCAACGATTCCGTCGACGTGCGCATCAAGCCGGATGTGTCCTTCATGGGGCTCGTCTCCACGACCGGCGCGGAACGCGCGATCGCCATCGGCCGCGAATGCGCCGAAGCCGCCATGCCCGAAATCGAAGCGCTGCTGAGCTGAAAAGCAGCACAAAACAACCCTCCCGTCAGCCTGACGGCTGCCACCCTCCCTTGCACAGGGAGGGCTTTTTTAGCTCAACCAAAAGGCTCCCCTGTGCAAGGGGCAGCATGGTACGCGCGGGAAGCGCGCGATCTACCTATGTAACGGCAGCGAAGCGAAGTGGAGCGGCGTATGCCGACTGAGGGGGTTGTATAGCAGCTCGACAACCCTTCCGTCTCGCTTCGCGATCCACCCGATGGTCTCACATGGTCGCAGCGCGTCGCTATTCGCTTCCTTCTGCTCCCTGTTCGACCCGCGCTTCCGCCTCGCTTCATCCCGCAC
>JAFRRO010000026.1 GCA_017428025.1 Clostridia bacterium
ATGGAAGCCGCTCTGCGTACCGCGTACGAAGTCGTCACCGGCAAGACGCTCGAAAAGGTCGAATTCCATGCCGTACGCGGCACCGAAGCGATCAAGGAAGCGGAATACGATCTCAACGGCGTCAAGGTGCGCGTTGCGGTCACCAGCGGTCTCGAGAATGCTTCGAAGCTCCTTGACATGATCAAGAGCGGCGAGAAGCAGTACGAGTTCGTTGAGGTCATGGCGTGCCCCGGCGGCTGCGTCAACGGCGGCGGTCAGCCGATTCAGCCCGGCTCCGTCCGCAACTTCGTCGATCTCCGCGCAAAGCGCGCGGCGGCGCTCTACGGCGAGGACGACAATATGCCGCTCCGCAAGAGCCACGAGAATCCCGAAGTCCAGGCGCTCTATCGCGACTATCTCGGCGAGCCGAACAGCCACAAGGCGCACGAGCTGCTGCATACGCATTACACCGAGCGCGGCCTGTACAAATAAGAACTGTTGAACAAGAGGGCGGGAGAGCGATCTCCCGCTCTTTTGCTGCGCGGAAAAAGAAAATGCGAAAAGAAAAAAGGAAAATTTGCAGTTTTGGCGTATATATTTATTGAATAGTTTTGCGGAGGACGACGATGGAAGACGGATCGGTTCGAAAAATGCGCGAGGAATGGGAGAAGCAGATGCTTTCGCCCTATGCGACGCTGTCGGTCAACACGCGCGGCCGCGATGTGCCGATGCCGCTGTGTCCCGTGCGCACCGAGTTTGTGCGCGACCGCGACCGCATCCTGCATTCGAAGTCGTTCCGCCGTCTGAAGCATAAGACGCAGGTGTTCCTTGCACCGAAGGGCGATCATTACCGCACGCGGCTCACGCATACGCTGGAGGTCACGCAGATTGCGCGCACCATCTCCCGCGCGCTGCGGCTCAACGAGGATCTGACCGAGGCGATCGCGATGGGGCACGACCTCGGACATACGCCGTTCGGACATGCGGGCGAAGAGGTTCTGAACGAACTGCTGCCCGGCGGCTTCAAACACAATCTGCAGAGCCTGCGCGTCGTCGAAAAGCTCGAGTACGACGGCAAAGGTCTGAACCTCACGTGGGAGGTGCGCGACGGCATCGTGAATCACACGAGCAGCGGACATCCCGCAACGGTCGAAGGCAAGGTCGTTTCGCTGGCGGACCGCATCGCCTATATCAACCACGACATCGACGACGCCATGCGCGCGGGCGTGCTCAACGAGGCGGACTTGCCGCGTTCGTGCATCGAACTGTTCGGCGAAACGCACGCAAAGCGCATCAACAGCCTGATCATCAACGTCATCTACAACAGCTTCGACAGCGACTTGATCCGCTTTTCGCCGGACTACGCCGAGGAATTCAAGGTCCTGCGGCAGTTCATGTTCGACAACGTCTATCTGAACCCGACCGCCAAGAGCGAGGAGGGCAAGGCAAAGGGCGTGGTGCGCGCGCTGTACGAATACTACTTTGCGCATCCGGAGCTGTTGGACGAGGAATACGCGATCACCCGCGAAACCGAAGGCAAGGAACGCGCCGTTGCGGATTTCATCGCAGGCATGAGCGATACCTACGCGATCGGTACCTACGAAAAACTGTTTGTGCCGAAAAGCTGGAGCTGATACATCTTCGAAAGGAGCATCGGGAATGGCATTTCCGAGCGCGTGGCTCGACGAGCTGCTGCACAAAAACGACATCGTATCCGTCGTTTCGGAATATGTGGAACTCAAGCCCAAGGGACGCAAACTCTGGGCCTGTTGTCCGCTGCACGGCGAAAAGACGCCGTCGTTCTCGGTCTCTCCGGACAAGCAGCTGTTCTACTGCTTCGGCTGTCATGCGGGCGGCACGGTGATCCAGTTCGTCATGGACATGGAGCGGCTGACCTTCTACGAAGCCGTGCAGCAGCTTGCCGCGCGCGTCAACATGGAGCTTCCGAACGAGATCAACGACCGCGAGCTGCAGAAACAGCGCGCCTATAAAAAACGCCTGCTCGAAGCGAACCGCGACGCGGCGCGCTACTACTGCCGGTGCTTCGTCGATCCCGAGATCGGCAAACCGGCGCGCGAATACGCCTCACGGCGCGGGCTCAATACGGAGATCATCACGCAGTTCGGCATCGGCTATGCGCCCGACACATGGGATTCGCTGTTGAAGCATCTCAAGAGCCTGAACTACACCGAAAAGGAACTGATCGACGCGGGACTTCTGGTGCACAACAGCGAGCGCGGCACGGTCTACGACGCGTTCCGCGGGCGGCTGATCTTCCCGATCCTCAACGTCAACGGCTCCGTGCTCGGCTTCGGCGCGCGCGTGATGGGCGACGAAAAACCGAAGTACATCAACACGGGCGATACGCCGGTCTACAACAAGCGCAACAACCTGTACGGGCTGAACCTGCACAAAAACGAAAAGCTCGACGATCTCGTTATGGTCGAAGGCTATATGGACGTGATTGGGCTGTACAAAGCGGGCGTAAAGAACGCCGTCGCAAGCCTCGGCACCGCGCTGACACAGCAGCAGGCGCGACTTTTGAAGCGATATGTCGAAAAGGTCTACATCGCGTATGACGGCGATGCGGCGGGGCAGAATGCGATGGTACGCGGGCTCGACATCCTGAAAGCCGAAGGGCTCGAGGTGCGCGTCATCACGTTCCCGGACGACCTCGATCCGGACGAATACGTGCAGATCTACGGCAAGGACGGGTTCGACCGGCTCAAGGAAAACGCGCTGTCGCTGAACGCGTTTAAGATCGAAGCGATGGCGAGAAACTATGATCTGCAGGACGAAAACGCGCGCGAGCAGTTCGCAAGACACGCCTGCGCGTTCGTCGCAAGCCTGCAGCCGATCGAGCAGGAGCGGTACTACCGGCTGATCGGCAAAAAAACGGGCTATCCGCTCGAAGCGCTGATCGCGCAGGGACAGCGCAGCGGCGGGATCGCGCCGGACCTCAGCAAGGCACCGATCCGCGGCGGATTCCGCAGACGCGCCGAAGACGGCGAGGATTCGCGGGACGTGATCGAACGCACGCTGCTGCTCGCGTGCCTCAAGGATCGGGAAGCGCTGCGGCTGTGCGAAGAAAAGCACGCCGCCGAGAGGATCAAGAATCCGACCTACCGTGCGCTCTACGAGGCGATCCGCACACAGGGGACCGCGTTTTCGATCGCGAAATACGTCGGCGAGCTTCCGGACAAGGAGGCGGAAACGGTGTCCGCGATCCTGCGCGAGGAGGAAGCGACGGAAAACGCGGTGCGCGCGGCAGCCGACTGTCTGAAACGTCTGGAGCAGGAGAACGGCGCGGACGAGATCGCGCGGCTGCAGGCGGAGCTGAAACGACCGGATCTTACGGCAGAGGAACGCAATGCCGTTTTGAAGGAAATAACCAATCGCATACGGGCAAATAAATAAGGAGACGGGACATGGAAGAAACAAAGATCACCAACAACGAAACCGTTGAAACCACGGAGAAGAAGCGCGCGAAGAAGGCGAAGAAGGTCGAAACCGCGGAAGAAATCAAGGTTGAAGCGCCGCAGGAGGACAAGCCCGAAACGGCGGAGCCGGCTGCGGAAGAGGAGCCGGTGAAAAAGCCCAAGAAGGCGTCGAAGCCGAAGGCCAAGAAGACGGAAGAGCCCGTCGAGCCGGAACCGGTCGAAGCGCCGGTCGAGCCGGAGCCGGTCGAAGAAGAGCCGGTGAAGAAGCCGAAAAAGGCGTCCAAGCCCAAGGCGAAGAAGGTCGAGAAGATCCCGGACGAGCCGGAGGAGGAACCGGAGGACGAGCCGGAGGATTCGGACGACGACAAATCCGACGATGAACCGGACATGAAGCCCGTCAACGCGGAGCAGAAGATTCGCGAGCTGCTGGAATCCGGCAAGCAGAAGGGCATTCTGACCTACACCGAGATCATGGACACGCTGAACGAGCTCGGCATCGACGCCGATCAGATGGACAAGATCTACGGCGAACTCGAAGACCTGAACATCGACATCGTCGAGGAAATCGAGATTCCGGAGGACATCAACGAGGAGATCGCGCAGATCGAAACGGTTCTTGCGAGCACCGAAGGCATCAACATCGACGATCCGGTCCGCATGTATCTCAAAGAGATCGGCAAGGTTCCGCTTCTGAACGCCGCGGAGGAAATCGAGATCGCGCAGCGCATGGCGGACGGCGACCTCGACGCGAAGCACCAGCTTGCGGAGGCAAACCTCAGACTCGTCGTTTCGATCGCAAAGCGTTATGTCGGACGCGGTATGCTGTTCCTCGATCTGATTCAGGAGGGCAACCTCGGTCTCATCAAGGCGGTCGAGAAGTTCGACTACCGCAAGGGCTATAAGTTCTCGACGTACGCGACGTGGTGGATCCGTCAGGCGATCACCCGCGCGATCGCCGATCAGGCGCGTACGATCCGCATCCCCGTGCATATGGTGGAGACGATCAACAAGCTGATCCGCGTCAACCGTCAGCTCGTGCAGGAGCTCGGACGCGATCCGCGCCCCGACGAGATCGCGCACGAAATGGGCATCTCTGAGGACAAGGTCCGCGAAATCCTCAAGATCGCACAGGAGCCGGTTTCCCTCGAAACCCCGATCGGCGAGGAGGACGATTCGCACCTCGGCGACTTCATCCCCGACGACGACGCGCCCGCGCCCGCGGACGCCGTGGCGGTCGCGCTTTTGAAGGAGCAGCTTGTCGAAGTGCTGAACACGCTCACCCCGCGTGAAGCGAAGGTTCTGCGTCTCCGTTACGGTCTCGACGACGGCAAGGCAAGAACGCTCGAAGAGGTCGGCAAGGAGTTCAACGTCACGCGTGAGCGCATCCGTCAGATCGAGGCGAAAGCCCTGCGCAAACTCCGCCACCCGTCCAGAAGCAAGAAACTCAAGGACTTCCTCGAATAATCATAATCAAAACGCGCCGGATTGCTCCGGCGCGTTTGCTGTTTATCACGGAAGATCCGGCAGATCGTCCAACAGCTTCGACTGATAGATCATCGTGCCGTCGAGCGCGTTCACCAAAAGGACCTCCTGCGGGATATGATCCCGCTCGTTTTGCTCGTTTGTCACAAAGAACGCCCATGCGGGAACCAGAAACGCCTCGTCGCCCTGATCGGGAATCTGCGCAATCGCCGTCGTCAGCACGATGCGCTTCACAAGGATGGGGGCGTTCTTCGAACCGGCGGTGCAGTATTCGATGATTTTCATCACGTTCTTTTGAATCTCCTCGAAAGGCAGCAGCTGCACATTCTCGTTTGCGACAAGCACGGTTTCCTTCGGCGAATCCCAGCCCAGATGCAGCAGACCTTCGTCCGTAATGAACATCTGCACGTACTCCTGATCCCAAAGCGGGGCGTAGGTCAGCGCGGAATCCTTCGTATACTCCCATGTGAGAAACTCCGGATCGGGGGATTCGCGGTAGTAGCAGGGGACCGCGCCGCCGAGCGCGGGGACATAGGTGAGGAAGAACCCTTCGCCGAGGTTCGTATAGGAATAGCTCTGAATGTACCTTGCCTTCTGTACGTCGGCAACCTTGAAATCCGTAAGTCCAAGAGCCGCAATCACGGCGTCGCCCTTTGCGATCGCGTCCGCCTCGGAAATCCGGATGTTCTCAAGCGTATGCGCAGGTTCGCCGGGCGTTGCATCGCCCAACAGCACCCAGTCTTCGTACTGAATGTTACCGTCGCGGAAGCGGCTCAGAGAAATCATGCCGCTCTTTCCAAAAAGATACCAAACCGTTCCGTCGCCGTCCCTGACCGCGCGCATTTTGATCGGAAACGTCAGCTTTTTCGGTTCGATCCGAACAAAGGTGTCCTCGACCGGCGCTTCTTCGATCAGCTTCTGAATGCGGCGCATCTCGTCCTCCATCGGCTCCCAGATCGGCTCGCCGGTCTCCTCGTCGTCGCCCATATAAGCGCCCTTCGCCGCGTTCTTGAGATCGACGGCAAGCTCCTCGCGTGAAAGCTCGTTTTCGCGGATCGTCCAGTCGCCCTGTGAAACGGCTTTCAGCAGCGCGGCAATATCGTTTGCGGCAAACGTTCGCTGCTTGATCGTGGTGACCGGATACTGCTGCGCGTCCGGCAGTTCCACGTCCGCTTCGAAACGCACCTCCTGTTCGCGGATCAGCTCCGTATTATCGAGTCGCGTCGGCGCTTCGTAGGTGTAGGGATCGACCGGCTTGCCGCGGACCGCCTTTTCGAGCGCGCCGTCCGCACGGTTGACGACCGCTTCTTCGTCGGGCGTCGGTACGCACGCGCAAAGAAGGATCAGGGAGAGAATCAGCGCAATCAATGCCTGTTTTTTCATGGGGATTGCTCCTTTCGTTTTTCCTGTGCCATCAGTATAAAACAAAAGTTGTAACAGAGGGGTAACAGACTTGTAAGAGAGTTGTAAAATCTGCAAAACGGCGATTCCCGAAAAAACGGAAAACTCGGTATAGACGAACCGCGGGTTTTGCGTTATAATGCTATCAATTGAAACCTCGGAGGCAGAGTATGGACACCAAGAAAAACATCATCCTGACCGGCGACCGTCCGACCGGCAGACTGCATCTCGGACACTATGTGGGCTCTTTGAAGCGCCGCGTGGAACTGCAGAATTCGGGCAAGTTCGATGCGATCAACATTCTGATCGCCGACGATCAGGCGCTGACGGACAATGCGGACAATCCGGCGAAGATCCGTGACAACATGATTCAGGTCGCGCTGGACTATCTTTCGGTCGGCATCGATCCCAAAAAGTCCACGATCTGCGTACAGTCCGCGCTGCCCGCGCTGCATGCGCTGACCTTCTATTATATGAACCTCGTGACGACCGCGCGACTGTCGAGAAACCCCACCGTCAAGGCGGAGATTCAGATGCGCGGCTTTGCGGACGAGGGGCTTCCGGCGGGCTTTTTCAGCTATCCGGTGTCGCAGGCGGCGGATATCACCGCGTTCGACGCGAACGTCGTTCCGGTCGGCGAGGATCAGCTGCCGATGATCGAGCAAACGCGTGAGATCGTCGAGAAGTTCAATAAGATCTACGGCGACACATTGGTCCTGCCGAAGGCGATGATCCCCGAAAACGAGACGCAGCGGCGTCTGCCGGGCGTTGACGGCAAGGCGAAGATGAGTAAGTCCTTGGGCAACTGCATCTATCTCTCGGACGACGTCAAGACGGTCAAAAAGCAGGTCAACGGCAAGATGTTCACCGATCCGCAGCATCTTCGCATCGAGGACCCCGGACATCTCGAAGGCAACGTCGTGTTCACATATCTCGATGCGCTTTGCACCGATGCGCACTTTGCCGAGTTTCTGCCCGACTATGCGAACTTAGACGAGATGAAGGCGCATTATCAGAGAGGCGGCCTCGGCGACGGCACCTGCAAGAAGTTTTTGATCAACGTCCTGGAAAGCGAGCTTGCCCCGATCCGCGCAGAGCGCGCAAAGTGGGAGGCGGATATCGACACGGTCTACGACATCCTGCGCGAAGGCACCGCAAAGGCGACGGAAATCACCAACGCCACGCTCACGCGCGTACGCAAGGCGATGCGCATCAACTACTTCGACGACCGCGCGATCGTCAAGGAATGGGAAGCGCTCTTAAGAGCTGCAAAACAATGAAAACGGTATTGCTGATCGGCGCAGGCGGGGGAATGGGCTCCGCCTGCGCCCGTATGCTTTTACGGCAAGGATACCGCGTGATCGGGCTCGACCGCGAAGGCACGGTTGTGCCGGAGGGCGCAGCGTTTGTTCCGATCGACGTCACCGATCCCGCATCGGTGCAGTCTGCATGCGAAGCCCTGCAGGGGACGGCGCTCGACGCAATCGCCTACATGGCGGGCGTGTATGACACGGGTTCGCTGATCGAGATCGACGAGGCGCGCATGCGCCGCATTTTCGAGGTCAACGTGTTCGGCGCGTACCGCGCGATCAAGGCGTTCTTCCCGCTGCTTCGGGAAAACGGGCGCGTCGTGCTCGTGACGAGCGAGCTTGCGCCGCTCGATCCGCTGCCGTTTACGGGGCTGTACGGTGTGACCAAGGGCACGCTCGAGCAGTACGCCTTTTCGCTTGCGATGGAGCTGCAGCTCATCGGCGTCATGGTCTCGGTCATCCGTCCCGGGGCGGTCGAAACGCCGTTGATCGGCCGGTCGGTGGAGCGCATCGAATCGTTTGCCGTAAACACGGAACACTATCCGGAATGCGCCGAACGGTTCCTCTACGTCACGCACAAGGTCGAATCCAGGAGCGTCCCGCCGGAAGCGGTGGCAAAAAAGCTCATTCGCATCCTTTCCGCCAAACGCTCGCGCTTCCTCTACACCCTGAACACCAGTCCGCTTCTGAAGCTATACGGCATCCTGCCGAAGCAATGGAAGCTTTTCGCAATCAAAACCTATCTCAAACGCAAATAAAAAAACGGATCGGAACGCACCGATCCGTTCTATTATATGGGATTACAGCAGCTCGATCGCGCCGGATTCGTCCAGCTTCAGCGCCGTTTCGAAGAAGGCTTTGCAGGCGCGGATCATGTACGCCGTGTCCCTGACGCCCGCGGTCTCCACGCAGGAGTGCATGGCAAGCTGCGCAAGCCCGATATCGACGGTCTTGAGGGAGACGCGCGTGTTGCTGATGCTGCCGAGCGTTCCGCCGCCTGCGACGTCGCTGCGGTTCGCAAAGTGCTGCACCGGCACGTCGGCGCGCGCGCAGATTTCCGCAAACAGCGCTTCGGAGAGCGCGTCGGTCGTGTAGCGCTGATTCGCGTTGTGCTTGATGACGACGCCCGCGTTCATGTGCGGCGCGTTCTTGGCGTCACTCAGTTCCGGATGGTTCGGATGCAGCGCGTGTCCGTTGTCGCAGGAGAGCATTAGGGACGCGGGCAGCAGCGCGGACAGCGGCTGTCCATTGGACTCCGAAATGCGCGTCAAAACGTCAAAGAGCAGCGTGCTTGCGGCGCCCTGCTTCGTTTCGCTGCCGACCTCCTCGTTGTCGAACAGCGCATAGACGGGGATCGCCTTCGGCGCTTCGGCTTCGAGGAACGCTTCAAGCGTCGTATAGGCGCACTGCAAATCGTCGATGCGCGGCGCGCAGAAGAACGCGTCGTCCGCGCCGAAGATCGAGCCGCGGGTGCGGTTGATCACAAAGAGATCGAGCGCCGCGATCGCGTTCTGTTCGACGCCGAGACGCTCCGCGACAAGCGCCTTGACCGTGCCCTTTTCGGTCGTGTTCGCAAGCAGCGGGAGCGTGTCGACCGCCTTGTTGTACTTGTAGCCGTTGTTGATCTCGCGGTTGAAATGGATGCAGACGTTCGGGATCAGGCAGAGATCGCGGTCGAAGGTCACGACCTTCGTCTCGAATGCGGCGCCGTTCTTGACGATCGCGCGGCCCGCAAGCGAAAGCGGACGGTCGAACCAGCTCGAGCAGATCATGCCGCCGTAGCCCTCGGTGTTGAGCTTGAGATAGTGTTCGCAGGCGGGGACTTCGCTGTCGGTCTTGAGCTTGAAGCACGGGCTGTCGCTGTGGCTTGCGGCGATCATAAAGCCGTTTGCGCCTTCCGTCACGGAGAATGCGATCAGCGAGGAGCCGTTGCGCGTCACATAATAGCGTCCGCCGTTTTCAAGCGTCCACGGCGTCTGAAACGACAGCCGGCGGTAGCCCCGTTCTTCGAGACGGCGCGCAACCTCGCGTACCGCGGCAAAGCTTACCGGGCTTGCTTCGAGAAAGTCCAACAGTGCGTTGGTGCATTCGAGATCCGAACGATTCATACTTGCCTCCTAAATCAGTTTTTGGGTGTGCGCCTGCGCTTCGGCTTGGTCGCGGAAATCTGCAGCAGAATACCGGACGCAAGGCACAGGACCGGGATGATCAGATAGAAATAGTCGAACAGGAAGAAGTTGCGGTACGCCTTCAGCGGGAAGCCGGGGAAGAGCACGTACAGCAGATAGCAGATCAGATACAGGACCGATACGATCAGCCCCGCATGCGCGAGAATCAAGGTTGCTTTGCGCGTGGATTTTCTCATGCTCCGCCTCCTCAATCAAGGTCCACGACGGCAAGAATGTCGCCGTGCGTACGGTCGTTGTGCCCGTAAACCGTCTTGTTCCAGAACATGCTCGAGGAACCGCCGCCGTCGAGGTTGTATGCCATCGTGTAGCCCAGCTGTTCGCAGAGCAGGCTCAGATCTTCAAACGTCATGCCGGGCGACTTGCCGTTGCCGTGGTTTTTGCCGTTGTAGTCGATCATCTCGCGCGTGCCGAGCACCATGAGCAGGCTGTAGTGTCCCGGTTCATAGTAGCCGAGCACCGTGCGCGGATTGTAGTTGCCGAGCGAAGAATTGAACTTCTTCTTCGCGGTGCCGTCCTCGTTCAAAAGCTTCGGACCGAAATAGAACGCCTGATACGGATAGTTCGCCAGGATCTCGTCGTAATCGATCTTGTCCGCCTTGCAGTCGTACACGCGCATCGTGCCGTCGTAGAAGATCACGCAGAGGTCGGAGGTGTAGCGCGTCTGCTTTTTGCCGCCGGAGGGGAAGAGCTGCGCGCCGTTGCGGATCACGAGACCGTCGGAGATCTTGCCCGCATTGAAGTTGTCGCCGTTGGTTGCGACGATCGCGCCGATCTCCTCGGCGTACTTCTGCGTCTTCACATTGTCCTTCGGATTCAGACGGTAGGCGGTCTTGAAACAGTTGATGTCGCGCACGTAGATGTCCGCGATCTGATACTCCTGCTTGCCATTCTTGCAGCGATAGATTTCGACGACGACCTGATTGCTCGAATAGGTGTAGATCAGCGCCTTTTCGGTTCCGTCCGCAAGCGTCTCAACGACGTTCGAAGCGTCGTAGACCTGCGTCTGCTTTTCATCGGTGAACTTCTCGGCAAACTTGTTGCCCAAAAGTCCCGGGATTGTGCTCGGCGCGGGCGTGCCCGTCGGCGCGGGCGTATCGGTCGGCGCGGGCGTCGCGGCCGGATCGGCGGAGGCGGGCGCCTGCGTCGCTTCGATTGTCGGGATCTCGGTCGGTTCCGCGGTCGGCGCCGGTGTCGGCGCTTCGGTCGGGACCGGCGTGCTGAGCTGCGCCACGACTTCCGCTTCGTTGACCGTCTGGCAGCCGAGCCGCATCAGAAGATTGCAGCTGTGCGTGATGATCACAAGCGACAGCGCGACAAACAGGATCACGTCGATCAGCGCGATCAGGAAGAACCGACCCTTGTTGAACCGTCTGCCCTTGAACGCGCCCGCCACGAACAGCAGGTCGTAGAACAGCACGGAAAGGACCGTGAGAATCGGGATCACGATCGACAGCGACGGCACGAACGGCAGGTCGGACTGCTCGATAAAGTGCAGACGCGGATTGAAGTGATCCAGAATATGATACAGGATGTAGACGGCGGACAGCACGATGGCAAGATTCAGAACGACCGCGGCAACGATCCGCAGCGCTTTCCATCGGCTGTTCGGCTGTTTTGAAGGTTGATTTGTCATAACACTCTCCGAAGGTCAGATGTCCTTTCTGCGGAACACAAACGAGCGCTGCAACAGAAACGACAGCGGATAGCAGATCAGCTGCGCAAGGATGTTCGCGAGCCATGCCGGCACGCCGAGATGCGTGAACAGCTCGATCAGAAGCCAGTTCATCAGAAGCACCGTGATCGCGACGACCGCGTAGCGCAGAAGATTGCGGTCCTTGCGCACGCCGTCAAAGACGAACCGCCGGTTCAGAAGATAGTTGCAGATGCCGGAGATGACGCGCGCGAGCACGAGCGACACCATGCGCAGTACGGCGCCGCCGCCGACGAACACGACCGGATTGATCGCAAGCAGCGTTTCCGCCCACTTCGAGGTCACCGAACGGTCGAAGGAGAACATCTCTTTGGCGATGCCGAAGCCGCCGAACGCCGCGACCGTGCCGTAGAAGATCAGGCAGAAGCTCAGAAAGTCGATCAGAAAGCTCACGAACGACGTCGACATGAATTTCAAGAACGTCGGTCCGAGGAATTTGAAGATGACCTTGTAGATCTTCGCGGAGTCGTGCAGCGTGTCGAAATGCGAAGAACTGTTGTCGTCGATGTAGACCGTTTCGATCGGGACCTCAAACACGCCGCTGCCGCGCGTGCAGCAGCTGAGCAGCTGATGGATCTCGTATTCGTAGCGGTCGCCCTGCAGCGCAACCATTTCCGGAATGCGGCTTGCGGAGAACGCGCGCAGACCTGTCTGCGTATCGTAGACGCGCTTGCCGGTCGTCAGCTGAAAGACGCCGCGCGTGATGCTGTTGCCGAAGCGGCTGCGCAGCGGGACCTTGCCCTTGAACCGGCGCGAACCGGTGATCAGCACATCGGGATGCGCCGCATACGCCTCGCAGACCTTGAGACAGTCGTTCAACAGATGCTGTCCGTCCGCGTCGACGGTCAGAACGCCCTCGTCGGCAGGGCAGTGTTCGGCTATATAGGCATACGCCGTTTTCAACGCGGCGCCTTTGCCGCGGTTCTTCTCATGCGAAAGCAGCGTGACGCGCGGGAACGTTTCGACCGCTTCAAAGACGGAACGGCAGGCTTCGCTGCTGCCGTCGTTGACGACGACGATCGGAAAATCCGTATGCTCGGTAAAATCACGCAGCACGCCGAGCAGCTTTTCATCCGGTTCATATGCCGGAATTACAACAATCATGGATATACCCCCATAAATACTCACATTACAGTATAACATAATTCTCCGGAAAAGGAAGCTTTTTTTCCGAAAACACCCGAATTTGACGGCTGTTTTTGCGGCTATACCGGTATCATAGCACCGAAATGCGTTGTTTTTGTAAAATGTTCGTAACGATTCCGTATTTCCGTGGAATTCCGAAAAGATTTGGAGTACAATCTACAATGAAAACATATGAACCGAAAGGATCATTTTCCATGAATCAGAAAAAACTTGTCATTTTGCTTTCCTGCATTGCGGGCGGGATCGTGATTCTCGGCGTCGTGATAGCGCTGCTTCTGTCGCCGATTACTTCCTTCCTGCACGGCGGGACGGGCGACGATTTCCGCAACGTCGGCTCCTGCGCAGGCAAGACGACCGAGCCGGAAGCGAATGTGCCGGACAATGTGTTCATCACGCCGGGACCGGACGAAACGCCGCATGCGGACGTGACGCCTTCGAATCCGGAGCAGCAGAGCGCGCAGCCGACCGAGATCGCGACGCCGGAACCGACGATCGATCCGTACGAAGCGCTGTACGAGCGCGCGGACACCTCGATGATGAAGGACATCGTCAACGTCCTGCTCGTCGGCGTCGACTATTCGACCGAGCGCGAAACGTGGAACGGCAAGAAGGAATGGCATTCGGACGTGATGATGGTGCTTGCGGTCAACTTCGAGGAGAACCGCGCGGACCTGATTTCGCTACCGCGCGACACCTATGCGCAGATCCCGAACGTCAAGGGTATCTATAAACTCAACGCATCGCTGAACTGCGGCGGCGGGCTCTACAAGGACGACGGTTCGTTCAACCCCAAGGGACTCGAAAAGGTCTGCGAAGCGGCGGAGTGGATGCTCGGCGGCATCGAGATCAACTATTACTATGCGGTCACCATGACGTCGCTCAAGGACCTCGTCGACCTGTGCGGCGGGCTCGATTACGACATGGATATCGCGTTCAAGATTCAGGGCCGCTCGTATCAGAAGGGCATGCAGCATGTCGACGGGCAGGGTTTTCTGGACTACTGCCGCGTGCGCAAGGGCGTCAACGGACTGCCTGCGAATGAGCAGGGCGACGCCAACCGCGTCAACCGTCAGAAGCGCATGCTGATCGCGCTGTTCCGTCAGATGCAGGCGGATAAGCTGATCACCAAGATTCCCGATCTTCTGGAAACCTTCGACGGCGATCTGTTCACCAACTGCACGACCGGACAGACGGCGGCGCTGGCGGCGTTCGCCTACAAACTGAATGCCGACAACATCGGCATGTACTCGATGAGCGGCAGTACCACGTCGCTGTTTCAGTGGAATTTCTGCTTCACGGACCAGTCGAATCGCGTCAAGATCATCCAGGACGTCTACGGCGTGTCAGCCAAGCAGTACGGACAGTATACGCTCAAGTACGCGCGCTACCGCTGGTGCGACATGCTGTACGAGCATTATATGGAACTGCTCAACCCGTTGACCAAGTATGTGCAGAAGCTGATCGACGAGGACGACAAGCTGCCCGAATTCACCTCGGAGCCGACACCGGACGCGACGCCGAGCAGCGCGCCGGAAACGCCGGAAACGACGCCGGACGCGACGCCCAAGCCGACCGATGAGCCGACGCCGAAGCCGACCGAAGAACCGACGCCGAAACCGACCGATGAGCCGACGCCGAAGCCGACCGACGGGGGAGACGACAGCGAAATGAGCCGTTCTTCGGCGTACAGAGGCATCTATTTCGCGGGCGCCACGCCGGAGCAGACGCGCAAGTACACCAAGGAGCAGCGCGAACTGTTCGACAACTACAAGAAATGCCTGAAGGAGCTCGAAGAGCTGCATAAGGAAGCGGATAAGGAAGCGAAGAAGTCGCGCAGCGGCAAGAGCAACGCGCTGAACAACGTCGGGCAGGAATACCTCAAGAAGCTCGACGAGATCCAGACGCTTGCGATCGAAGTCGCCAAGACGTTTGAATACACCAAAGTCAAGAACTTCACGGTTCCGTTCGGCGTCACGGCGTCCGGCTGGAGCTCCTCGCCGTGGGCGGTCAACTACGGCAGGAAAACTTCCTTCAACGAAGTCATCGTCGACTTCAACTGAGAGGCGATATGGATCAGACTTTCGATTTCGGGCTGCTGAACACGCAGAAGGATCCGCGGTTCGCGCAGCGCAAATACGGCAGGTTCGGCACGATCGCAAAGAACGGCTGCGGCCTGATCGCGCTCTATAACATCGAACGCGCGGCGGATCCCGAAACGCGCTTCGATCCCTATTACGACGCGCGCAATACGATCAAGACGAACCTGTTCGGACTGCTTGGCACGCGGATGTCCGCGATCCGCAAAAAACTGGAATCCAAGGGGTTTCAGGTCTTCGACATCGACAGAAGACAGCCGGAGAGCGCACAGTCGTACGACGCGGTGATCGTGCTGTACTGGTACTGGTTCGGCGCACATTACGTCGCGGGCTTTGCGGACGGGAACGGCGGGTACACGATGTACAACTATTATTCCAGTCCGTACGCGCTGCCGCTCGACGCGTTTCTGAAAACGCTCAGGGAGCACAAAAACCGCGTCGTCCGTGTGTGGGGCGTGAATTTCCCGCCGAAAGCCGAATGAGGATCGTATATTTGCGAAACTTGCAAATTGGGACTTGACAATCCTCACAGATGAAGCTAAAATAACATAGTACGCAAAAGCGTGCATGCGCTTGTAGCTCAGTGGATAGAGTGCCCGGCTACGAACCGGTAGGTCGCAGGTTCGAATCCTGCCAGGCGCGCCACGTCGTCGCAAGCTTCACCTGGCTTGCGACGACTTTTTTGTTTTACAAACAAGTCATCGCTGCGCTTTGTTCCGCTGCGACTCCTTTCCGCAAAAGGTCTCGTTTGTTTTTTCTGTTCGGTTGTAAACGCCCTCACGACGAAAAAACTACACTACCAACCTTTTGCGGGCAAGTCCGTTATCAACAGGCGTACCAAATAAAAACCCACCCGCGAGGTGGGTTTTTATTTGGCTACATGATGGAAGATTCGAACCGAGGTTCGTATACGCGGCGAAAGCCGCGTGCTCGGCATTTCTTCCTTGTTTATTTTGTTAAAAGAAATGCCGTATCCTGCCAGGCACCCACGTCGCCGCGAACGTCGAATCATTCGCGGCGATTTTTATATTTCATATGTACTTGAAAACGTCGCTTCGTTCGCGGCGTTTTTTTGATTGCAGTTTTTCGGGAAAGCAATGTGCGCGCATGGGAAGCGCGATCCGGTCTCTGTACCCCAAAAGGGAGTTTCTTCCTATGTAACGAAACCTTATTATAGTATCCGTTATAATGAAACCTTATTATCGTATCCGTTATAACGAAACACTATGATAGTATCCGTTATATAGAAGCATATTATTAACGTATCCGTTATAACGAAACATGCGATCCGATACGGTAACGAAGAAGAAAGAAACACCGTATCCGTTATCAAAAACCGTTCATTATTTCTGAAAAATACCGGAATCCGGCAAATTTTACAACTCTGTTACAACTCTGTGACAACTTAGACGCGTTTTGGACGAATCTCGATGCTACGATACTTCCGTAGGGCGTGAAAACGCCGGACAGACGTATTCGGATGGAGGTAAATATGAAGCGCATCATCACACTGTTTTTTGCCGTTCTGCTGTTTATCGCGTGCGTGCCGACGCCGGAGGAGGAAGTGGTGCTGAGCAAGACCGAAGGGCGGCTGGAGGCGGCGATCACGGAAACCACGCCCGTGCCTGCGTACCAGACGGAGGAGGTTGTGTTGCAGCCGAACGGGACGGATAGTGACGCACCGAAACAAAACGATCCGCAGCCGACCGACGAGCCGCGCGGAACGCTGCGCACAGCGCTTGGCGCGCCGGAGCACTGCTCCGACAGCACGGAGGGCAAGGTTTACGGCGGCACGCTGAAGGTTGAGATCGACGCGGACGTGGAGATCCCGAACGTCTCGGAGGTTCCGGTTTATACGGTGCGGGACCGCGTCTTTACGCCGGAGGAATGCGAGCATATCGCAAAGGTGTTGCTTGGCGACGGACCGTATTATAGCTACAATCGAGAGCTTGCGGAGCAGACAGCCGCGAAGCACAGGATTGAGTA
Organism: Clostridia bacterium; assembly: GCA_017428025.1. Classification (GTDB taxonomy): domain Bacteria; phylum Bacillota; class Clostridia; order Christensenellales; family CAG-138; genus UBA3792. The sequence continues at coordinate 16,741 of JAFRRO010000026.1, forward strand.
TTTGATGAAGAGACTGCACGAATTCGACAGCCGTGCATACGGCGATGGCTTTTCATATGATGAAGGGTATCGGTTCTCCATGGAAAACCAACTCAGCTCTGCGCAGAAGCACTACGCCGAGCTGACGCAGCCGGGGCCGAGCCAGCCGTGGACCGGGAGCTTTGCAGAGAAACGCGTGGTCCTGTCGGATGCGCTGAACCGGTATCTTGCGATCGGTGATGAAATGATCCTCCTCTATGATGAGTTCAGCAGCGCGCCGGATACCTTCGGTGCGCATGCCTCCGAAACGGCGGGAGAGACGGAAGCAATGCGGGTCGCCGAAGCGCTGTTCTCCGAGATGGTAACGGAGCGCTTTGCCGCATCGATCGTGCAGAGCGATAACGAATGGCTTATCAAGAACAACGGCCTTTCGCCGGACGCGTATCCGGCTCAGGAATATGAGGTTATGATGGTCCGCACCGAAGCGGGCATCCCGTGCTATCCGTATTCAGCTTTTCACGGCTCGGACACGGCGCAGCAGGCGGCAGGCTTTACACAGGATTATGACGATCCGGTCATCCCCGAGCATTGCGATGTGCTTGTGCGGGACGGCAAGGTTGCATCGATCATATGGTACAATGCGTTTGAGGTCACCGGGACGGAGAACGAAAACGTCGCGCTGCTGCCGTTTGACGACATTTTGAATATCTTCAAGCGGCAGATCTTCCGCTCGATTTATCTGGACCCGGCGGAAAGCGGTCAGCCGGAAAAGGTTGAGAACATGGTCGTGGAGCGTATCGTCCTTTCCTACATGCGGGTCAAAAAGAAGGACGCCCAGAACGAACAGTATCTGCTGCCGGTGTGGGACTTTATGGGATACTCCTACGATGCAAGACACGAGGGAACGGATCTTTCCGGGACAAAATCGTGGTTCTCCGGCCAGTCGCTACTGACGGTCAACGCCATCGACGGCAGCATCGTCGACCGAAATGTGGGATATTGAGGTGGTACGTCATGAAACGGATAGCAATGATCCTGTTGGCTTTGAGCGTTCTCGTCGCCTGCGTCCCGACGCCGGATCACGAGTTTGTAATCGGCAAGCAGGACGCCGTCACGGATACGGCGATTCTGGTGACCGCCGCGCCGGTCACGGGCGAAACGGTCGGCGAAGCAAACGGGGAACCGGACGGCGAAACACAGAGCGCCCCGCATGTGACGCTTGCGGAACGGATCGGCGCGCCCGCGCATTATGCCGAGGAGGAATTCTCGAAGAAGGTTCCGTTCGACACGCTGAAGGTGCAGATCGACGCGGACGTGCATGTGCCCGATACGGAGAAGGTCGGCGTCTATACGGCGACGTTCGACGTGCCGTTTTCCGAGACGCAGCAGAAGGCGCTGATTTTACGCTATTTCGGCGAAGAACGTCCGTTTTGCGTGAACAAGAGCAGCGGGTACTGGCGCAAGTGGCAGATCGAGGAAGAAATCAAGCTGCGGCAGAAGGAGCTTGAGCGCAACAGCGCGCTTGAGGACAAAAAGATGCGCGAGATCATGACGGAGCAGAGCAACCGGCAGCTCAAGCAGGCCATGGAAAGCTACAAAAAGGCGCCGGAGGACTGGGAGCATCTCGAATGGGACGGCTCGCTGGCGAAAGGGCGCGGCGAGAAGGCGACGTACATTACGCTCTATGCAAACACCGATCAGCCCGCGCACTATAAAAGGATCTCGTTTTCGGCGTACAGCTTCGATTACAACGATGAGACGCAGCCGGTGTATGAATTGCACCTCGGAATCGGTGTGAACTATCGCGACGCAACCGCGATCGCGCCCGCAACCGAGGCGGAACGCACGGCTGCCGCGCTTGCAGAGGCGGAGCTGAACGCCCTCGGCATCGGAACGTTCCGAGTCAAGACTGTGCAGCCGGGCGTCGATACCTCATGGCAGGCAAGCGACGTCGACTATCCGGCGACCGGACTTTTGGTGCAGCTCTGGCACACGGTGGACGGGCTGCCGTTCTATGATTTTCAGGCGTGGCACGGCGACGACAACCTGATGAACTACGTCGAGGCGAACGGCATGAAGGAAGGCGAGGATTACAGCGTCTACATGCCGGGGCAGTACCGTGCGGAGGTCGGCGTGCGCGACGGTAAGGTCGTATCGATCGGTCTCGAAGGAATGCACAGCATCACCGGCTGCGTCAACGACAATGTGCAGCTGCTGCCGTTTGAGAAGGTCATCGAGATATTCAAGGAGCAGATCGCGTACCACTATTTTACCGGCGATTATGAGGATCCGGATTCCGGTAAGGGCGAAACGCTCCATATCACCGACATCCGGCTTTCGATGATGCGCGTACGCAAGAAGGATTCGCCGGAGGAATTCTATCTGCTGCCGGTCTGGGATTTTACGGGCTACTTCGAATCTGCAATGTGGCCGATCGCGCCGGAGAACCTCGAACGCGAAAAGCAGTGGGGGGCGTCGCTGTCGTATCTCACGATCAACGCCGTCGACGGCACGATCATCGACCGGAATAAGGGGTATTGACGCTTCGCGTTCGCGTCGATGAAAGGCTTCATCGACGCGAGTTTGCACCGCCTGCCTATCGCCTGCGGCGACCGGGCGGCAGTCGGCGAAAGGTGTCAAATCCGCCGCGCATGTCGCTGCGTTTGACGGATTGGTGTGGTAAAGCGCTTGTCATCCTGAGGAGCGCTGCGACGAAGGATCTCAGAGCGGAGAATCATTCTTGCGTTCAGAGATTCTTCGCCAAAGGCTCAGAATGACAACCAGGGAAGAACCGTGCGACCATCCGCTGTCATCATGAGGAGCGCAGCGACGAGGGATTCCGAAGCGAAACCGGACGAAGGTGCGGTGAATTTTGTCGGGCATCATGCAACATTTTGCGGTGTTCGTGCGTCTATATATATGGGGAGACACGGAAAGAATTGCAAAAAAAAGTTCAAATTGTCGAGATTTTACAACTCTGCAACAACTCTGTGACAACTCTGTGACATCTCGGCGTTATAATTGAGACAGAGATTACAATTTGATTACATTTCGGTAACGACTTTTCGAAACCGATGCGATATGCTGACAATGAAAAGCGGAGAACGGAGAGCAGCAACATGAGACAGATCCTGGGAGATATCAAAAGGGCAATCTTTTCGCGGTCGTTTCTGATCGCATTTGCGGGCATGACGTTGTGCCTATGCATCGGCGCGTTTTCGGACGCGCTTTCCGTGTTCCGGATGGAACAGGTGCGGGTGATGTACGGGTACCATCGCGAACTGCTGCTGAACGCGCTCGGAAGCGATATCATACTGTTTGCGGTGCCGATCCTCGCCGCGATCCCCTACACGACCGCATTCACCGACGATGTCAAATCCGGCTATTTGAAGCCGTATCTCACGCGGACAAGCGTTTCCCGCTACATCCTCGGCAAGGGCATTGGCGCGGCGGTTTCCGGCGGACTGGCGCTCGTGCTCGGTATCGTCGCGGCGCTCGGCATCTTCCTTTTGGTCTTTTCCCCGATCGAAGTTTACGGCGAATGGGCGGTCGAATCCCGCTTGCCGGAGATCGGTCTGCGGCTCGTGCTGTTCTTCTTCTCGGGCGCGATGTGGGCAAGCGTCGGACTTCTGTGCTCGTCGCTGACGCAGAATGTGTACCTTGCATATGCCGCGCCGTTCATCTTCTATTATGTGCTGATCATCCTGCAAGAACGGTACTTCCGCACGACGTTCATGCTCAACCCCAAAAACTATCTGACCATGCAGGGCGCGTGGCCTTTGGAGGGCAAGAGCGCGGCGCTCACGCTGTTCACGCTTGTGCTGATTCTGCAGCTGGTGTTCTACATGACCGTGCAGACGGAGCTCCGCGACGACAAGCGCCAGAAGCGCCACTACGCCGCGCAGAATCTGTCGCAAAAGCTGCTTGCAAAGCGCATCGAGCGCGCAAAGCCGAAAAAGGCGCAAAAAAAGATTCCGGTGCTCTACGGGCTCAAGCAGGTCGGCGCGGTCGTGCGCTATAACTTCCGCATGTGGCGCGGCAACGTCCGCATCGTGCTGACGTTTGCGCTCGCGTTCATCCTGTGCTTTCTGCTCTCGGACAAGGCGGCAAGCTTCGCCTACGAGATGGGCACGGCGATGCAGGCGTTCGAGCCGTTCGTATGGACGTTCGGCGACGCGAATTCGGTGCTGCTGATTTCGCTGCTGTTGGTGCTGCTGTTTGCGGACATTCCGTTTCTCGGCGCAGGCGTGCCGTACTATCTCGTTCGCATGAAGCGCTCGACCTGGGCGTGGGGACAGCTTCTGTATCTGATTCTCGCAACGCTCATCTATATGCTGTTCATCTTCGTCGCAACAACGCTGATCTGCATGCAGAACAGCTTTGTCGGCAACATGTGGTCGGAGACGGCGGCGATCCTCGGTTATTCCGGCGCGGGCAAGGCGGTTGCGCTGCCGGCGCTCGTCAAGACCTTGGAGATGTCGCGTCCCTATCAGTGTGCCGAGACGATATTCCTCCTGATGCTGCTGTACACGCTCGTGCTTGCGCTCTTAATGCTGTTCATGAAGCTTCTCCGGGGCAAGAGCGCGGGCGTGGTGGCGGCGTTCGGCTTCTCGCTGTACGGGCTTCTCCTGAATCCGGAGCTCATCAAACAGATGTTCAACCTGCCGGAGGAACTGATGTACAAGGCAAACGTCGCCGTGGGATGGCTCTCGCCGCTCAATCAGGCGACCTATCACATGCACAACTTCGGCTACGATCTTCTGCCGCGACTTTGGCAGACGTACGCGATCTTCGGCGGGCTGATCGTTCTGCTGATGATCGGCATTCTGCTTGCGATCCGCCGCTATAACTTTATGTTCCTCGGCACGGAGCAGTCGTGACGCTTCGCTTTCGCGTCGATGAAAGACTTCATCGTCGCGAGGGTTTCACAGCCTTCCCCTTGAGGGAAAGTGCCGAGGAACGAGGCGGATGAGGTGTCGCCTGCGGCGACCGGGCGGCAGACGGTGCAAGGTGTCAAATCCGCCGCGCATGTCGCCGGATTTGACGGATTGGTGCGGTAAGCACATGTCATCCTGAGGCGCAGCCGAAGGATCTCAGAGCGGTAAAGCAATCGAGCGTTCAGAGATTCTTCGCTGACGCTCAGAATGACACACGAAAGAATCGTCCTATGTGCGCCCTCCCAAAAAGCCTTCCCTGGAGGGGAAGGGGAACCGCTTGCGGTGGATGAGGTGGCACAGAACAACGCCCGAAACTCATCAGTCTGCAAAGCTGACAGCTTCCGCTTTAGGAGAAGCCGAAAGCAAAAGAAAGGAGAACCCTGTGAAACGAATCATTGTCCTGCTGTTTGTGACATTGCTGCTTGCCTGCGTGCCAACGCCGGAGGAGGATTATATCCCCCAAAAGGATATGACGCAGATGATCGAACAGGCGAAGCAAGCATCCGAAGCAGACGAAGTTCGCGGGGAAAACGGTCCGTCGTCTCCGGTTTCCAAGGAACAGCCGCCGGAGGAACGCGTGCAACTTACCTTTTCTGGCAACACGACTGATCAATTTCGGGTGGAGGTCGATGCTGCCGTGATACGACCGACCGTGCCGATGCCGATCATCCGAGTTGTCAAAAAAGAAATCGATATGGAAACAGCAAATCGGTACTATAGGGTTTTGACGGAAGGAATTGATTTGTATACGGAATATCAAATCAATACGGCACCGGCCCTTGACAAAAAGATACAAGCCGCAATGGACGAAATCGCGAACGGCAACGATGAGGAGCCGATGAAAGATTATCTGGACGAGCTGATAGAAAAGCGCAAAAACGCTCCCGACACGATCGGTGAACCGGTGAAAGAGATCGATATTCAAACCGCATCGCATTTATACTCTGTCAATGAATTGCAGGAGTTTCAGATTACCAAACAATCCGTATTCTTCATCAATCAAGAAGTGTATGCGGATACGGCAATGGATTCTCGTTACGAAGACGGAGAAACGCAATATGTACTCGGACTGGCAGCAATACCGTCCGGTTACGAAGAAATCTCCATGACGCCGAAACAGGCAGAAGCTGAAGTATCGGCAATTTTGGAGAAGACCGGACTTTCGGAGTTTCGAGTAACGGATCTGTTACTAACCAAGTATGACGAATGCGGATGCGTTTATGTCGCGTTGTGTGATCGTTACATCAACGGAATCCCAGTCGCGCATCCTGCACAGTCATCCGGAAGCTACATGGGATCTACGACCCCTGCATGGGGCTATGAACAAGCAATCGTTTGTATCAATGATAAAGGTGTTGCTTTGTTCCAATACCGTGCCCAACTTCAATTGGAAGACGTTCTTGTTGAAGATGCTAATGTGCTGCCGTTCGATCAAATTCTGGAAATCTTTCAGAACATGATGTGTACGCATCATGAAGTGGAGGTCGTGGATGAGTCATATGGGAATCAATCCTTGACATATCACATCACAGACGTCACTCTGTCCCTGCAGCGAATCAGCGAAGAAGGAAGCATTGAATATGGACTTTTGGTACCGGTATGGAACTTTTGGGGGTATGCCTCTGTCGTATCACGAGAAGACGGCAGTGCATATGACTGGAACCATATCGAGGGATGGAAAGGAAAGAAACCCATACTTTCCATCAACGCAGTAACCGGCGCGGTGATCGATCCGGTCAAGGGGTACTGAAGGAGGGATCGGAATATGAAACGAATCATTGTCCTGCTGCTTGTGACATTGCTGCTTGCCTGCGTGCCGACGCCGGAGGATGCCGTTATCAACAAAAATGACGGTGTTATGCAGGCAGCCATTTATGCAACAGCTCTTCCAGAACAGCACTACGAAGCTCCCAAAACGCTACAAATAGATGCATTCGGGCCTGACAATTATCGGATCGAAGTCGACGCCGAAGTCATCATTCCCGATACTCTGAAATACCCAGTGGTTGAGATTGCGCAGAATCCGCTGACGATTGAGCAGGCGCGCGATTATATGCGCAGGCTGACGTTCGGTGAACCGATCTACACCTATGAAAACGAAGTCCCGCAAACTAAATCAGATATCCTGAGGAGAATCACTGAACTTCAAATTGTGCTAACGAACCCGGAAGAGCATTTCCCTTCTGATATCGGCGAGGATGAACTGCATAGTAAGATAGAAGAACTTAAAGCAGAATTGGAAACTTGGGAACGAGCATATCGGGAAGCCCCGGATAAATTCATAGCAACTGAGATTGATCTAAACAAAATTGAATACGACCGTTATGGACAGATAACCGGGGAAGTGCACGTTGACAAAGAACGAGGACGAGGAATTGTGATCACAGTGACGGACGGAGGCATCGAGTATAACAATCTGACCGATTGGGAAGACGGCATTGCATTTAAACTCGATTACACCAATGATTTTTCTAATTTACGAGGAGTGACTATCACAAAGGAGGAAGCAGTTCAAAAAGCAGAGTCATTTTTGGAAAGTATCGGGGTCACAGGTTTTAAGGTTTCCTATATTGCAGTAGGTTATGATGATGGCCCATTTGAAAAAGCTGGATACACGGAAATGCAGCAATCATACGTTCTTTGGCTAACTCCGACTATCGGCGACGTTCCGACAACATATCGGGAAGATGCTTATGATTTGGATTTGGGAAATCTCGATGAAAAACTATATGCACCTTTGATGTGGTATGAATACATTCAAATGCAAGTCCGCGATGATGGTGTGGAATACATGTATTGGGCTAATCCGGCAAAGATATCGGCGATATTGAATGAAAACGTTACTTTACTCCCATTTTCAGAGATTGTGGAACGTTTTAAACAACAGATTCAATATCATAGTATACCGATCCAAAGCTATCAATCAGGGGAGGTTAAAAAGAAAACTGTTCATATCGACCGAATCGTTCTTGGAATGATGCAGGTGCGTAAAAAGAACTATCCTGATGTGATACAGATGATTCCCACATGGACGTTCTTCGGTACAGGAGAGGTCGAATACGCAGAACCTTTTAGGGATAGCCGTACAGGTCAGCAAACAACCATCGAAAAAGTTGAAATCCCGGCATACAGCTATTTGATTCTTAACGCGATTGACGGTAGCGTGATAAATCCAAAATATGGGTATTAGAAAGCAGGATTCACTCATTCATACTCGAACTCGCGTTTGTTAATTGTACGATCAACTGTACTTGTCGACAAATGCAAAGAAAGGAAAAACGAAATGAAACGGATTGTAATACTTATTCTTGCGCTCTGTATGCTGTTCGCCTGCGTACCGACGCCGGAACAGGAGTTTGTCGTCAACAAAGGCGATGAAAAAGAATGGCAGCAGGCTGCTGAACCAGAGAACGTCGGGACGGACGGCGTTCCCGAAAACGAGAACGTGTTTGTCCCCGTCGCGGCGAATGATCCCGAATCGCCGACGGAAAGCAAGCTGTATGAGCGGCTCGGTGCGCCGAAATACTGGTCGACCGACATGGACGTGAACGGTGTGCGCGTGGTTGCGGAGGAAGCGCCGGTCATTTTGCCCATCGTCGATCGCGTGCCCGCGGCGGAAGCGCAGCCTACTGCTTTTTCCGAACAAGAACTGAATGCGGCGGTGGACGCGTTTTTCGGGAAGCGGCAGATCGATTGGTACGATTACGGAACGTATACAAAAGAGAGAATTGCGGAAATGATCCGTTACTGGCAGAACCTTTTGCCGACCGCAGAGGATGAAGCACACAGCGAATACTGGGTGCAGCGTATCAAAGAGCTCAGCGAAGCGTACGAGCGCGCGCCGTCCGAAAGCGATCTAAAACCGATCCCACTTGCTCCGACAGAGTACACAGAGGATTGGGGCGGCGAGTCGGTTCGCACGAAACACGGGCTGTTGGCGCGGGCAACAATTGACGGCGAACAATGGGTGGTGGAGCTTAATCAGAACTACGGCATGCAGATTCTTGAAATCGTGATCGACGGCAAGCAGACGGATGTGAGCGTGTTCGGTCGTTCGTCCTTCGACGGACATCCGGTGATCGATACGCCGTGGGGCGTGTCGCTCTCAAAAGGCGAGGCGATCGCGCAGGGCAACGCGATTGTGCAGAAGATTGACGAGAACTATTCGCTTTGTTTCTGCGGTCCCGCTGCTGCAAGGTTTGCGGATGATTACAACGTTGCGCGGAACTGGGGCTGGGGACTTGTCTATATGCGCCGGATCAACGGCTTCCCGTCTGCGTATGCTTCGCGTGAAATCGGGGATCGCATGGATGATGATGCAGCGAACGACATTCCTTCTTATGAACGGCTGTTTCTTGTAATTGACGATGAAGGACCGGTGTATCTCCGTTGGCAGACGCCGATGGAAGTAACCCGCATCCTCGGCGCAGACCAGACGCTGCTTCCGTTTGACGAGGCGGTGTCAAAGGGTAAAAACATGATTACCGCGCATTGGGCGTATGAGCTTGAACGCGATCCCGGCAGCTATGTAAAGATCGACAAGGTCAAGCTCGGTCTTTGCCGCATTGCGAAAAAAGGCGGCGGCTTCTACTATGTTCCGGCATACTGTTTCTATCTGGATATTGTTCAGACCGAAGAATACCGAAGCAAGTACCATTCCGGATGGGAGAATTTCTATCGGGACGAGCGCGCGATACTGGAACGAAACAACGGCGTTGTGCAAAGCGATACGCACGGGTATTTCCGAGAATACAACGTGGTTGTGATCAACGCGCTTGATGGCACGACGATCGATCTCGGGCAAGGATATTGAGGACAAATGGCTATGGCAAACGCAATTGAAGTACACGATCTCGTGAAGGTGTTCGGGCAGGACACGGTGCTGAAGGGCATCAACCGCAACTTTGAGGCGGGGAAAATCCATGGTGTCGTCGGCAACAACGGCTCCGGCAAGACCGTCATGTTCAAGTGCATCTGCGGCTTTCTGCAGCCGACAAGCGGCAAGGTGCTGGTGAACGGGAAGCAGATCGGCAAGGACGTCGACTTTCCCGAGGACATCGGTTTGATTATCGAGACGCCGGGCTTTCTGCCGCAGCTTTCGGGGCTCAAGAATCTGGAGATTCTGGCGTCGCTGAAGCGCAAGATCAATCTAAAACAGATCGCCGACACGATCCGCCGCGTGGGACTCGATCCGATGAGCAGTAAACCCGTCGGCAAGTACAGCCTCGGCATGCGGCAGCGGCTCGGCATCGCGCAGGCGATCATGGAAAGCCCCTCGCTTTTGATCCTCGACGAGCCGATGAACGGTCTCGACAAGCACGGCGTTGCGGAGATGCGCGATCTGTTCAAATCGCTTGCCACCGACGGACGCACGATCCTGCTTGCGAGCCACAACATCGCCGATATCGAGGTGCTGTGCGACACCGTGTGCGAGATGGACGCGGGCGTGATGACAATGCTGTAGCTTCGCTTTCGACGGAAGCAGGCTTCCGTCGAGTTTTCAGCCCGCGCCTATGGATTATAAATCCACCGGGCGGCGCGGGCTGCAAGGAGTCAAATCCGCCGCGCATGTCGCCGGATTTGACGGATTATCCCAAAAGCCTTCCCCTCGAGGGGAAGGGGGACCGCTTGCGGTGGATGAGGTGTTACGCGCCGAACGGCGACGCCGTTCGCTATCCAATTAGATTTCGCGGCGCTGCCGCAAAGAAGATTTGAGAATACAGTAAAGGATGCAGAGGTATGAAACAGAGAGTATTTGCATGGTTGTTGGTACTGATCCTCGCGCTGACGCCGGTACTGGCGATTGCGGAGGGCGACGAAACCGAACCGCCCGCAACGGAACAGCCGAGCGAGCAGCCGTCCGTCGAGCCGAGCGCCGAGCCGAGTGCAGAGCCGTCCGCAGAGCCTTCCGCGGAGCCGAGCGCAGAGCCATCCGCCGAGCCGAGTACGGAACCGAGCGCCGAGCCGAGCGCAGAGCCGTCTGCCGAACCGTCGGACGCGGGGGAGGATCCGTTCAAGATCGACACGTACTGGGTGTATCCCGGCATGGAAAAAAGCTATGCGGCGGGCTATGTGCCGACGGTGACCGATACGGAGGCGCGCATCGTAATGCCGCTTTTGGGCAAGGCGCAGGGCGATGTGATCCGCGTCGTGCCGGAGTTTCCGTATGACGGTCCATTCGAGCCGGGCAACGTGCAGTTCGACGTGCGCGAAAAGACCTACGACGTCACGCACGCGTCCGGCCGCACCGGTACGAGCAGCGCATACCTCATCGATTTCAGCGTGCCGCTCAAGGCGAAGCGCTACAACGGCAACTACACCGTGACGTTCCGCGTCACCTACAAAACGCTGTCGGGCGAATCGACGGAGCAGACCTTCTCGATGCAGATTCCGATCAAGAACGGCAGGAATCCTTCGACCGGCGACGGCGGCTACAGCGGCCCCACGGCAATCAAGAAGCCGGTGCTGCTGATCGAAAGCGGCAAGATCTCGCCGAACGAAACGGCGGGCAATTCGAACGTTTCGCTGACGGTCTCGGTCGACAACGTCGGGCAGATCGACGCCTGCAACGTGCGCATCACCGCGTATGCGCAGGACAGCGACCTGACGCTGTCTTCGGACCTCAACGGCGTGTTCGTCGAGACGCTTGCGGTCAACGATATGACGGAGGCGACGTTCGATTTTCGCGTCACGCGGCACGCGCTGGAAGGCGACCACACGGTGCAGGTGCAGATTTCCTACGAGGACAAATACGGCAACAACTATTCGGAATCGGGCATGTACCGCGTGCACGTCGCACAGCCGGTCGAGCTTGCCTACGATCCGGTCAAGCTGCCGGAATCGCTGACGAGCGGCGACACCTTCACGCAGATCATCTACGTCTACAATCCCTCGTGCGCAACGGCGTACAACGTGCGTGCCGTGCTCAACGTGGACGGACTGATCTGTTCCTCGGCATACCTCGGCAACATTCCGCCGCAGGGCTCCGCGGACAAGGAGCTTTCGGTGTTTGTCACCACGCTGTCCGGCACCAACAAATACGGCGATACGTGGGGCAGCTTTGAGCTGCACTACGAGTCCGAGGAAGGCGACGAGCTGATGCTCTATCAGGACCTGAAGAGCGCTATCTCCGAGCCGGTCAAGATCACGGACGAGGAAAAGCTCAAACAGGAGCAGGAGCAGAAGGAGCAGCAGACACTCTCGCAATGGTGGATCTCCCTGCTCGTTGCGATCGCCGTGATCGTCATTCTCATTGCAGTCATCCTGATCGCCCGCTTTGCGCGGCTGCTCAGAATGAAATAATACTGTTTTGCTTCTAAACCGCTTGCTCTGACGGCATCATTTGCAATCCTTTTGGAAGCGCAACAGTATCAAGACTCGTTCTGCTGAGTTCTCCGTTCATAAATACCGAAGCAGAACGCGTGAAAACAGACGCTTTGGCGTCTGTTTTTCTTTTTTGGGAAAAACTGCTTGACAAATCGAATACTACGTGATACGATGTATACCATGAAAGGAGGTATTGTATGGATGCTCAATTGAAACGCGGGCTCCTGGATGTCTGCGTGCTTGCCGCCATCAAGAACGAGGACTCCTACGGCTACAAGATCATCAAGGATATGAAGCCGTATCTCGAGTTGTCCGAATCGACCTTGTATACCATCCTGAAGCGTCTGGAGGCCGCTTCGATGCTCACGGTGCGAACCGCCGAGCACGACGGCCGGCTGCGGAAATACTACCACATCACTGCAGCGGGGCACCGGCGCATCGAGGAGTTCAAGACCGAGTGGAAAGAAGTGATTTCGATTTATCAATTTGTGACCAAGGGGGACGGGGAATATGCGTAAACAGGAATTTTTGGACGCATTGAAAAGCGGCTTGACCGGATTGCCGCAGGAGGATATCGGCGAACGGCTGACGTTCTACGGCGAGATGATCGACGACCGCATGGAGGAAGGACTTACCGAGGAGGAAGCGATCGCGGCGATCGGACCGGTCGAGAATGTCGTCAACGAGATCGTCGCGGAAACGCCGCTGACCAAAATCGTCAAGGAGAAGATCAAGCCGAAGCGCCGCATGAAGGCGTGGGAGGTCATCATGCTGATTCTCGGCTTCCCGCTGTGGTTCCCGCTGTCGATCGTCGCGTTCGTGCTGATCCTCGTCTTCTACATCGTGCTGTGGGTTGTGGTCATCTGCCTGTGGGTCATCGAGCTCGCGATCTGGGCATGCGCGCTGTTTGCCTTTGTCGCAGCCGTCCTGTATATGGCGCGCGGCTACGTTGCGTTCGGCATCGTGCTGATCGGCGCGGGGCTGTTCGTTGCGGGATTTTCGATCTTCCTGTTTTTCGCGTGCAAAGCGGCGACCGTCGGAACGGCAAAGCTTGCAAAGAAGATCGTACACGGCATTAAGAGACTGTTTGTCGGGAAGGAGAAAACAAAATGAAAAAGGGAGCCATCATTACAGCGATCGTACTGCTTACGGCGGGACTGCTGATCTTTGTCGGAGGATTGTTTGCGGGAGGAAGTCTGCCGCCTATGACATATGAAGCCATGCGTTATTCGGTCAACGAACCGTTTGCCGACATTCATATCGACACGCATGAGATGAACATCGAATTCATCCTGTCGGAGGACGGAACCTGTTCCGTCGACAGCGCCGTGACGGAGAAGTTTTATCCGAACGTTACCGTTCGGGACGGCGTGCTGACGGTCACGACCGTCGACGAACGCACGTGGGTGGACCGGCTGATGATGAGCGCGGATCAGCCGATGCAGATTCGACTGCCCGGGACGGCGTACAGGACGCTTTCCGTCGAAAGCCATACCGGCGACGTCACGGTGGACAGCCGTTTTTCCTTCGACAACGTGCAGATCACCGCTTCAACGGGAGACGTCACGTGCGGTGCATCCGCGGAAAACGCAATTGAGATCACGGCAAGCACCGGCGATATCGCGCTCGAAAACGTCAAGGCGGAGCAGCTTTGGCTGGTCGTTTCGACCGGCAGAATCGCGGTCAAGGGCGCGGAGATTCAAAAGGGCGTTCTTCTGACGGTCAGCACCGGAAAGCTCGAGATCGACGGACTTTCCTGCGAGTCGCTGACGTCCACCGGCAGCACCGGCAGGGTGACGCTTCGGAACCTCGACGTCGAACACGCGCTTTGGATCGAGCGCAGCACGGGCGACGTGAACTTTGAGAATGTCGATGCGGAGACGATCACGGTGCATACGGATACCGGCGACGTGACCGGAACGCTGCGGTCCGCGTTCTATTTTGTCACGGAAACGAATACCGGCAAGGTCCGTGTGCCGGACACGCACAGCGGCGGACGCTGCGAGATCACAACCTCGACGGGCGACATCCGGATCGAACCTGCGGATGCGCAGAATCCGTGAAAAAAACCTGCAAAGTTCTCAATTTTGTAACATAGATTCCGAATTTTTGTTGCAAATGCGTGTTACAATATATATAATAAAACAAGATCGACGCAGGTTTTGAACATGACAGCGAAGGAGGATGGGTTATGCACGTTTTCTTGGGGATTATCATGATTCTGTTTGCACTGTTTCTCGGCGCAATCGGGTATCTGATCGCGATGCGGGGCAAGTATGCCCTGATCAACAACTTCGTGATGGAACGTCACGCGGGCAAAGTGGACAGCGCGTTTGCACAGCGCGTCGGATGGATCGAACTGTTTGCCGCGGTCTATTTCCTGCTGTTCGGAATCCTTGCCCTGTGCATCAACAGCACCGGCTTTGCATGGATCGTGCTGATCATCGGCATCGTTCTTCTGGCGGCGGCAGCGCTGCTCAATACGCTGCTGGGCAAACGCCGGGCGTAATCGACACAAATAAACAGAGACGCGAACTTCGCGTCTCTTTTTCTATACGTGATAACAGGTCTTGAATTCTTCGGCGATGCGCTTTGCGGTCTCGGCAAAGTCCACGTCCGCGTCGAGCTGCACATCGGAGAAGCTCTCATAGATCGCGTGCCGCTGCGCATACAGGCGTTCGAGCGCGCCCTCGCCCTGCGAAAGCGGACGCCCCGCAGTATCGAGCTCGGACAGAGGACGCTTGATGTAGTAGATGCGGCTGTTGCAGCGCAGAATGCGGCGGTTTTCCTCGGATACGACCGTACCGCCGCCGGTCGCAATGATGCTGCCCCACACCGACGCAAGATCGCGCACGACTTCGGTTTCGATCGCGCGGAAGGCGGCTTCGCCCTGCGTGCGGAACAGCGATTCGATCGTTGCGCCGATGCGCCGTTCGGCTTCCTCGTCGGTCGAGGCGATCGGACGGTTCAGAAGCGTCGAAAGATGCCGCGCCACGCTCGTCTTGCCGGAGCCGGGCATGCCGATCAGCACGATGTTCGTGTTCTGAAACCGCTGCTGCGCCTTACTGATCGAGAGGATCGCGGCATACAGGGCCTTGACGGCATCGCGCCGCTGTTCGGGCACCTCGGCGCACAGCCGCGCGAGCATCGCCTGCTCACGGTCCGGATCGAACGCCTCCACACGGTGCTCGCGCTTCCATGCGCTGATCGCATCCACGGTATCCATGCGCTCCGAGAACGCGGCGATGATCCGGTCGTCGATCGCGTCAAGCGCTTTCCGGTATTCATTCAGCATGTGTTTCCTCCAGAATCAAATCATACATTGCCAACGCGGTCACCGCTTCGATCACGGGCACGGCGCGCACCGCGATGCAGGCGTCATGCCGCCCCTCGATGCAAAGCGTCTCCTGCTCGCCGGTCGACAGCCGAAGCGTCGTCTGCGGCTTTGCGATGCTTGCCGCAGGCTTCACGGCAACGGTGAACACGATCGGCATACCGGTCGTGATGCCGCCGATGATGCCGCCGTGACGGTTGGTTTCGGTTGCGATCCCGCCGTTCTTCAAAACATACGGATCGTTGTGCTCGGAGCCTTTCATCCGCGCTGCCTGAAAGCCGCTTCCGAACGCAACGGCACGCACCGCGGGCACCGAGAACAGCAGCGAAGCGAGGCGGCTGTCGACGCCGTCGAACAGCGGCGTGCCGCGTCCCCGTTCCAATCCGGTCACGATGCATTCGATCGAACCGCCGAGCGAATCGCCGTCCGCCTTTGCGTCGGCAATCGCGCGCTGCATGGCAGTACCCGCCTGATCGTCGAGCACGGGGAAGGGCTTAAAAGGCAGATTGTCGAGACCGTCCGGTTCGACGGGATCAAACGCGCGGTCAAAGACGTCGCCGACCGAAAGCAGGTGCGCCGCAATCCGTACGCCGCGCCGCGCAAGCGCCTGCAGGGCGATCCCGCCTGCAATGCAGTATGCCGCCGTCATGCGCCCCGAAAAATGACCGCCGCCGCGCAGGTCAACGTCCTCTCCGAAGCGCCACCGTGCGGGCAGATCGATCTGCGAGGGACGCGGTACGTCGCGATAGACGGCGTATAGCTTGGAATCGGCGTTCGTGTTCCGGATCACGGCAACGATCTCGCCGCCGTCGGCGGCGCCGTCTGCGATTCCGCGCTGCACGATCACGCGGTCCGCTTCACTCCGCGCGGTCGAACCGACGCCGCTTCCCGGCGCGCGGCGCGACACAAATGCTTGCAGCGCATCGAGATCGACCGGCGTTCCCTTCGGAACCCCGCGCAAAACCATGCCGAGTTCCGGCTCGTGCGAGCCGCCGAACACGGTGAGTTGCAAAGCATGTCCCCATTCAGATTGCATCGACGGTTCCTCCCAACATCGCAAAATCGCGGAAAAACGCCGGATACGATTTGTTCACGCTCGCGTTTTCGGGAAACGCAACCGGCGCTGCGGAACAGGCGCCGAGCAGCGTCGCCGCCATGACCATCCGGTGATCCTGCGGCAGATCGACAAATCCTCCGCGCACACAGCCGCTGCCATGAATGACAATCGTATCGTCGCGTTCGGTTTCAAAGTCCGCGCCGACCGCATTCAGCAGCGCCGTGAGCGCGCCGAAACGGTCGCTTTCCTTATAGCGCAGGCGATTGAGCCGGTAGAGTACCGAATCGCCCTCCGAGGCGCATCCGAGCGCCGCAAGCACCGGAACGAGGTCCGGCGCGTCGCTTCCGTTGCACTTAAAGCCGCGAAGACTGCCGCGATGAACGGTCACGGCGTCGCCGTCGATCTCCGGATGCGTGCCGCACTGTTCGAGCACGTCGAGCACGCGCCGGTCCGGCTGTTCGCTGTGCGGATCGAGTCCGGTCACCGTGACCGAACCCGCAATCGCGCCGAGCACCAGCATCGCCGCGGCGCAGGACCAGTCGCCATCCACGGGCGTGTCGACCGTGTGCGCACGCTGTCCGCCGGGAATCCGGTAACCGGTTTCGAGCGGTTCGAGCTTAACGCCGTGCTCTTTGAGCATGTGCTCGGTGAGCCGGACGTAGCCCGCGGATTCGAGCGGCGACGTCCATTCCAGCGTACTGTCGCCGGAAAGGAAGGGGAGCGTCATCATCAGTCCGCTGAAAAACTGCGAGCTGATCCCGCCGGGCAGCGCGTACAGTCCGCCCTTGAGCGTGCCGCGCACGGAAAGCGGCAGAGAATCCCGATCGATGACTGCGCCGTGTTCGCGCAAATCTTCGATCAGAGGCAGGATCGGACGCGACGCAAGCGCGCCGGTTCCGGTAAACTCCGCGCCGCCGAACAGCAGCGAAACCGGCAGCAGAAACCGCAGCGCAGCACCGCAGTCGCGGCAGTTCAGAACGGCGCCGGTTCCGAGCGCACTCAGGCATTCCGCCGTCGCCTGTATGTCGGTACAGGCGTCAGCCATTGGTTCACTCCGTCCCGCAATCCGGTTCAGAATGAGCCGCCTGTGCAGCGCGGATTTTGACGACGGCGCCTTGACGACGCCGCTGATGCGTTCCGCAAATACCTTCATACGCGCTCCTTTCCGATCCGGACCTGTCCGAGAATCACCGCGCCGATCAGCAGCGCCGCGAGAAACGGCGTCAGCGCGCCGAACACGCCGCCGCTTGCGGATAAGAGAACAACGCGGATCGCGTTCGTTTCGAGAAGGCTCCGCAGGATCAATCCGAGAACGATCGGCGCAACGGGATAGTCGAACCGCTTCATAACAAAGCCCAAAAGCCCGAATCCGACCATCAGCAGCACGTCGTAGATGTTCGCGTTGATCGCGTACGCGCCGACCGTGCAGAGCATCAGAATCACCGGCATCAGAAGCCCCTTCGGAATGTGCAGCATGCGCACGAACAGCCGGATGCCGGTCAGCCCGAAGAGCAGCAGAAACAGCGCCGACAGCACGAGCGCTGCAAGGATCAGCAGATACAGATCGGGACGCGCGCTCTGCAGCGACAGATGGCTGACGCCGCGCATCGAAAGCGCGCCCAGAAGCACCGCGGTGATCGCGTCGCCCGGTACGCCGAGCGTCAGCATCGGGATCAGCGCCCCGCCGATCGCCGCGTTGTTCGCGGTCTCCGGCGCGATCAGCCCTTCGACCGCGCCTTCGCCGAACGGGACCTCGTTGCGGCGCACCGTGCGCTTCGCCGCGTCGTAGCCGAGCAGCGCTGCCATATCGCCGCCCGCGCCGGGCAACGCGCCGACAAAGATGCCGAGCACGGAGGAAAACAGCGTCAGCGGCAGGTGTTTCAGAATGGTGCGAAACGGCGGGACGATGCGCTTCGGAATGTCCTGTCTGACCGTCGGTGCGTCTATCGAGAGCTGATACAGCGCTTCGCCCGCACCGAACAGGCCGATCATCGCGACGATAAAGCCGATCCCGCCGTCGAGATAGCGGACGTCGAACGTGAACCGGTTGACCGAAAACTGCGAGGTATTGCCGACGCAGCCCAGAAACAGACCGAGCGCCGCGCCGAGCAGACCTTTCGTCATGCGTCCCTTCGAGACGCTTCCGACGAGCAGCAGCGCAAGCACGCCGAGCAGCAGATAGTCGACGGAGCGGAACAGCGAGGAGATCTTTGAAATCTGCGGCGTTAAAAACGCGAGCGCAAGGATGCCGAGGATCGTGCCGATGAACGACTGCACGCAGGCAAGTCCCATCGCCTCGGCGGCCTTGCCCTTCTGCGCAAGCGGGTAGCCGTCAAAGCCGGTCGCGACCGCGGCCGGCGCGCCGGGAATGTTCAACAGAATCGCGGAGCGCGAACCGCCGTAGACCACGCCGACAAACACGCCCATGATCAGCGCGATCGCGGGCGTTTCGGACCACGTATAGGTCAGCGAAACAAGCAGAGAAACCGCCATCGTGCCGGACAGGCCGGGGATCGCGCCGATGTAAACGCCCATCAGCGTACCGAGCGCTGCGGGGAACAGCACTTCGGGACGGATCAGAAGATGCAGTACGGAAAGGAAATTCTGCATAGGCGCCTCACGGAAGCGGTACGCGGAACAGCACCGCAAACACGAGATAGACCGCGCCGGTCGTGACGGCAGCCGTGATCAGCGAGGGCAGCCAGCGCTGTTTCAGAATCACAAAACAGGCAAGGAACAGAAAGACGGGGCAGACGATCCAGAACGGCACGTGCAGCAGCAGCGCCGCGCACACGCCGCAAAGCAGGAGCATCATCCACAGCACCGTCGAAAGCGAACCGCGCGGCGCATGCGGCGCGGCGCGAAAGACAAAGATCACGTTCAGAATCGCAAACAGCACAAACGCCGCCGAAACGATCAGCGGAAACGTGCCGCCGTTGACGCCGCCGGTTTTTCGCTGCAGCAGAACGGAAGCGACGCATGCAGCGATGCCTGCGGCAAGCAGCAGCAGCGCAAAGATACGGTCGGATATGCTGTTTTTCGCACGGACGGTCATTCGATATTCAGCGCTTTGAGGCTTGCGGCGCGCCATGCTTCGATGTAGGCGTTCGCTTCCTCGCCCGAGAGCCCCAGCGGCTCGACGTACAGATCGGACAGCAGCTTCTGATAGGCGTCGTCCGCATAGCCTTTCAGGAACGCTTCGGAAAGCGTCCTGCACGTTTCCGCGTCGGTGCCCTTTTTGACGAACACGCCGTAGAACGGTCCCCACGGCAGATACTCGGAAAACGCCGGATCGTAATCGGTGATCGGCGGCACGTCGGGGAATGCGTCGACCGACGCATCCGTGAACATGCAGAGATAGCGCATCTTGCCTTCCCGGCAGGCTTCGACGCCGGACTGCAGCTTCGAAACCGTCACTTCGCATTCGCCGTTCAGCACGGCATTGCGCGCGGTCGCGTCGCTGTCATAGGGAATTTCGGCAAACGTCGCGCCGGTCACGGCATAGAGAAACCGCGCGACGGTCCAGGGCAGTCCGCCCTTTGCGGTCGTGGCAAGGCGGATCGTGCCCGGGTTTGCCTTTGCCGCCTCGATCAGCGAGGCAAAATCCGTGTACTTCGAATCCGCGGCGACGGTGACGCCGACCGTTTCACAGCCGATCAGCAGCACGCATTCGAAATCGCGGTAGGTGAGGTCGGAAAGCTCCAGCGCGTCGTACATCGCGGGGTTCTCCGCGCCGAGCAGCAGCGTCGTGCCGTCGGCGCGCTTATCGTAGACGTACTGCGTGGCAAGCGTGCCGGTGCCGCCCGGCATGTTGCGCGGCAGAATCTTTCGCGCAAGATACGGTTCGGTGAGCGTACAGAGCGGGCGCATCAGCATGTCGGTGCCGCCGCCTTCGCCCCATTGGATGATGCCGTTGATCTGCGAAGCCGTGCAGCCGCAGAGCAGCAGAACCGCAAGGAGCGCAGCGAGCAAACGTTTCATAGAGCACCTCCAATCGAAATCTGTACACATTATAAAGAAAACACTTGCATTTTGCAAGAAGGGATGATACAATACCCGCGAAAATTCAATATTGCCTTATCAAGAGTGACGGAGGGACAGGCCCTGTGAAGTCCGGCAACCTGCAATTGCAAGGTGCCAATTCCTGCAGCGCAAGCTGAAAGATGAGAGAAACAAAGCTCATCTTCATGAGCTTTTTTGTTTGTCGGTAAGGCGGAAAGAGGAGTTATGAGAAAATCGTATTTTACCAGCGAATCGGTCACGATCGGGCATCCCGACAAGATCTGCGATCAGATCAGCGACGCGGTCCTTGACGCGATCCTCAGGGAGGATCCGAACGCGCGCGTGGCCTGCGAAACCGCCTGCACGACGGGACTTGTGCTTGTGATGGGCGAAATTACCACCGAATGCTATGTGGACATCCAGAGCATCGTACGCGAAACCGTGTGCGGCATCGGCTATAACCGCGCGAAGTTCGGCTTTGACGGCAGCACCTGCGGCGTGATCGTCGCGCTCGATGCGCAGTCGGACGATATCGCGCTCGGCGTCGACCGCTCATTAGAGAGCAAACAGGGCATCGACGAGGATCCGCTCGATACCGGCGCGGGCGATCAGGGCATGATGTTCGGCTTCGCCTGCGACGAAACGCCGATTCTGATGCCGCTGCCGATCGACCTTGCGCATGCGCTGACGCGCAAGCTCACCAAGGTGCGCCAGAACGGCACGCTGCCGTATCTGCGTCCCGACGGCAAGGCACAGGTCACGGTCGAATATGACGGCGATAAGCCGGTGCACATCGACACCGTCGTTCTCTCCACCCAGCACGACGAGCATGTGACGTACGAACAGCTGCAGGCAGATATCCTCGAGCATGTCATCCGCACGGCGCTGCCGAAGGATTTGTTCGACGAACGCACGCGCGTGCTGATCAACCCGACCGGCCGGTTCGTGATCGGCGGCCCGCAGGGCGATTCGGGACTCACCGGACGCAAGATCATCGTCGACACCTACGGCGGCTATGCGCGCCACGGCGGCGGCGCATTTTCGGGCAAAGACCCCACAAAAGTGGATCGCAGCGCTGCCTATGCCGCACGCTATGTTGCCAAAAACATTGTTGCAGCCGGCATTGCCGACAAATGCGAAGTGCAGCTCGCCTATGCCATCGGCGTTGCCAAACCGGTTTCAATCATGATCGACTGCTTCGGCACGGCGAAGATTGACGAAGACAAGCTGCCCGCGCTGGTAGCCAAGGTATTCGACCTTCGTCCGGCCGCAATCATCGACACGCTGAAGCTCCGCAGACCTATCTACCGCCAGCTTGCCGCCTACGGTCATGTGGGCCGCGAAGATCTGGATGTGCAGTGGGAGAAAA
>JAFRRO010000027.1 GCA_017428025.1 Clostridia bacterium
AGGCGTCGGCGTAGGCTCGGCGTGGGCGTCGGTTCCGGGGTGGGCTCCGGCGTCGGCGTCGGTTCCGGCGTCGGCTCCGGCGTGGGCTCCGCGGTCGGTTCCGGCGCGGGCGTGTCCGTCGGCGCGGGCGTTTCGGTCAGCGCGGGCGTAACCTCTGCCGATCTCTGCTCACTCATTTTCGATCCGCAGATGCAGATCAGAAGGAGCGCCGCCAGAATCAGCAGCGTCGTAATGCAGTTTTTCAGAATGGTCCGTTTCATCCGAGGTATCATACCACATTCTTTCGCTTTTGTCCACGCCCGCTCGCAACTTCTTTCCCGCTTTTGCGTCGATCTTCCGCAAAAAAGAGCTCCCCGCGCGGGAAGCCCTTATCGTTTTTGTGATGCTTACAGGATCGGCTCGAAGTCCGCGGCGCCGTGCTTGCACAGCGGGCAGATGAAGTCCTCGGGCAGCTCGTCGCCCTCGTAGACGTAACCGCAGACCTTGCAGACCCAGCCCTTCTTGCCCTCGGTTGCGGGCTTCGGCTTGACGTTCTTCTGGTAGTAGGTATAGGTCATCGTCTCGACGCGGTTGATGACGCGCGCTTCGGTGACCGAGCAGATGAACATGCCGTGCGTGCCGAGGTCGATATAGTCCTCGACCTTCAGCGACATGAACGAGTTGATGTAGTGCGGCAGGAAGATGAGCCCGTTATCCGAGCGCATCGGCGAGCAGTTTGCGAACTTATCGACGTTTCTGCCGCTCTGGAAGCCGAAGTTTTCGAAGACCTTGAACGGCGCTTCAATGGAAAGGCAGTTGACGTTCATGATGCCGGTCAATTTCACGACGTGGTGCGTATAGTTCTGCTTGTTGATGCACACCGCGACGCGGTTCGGCTGGCTCGTGAGCTGCGACACCGTGTTGACGATGCAGCCGTTGTCCTTCTTGCCGTCGTTGCTCGTCACGACGTACAGGCCGTAGCCGATGTTGAACAGCGCGGTCAGGTCGTTCTTGTTCGCGGTTTCGTTGTTGCGCGCTTCGTATTCCTCGCACAGCTCTTTCGCCATCGCCTCGATCTGCTGCTTGTTCTCGTCGTTCATCGCGCTCATGATCTTCACGCTCGCGTTGGTGAACTTGAGATCCTTGCAGGGTTCGAGGATCGCCTTCATGGTCTTTGCCGCCATCGGCGCCCAGCTGCCGTTTTCGATGACGCCGATCGTGCGCTTCTTATAGCCGCGCTCGACGAGGTGTTCGAGGAACGTGCGCATGAACGGGAACACGTCGGCGTTGTAGGTCGTGGACGCGATGACGAGCTTGCCGTAGCGGAACGCATCCTCCACCGCTTCCGCCATATCCTCGCGCGCGAGGTCGGCGACGCTTACCTTCGGGCAGCCCTTCGCTTTCAGCTTGTCCGCCAAAAGCTCGACCGCCTTTTTCGTGTTGCCGTAGACCGAGGTATAGGCAATGAACACGCCCTCGCTCTCGACGCCGTAGCTCGACCAGGTCTGATAGAGGTTGAGATAATAGCCGAGGTTCTCCTTCAAAACCGGACCGTGCAGCGGGCAGATGGTCTGAATATCGAGGTTCGCCGCCTTCTTCAATACCGCCTGCACCTGCGCGCCGTACTTGCCGACGATGCCGAAATAGTACCGCCGCGCTTCGCACGCCCAGTCCTCCTCGACGTCTAAAGCACCGAACTTTCCGAAGCCGTCCGCGGAGAACAGAATCTTATCTTTGGTGTCGTAGGTCATCAGCACCTCGGGCCAGTGGACCATCGGCGCGGTGACGAACGCGAGCGTATGTTCGCCCAAAGACAGCGTATCGCCCTCGCCGACCACGACGCGGCGGTCCGCAAAGTCGGTGCCGAAGAAGTTGTTCATCATCGTAAACGCCTTAGAGGACGCCACGATCTTCGCTTCCGGATACTGGGCTGCAAAGGTCATGATGTTTGCCGAATGATCCGGTTCCATGTGCTGCACGATCAGATAGTCCGGCTTTCTGCCCGCAAGCGCGTTTTCGAGATTGTCGAGCCACTCATGCTTGAAGCGCGCGTCGACGGTGTCGAACACGGCGATTTTGCTGTCCTTCACGACGTAGGAATTATACGCCATGCCGTTCGGCACCACGTACTGTCCCTCGAACAGGTCGATCGCATGGTCGTTGACGCCGATATAGAGAACGGTATCGGTTACATGTTTCAGTTTCATAGCTTTCCTCCGCTTTGTTTTTTTCCATCTTATCACAAACCGCCCGCAGGTTCAACACCCGCGGGCGAAATTGAGGCTGTTAATTTGACGTTCCGCGTTACATCACATAGTCCGCAGCGTTGACGACCTTGAACTCGGGGTTCAGATGCAGCGCGCCGGTGAGTACGTCTTTCATGCTTTCGTCCGCGCCGCCGATCGAAGCGACGTCCTTGGAAACCGCGCTGACCGCCGCTTCCTGCTGTTCGGTGCAGTAGACCTGCGCACAGTCGGCGATGGTGAGACGCTCTAAGATCAGTTCGGGCGATACGTCCTTTGCGATGTGCACCATGGCGCAGTCCGTCACCAGGATCCCATCCTCGTACTTTTCGAGCAGCGCCTTGTCCACGGTCGCGCGAACATGGTCCTCGATGATCTTGCCGACTTTCTTCTGGATCACGAGCTCGTGATAGTGCGCGTCGACGTCCTCGAATGCGTCCAAAAGCGCCTCGGGCAGCTTGACGTCGCCGTTGACGTACAGGTATTCGATCTCATTAAGAATGTCTGCGGCGTTCTCCTCTACGGTCAGATCGCCGTTGATGTACGCCTTTGTCCCGAACTTTTTCAAAAACCGCTTGTTCATCCTTGCGTCGAAGCCGAAGAACTTCGTTCCGTCCGGCACGATCAGGATATCCGTGTCCTCCGAGAGCATCGGGACGACCGCTTCGGCCAGCGATTCCGCGATCAGCGCGGTCTTTGCCGCGAACCGCACATTCAGATTGTTTAGCTTCTCGACGTTAAGCGCGAGGTCTGTAAAGATCAACCGGCGGGACGCCCAGTAGAGCGCGTTCTCCTTTGCCCGAAGCGGGAAGGTCTTGTCGATCTCCGCGTTGCGGTTCAAGCGGATCGCTCCGTCCGGATAGGTGCTGATCGAGCCGTTGACGCTCAGGTTGCTGAGCTTACCGGAAATGCTCTTCGGCATCGTGACCGAGCCGTTTACCTCGATTTTATAGAACCGCGAAGCCGCCTCCAGCGCGTCCCCGTCAACGTTCAGCGTGCCGTTGACAAACAGGATCGTGTTCTCCCCCGCTGCCGCCGCACGGTCCGCCGTCAGATCGTATGCGCCGTTCTGCGTGATCACGCGGTAGTTCTCACCCGAAGGTACTTCGATCATGACTGCCGCATTCATCGTCACGTTGTAGCGGTTGATCAGTTCCTTCTTCTCCGGCGTCACGATCACCGTCGCCGCGTTCACCATAATCTGTTCATAGTTATTCAGCGTTTCCTCCGACACGCTCCGCATGTCGCAGACCGCACAGTTTACCATCATCTTTTTCATCGTTCGTTCCTCCGATCCTTATCTTTTGTCGATCCTGTCGGGCTCCGTCATGCACAGCTGACCGCGCAGGGTGCAGGCGGTGTAGACTTCGCACCGGTCTCCGATTCTCTCCGTAAAGTGCCGATTCCTCCGGTATTCGAACGGAATCTGTTCGCGTTTTTTTCGATTCATGTGTACAGCTCCTTTTCCAGCAATTGTCTTGCCCGCGAAAGCTTGGTCCGGACGGTCGCGGCCGGCATGTTGAACAGCTCGCCGAGCTCCTTGGCGCTGTAGCCCTCCAGATACCGGAGCCGGAACAGCGTCTGCATCTCGGGCGGCAGCCGCAGAAGCAGCAGATTCACCTCCGCCTGCGCATAACCGGATTCCTCCTCGCCTTCCCCCTCATAGAGCAGTTCCTGCCGTTTGAGGAAGCGGGCGTTGCGCCGCGTCTCGTCCAGAAACAGATTCTTTGCGGTGCGGTAGAGCCATGCGCGCTGTTCCTGCGGCGACAGAGACGCAAGCTGCTCCCCGTGTTCCAGTGCGCGCAGAAAGGTTTCCTGCGCGAGATCCGCGCCCTTTTCGGCGTCGCGGTACAGCACGGTACAGAAGCGGGCAAGCTCCGCGAAATGCTGCGCATACAATTCGTTCATCGTTTGCCCTCCTTTCTCATGCCGTTCACTTATATAACGAACAACGCGGCCGCAGTGTTTCAAACTTTTTTTGTTTTTTTCGAAAAAAGAAAGGGCGTCCGGACTTTTGCATCCGGCTGCCCCCGTTCCGTACGGTTACGCGCCGAACAGCCACAGCTTCAGGACCGCAGCCGCTTCGCGCAGATACATGCCGAGCATGTAGATCGGATAGCCGTCCGAACCCGCCGCGCCGCTTGCGCGGATGCCGAGCGTTTCGGCGATCCTTGCCGCGCGGTAGAGATGGTATGCGCTCGACACGATCACGACGCGATCGACCTTCCCGCCGTCCGCCTCAATGACCGCATTGGAAAACGCGAGATTCTCTCTGGTCGAGGTCGACCGGTCCTCAAGAAGGATGCGGTTCGGATCGATCCCGTGTTCGACAAGATACCGGCGCATACATTCGGCTTCGGAGATGTCCTCCCCCTCGCCCTGTCCGCCGCTGACGACGGCTTTGGTGCGCGGATTCGCTTCGAGATACCGCGCCGCGCCTTCGAGCCGGTGCTGCAGCGTGATCGACGGGCTTTCGCCGTACACCGCCGCGCCGAGCACGACGATGTAATCCGCGTCCGGTTCGGGCTTCTGCGCCGCCGATCTGACGATCGGAATCTCAACGAGCAGCAGCGCCGCCGTGCCCAGTCCGAACAGAACCGATACGATGATTTTCACCGGCTTTTTGAAAAAGCGGAACACGAACAGCAGCGCGATGATCGCAAGCGGGATCAGCGACGCGATGCGGTACCCCGCCTGCGGAAACGTCCAGAGAAAGATCACAAAGCCCGCCTCGGCGAGCAGCACGATCCAGAACAGCCAGTCCCGCTTCCATGCGCCGAGCGCGCCGAGCAGCAGGATGCCGACGGACAGAAACCGGTATCTGGGATGCACGCCGAACCAGATTGCGAGCGCCGTGCAGAGAATCAGCAGCAGCCCCGCGGCGTGCCAAAGTGTGAACCGCTTCGGTGTTTTCGTTTGTTCCATACCAATGCTCCCAACGATGATACCGCTATGATAGCATACAGATGCGTCCGAAATGCGGTATCTCTTTGAACAATCCGTAAATAAGAACCGCCGCAGGATGCGAACCCGCGGCGGTCTTTTGCCATTGCTTATCCGTGCCGGCGTCTGGTCTTTGCTCTTGCGTAGAGATACAGGAACAGCACCATCAGAAGCTCGCCGAACATGCTGATGAAGAAGATCAGATCGGCGTTGCCCGTCGCCGGACCGAGCGCCGAGAACACGAACATCAGCAGCCCCGACAGGAACAGGTGCGGCGTCTTCTCCTTGATCCACACGATGACGCCGACGATCATCATCGGGATCACCGTCCCGAACGACAGCACGCGGCTGATCGCTTCCGCCCAGCGCGGCGTGCCCTCGCCCGCCGCATAGCGCACCACGCCCGCGAGCTCCTTGGGCTCCAGCACCGTCACCAGCGCCTGCGCAACGCCGAACGCCATGACGAGCACGGTGAACATCCACACGAGTACCATTGGGAGCTTGCGGAAGTTCAGCGCGTACGCGCAGATCGGGAACAGCAGCGGAATCAGCAGCCCGTGCGCGATGAAGCGGATCGGGCTGATCTCCGAAAGCGTACTCTGCGGCAGCACCGAGCCGAGCCCGATGATCGCCGCGTCGAGGATCAGACCGAGCGTCAGAACGCCCGACCAGAACGCGACCTTGGATTTTTTGCGCGCGGCATGTGCAAACAGCAGCACCGCAATCAGCGCTTCGCACGCAACGATGCACCAGATCGCCGTCGGGCAGATGTTGATCAAAAACGCTCTCACGGGTTATTCCTCCGTGCCGAACAGCACTTTCCGGAACAGCTCCGCCGTCTTCTGCTCACCGAGCGCCTTCTTGAACACGTCGGTCGACGGTCCGCCGTTTTTCAGAAGCCCTTCGACGTACGCGTTCGCCTTTTCGCGCTTTGCCGCCGCGTCCGTCACCGGCTTTGCGGGCAGACCGAGGTACGCGTTCGTGTAGTCCTTCGTGTACGCGTCGAAGCGCTCGGTCAGCTTCTTGCCCTTCTTGCTGACGCTCTCCTTGAGTTTGATTCCGTCGTACCAATGCGTGCCCGGATCGCGCTCCGGAAGGTCCTTATACGCCTCGTTGACCGCTTTCAGCGCTTCCGTATCGAGCGGCTCGACCATCGTATCGTACAGCTCGACGATCAGCGTGTCGTTGCCCATCGCAAGAATGCGGTCGTAGGAATACAGCGGCAGGTCGAGCGTCTTCGGATTGACGATCAGCGTGTCCATCTTCATCAGCCCGAAAAAGCCCTTTGCCGTCATCACGGACACATGTCCGAGCCCTTCGGCTTCGTATGCGCTGACCGTGAACTTCATGCCGTTTGCCTTGAGCGACGCGAACGCCCCGACGTTCTTCTCTTTCAGCGGAAACCGCTCCTTGATCATGGATAACAGTTTGTCTGTCATGCCGTTTCACCTCCGTGTAATTTCAGTTCCGAAAGTCCGTTCCTGTGCGCCAGCAGCGCGCCGAGGAAGAAAGATCCCTGTCCGACGATGTTCACGCCCTGCGCGATCCAGTTCATCGACGCCTGCGCAAAGTCGCGCGCGGACAGATAGCCCATCGCAAGCATGCACACCCATGCGAGCACGAACAGCACGATGAGTCCGGGCTTTTTGATCTTCTTTGCGAGCACGGACAGCACCGCGTTCATCATGCCGAAGCCTGCAATCATAAAGCCCACGAACACGAACGTGCCCTTGAACACGACCGGCGCGACCGCCGCCGCAGACGTTTCCTTCTGTTTATGGACGAGCATCGCAAGAATGCCGATCCCTCCGAGCAGAAACCCGATCGACTGCACCGGGAAGAACATATCGGACAGCGGCGTGAAATCGCACACGCCCGCCGCGTACAAAAGCTTGTACAGCGCCTTCAGCGCGCCTGCGCAGGTGACGTCGATCGTACCCGCGGCGAACAGCGCGAACGCGCCCTTGCTCATCTTGTTGTAGAGATCGCGCATCAGGATCACCGACGCCGCCGCAAACAGCAGCACCGGAACGAAATCCACGAACGCCATCGGAACGGTAAATTCCTTCATGCCCCCGTCCTCCGGTTATTTCTGCTTGTTCAGGTGGTAGATCGGCACAAGCGGCAGGATGATCGGCGTCCTGTTCACGTATTCCCGATACGCCGGATCGTCGCCGTAGCGCTCGTTCTGACGCTTTTCGAGCCGCTGCGCGCCGTTGAACATGATGTAGACGATCGCGATATACGCAAGGATCGCCACAATCCACTGACCGACCGTCTTCAGCGCGGTGACGCCGGAGATCAGCACGCCGGTCCAGAAGACGATTTCGCCGAAGTAGTTCGGGCAGCGGACGATCCGATACAGCCCCTTCGTTGCCACCATCTTCGGATTCTCCTTCTTCTGCGCGGACTTCTGCTTGTCGGCGATCGTTTCGAGCAGCAGCCCCGCGACCGAGATCGCCATGCCGATCAGCGGCACGACAAAGTCATGCGACGCCTTCGCAGCCGTCCCGAAGTTATAGTAGCGGTAGAACACCGGCGAAACCTGCGCGGTATAGAGCACGGCGACGCAGATCCAGATGGTGAACAGCACGAAGAACGGCATCTTCTTGGCGCCGCCCGCGTCCTCGTTCAGCGTCTTTTGATACGCCTTGTTCTTGAGCTCGCGGAACAGCAGAAAGCCCGAGAGCCGGCAGCCGTACGCGATAAACAGCAGCGTCTGCAGAATGAGCAGCCACACCGCGCCGTCCGCCCAGCCGTTGCACAGCGCGAAGATCAGGATCGTGACGGCGCCGCCGATGATTGCGAAGCCGTAGCCGATCGACAGAAACCACACGAACTTCTTGAAGCCGATCGCGCAGCAGACCGCGCAGACGGCGCAGATGATTCCGAGAAATCCCCAGCCCATCGTTTACGCCTCCTTAAAGTAGTTCCGAATGTATTCTTTGAAGCTCTTTTCGCCGACCTCGGTATCGCCGACAAGATCGTGGCTCAAGGT
Source organism: Clostridia bacterium (assembly GCA_017428025.1). Taxonomy (GTDB): domain Bacteria; phylum Bacillota; class Clostridia; order Christensenellales; family CAG-138; genus UBA3792. The sequence continues at coordinate 8,164 of JAFRRO010000027.1, forward strand.
CCAGCGCGAGAACAGAATGATGTCGTGCTTGCCCGCCTTCTTGATCTTCGGCAGGTTTGCGAGCACGCCGAACAGCCAGATCGGCGCCCACTTGATCTTCAGGGGCTTGTTCGCCGCCTTGAAGCACAGGTCCGCCATCTCCTCGTAGGTGTAGGTCTCCTTGCCGCCGACGTTGTAGGTGACGTTCGTATCGCACATATGCGCCACGATGAACTCCGCGAAGTCCGCGCAGTCCACGACGTTCGCCCTGACCTTGCCGAAGCCCTTCAGAAGCTGCATTTCGCCCTTGTCGACGTACGGCTTGAACACCTTGCAGATGTCGTAGAAATAGCCGGTCGGACGGTAGATCACCCAGTCCATGGGCTGCTTTTTGATCTCCTGCTCCACCATGTACTTTGCGTGCAGCATCGGAACCTTCTCCGCGCCCGGCTCGTCGCAGGAAATGACGGAGATGTAGTTGAACTTCTTCACGCCCGCCTTCGTCGCGATCTTGTAGAGGTTCATGTTGCCCTGATAGTCGATGTCATAGGATGTGAACTTCGTGCTTGCGCCGGTCAGTCCCATCGTCGTGATGACGACGTCCGCGCCGTCGCAGAGTCCTTTCATGGTGACGTACTCCGTCGCGTCGATCGAAACGAAGGTATATTTGCCCTCCGTCCCCTCGACCGGACGCTCCTTGAGGTCCGCCGCGACCACTTCATGTCCTTCTCTGACGAGCACCTTCAAAATCTCGGCGCCCAGGTTTCCGAATGCACCTGCCAATACGACCTTCATCTGTCCGTCCTCCTTATTTCTTGCTCTTTTCTTTGGCGCGTTTGTCGTTGATGATCTTCATGTGTTCCGCGGTGATCAGCGTGACGTTGTTCTCCTTCGCCCACTGTACGCACCCTTTGAGCACGACGGACAGGAACACGCGCGGCACGCCGAGAATCGTCTCCAGCGCGTCGTCGGTGAACTTGACCACATCGTCGGCGCGGTCCGCCGCGTAGCGCACCGATTCGAGAGACGCCTTGCGCACCTGCAGCAGTTCTGCGTGCATGCGGCGCTTGCGGTGGAACCAGAAGTTCTTGGAATCGCGATAGCCGTAGTCGACCGGCAGCGGCGGGAAGTCCTTTGCGGTGACGCCGTTGATGATCGCGTCGCTGTATTTCTTCTTCATCAGGATCTTATCGACGCGCAGAATGAAGTGTGCGCCGAACTTCGACGTGATGCCGTTGAAGTCGTGATACGGCGGCTCGTAGCCGTTGAGCTCTCCGGGCAGGTCCCTGTCCGCGCCGTCAAGCTCCCGCATCCATGTGCATTCGATCACCTGGATCGCGTCGGTCAGAACCTGCGGACGCGGTTCGCCGGTCTGCTCCTCGATCATGCTCTTTTCGAGGCGGAAGTTGCACTTCGGCATCTTGTCGCTCGGCTTGTCGCCGGGCCAGGAAAGCTTGACCGCTTCCTTGAAGCTCTTCGGATTGTCGTCGATGAAGCTGATCGCGCACTTGCCGTTGCGCAGAATGTTCTGCGCCGTGTTCGACGAGTTGCGGCAGCACAGCAGCATGGCGTAGTAATCCTTGCCCGCCACATAGTACGGCTGCACCAGCGAGTACGGTCCGAGCGTCGTCATGCCGTCCTCGCACAACGTGCTGATGATGACGGTCGGCATCGGGAAGTACAGCGACGTCTGATAGAAATTGTCCACGATTCTCAGGTTCTCAAAGCTGCTCATTTCTGTTCCTCTCTTTCTTTGATCAGTCCTTGCAGGATTTGATAGATATCTTCAAACGGCTTTCCCTCGAGCGTCCACACAAGGAGGGATTCCGCAATGAATTCGGACCGGTACGCGCGGTCATCCCCGTCGCCGCAGACCGGCTCGATCAGCGCCGCAAGCTGCGCTCTGAGCTGTCGGTGCCGCTGCGAAAACGCCGCGTGATACGCGTTCTGCGCCTCCGCGTCCGAAAACAGCGTCCGGTACGTCTCCGTAAAGGCGCGCAGCGCGTCGTAGATGCGCCTAAGATGCGTCCTCGCGTCGTCGCTGCCGTGCGACGCGATCGAATCGATGCACGCCCGCCAGTCCTCGGACACGAACGTTGCGATCAGCATATCCTTGGACGGAAAATAGTTGTAGACCGTGCCGACCGCGATGCCGCATTCCGCCGCCACGGAACGGATCGTCGTCCCGCCGTAGCCGTTGCGCGCAATCTGACGCCGCGCCGTTTCGAGCAGCTGTTCGCGGATGCTCTCAAGAATCTTCGGCATACGCGCCTCCGTTCAGCCACGTTCCGATCTCCTCCGCCGTTCTGCGGATCTGTTCCGCGTTCGAAATCGCCGGTTCGCCGTCGCCGTCCTGCGCGCCGTACATGCCGAAATACGCGTGACAGCCGCCGTCGATGACGATCTCTTTAAGATCGGCAGGCAGATTGCGCCGGTTCTTCTCATACTGTTCGCGGTTCAGCACGCGATCCTCGCTGCCGCAGATCGAAAGCGCGCGCACCGGCTCGCCCGAAAGGTCCTTCGTCGCGTACGAGCCGAGCAGGATCAGCCCTTCGTACGTTCCTTTGTGCGCCGCAAGCTCCGACGCCGCGATCACGCCGCCGAGCGAATGTCCGCCGATATACCAGCGTTCGACGTCCGGCAGCGCCTCGCGCGCGACGTCCGCGGCATGCAGTCCGAACACCGCGAGCCGGAACGGCATTTTGCACAGCACGCAGCACACGCCGCGCTTTGCAAGCTCGCGCATCAGCGGCACGTAGGCGGTATGCTCCACCTTGCCGCCCGGATAGAAGATCAGTCCGGTCCTTGCGCCCGGTTTTGAAAAGACGAGATCGCCGTTCTCGAGCGTCTGTTCCGACACGCCGCGCATCGCCGGAAACTCCGCTTCGATCGCCGTCATATCGGCGTGATAGTAGTTCGCAAGATAGATCGCGCAAACGCCGATCAGCACAGCCAAAACAAAGATCGAGATCCCGATCCAAAGCCATTTTTTCGTTCGATTGTGCCTGCTGTTTCTCATGCGTTCCTCTATATGAACATGTTCATAATAATAGTATTCCTTCGCTTTCGAAAAGTCAAGCGCAAGATTCCGTTTTTTTCGTCGAAATGCCCGCGCCGTATGTTTTTCCCGGATGCGGGCATACTGCGAAAAAAGGAGGTTTGTATGAATCGACGGATCGGTATGAGCACGCTGCTGTTTCGCAGCGAACCGCGCGTGGTGAGCGCCGCGGCTGTGGTCGCAAAAAACGAGAACGAAGGCTCGTTCGGCGGGCGGTTCGATCTGGTGCTCGAGGACGACAAATTCGGCGAGGACAGCTTTGAACGCGCGGAGTGCAAGATGCTCTGCACCGCCGCAAGGCTCGCCGCGGAGCGGTCCGGACTGCGGATGCAGCACATCCGCGCCATGCTTGCGGGCGATCTGCTGAACCAGCTGATTACGGCAAACTATGCCGCGCGCGAGCTCGGTATTCCCTATCTCGGTCTGTACGGCGCGTGCTCCACGATGGCGGAATCGCTGCTTTTGGGCAGTATGCTCGTCGACGGCGGCTACTGTTCGCCCGTGCTCTGCTGCGCGAGCAGCCATTTTTCGACCGCGGAGCGCCAGTATCGCTTCCCGCTTGAGATGGGCACGACCGCCCCGCCGACCGCGCAGCATACGGTGACCGGCGCGGGCGCGATCCTGCTGTCCGATACGGAAACGCCGCAGCCCGTCTTTTCGCACATCGTCGTGACCGCCGCCACGATCGGACGCGTGATCGACCTCGGCATCACCGACATGAACAACATGGGCGCGGCGATGGCGCCTGCCTGCTGCGATACGATCCTTGCGCATCTCGAGGACACCGGCTACGACGCCGACGAATTCGATCTGTTCGTGTCCGGCGATCTCGGCGCGTTCGGCAGCGAAATGCTTCTGGACCTTGCGAAAAAGGCGCGTCTGGACCTTGAAGGGCGCTATCTCGACTGCGGCGCAAGCATCTACCGGGCGGAACAGAATTTCTCCTGCGGCGGCAGCGGCGCGGGCTGCTCGTCGGTCGTACTGGCTTCCGAACTGCTCGGCCGGATCGAGCGCGGTGCGGTGCGGCGCATGCTGTTTCTCGCGACCGGCGCGCTGATGAGCCCGACCGCAGGCATGCAGGGCGAAAGCATCCCCGGCATCGCGCATGCCGTGGTGCTGGAACGGAGGGACTGATGCAGTATCTTTGGTCTTTTTTAGTCGGCGGCGCGATCTGTACGGTCGGTCAGCTGCTTCTGTCGTTCACGCGGCTGACCTCGGCGCGCATCCTCGTGCTGTTCGTCGTGTCGGGCGTCGTGCTCGGCGGGCTCGGCATCTATCAGCCGCTCGTCGATTTCGCGGGCGCGGGCGCAAGCGTCCCTCTTCTCGGGTTCGGCAACGCGCTTGCCAAAGGCGCGATCGAAGGCGCAAAGGCGCACGGTGTGCTCGGCGCGTTCTCCGGCGGCATCTCGGCAACCGCCTCCGGCATCTCCGCCGCCGTCCTGTTCGGCTGGCTTGCCGCCCTGATCTTCCGCCCGCGCTCCAAATGAAAAACGCTCCCGGTCCGGGAGCGTTTTTTACAGCACGTAATGTTTGATGCAGTACAGCGCGAGCAGGTGCAGCGGATACACGAGATAGAACGCGTACTTCAGCGCCGAACCCTTGATGAACCCGCGCTTGCCGTTGTACAGGGCAAGCGGCACGAATGCCAGCCCCGCCTTCCATTGCGACGTCAGCGCACCGGTGCCGATCGCGTCGCGCAGCAGTTCATGATCGCGCAGCGCATACATCAACAGAATAAAGCAGAAGCCGGTAAGCCCGTAATCCGCGCGCAGCAGTATCGATCCGAGCAGCAGCACGACGATCGTACCCGCGCGTAAGAACCACTTGTTTCGCAAGCCCTCGTATGCGCAGATGCCGAGATATCCCAAAAACAGCGTGAAAAACACGTTTTGCTTCGAAAAATCCCAGAACGCGCCGCTGCGGTTGAGATCCCACGGCACCTCGGACAGCACCGCAAAGAGCAGCAGCACCGCACCGTAGCGCAGGCGGCTGTGCGTATGCAGATACCCCTCGACGATCAGGCACGCAAAGATGGGAAACGCCATCCGCCCGATTAGGTGCATCAGGTAATAGACCGAAATCTGCTTGCCGAGCACCGTAAACAGCGGGATCGGATTGCGCGCCAGAAGGAACGCCGAATGATCGATCAGCATGCACAATACGGCAAGCACCTTCAAGGCGCTGCCGCTCAGGATTCTGCAGTTTTGCGGTAAGATTCTGCCGTCCATGCTCGTGATCCTACAGCGTTTCGAACCACGCGTCCGCTTCGTCTCGGGTGCGGAATATCAGCACCCGCTTGTCCGCATAGCGCGAAAACAGTTCAAATAGCACCGGATTGTTGCGTTCCCGATAGGTCTCGACAAGCGCGACGAGCTCCGGATCGAGCGTTTGTTCCGTCCACGGAATGTCCGCGCGCGCATGTCCCACGCGTTCCGCAATGCCTTTGAGACAGACGTCCGTGTCATAATCGAGCAGGATTACCGTATCGCACGCTTTGATGCGCGGTTCGAACGTGCGGCTGTAGCTGCCGTCGACGATCCATGCGTCCCCGTTCAGGATCACCGCAAGCCGTTCGTCGAACGCCTTGCGCGTGATGTGCGTCCGATCCGGCTTCCACCAGATGTTGTCGAGATGCACAAGCGGCAGCCCCGTCTTTTCGTGCAGCTTCCGCGCGAACGTGCTCTTTCCGCTGCCCGGACAGCCGATGATCGCGACGCGGTTCATGCCGCGCCTCGTTTATTCTTCATCCTCATCGTCCTCGTCTTCCTCATCTATCCAGTCGGGATTCTGTTCGACCAAAAGCCGCAGGATGCGCATGCGCTCCTTTTTCAGCACGGTCACGGTCAGGTCCTCGAAGGTGAAGCTGTCGTAGAGCTTCGGATAGCCGCCGAGCATTTCTACCGCCCAGCCGCCGACCGTCGCGTTGTCGTCGTCGAGATCCTCCTCCTCCTTGTCGAACTCGTCAAGGAAGTCATTCAAACGCATGTCGCCGTCGACCTCGTAACGGTTTTCGCCGATCTCGACGAATTCCTCCTCGATCTTGTCCGTCTCGTCCCAGATCTCGCCGACCAGCTGTTCGAGCACGTCCTCCATCGTCAGGATGCCCATCGTGCCGCCGTATTCGTCGGTGACGACGACCATATGGCTCTTCTTGCGGCGCATCGTGTCGAGCACGTCCGGCAGCGGCGTCGTTTTGTGCACATAGACGACCGGCATCAAAAGTGACTGGATCGGCACGTCGGGGTTCTCGACCATCGCCTTGTACAGATGATTCAGGTGCAGAATGCCCACGATGTGGTCCGGCGTGTCGCGATAGACCGGAATGCGCGTGAACGGCGACGCAAACGCGATCTTCATCTGCTTTTCGCGCGGATCTTCGATGTCGATCGCGACGAGATCGACGCGCGGCGTGATGATCTCGTATGCCAGCACCTCGTCAAAGTCGAACGCCGACTGCAAAAGGTCCGCGGTGTCCTCGTCGACCACGCCTTCGTCCTCCACGGTGTCGAGGATCGTTTCCATATCGTCCTCGGTCACGGTATCGTCGCTCTCCTTCTCCTTCCAGATGCCGGACAGCAGCTTCAAAAACCGCTCCAAAAGCCAGATCAGCGGGAACAGCACCAGCCAGATCGCCGTCAGCGGCAGCGACATGACCTTTGCCACGCCCTCCGCGCGCTCGGACGCGAAGATCTTCGGCAGAATTTCGCCGAACGTGATGATCAGCACGGTCATGATCGCGGTCGCAACCCACGCGCCCTTCTCGCCCATCAGCGAGATCGCCAAAGCCGCGGCGATCGACGACGAGCCGATGTTCACGAGGTTGTTGCCGATCAGAATCGCAATGAGACCGGAATCGAACCGTTCGCGGAAGCGCAGCGCAAGCTTCGCAAGCCGGCTGTTCTTCTCCTCGGCTTCGTGCCTGAGCTTCGTCTCGTTGAGCTGCATGAACGCGATCTCCGAGCCGGAGAACGTCGCCGACAGGAGGATGCAAACGACGATCAGAATGTAGCGCAGGGTGTCACTCATTGACTTCACCCCCTACGTCGTCCTCGTCGTAGATCTCGCCGACAAGCTCTTCGAGGATATCCTCGACCGTCAGAATACCGAGGTTCTTGCCGTCGTTGTCGCGGACGATCGCGATATGCGTCTTCGCCTTGCTCATACCGGCAAGCTGCTCGTCGATCGGCGTGCCGACCGTGACGTAATACGGCTTATCCATCACGCGGGACAGCGAAACGTGCCCGTTGCGTTTGAGGTATTCCTTCAGGTATTTGCGAATCTGCACGACGCCGACGATCTCGCCCTCGCGGTTTTTTACCGGCAGGCGGCTGTGGCGCGTGTTTTCGATGATCTTGACGATCTCGTGCGGCTGCATGCCCAAAGACACCGTCTCGATGTCCTTCAAAGGCACATACACCTCGCCGACCGGCGTCTCGGTAAAGTCCAACGCGGACTGCATCAGGTCGGCCGTGTCCTCGTCGATGTCGTCCTCCTCGTCGAGCGTCTCGATGATGTCGTGCAGCTTCTCCTCGGAAACGGTCGGCTCCTCCTCGTCCTTGACGCGGAACAGCTTTTTGATGCCGTTCGTCAGCGAGGTAAAGACAAAGTTGACGGGATACAGAATGCGCATCAGAAACCGCAGCGACGGCGCGACAAACAGCGCAAAGCTCTCGTTACACGCCTTTGCGATCGTTTTGGGGATCATTTCCGCCAACAGAAATACCAGCAGCGTCGTCACAAGCGAAGTCGCCGTTGCGCCCGCGCTGCTCCAGTTCAATCGCGCGGCAACAAGCGCCGACAGAGAGGCGCAGCCGATGTGCATGATGTTGTTTCCGATCAGGATGGTCGTCAGAGCCGCATCAAAGTGATCTAAGATATATAGAACGCGCTTTGCCGATCTCGATCCGTTGTCCGCGCGGCTCATGATGCGGATACGGTTGACGGACGCGAGCGAGGTCTCCGCCCCCGCGAAGTACGCGCCGCCGAGCAAAAGCACGAGGAAAAACACGATGAGTCCGATCACGCTCCGGAAATCACCGGCCTTGATAGCATCCGCCGCTTCTTCCGATAGCATACGTATAAGAGGACTCGGACTACTGTCCACTTCAAAACCACCTGCCTTGTGTCATAGAATGAGGATATTATAAGCGATAATCGCAGAAAACGCAAGGGAAAACAAAAGAAAAGCGGCAATAGCCGCTTTTTAACTCTTTCATTTTGCATTGATTATAGTATTGTCAGTATCTCACCCATATTAATTTGCGTTCAGGTATCTCAACTGTAGTTTTCCCTTTGAGTTTATACTTTGAAATCGCAATTTTGCAAGTTTTCATAGTATCCATATTATAGAATCTCCAGCAATAATTGCTGTTCGAAGTACCACCTGCTTTTAATCCTTCATCAAATGTGCAAGTCTGCATTTTTGTTCCGTAGTGTGAAATCTCGTTTCCATAAGCATCATAAAAAATCACATAAAAATCAAACACTTCTAAATCTGTGTTTCCTGTGTTTGTAAATTGAACGTACAATTCTTTTGCGGAGTAATAATCCTTAATACTTATATTCTTGATTTCTATCGGAGCAGCAGGTATGCTGTCTTCTTTTGCTTTACGTTCCTCTTCCGCCTTTTTCGCAGCTTCTTCTGCTTCCCTTTCTTTTTCTATTCTCTCCTCTTCTGCGGCTTTTTCCTCTGCAATTCTCTTTTCCTCATCTGCCTTGGCTTGATCTATACTATTTCTAGCTTCTTGCAGTACCTCATAATTACTTACTTTTGATTTTTGAGAATCGGAAAGTGTATTATAGTAGTTTTCTGCAAAAATAACAGCATTTTCATTCTCAATAGTTGCTTCACCTATGCTAGCAATCAAACTTTCTGCCATTACAACGCTTTCATCTTTACTATTACTGCATGCTACGCTAGAAATCATAATTGCAATCACAATAATAAATACAATTAACTTTTTCATATCTCCACCTCCCTATATAAGTATAATACTCAGTCTTTGAGTTTTTGTCAATACTCAAACATTGAGAATGCTATATTGCATTCAAGCGAGGGTATTATGGATTACCGGACAAGAATTCGAGCAATCAGAGAAGATAGAGACCTGACACAAAAGCAGATCGGCGAAGTTCTGCAAAAGTCCCAACAGGGGTATAACCACATTGAGGACGGGCGCGCGGAATTGAAGATCGACGATTTGATCCGTTTGTGCCGGTATTACAATTTATCCGCAGATTATCTGATCGGATTGACCGACACGGAAAAGCCTTTGGAATGAAGATCGACATTTTGTCGGTCTTTTTATATTGTCATCCTGAGGAGCGCTGGTACGCGCGGGAAGCGCGCGATCTGCCGCTGTAATGCAGCGCAGCGGAGTGGAATGCGACGAAGGATCTCAGAGCGGTGAAGCAAGCTTTCGTTCAGAGATCCTTCGCTGACGCTCAGGATGACAGGCGGAGTCGGGCTGTGTGTCGTTACAACCCCTCAGTCTCAGCTTCGCTTCGACAGCTCCCCTTGCACAGGGGCGCCTTCAAATCGGAAGATTCTCCGGGAGGAGAATCGACCTGAACGTGCCCGAAGGGCATACATCACTTGCGCGGAGCGCAATCATCACGCCGCAGGCACATCACGCGCGCGGAGCGCGCACATCACTTTTATCAACGTGCCCGAAGGGTATACAACACTTGCGCGGAGCG
>JAFRRO010000028.1 GCA_017428025.1 Clostridia bacterium
GGCGTGGGCGTCGGTGTCGGTGTCGGCGTGGGCGTCGGCGTCGGGGTGGGCGTCGGCGTTGCGGTCGGCGTCGCGGTCGGCGTCGGCGTCGCCTCAAGAACGGGGATCGGCTCAGGAGCCGTCTCTCCGCTGCATGCAGGCAGCGCAAGGATCAGCAGCAGAATCAGCAGCAGTTTCAATCGTCTCATCTTCTTGTCAATCCTCCTGATACAGCCGCGCAAGGCGCTGCGCCTCGCGGATCAGCGCGTCCGCGTCCGGATACAGATCGGCGATCAGATCGCCTTTTTCCGTATGTGCGACCGCATACCACCCGTCCGCGGAGAACGCAAAGGTGTCGACCGTATCGTTCTCGTCCGTGTGTATCGAAAACAGCAGTTCCGCGCGCACGGCGTCATAGACGTCAATTTGCTGATCGCCTCTGCGCGCAGCCATCACGTACTGCCCGCTCGGATCGAACGCAAACAGGTGGTAGTTGTAGAGATTCGTGACCGTTCCGATCACCGTATTGCTGTCGAGATCGTAGAACAGCAGGCGTCCCGTTCCGTCCGCCGCGACCAGACGGTGCTCGGTCATGCCGATCGTCTGCGCCTCACCGTTCAGCGGCGTGATCAGATCCTTGACCGAACCGTCGCCGTCCACGTCGTACAGCTCGATCGTGCCGTCGCGGTAGGCGAGCGCGATGTGTTTGCCGTCGCGCGCGTAATAGCGGTACGGGAACGGCTGCCCGATCAGCTCGCCGTATTCGCCGGGGAACCCCTGATTCTGCCCCTCCGGCCAGTCGCGCGGATTGTATTCCTCGCAAAGGCTGCCGTCGAACGCGCCCATGCGGATCGCCGCGCTCTGCGGCATGCAGTAGAAATACGCGCCGCCGTTGTCGCGCGAGACGAAGACCACGTTTTCGAGCGCTTTCGCATGCGCAAACGCTTCGTAGCGCTTGCCTTCCTCGCGGTACTTCGGAAGCGTCTCCTTCGCGTCGATGATGTACAGATGCTGCTTCACGAGCAGCTGATAGCACCCGTCCGCGGAGTAGCAGACCTCCGGCACGTATCCGTCCGTACGGTCCATATAATTTTCGACCAAGACCGGAACCGGATCGAAGGTCAGCACCCAGAACGAATCGTCGCTGATGTACGCGACCTCGCTCGCGTCGGGCGAGAACGCCGGCGCGCTGAAGTTGGAGCTGTTCTGCCGCCGGATGTCCTCATAGACCTTGCATCTGCCGGTTTCGAGATCCCAGACCGCAAAGAACCCGACCTCTGAAACGCACGCCGCCTTTTTGCCGTCCGGCGACAGCGCGTACTTCTCGGCAGGCGTGCCCGGCATATCCCTCAAAAGACAGACGCGCTCGCCGCTGTCGTTGAGTACGATCACGCCGGTCGTGCCGTCGCGTCCGGGAATCAGGATGCGGGTGCGATCCTCCGTCGCGTAAATCTTCATGGTTGCGCCTTCGCGCAAGGACATCTCCTTTTCGACCGTCGTTTTCAGCATCTTCGAATAGAGATTGTCCGTATAGGAATATCCGTCCTGCTGCTCGCCGAGCGTATAGAACAGCCGTTCGCCGTCCTTCGAAACGAGAAGGAACCGGTCCTTGTCCTGCACCAGCAGCGTATCCGCGTCCTTCCAGAACAGCAGATTGACGATGTCGCCGACTTTTCCGGCTGAACTCCTGTATGAAAACGCTTCGGAGCCGTCCGCGCTGTTGAACACGCGCACGCCGCGTCCGGCCTCGCAGATCGCGGCAAAGCGCGAACCGTCCGCGGAGAAGCAGAGGTTCGTCACCGCGCCGTCGCCGCACGGAACCGTGTACCGGACGGCGTTGCTCGAAAAATCGATCAGCGCGACGGACTTCTTCGCAAGGATCGCGATCGCCGTCCTGCCGTCGGGCGACGGCAGCAGATCGGACAGCCGCGCTTCGCTGTTTTCGAAGCAGGAGATGCGCTCGAACGCTTCCGTATAGACCGTCTTGCGCATGGCATAGAGGATCTCCTCCCGCTTTGCGCCGTCGGCCTGATCGCTGAGTGCCAGCGCGTTGAGCAGCAGCGTTGCCGCGCCGCGCCGTTCGCCCGCCGTGCGGTTCGCCTCCGCCTGCTCCAAAAGCGTTCCGATGTTGTTGACGATCGCGCTTTTGCGCTGCTGTTCCGCGATGCGCTGCTGTTCCGCCGCAAGCTGCGCCTGCCGTTCGGCAAGCGCCGCCTGTTCCTCCGCCTCCCTGCGAAGCGCTTCGCTGCGAAGATGGTTGACCGTCACATACGACGCCAGTCCGATACCCGCGGCGAGCACCGCCGCCGTAACCGCCGCTGCGATTCGGATCCGCCGCTGCCTTGCGCGGCGCTTGAGATCGTCATACTTGAGTCCGAGCATCGGCGCAAGCAGCCGCAGCTTTTCGCTCTTGAGCTTTTTGAGCTGTTCGGCAAACGTCGCGCCGCGCACGTCCGCCGCAAGCGGCTCCGCTTCGACCGTTCTGCCGTCCTTGTTCTGCTCGAAACGCACCGCGTCCGGAAAGCTGTCGACCGGTTCGCCCTCGACGAGCATCGTCAGCACGCGCTCGCGTCCCTTCCGTTCGATGAAATAATCGAGCTCGCGGATGCACCAGCGGCTCTTGAGATAGCGCGGGGAGCAGATTGCGATCATCCATTCGCTTTCGTCGAGCGCGCGTTCGATGTCCGCGCCGAGATTCGAAGACAGCGGCAATTCCTCCTGATCGCGGAACACGCGTCCCATGCGCTTCCTGCCGGTCTGTTTTTTGACCGCCGCCGGAATGCCGTACGTTTCGATCGCCGTATGCAGCGCCTTTGCGATCTCCTGATCGGGACTCTGATGGCGATAGCTGATGAATGCGCAGTATCGGTTCCGTTCCATGCGTCGCGTTCCTTTCCCCGTTATTTGCCGCAGTCGGCACAGCCTGATAGTTTAGTATATCATGTTTGGCGGCGCTTGCATATAGGGCGGCGCGCATTTTTCGAAAAAACGGTCATTCCCGTCGGATTTGCGCAGCATCCGATGATTGAAATTGACGCGCCGGAATGATATAATGAAATATCACAGATAAAGGAGCGCACCCATGGATAAGCAAAGCATTCATACCGACAAAGCGCCGGCGGCGATCGGTCCCTATTCGCAGGGCGTCGCGGCGGGCGATTTCGTATTCGTATCCGGTCAGCTGCCGCTCGATCCCGCGACCGGCCGGTTCCCCGAGGGCATCGCGGCGCAAACGCGCCAGTCCATCCGGAATCTCCGCGAGATCCTGCTCGCGGCGGGCACGGACCTGAACCGCGTCGTCAAGACGACCGTATTCCTCTATGATATGAACGACTTCGGCGCGATGAACGCCGTGTATCAGGAGCTGTTCGGCACCGAAAACTGCCCCGCACGCGCCGCGATCGAGGTGCGCCGCCTGCCGAAGGACGCGCTGGTGGAGATCGAAGCGATCGCGCTCCGCTGAGCGGATCGCCGCCCGCGGACAGACAAGAAAGAAGGAGGAACGCCTGCATGTACCGGATCGTAAGCAAACAACCCCTGAACCCGACCGTCACGCAGATGGAGATCGAAGCGCCGCTTGTCGCGAACAAGGCGCTGCCCGGTCAGTTCATCATCCTGCGCGTGGACGAGGAGGGCGAACGCATTCCCCTGACCGTTGCGGGCACGGACAAGGCGCGCGGCACGGTCAAGATCATTTTCCAGATCGTCGGCGCGACGACCGAGCTTCTGAACCATAAGGAGGCGGGCGAATTCCTGCAGGATTTCGTCGGACCGCTCGGCGTACCGACGCACACCGAGGGTGTCAGAAAGGTCTGCATCGTCGGCGGCGGCGTGGGCTGCGCGATCGCAATGCCCGTGGCGCAGGAGTTTCACCGGCTCGGCGCAGAGGTCACCTCGATCATCGGCTTCCGCAGCAGGGACCTGCTGATCCTCGAGGACGAATTCCGCGCCTGTTCGGACCGGCTGATCGTCATGACCGACGACGGCAGCTATGCGCGCCACGGCAACGTCACCGTTCCGCTCAAAGAAATGCTCGAAGCGGGGGAGACGTTTGACATGATCATCACGATCGGACCGTTGATCATGATGAAGTTTGTGACGCTGACCGCAAAGCCGTTCGGCGTGCCGGTCACGGTGTCGATGAACCCGATCATGATCGACGGCACCGGCATGTGCGGCGGCTGCCGCCTGACGCTCATCGAGGACGGCAGACGCGTCACGAAGTTCGCCTGCGTCGACGGACCGGACTTCGACGGATACAAGGTCGATTTCGACGAGGCGATGAGCCGCGGCAGAATGTACGCGGACTATGAACGGCACGCATACGAGGAGACCTGCAATCTCTTCAGACACGCGTAAAGGAGGGACACGCCATGGCACTGAATCCCAAAAAACACGAAATGCCGACGCAGGCGCCCGAAGTGCGCGCGCACAATTTCAAGGAGGTTGCGCTCGGCTATCCGGTCGAGATCGCGATCGAGGAAGCCAACCGCTGCCTGAACTGCAAAAACCGTCCGTGCGTCGCCGGCTGTCCGGTCAACGTCGATATCCCGGGCTTCATCATGAAGATCAAGACCGGCGATTTCGAAGGCGCGTATCAGGTCATCAACGAGACGTCTTCCCTGCCCGCCGTCTGCGGACGCGTCTGTCCGCAGGAAACGCAGTGCGAAAGCAAGTGCTCGATGGGCATCAGGTTTGAGCCGGTCGGCATCGGCAGGCTCGAACGCTTTGTCGCCGATTGGCACAACGCGCACGCGACGGAAAAAGCCGCTGCGCCCGAACCGAACGGACACAAGGTCGCGATCGTGGGCTCGGGACCTTCGGGACTGACCTGCGCGGGCGATCTTGCAAAGAAGGGCTATTCGGTCTCGGTGTTCGAGGCGCTGCACACCGCGGGCGGCGTGCTCATCTACGGCATACCGGAATTCCGTCTGCCGAAGCGCATCGTCGCAAAGGAAGTCGAAACGCTCAAAGAGCTCGGCGTGGACATCGAAACGAACGTCGTCATCGGCAAGACGCTGACGATCGACGAGCTGTTCGAAATGGGCTACGAAGCCGTGTTCATCGGCTCCGGCGCGGGGCTTCCGAACTTTATGAACATTCCGGGCGAATCCCTGAAGGGCGTCTACTCCGCAAACGAATTCCTGACGCGCTCGAATCTCATGAAAGCGTACCTTGACGATCCCAAAACGCCGATCCAGAAAGGCGGCAAGGTCGCTGTGGTCGGCGGCGGCAACGTCGCAATGGACGCGGCGCGCACCGCGCTGCGGCTCGGCGCGGAGCATGTGTACATCGTCTACCGCCGTTCGATGGACGAGCTTCCGGCAAGGCGCGAAGAGGTTGAGCACGCGATGGAGGAAGGCATCGACTTCCGGCTTCTGAACAACCCCGTGGAGATCCTCGGATACCGGAATCCCGACGATCCGCGCGATCCGAAAAACGGCTTTGTCACCGGCATGCGCTGCATCCGCATGGAGCTCGGCGAACCCGACGCAAAGGGACGCCGCCGTCCGGTTCCGATCCCCGGCAGCGAATTCACGCTCGATGTGGATACGGTCGTCATCGCGATCGGCACAAGCCCGAACCCGCTGATCAAGAACACGACCGCGGGCCTCGAAGTCAATTCCCACGGCGGCATCATCGTCAGCGAGGACGGTCTGACTTCCCGCAAGAACGTCTATGCGGGCGGCGACGCCGTCACCGGCGCGGCAACGGTCATCTCCGCCATGGGCGCAGGCAAGATCGCCGCAAAAGCGATCGACGAGGCGCTGCGGCAATAATACAGGCATTAAAAAAAGGGACAGTCCCGATCGGGGCTGTCCCTTATCTGTTGCCGTTATGCTTTCGGACCTGCGTTCTTGATCGCTTCGGGCATGTCGGGGTACTTCTTTTCGAAGTTTTGCTGGAACATGCCGGCAAGCTTCTTCGCCTGCGCGTCGTAGGCTTCCTTGTCCGCCCAGAGGTTTCTCGGGTTCATGATCTCCGCGGGCACATCCGCGCCGGGCACGAACGCCGGAACGTCGAGGTTGAACACGTCGTTGTGCGTAAACGGCACGTTTTCCTTCGCATACGCGTCGTTCAGAGCCGCCGTGATCATCGCGCGGGTATAGCGCAGCTTCATGCGCGGGTTCTTCGATCCGTCCGGATTGACTGCGGGACCGGAAACCCAGCCGGTGTTGACGAGATAGACCTTGGTGTTGTACTTCTCGATGCGCTCGCCGAGCATGCCCGCGTAGACCGAAGCGCGCAGCGGCATGAACGGCTCGCCGAACAGCGTGGAGAACGTCGGAACCGGCTCGTTGATGCCGATTTCGGTGCCCGCGACCTTCGAGGTGAAGCCGGTGACGAACTGATACATCGCCGCTTCCTTCGAAAGCAGGGAGATCGGCGGGAGCACGCCGAACGAGTCGCAGGTCAAAAAGATCACGACCTTCGGAATGCCGCCGATGCCGGGGATCGCGGCGTTCGGGATGTATTCGACCGGATAGCCGACGCGGCTGTTGATCGCAAGCGACGGATCGGAATAGTCCGGCTCGCGCTTGTCGTTGACGACGACGTTTTCGACCAGCGCGCCGAAGCGGATCGCGTGATAAATCTCCGGCTGCTCCTCCTCGACGAGGTCGATGCACTTTGCGTAGCAGCCGCCCTCGATGTTGAAGATGCCCTCGTCGTCCCAGCCGTGCTCGTCGTCGCCGATCAGCATGCGGTTCGGGTCGGCGGACAGCGTCGTTTTGCCGGTACCGGAAAGTCCGAAGAACACCGCGGTTTCTTTCGTTTCGGGATCCATGTTCGCCGAGCAGTGCATCGGAAGCGTGCCCTCCAAAGGCAGCACGAAGTTCATGGTGGAGAACACGGACTTTTTGATCTCGCCCGCGTACTGGCTGCCCGCAACGAGGATCATGTGCGCTTCATAGTCGATCATGATCGCCGCTTCGGAGCGCGTACCGTCGATCTCGGGGCTGCACTTGAAGCCCGGGCACGCGATCAGCGTGTAATCCGGCTCGCCGAAGGACGCCAGCTCCTCCGCCGTCGGACGAACGAGCAGGTCGCGGATGAACAGCGCTTCGCTTGCATACTCGCAGATGACGCGGAACTTCTTGGCGTATTTCTTGTCCGCACCGGCAAAGCCGTCGAACACAAACACGTCGCGGCCCTGCAGATACGCAACCATCTTGGACTTGATGGCGTCGAACTTTTCACGCTTGACCGGCACATTGACCTTGCCCCACGCGATCAGATCGTGTACGCCCTCGCTGTCCACGATGAACTTGTCCTGCGCGCTTCTTCCGGTGTATTTGCCGGTCTTGACGAGCAGCGCGCCGTTGTCCATGATGACGCCTTCCTTGCGTTCCAGCGCATGCTCATACAGCTCCGGAACCGTCAGATTGCGGTAAACCGCCTTGGGATGGATGATACCGAGATGTTCGAGATTCATTTCGTTCGCTCCTTTATAAGATAATCTTTGCGGGGATCGCAGGATGCCGTCCCATTCCTCCCCATCATAATTTCAGTATACTCCTCCCCGCGCCCGATTGCAAGCACAATTCATGACCGCAAGGCGCAATTCGTGACGGCTTCGCCGTAAATTCATTGATCCGCGAAAAGCTGTCGCTTTTCTGCGTGTACTCCTCATCCGCCTTCGCTGACGCTTCGGCACCTTCCCCGCATCAGGGGGAAGGCTTTTGGCTGCGCGTACACAGCGGCTTCCCCTTGAGGAAGCTGTCAACGCAGTTGACTGATGAGGTGTATCCCTGCGCCGCAAGGCAATTCGTTCCGCTCATCGTCCGCCGAACAGCTTCGCGTACCAAAGAAGAACTGTGAGCAGAACGGACAGCGCCGGAATGCCGACCGCGTTCAAAATCACCGTCAGCGCGCTTCTGTTTTCGATCTGTTGTTTCAGCGTTCCTTTGACCTTTGCGGCATACTTCTTTCGGTTCCGGATTTGGTTGCCCCGGTAGAGCGTAAATCTGCGGGAAAAAAGCGCCGGAACCCATGAGAGAAGCGCGCAGATCGTCGACGCTCGGACAGCAAACAACGTCCAATCCGACTTGAACCATAGATTTGCAATCGCCGCCGCGACAAGCAGAGCGGAAGAAACGAGGAATACCCAGAACTGTGTATAATATCCGATTGGCACGTCTTTGCGAATGTCCCAGAACAGCAGTTTTTTCATGCTCCCGTATCGCTCCGGAAAGCGAAACAGCTTCTTTGCGCTTCTCCTTCCGTGGACGAATTCGATATCGTCATGAAAGCGCACGTCGAATGCAATATAACACAGCGGAAGCATCAGCAGATACGCGATCAGCACGCCGACGGACGCCAGGATATTGCGAATGATCACAGGATTTCTCCTTTCATGAAACGGTCGGATTTCTATTGAGCCCGTTCCGGTAAAACAGGATGCGCAAAAGCACAACAACGATTGCTTTGCCGCCGCATACGGCGACCCAGATCCAAAGAAGCGGCAGCCGTTTCGAAACAATCGTGAACAGCAGAAACGCATCGGCAAGCAGTGCGACAACCGCATATCCGGTATAAAACCTTTGAATCCTCTGCGCCGTCTCCGCCGCTTTGCATTCCGCCGCGATCGGGGTAAGCGTGAGCCTGTCCCGAAGCGACAGTTCCTGCAGACGTTCCGTCCGTTTCTTCTTTCGGTCAGCCTTTCCGCAGCTGCCGAAACGCATCGCAAGCAGCACTCGACGGAAGCTGTACAGAACCAGTCCGTCGAGCAGCAGGACCGAAAGCATGAGCAAAGCTTGTTTCAAGTTTAATACCTGTCCTTCCGTGTTCTCCGATCAAGAAACAAAACGGTTGTTTCCGAAAAAGGCGGGAATTGCCGTTTTGGAATCTTTTCTGTGATACCATTCTAACAAAAGGGACCGTGTCTGTAAACCGGTCCCGTTCGAAAATAGACTGTCGTATTCTGTGAAAAACGCGGAATTACGGCCGCCGCGCGTCACTCCTGCGCGATCTCCTGCTTGAGGCATTCGCGCATGTACAGGATGCAGTATTCCTCGAAGGATTCTTCGTCCTCGGCGCTCGAAAGGAGCGCGCGCAGGGCGCGGTAGGGGATCACGATGTCGCCGGTGCGGTCGAGACGGCTGTTGGTCGCCGCCATGTGCATGATGACCTCGCGCATGTCCTTTGCGTTGTACGCCTCGAAAAAGGACTTGCTCGCCTTGTTGCGGTAGCGCTCGCGCGAACCGTTGTGCAGGACGCGCAGCACGAACGCGATGCCGTAGGTCAGCGGCAGAAACGCCGAGAGCGAGATCCATTCCGGAGCGCGCGTGAGAAAGCCGTAGAAGTCGTTCCAGCCGCCGCGGTCCTCGCCGACGATCTTGACGAGCGTGTAGTAGACGCAGGCGTAGATGAACACGGGGATCAGGCAGAAGAACGTCGTCGTCCGCTTGATGCGAAGATCCTTCAGGACGAAGCAGAACGTGACGATGGACAGGATCGGGCAGAGCCCGTGCAGGAAGAAGCGCGAGCCGGTGAAGATCAGCACAAAGCCCTTGACCGGCGCGAGCACGAACAGCGAAATCAGAAACGTCAGCGACAGCGCGGTCGTCGCAACGAACAGCACGATCACGAGCCAGTCCGGCAGGCGGAAATACTGCCTGCGGATGCCGTCGATCGCGTACGGAACGACCAGAAACATCGAGACGCCCATCAGGATGTTGGAATTGACGGTGAACATGCAGAACGTCCGGATCCCCATGTGGTCGAAGTTCTCGTCGTACAGCGTCGTGAGATTCATGACGACGCCGACGCACACGCAGATCACGACCGCCGCCGAAAACAGCAGCGTTATCACGCATTTGCTCCGATTGATCTTTTGAATACGGTTCATATCGATCCCCCGATCCTCCCGATAGTGCGGCAGTTCCATCCATTTACCATAGTATATAAATCGGCGTCTGCTGTCAAGTGGCGGGTGAACTTCGCGAATCGGCGCGGATTGTGAAGTTTGAGTGGCAATTTGCCAAGACCTGTGTTATAATGGTAGTATGAAAAGAGTTTGGTGTCTGCTGCTGATCGCATTCGTCTTGCTCGGCTGCGTAGGGGAGGACGCGCCGGTTGTTCTGATGCCTTCGCCCGTTGCGGAGGCAACGCCCGTCGAAACACAGGCGTCCGCCGCGCCTGCGCCGACGCCCGCGCCGACCGCCGTCCCGACCGCAGCGCCGACCGAAGCGCCGACCGCGACGCCGACGCCGTCGTTTGAGGACCGGCTGCGGACGTACATCGACACGATGACGGTCGAGGAAAAGATCGGGCAGCTCTGCATGTTCGGCTTCTCCGGCACGCGGGAGATCAGCTCGGAGTTCAAGGCGATCCTCCGGGAATACCGCATCGGCAACGTGATCCTCTACGGGCAGAACATGGCGCGCACCAATTCGGACGGCGGCTTTTCGCAATGCCGGAAGCTCAGCGACAGCGTGCGAAAGGCGAGCGACAGCGAAATCCCGCTTTTGATCAGCACCGACGTCGAAGGCGGCAGCGTGACGCGCTTCAAATGGAAGAAATCGCTTTCAAGCGCGCGAACGCTCGGCAAGAAGAACGACACGGACCTTGCCGAGGAGCAGTTCCGCTACATTGCGGAAGGGCTTTTGTCCGCCGGCATCAACACCGACCTTGCGCCGTGTCTCGACGTGTGCAGGGAACCGGAGGACAGCTTCCTCGGCAAGCGCATCATCTCCGCGGATGCGGAGCGCGCGGCGCGCATCGGCGTCGCCTGCATCGAAGGACTGCACGACGGCGGGTGCCTGTCGATCGTCAAGCACTTCCCCGGTCACGGCGCGACGAACACCGATTCGCACGAGTCGACGCCGACGGTCAACAAATCGCTCGACGCCCTGTCGCTCTATGAGCTTGTGCCGTTCGCCGAAGGCCTGAAATCCGCGGACGGCGTCATGGTGGCGCACATCCGGTATCCGAAGATCGACGAGGAGCACATCGCAAGCCAGTCGGAGGTGTTCATCACCGAGATTCTGCGCGAATCGTTCGGCTTCGACGGCATCGTCATGAGCGACGATTTCCGCATGGCGGGGCTCCGCAAACAGACGTCGCCGAAGGACGGCGCCGTGCAGTTCATTCTGGCGGGCGGCGATCTCATTCTGTGCGGGGCGAATCACACATACCAGAAGCAGATTCTGGCGGGACTGTACGCCGCGGTCGAAGACGGAACGATCTCGGAAGCGCGGCTCAACGAAAGCGTATACCGGATCCTCTCGGCGAAGATTCGCGTCACGGGATGGGATCCGTTTGAAAATGAGGATTGAGGGAGAAACAAATGGCAAGGATCGGATTTGACAACGACAAATACATCTCGATGCAGTCGCAGAAGATTCTCGAACGCATCGAAAAGTTCGGGGACAAGCTGTATCTGGAATTCGGCGGCAAGCTCTTCGACGACTACCACGCCTCGCGCGTGCTGCCGGGCTTCGCGCCGGACAGCAAGATCCGCATGCTCGAACAGCTCAGGGACAGCGCCGAGATCATCATCGCGATCCACGCGGGCGACATCGAGCACAACAAGGTGCGCAACGATCTGGACATCGCCTACGACCGCGAGGTTCTGCGGCTGATCGACGCGTTCCGGAGCAAGGGGCTGCTCGTTTCGGGCGTGGTCATCACGCGGTATCACAATCAGGCGGCGGTCGATGCGTTCCAGGAAAAGCTCGAACGCCTCGGCGTCAAGGTGTATCTGCACTATCCGATCGCGGGATATCCGCAAAATCCGTCGCTGATCCTGAGTCCGGAGGGGTTCGGAAAGAATCAGTTCGTGGAAACGACGCGTCCGCTCGTCGTCGTCACCGCGCCCGGTCCCGGCAGCGGCAAGCTTGCGGTGTGCCTCTCGCAGGTCTATCAGGAGTACACGCGCGGCGTGCGCGCGGGCTACGCGAAGTTCGAAACGTTCCCGATCTGGAACCTGCCGGTTACGCATCCGGTCAACCTCGCCTATGAAGCGGCGACGACCGACCTCGACGACGTGAACATGATCGATCCGTTCCATCTCGAAGCGTACGGCAAGATGACGACGAACTACAACCGCGACGTCGAATCCTTCCCGGTGCTCAATACGATGTTCGAGCATATCTACGGCACCTCGCCGTACAAATCGCCGACCGATATGGGCGTCAATATGGCGGGCTTCTGCATCACCGACGAAGAAGCGGTGCGCAAAGCCGCGTGCAGCGAAATCATCCGCCGCTATTACAACGCGGCGTGCGCGTACAAGCGCGGTCTGATCGGACGCGAGCAGATCGACAAGGCGGAGTTCATCATGACACGCGCGGGCGTGACGGTCGCCGACCGTCCGGTCGTGGCGGCGGCTCTGGCGCGCGCCAGGGAAACCGACGGTCCCGCCATGGCGATCGAGCTTGAGGACGGCACGATCGTAACCGGCAAGAACGGCACCATGATGGGCGCCGCGGCGGGCGCGCTGATGAACGCCATGAAGGCGCTCGCCGGCATTCAGTCCGACATCGATCTCATCGCGCCGATCGTGCTTCAGCCGATCCGCGAGCTCAAAACCAATCATTTCGGCAGCGAAAACCCGCTGCTGCACAGCGACGAACTGCTGTATGCGCTTTGCATCTGCGCAACCACCAACCCGACCGCCGCGCGCGCCATGAAGGCGCTCGACGCGCTCAAGGGACTCGAGGCGCATTCGAGCGTGATGCTCGCTCGCGTGGATCTCGAGGTCTACCGCCGTCTCGGTCTGAACCTGACCTGCGAACCGCAGCGCAGGACCAACCGGCTGTTCGACAAGAACTGATCCTGCAATGAAGCGCGCGTTCTGCATCTTTCTGTTGCTTTTGCTGCTGACCGGCTGCGCCGAGCCTGCGCTCGCGCCGGTCGCTTCGGCGACCGACGAACCGGACACGATCGTGGTGGTCCGGACCGAAGCGCCGACGCGCGAACCGACCGCCGCGCCGACCGATACGCCGAAGCCGACCGAGACGCCCGTGCCGACCGACACGCCGGAGCCGACCGAAGCGCCGACGCCGACGCCCGAACCGGAACCTTTCCGGCTGCGCGCGATTCCCGACGGCATGCGGCCGCGGCAGGGATATCAGATCACCGGACTTGCGGGCGTGCTGTTCTGCGGGGCAAAGCAGACCTATGCCGCGTACGGCGCGTTCGGCAAGGCGGAGCCCGCGTTCTATCCGTGCGACGAAACCGGCGCGGTGGAACCGTACGCGGAACCGATCGAAACCGTGATGATGGTGCCGAACTATACGCCGACCGACGCGCCGGAGAAGGACGGCGAAGCGCTGCTCGTGGTGTATCTCGGTTCGCAGTGCGTTGTCTCCTACGAGGGACAGGACGGCGAATGGGTGGTGCAGCGCATCATGATCTGCTCGACCGGACGCAGAAAGCACGAGACGCCGAAGGGCAATTACAAGATCTCCAACCGTTACGACTACAAGATCCTCGGCACCGGCGAAACGAACTGCTACGGCTTCTGGGCGAGCCGGTTCAGCCATCACCTTCTGTTCCACTCGGTGCCGATCAGCGTGGAGGCGGGGCGCGACAAGGACAAGGCGCACCGGATGTGCGACATGCACAAATACGAAAAGCTCGGCACCGTCGCGTCCGACGGATGCGTCAGGCTGACCGTGATCGACGCGAAATGGATCTATGACTGGTCCGAAACCCGCAAGGTCGCGGTGCGCATCGTCGGCGATTCCGGACCGACGCCCGAAAAGCCGCCCGCCGTGATCTGGGAGGAGCCGTACACCGACAAAAACGGCTACGGCTGGGATCCGACCGATCCCGATCCGGACAATCCGTACCTGCAGAAAAACGAAGAATAAAACTTCCTTCATTTCTTCTAAGGAGCATTATGGGAAAGCTCAGGGCATATATCCGGCCGTACATTCTCTATATC
The DNA here is from genome assembly GCA_017428025.1 of Clostridia bacterium. Taxonomy (GTDB): domain Bacteria; phylum Bacillota; class Clostridia; order Christensenellales; family CAG-138; genus UBA3792. Next base: position 13,874 of record JAFRRO010000028.1, read on the forward strand.
GCTTTCACCATGCTGGTTAAGCTCGGCGGCGCGGTCGCTGAGCTTTTTGTGCCTTATTTTATGGAACGCATCCTGCGCGAAGGCGTGGTTCCCGGACAGCAGAACCGCATCCTGATTTACGGCGGCGCGATGCTGCTGTGCGCCGCCGTCTGCCTTGCGCTGAACATCACGGCGAACCGCATGTCGGCGCAGAGCTCCGGCAAGATCACGCGGAAGATTCGTTTCGATCTCTTTGAAAAGCTGAACACGCTGTCCGCGCGGCAGATGGACGAGCTCACGCTGCCGTCCGCCGAATCGCGGCTCACGAGCGACACCTATCGCGTCAACGAATTCCTTGCCCGCGGGCAGCGGCTCGGCATCCGCGCTCCGATCCTGCTGGTCGGCGGCGTCTTTATGATGCTGACGATGGACGCGAAGCTGGCGCTCGTGCTTGTCGCGCTGCTGCCGATCATCGCGCTGACCGTGTGGATCATCACGAAAAAGAGCATTCCGCTCTATACGAAGGAGCAGGGCGAGCTCGACGACATGGTGCGCGTGGTGCAGGAGAACGTGACCGGCGTGCGCGTCATCAAGGCGCTGAGCAAGACGGACTATGAGCGCGAGCGGTTCGCCCGCGTCAACGAGGCACTGTGCGCCACCGACACGAAGGCGGGCGCCGTGACGGCGATCAACAATCCCGTTGCCTCGCTGGTGCTGAACCTCGGTCTGACGGCGGTCGTCGTGGTCGGCGCGTACCGCGTGCTCGGCGGAACGACCGGCGCTTCGGTCATCGTCGCGTTTCTGCAGTACTTCATCATGATTCTGAACGCCATGCTCGGCGTCACGCGCATCTTCATCATGGCGTCGCGCGCGCAGGCATCCGCGCTGCGCGTGGCGCACGTACTGGAGCTCAAAAAGGACCTCGAACCGCGCGAAGCTTCAAACGAACCGGAGCCGGAAGCGCCGCATATCGCGTTTTCGGACGTCTCCTTCTCCTACACCGGCATCGGCGAAAACCTGTCGCATCTCTCGTTTGCGCTGAAACGCGGACAGACGCTCGGCATCCTGGGCGCGACGGGCTCCGGCAAGAGCACGGTCGTGAACCTTCTGATGCGCATTTACGACGTCGATTCCGGTTCCGTCCGCATCGACGGACGCGACGTGCGGGAGTATGAGAAGAACACGCTGTCCGCGAAGTTCGGCGTCGTATTCCAGAACGATTTCATCCACGAGGGCACGATCCGCGACAACATCCGCTTCTTCCGCGACATCCCGGACGAGGCGATCGAGCGCGCGGCGGTCGACGCGCAGGCGGCGGAGTTCATCGCCGAAAAGGACGGCGGCATGGACGCGGCGGTGTCGATCCGCGGAAACAACCTGTCCGGCGGGCAGAAGCAGCGGCTTCTGATCGCGCGGGCGCTGGCGGGCGATCCCGAGATCCTGATCCTCGACGACGCATCGTCCGCGCTCGACTATCGCACCGACGCGGCGCTTCGAAAGGCGCTTCGCGCGCGCGGCGCGGTCACGACGATTCTGATTGCGCAGCGCATCTCCTCGGTCCGGCACGCCGATCTGATCCTCGTCTTTGCGGACGGCAGGGTGATCGGCGCGGGCAAACACGACGAGCTGCTCGAAACGTGCGCCGAATACCGGCTCATTGCGGAGTCCCAGATGGGCACCGGAGAGGAGGCGGACGCATGAAGCGGAACGAAACCTCCCGATCCTCGCTGAAACACCGCGGCAGGCTTCTGAAGCGCATGTGGCAGTACATGGGCAGAAACCGGCTGATGATCGTGCTTGCGGTGCTGCTTTCCGCGGCGTCGTCACTGCTGTCGCTGTACGGTCCCAAGCTGTCCGGTCAGGCGATCAACGCGATCACCGATCCGAACGGCATCGATTTCAAGGTCGTTTTGACCTGCGCCGCATGGATGGCGGGCTGCTACATTCTGTCGGCGGGATTCTCCTATCTGCTGCAGTACGTGATGATCCGGCTTTCGCGCCGCGTTGCCAAACAGATGCGGCACGACATCTTCGAAAACCTCACGCGGCTGCCGGTCGCGTACTTCGACAACCGCCAGGTCGGCGACATCGTCAGCGTCATCACCTACGACGTCGACACGGTCAACCAGTCGCTGGCGGCGGACGCGCTGCAGATTCTGCAGAGCACGATCACCGTCGTCGTCTCGCTCGTCATGATGCTCTCGATCGCGCCGGTTCTGGTGCCGGTGTTCGCGGTGACGATCCCGATCACGATCCTGTTCACGCGATGGCTTGCCAACCGCGTGCGTCCGATGTTCCGCTTCCGCAGCAAGAAGCTCGGCGAGCTGAACGGCTTTGTCGAGGAGATGCTCGGCGGGCAGAAGACCGTACGCGCCTACGGACGCGAGGACGCGGTGCAGGAACGCTTTGAGGAAAAGAACGTCGAGGCCGTCAACGCCTATACGCGCGCCGAAGCGAACGGCACCGTCACCGGTCCTTCGGTCAACTTCATCAACAACGTGTCGCTGGCGCTCGTGTGCGTGATCGGCTCGTGGCTGTTCCTGAAGGGCCGCATCCGGCTCGGCGATCTGTCGAGCTTCGTGCAGTATTCGCGCAAGTTCTCCGGTCCGATCAACGAGGTCGCAAACATCATCGCCGAGCTGCAGAGCGCGTTCGCGGCGGCGGAGCGCGTGTTTGCGCTGATCGACGCGGAACCGGAAGCCGCCGACGCGGCGGACGCGAAGGAGCTTGCCGACGTGCGCGGAGAGGTCGAGATCGACCGCGTGAACTTCTCCTATGACAAGGTCCGCCCGATCATCACAAACTTCAGCCTCGAAGCGCCGCCCGGCTCGCTGATCGCGATCGTCGGACCGACCGGCGCGGGCAAGACGACGATCATCAACCTTCTGATGCGCTTCTACGACGTCGACAAGGGCGAGATCCGCGTCGATCAACAGCCGATCCGCTCGCTTACGCGCGCGTCGCTTCGAAAGGCGTACGCGATGGTGCTGCAGGATACGTGGCTGTTCTCCGGAACGATCTTCGACAACATCGCCTACGGCAAGAAGGACGCGACCGAAGCGGAGGTCGTCGCCGCGGCGAAGGCGGCGCACATCCACAGCTACATTTCACGCCTCAAGGACGGGTATCAGACCGTGCTGTACGACAACGGCGCGGGCATTTCGAAGGGACAGAAGCAGCTGCTGACGATCGCGCGGGCGATGCTTCTGGACGCGAACATGCTGATCCTCGACGAAGCGACGTCGAACGTCGACACGCGCACCGAGCAGCATATCCAGGCGGCGATGCGCGAACTGATGAAGAACAAGACCTGCTTTGTGATTGCGCACCGCCTTTCGACGATCCGCAACGCGGACAACATCCTCGTCATGCGCGGCGGACAGGTCGTGGAGCAGGGTACGCACGATCAGCTGATGCAGCGGCCGAGCTTCTATCGCGAGCTCTACCGCGCGCAGTTCGAAAGCGCGGAATAATTGCTTGCAACAGATACGCGAAGCATGCTATGCTATTATATATTATTATGATAAGGGGGTAGTAAAATGTATTGTCAAAAATGCGGTAAGCCGCTGCAGGACGGCGCCTCGTTCTGTATCGGCTGCGGCGCTCCGGTCGATCTGCCGGACGTCAAGCCTGACGTTGTCCGGTCGAAAAAACATGCGAGCCTGACGGTCCCTATGATCTTTGCGGCGATCACTATGACGCTGTTTCTGGTCAGTTGGATCGGCAGTCTGTCAAGCGTGTCCTATTTCTTCAGTCATATGCGTGAGGTGCCGGTCTTTGCGCTGTTTGCGATTGACAACATCGTATATGTGCCGATCTGGATCGTCGGTTCACTGTGCATCTTCCTGTTCTGCCTGACCGAACGGAAGAGCGGCAAAACGACGCTCCTCGGGATCGGCTGTCTGATCCTTGCATTTGTCTGCGCCTATTCGCTTCTGTACCGTCTGGTCTATATCGTCATCGTACTGGCGGCGGACGGCGTCAGCCCTACGGAAGCGTTCCGTATGTCGTTCACCGTCAAGGGATCTCTCCGTCAGCTTCTCTGCAGCGCCGGCGCGGTTCTGTTCCTGATCGAGGCGATCTCGGCGTTCAAGGGCAAGGTCAATAAGATCATCGGGATTCTTGCAGCATGCGTCGTTCTGGCGCTTGCACTGCTTACCATTACGTTTTGAGGAGGCAACCATCATGAATTACTCTTTTTCCTGGGTAAACTTCGCGGAGTGTCTTGCCCTTGCCTTTCTGGGCGTGTCGCTCCTTCTGATCACAATTCTCCGCAAATCCACAAAAAAGGACTGAACCTGCAAGCGAAAAACTGACCGGACTGCCGTAAAGGCAGGCGGAAGAGGCGTTTTGTCAATCATTGAATACAAGAAAAAGTGCGATCTGCAGAATCATTGCTGATCGCACTTTCCGACTTAACAAGGAATGACGCAAAAACCATGCGCCGGTGCGGCTGCACCGGCGCTCTCTTTCTTTCGGATCAGGCATCGGACCAGTTATAGGAGATCTCGAACGGATAGCCGTTGTTGATCATGTCGTCGATCGCCAGCGAGGCGTCGTTGTCGCCCTGCTCCAGCACGATCTTACGAAGATGCGAACAGGTCTGGAGATTGTAGTAGTCGTGAAACAGAATCGGGCATTTGCCGATGTCGAGCTTCTTCAGCGCGGGGAACTGATCGAAGTAGGAGATGTCGCTGATGTTCGTGCGGTTGACGCGAAGCTGCGTCAGCTTCTTCAGCGCGGTCAGCGGCTTGACGTTCTTCAGCTTGCTGTTGCGTCCGATGTGCAGGAACGTCAGTTTCGTCAGGCTCGTCAGCGGCTGCACGTCCGTGATCTTCTTGAGATCGTAGAGATAGAGCGTCTCCAGATTCGTCAGATAGCCGATCGGCTCGAGGTCCTCATCCTCCAGCGGGTTGTCGCCGAGGTTCAGATACGTCAGCTTCTTGAGCGCGGCGAGCGCGGTCGTATCGCTGATGTTGTTGTGCACGAGGTTCAAGGAGCGCAGTTCGGTCAGGTCCTCGAGCCAGTCGATGTTCTTGATCGCGTTGCCGCCGCCCGCGCCGCAGCTCGACAGCTGAAGCTTGCGCAGCTTCGTGAGATCGCCGAGCGGCGTGTAGTCGTCCATGTAGCAGTAATCGAGAATCAGCTCTTCGAGGTCGGGGCACAGCTCGACCAGATCCTTGACCTCATCCTTCTTGATGTGCTTCAGCTTGTTCTTCTTGCCGTTGATGCCGAGGCTCTTGCCGTTGATCTTCGTTGTGCCGGTCTTGATCTTCTTGCCGCCGAACGTGAACGAATCCGGCTTCTTGGTTGCCTTCGGCGCTTCGGTGGGCTTCGGCGTCGGCTCCTCGGTCGGTTCCGGCGTTGCGGTCGGTTCCGGCAGTTCGGGATTCGGCGTAATGATCAGCGGCGTCGGCTCCTCCGTCGGCGCCTCCGTCGGCGGTTCCGTCACGACCGGCGACGGCGTGGCTTCCGCTGCCGGCGCTTCCGCCGGTACGCAGCGAACGATGTCCAGATGCAGCAGCACCAGGAACGAGATCACCAGAGTCATCAGAATGATCGTACAGCAAAGCACGAGAATCAACCAGAGCGGGACGCCGGCGATGCCGGACTTCTTGGACTTATCCATGGAATCCTCCTTTGTTCGATCGGTCGATGGGAACTAAAACACCAGCTGGAACAGCAGCAGACCGGCGGCGAGACTCGCCGCGTTTGCCGCGAGCGTGAACAGCAGCACAAACCATCTCTTGCGCTGCGGATATTTGCAGCGGTAGAACAGGTATTCCACCAGCACAACGACCGCTTCCAGAACGACCAGCGCGATCCAGTAGCCGACGCTGCCCGTCAAGCCGCTCAGGATCAGCAGCACGATGTTCATCGGAATGTTCGTGATGAGATTCGCGATGATGATATAGCGGAACGGCTTCATTTTGAAGCACAGACCGACGAGGAATTCGATGAGAATCGTCAGCGCAAACGCTGCAAGGATCTCCAGAAGCAGCATCAGCAGGAACAGAAACACATCGCCGATGCAGGTCGTATCCAGCGATCCGGTGCGGTCCGTCAGCACGTTCGTTTTGCCGTCGTAACGGTAGACGCCGTTCGGTGTGATCGGCAGCGTATTGGACTGCACGACCGTACCGTCCGGCCGCGTGATCTCGAGATAGAACTGTGTATCGCTGTCCGAACGCCGGAAGTATTCATTGGCATCCTCGCGCTGCACGGTGCGCGCTCCGTATATCGTGTCCGGATGAAAGACGCCGTCCTCTCCGGCAAACATTGCGTTCATCACGGTTCCGACTTCCACATTGCGGCATTGAATTTTGACGCTCAGCGGATCGGGCGCCGGCGCGTTGGCGCTTGCCGCCTGCGGTATCGCCAGCAGCACGCAAAGCAGCAGAAGAAGAATGATGCTCCGTTTCTTCATTGCGATTTCCCCCTATAATATGATTGATTATACCATAGCGCAAGCGAAGTTGTCCATCGAATGTCCGCAGGGTTTACAAAATATCATATAAAACCGCCTGTTTCGCAGATGCGCCGCGTGTGCGGCGGCGAAAAATATATCCTTGCTGTCCCATAAAAGGACTTTCCATTTTCCGGTACTTCTGGTATACTTGTTATATTCGAACATACGTTCGATTATTCCGCATGAAAGGAGCAGGAGAATGGATTTGAAAGAATGGAAGAAGCTTGCGGAACAGGAAGTGTACCGGTATCGGGACAATCAGGCGTATGTGCGCGGCGTTCTGGACGGCGGCGGCAGCAGCGACAACATCAAGCTTAAGCAGCGCGCCCGCTGGGTGCTTGCGGTGGACTATGTGAAGGAGTATCTGAAACGGACCGATCCGCAGAAAGCCGCGGTGTTTTCGCAGCTGTTCGGGCTCGACCGTCCGCTTCGCCGTGCCGAAGAACGCCGCTCGATCGTTTCGCTGAGCATGGAACGGAACATATCGCCGACCACGCTGTACAAATGGAAGTCGGAGATGCTGTCTCTCGTACTGCTCGCCGCCGCGCAGACCGGCGCGCTGCGATTGTACTCCATCGATTAAGAGGAAAGAGGGTGCGGCTTTCGCACCCTTTTCCATATCCGCACGATCGGTTAACCTTTCATCCGCGTGCATGGAAAACATGCAATATACAATCCTTAAACCGAGAACATACGTCGTTTTGCGTGTAATTCCGTTAATCTTTGAACGATTTATGAATTATTCATTGAGTATTCAACCCGCCTATACCGCATATGCAGGGCAGGAAAATCGGTGGATAACTCCGAAAAATCCGACGATACGTGCCTCCGATTGTGGATAACTGTGTGGACGATGTGGAAATGTATGCGATTATACACCCGCATTTGAAGGAATGAATATTCAACCGCACCGTGCAGTCCTGTCGAAAACCGCCGAATCGCGGGGACTTGCGCGGTTCGCCGCCGGATCCCCTCTATGCATGAAGGTTTCCGGTCGATGAATAAGCGGTATGCTCCTCCGCTGCAACCGGTTTGCAAACAAAAAAGAGCCGTCGCGCGACGGCTCTTTTCTTCATTTTTACAGTCACTCCATGATCAGCCGCAGCCTGCCCTGCGATTCGATCAGCGTGCCGATGCGCAGGGTGAACGTCAGCCCGAACGTGCCGGTTTCGAGATCGGCGTCGCGCTCGGCGCGATAGAGCACATAGGCATCATCCTCCTCGGCAAGCGCGAGGAAGCCGTTCTGCAGCTGAAAATCGGACAGCACCGAGGCGTGCGTGTCAAAGTCGAACCAACCGACCTTGGCGCACTGGTCCTCGTTCGCGCCGAAATGGTACGTATACAGCAGGTCCGGCGCGTCGTCCCAGTCGAAATCGGTCAGGATCACGTCGAGCACGCCCTTGCCGTCCGTGCCTTCGCCGAGGCGGTAGTATTCGCCGTCCTCGCACACGTACGAGCAGCCGAGGTCGATGCTGCGGATCACCGTGAATCCCTCCGCGCCTTCCGGCGTCAGATCGAGCCAGCGCGTCGGATCGGAGAGCACCTCGCTGTAGTCCTCAAGGTGTCCGTCGTTGAGATCGAGTTTGTCGAGCGGCGGCGCAATGTCCAAATGCTTTTCCGCTTCGTAGAGGCGGTTCGGCAGCGGCGTCGGCTCCGGCGTCGCGGTCGGCTCCGGCGTGCCGTTCGGCTTTGCGCCGCTTGCGCAGCGCTGGATGCGGTAGGTGCCGTAGATCGCGCCCGCGAGCAGCAGCAGCGCTATCAGGATGCAGACGACGACGAACGCGCCTTTTCCGACGACTTTCTTCCATTTGGATTGCTGTTCCATCAGTATTCCTCCAAGGCCCGAATTGCCCCGCTCAGCGCTTCGTACAGGCGCGCCAGATGGATTCCGTCGATCAGACGGTGATTGACCTGCACGGTGTACGAAAGCGTCTTTCTGCCCTTCTCATCCGTTGTAAACCTGCCCCACATGATGCGCGGGGTGCTGTCGGTGTTGTCGAGCGGAAACTCCTGCGAAATGTGTGTGTAGTCGATCCACGGCAGCGACGAGAGATACACGTCGTGCCCCGCCGCGTCCGCTTCCGCCGTGGGGACCGGCGACGTGTTTGCCGCTTCCGCCGCTTTGCAGCGCGCCGCGAAGTCGACCGGCGATTCGCCGTCCCTCCATTCGACGCCGCAGATGCCGAACAGCTCGTCGTCCCACGAATACGTATAGGAAGGATTGCGGTGATCGAGAAGGTATACGTCCTCGCCGCGCAGCTCGTAGCGGAACGCCTCGACGCCGTTGAGCGCCTTCATCGTCACCCAGATCATTGCCGCGTAAAACGACACGCCGCGCGCGTTCGCCCATGCGGCGACGTCCGTGACGTCAAGCCGCTGCGTGAGGCTGTAAAACGGCACTTCGAGCCGCGCAAACAGTCGGTCGTGCGCGTTCCTGCGCCAGTCTTTCCGGTCGATTTTCCGTTCCATCTTCAGAATACGCGCCGTGCGAACACGAACGCCTCCTCCCAGTAGTTTGTGCGGATCTTTGCCGTGATCACCTTGCCCTCGCCCGAGGACGGATAGATCATTCTGCCGTCGCCGAGATAGATCGTCACGCAGTTGACCGCGTCGTTGCCCGGCGTCCGGAAGAAGCAGAGATCGCCGCGTTCGAGATCGTCCATCGACTCGACGATCGGCCACTCGCTCATCTCCGAATAGCCCTTGCTCGTCTTGTGCCGCACCTTGACGCCCGCTTCGTTCAGGCAGTAATACACGAATCCGCCCGGATCGAAGCCGGTTTCCTCGCTCGTGCCGCCGCGGTGATACGGTAGGTCGAGAAGCGCCTTTGCCGTTTCGCAGAACGCTTTCGCCTTCGCGCGGTCCGATTTCGGCACCGGCGTCGGCTCCTCCGTCGGCGCTGCGGTCGGGACGTCGGTCGGTTCCGGCGTCGGTTCCTCCGTCGGGATCGCGGTCGGCGCTTCGGTGGGCGCGGCGGTCGGCGCTTCGATCGGCTGCGCCGAAACGACAGCTTCCTCCGTCGGCGTCTCCGTTGCGGAGGACGCCGGCGTCGGCTTTTCGATCTCCCCGATGATTTGTATTTTATCCCGCTCCGGATCGGAGTTGACGATCTGCGGCGACGCGCAGCCGAGCAGCAGCAGGGCAGCCAATCCGAACGCGATGACGGTCCGTTTTCGATTCATACGGATACACCTCCGTTCTTGTAATGTATCATGATTATAAAAACAAGATGTCACCGAACCGTAAACGGAGTGTGAACAATTCGTGTGTAACGCCCCAAAACACAGAAATGTCACAAATCAAATGCAAAAAACGGGGCGCGCGCCCCGTTTTGTCCGTCGTTTATGCGGCTTTGTCGTCCGCCTTCGCGAGCTGTTCGCCGCGGAAGTACTTCTCCAGCGGCTTGTAGATCAGCATGGCGACAAGCTCGGTCACGACCAGCTCCGCAAGCATGTACCAGCCGTTGTACAGCGCCGAATAGATCCACGGGCTCGTCATCTTCATGCCCATGAACTCCTCGGGCATCCAGACGCCCCAGATCCATGCGCCGCTGATGAGGTGGCAGCAGAAGCGCAGCGCGAAGGTCACGAGAATGCCGAGCGCAACCGCCTTGCGGTCCTTGCCGAAGATGCCGGACAGTCCGATGACCGTGTAGGCGATCACATAGTCCAGCAGCACGATGCCCGCGCCCATCAGGAAGCTTGTCGCATAGCCCACGTTGTCCAGGCCGAGGATCATCTGAATGAGGCTGTAGGTGAACGCCGTCAGAACGCCCCATTTCCAGCCGTAGCGATGGCTGATCAGAATGAGCGGCAGCATGCTGACGATCGTGATTCCGCCGCCGAACGGCAGATCGATCTTGACAATGCTGCACACGGTTGCGACCGCGATCATCAATGCGCTCTCCACGAGCTGCAACGCCGTGGTTTTCTGTTTCTTTTCCATGGTTCCCTCCCGAAATAAAATAAGATGCCGTCCGTGTCGGGACAGCATCAAAAGCTTATGGTTACGCTTCCTACGATGGCATGACCCAACAGGTTCCAAGGGTGCTTCTCAGCCGAAGTGTTCGGCGCCCCTGCGTCGGGACTATCATAACAAAAGCGACCGGTTTCGTCAAGGCTCCTGCGTAAAAATCGTGAATTTCCGGATGCGCACGCGCACCACGCCGAGAATCGACTCCGTATCGAGACAGCCGATCCCGCGGTTGCGGCTGTCCTCGCCGAAATTGCGGTCGTCCGACAGCACAAAGACCTTGCCCTCCGGCACGCGCGTACGCGAAATGTCGAGCGGCGCGGTCGGCGTATAGCGGTGCTCGTCGAGCCCGTAGCGTCCGTCGATGATCAGAATGCCGTCCTTCGCCTCGATCGATTCGCCGGAGAGCGCCACGACGCGCTTGATCAGAAGATTCCCCTCCGCGTCGCGAAACGCCACCATGTCCCCGCGTTTCAGGTCGTAGAAATGCTTGTAGAGCCGGTCGTAGAACACGGTATCGCCCTTTTCGAGCGTCGGCACCATCGATTCGTCCGCCACATACACCGGCGAGAACCAGCCGAACAGGATGAGCAGGACGAGCGCAAGCCCGATGATCCCCGCAAAGATCCAGCGGAGCACATTCTGCGTGCGGTGTTCTGTTCGGAATCGGACGGATCGGGTTTCCATGGGCGATTACGGTTTGCGGATGCGGTCGAACGGATAGATGACGCCTCGCACCTTGCCGATGATGCGGCAGAACGGGATCGGTCCGACGGCCTCGTTGCGCGAATCGATGCTGACCGCGCGGTTGTCGCCGAGCACAAAGACGCAGCCGTCCGGCACGACCTGTTTTTCGATCTCCTGATAGCCGGTACGCGTGTCGATCAGATACGGCTCGTCGAGCTTCTTGCCGTTGACATAGACCTTGCCGGAGATCGTTTCGATCGTGTCGCCGCCGACCGCCGCCACGCGCTTGACGCGGGAATTGTAGCTCTTGTTGACCTGTTCGTAGTACGCTTCGGGATAGTAGCAGATGATGATATCGCCGCGCTGCGGCATGCGGCACACATAGGCGAGACGGTCGACGAACATAATCTCGTTCTCCTGCAGCGTGTCGAGCATCGACGTCCCGTCCACGCGCACCGGATCGAACGCGACCGCGCGGATCGCAAACACGATCGCCATCACGAGCAGCAGGTACAGCAAGAAGTCGAGCACACGCCACGACATGCCGCCTTCCATGTTTTCATTCCGTTTTTCCGCCTGCCGTCTCAGCTTGGCGATCGGTTGTATGATGGTCATTCGTTCGTCTCTTTCGTGATGATCTGTTTTGCGGATTTCAAAAAATCGAGCCGATCGAGCATGACGACGCGCCCGCAGCCGAGGCAGCGGATCTTGACATCCGCGCCGACGCGGGTGATCGTCCACGTGTCCGTGCCGCAGGCGTGCGGCTTTTTCATGCGAACCGTGTCGCCGAGTTCAAAATGATCGATCATTGCTCTCCCTGAAAACGGATATAGCTGTCCGCCGCCTCCGCAATCTGTCCCGCTTTCTCCTCGTGCATCCAGTGTCCCGTGTTGCGGATGCTGTGATAGATGCTCATCGGCAGGTCCTCCCGCAGCTCAAACAGCCGGTCGATCGGCTGCAGCTTGTCCGAATCGCCCCAGATGATGAAAAACTCGCGCTCATGCGCCTTGATCTCTTCGAGCGCGTATTCCTCGTCGAAATTGCGGATCGCGTACATGATCGCCTGCCGCGCCGCAAAGCTGTCGCAGGTTTTGTAGTACTGCGCGACGACGTCCTTGGTGCAGATCGTACCGTCGTAATAGAACAGCGGCAGATACGCCTCGAAATCCTTCTGGCTGTACAGCTCGCGATACAGAAAGCCGAGCGGGCGCTCGAGCCGCCGGATCTTTTTCGGCATCTTGTCGGTGACGCCGCCGGGCGTCAGTGCGATGATCTTCATGAAGCGATCGGGGTACCGGACCGCGGCGAGCATCGCGTAGAGCGCGCCCATCGTCACGCCGAGCACATGCGTCTTTTTGAGTTCGAGCGCATCGAGGCACTTTACGAGGATATCCGCCATCTCGTTCATCGAATAGTTCAGCGAATACGGATGATCCGAGTATCCGAAGCCCGGCAGGTCGATCGCGATCACGCAGTAGTTTTCCGCAAGAATCGGCATCAGCTTGCGCCAGGTGTAGATCGACTGTCCGACCGAATGCACCAGAAGAAGCGGCTCCCCTCTGCCCATCGTCAGATAGTGCACGCGGCACGGCTCCGGCTTCTGCTTTGCGCCTTCGAAGCCCGGCAGCTCGATGGAAAAGAAGTCGCCGATCAGATCGGAATTGACGATCGGTTTGTTTTTCTGCTTCATAGAACACCTCGTAAGTCAGTTTGATTATAGCGCGCCGCCGCAGCGGATGCAAGAAAAGGGCAAAAACTTTTCTTTTCGTACATATTTTTGTGACATCTCTGCGACATCTCCCTGTTATCATGTGCACAGGAACGGTTTTTTTGCAAACTCTGTCACATTTTTGCGTCGGCGAACGCTTTCTTTTATGAACATGTTCGAATGAAACCGAAGGAGGTGCGGCTTTGAAACACTGGTCACGGCTTTTGAAAAGCGATCCGGAGCGCGGCATCCGCGCGCTGCTGGACGCGCACGGCGGTCTTGTGTATTTCACCGTACGAAGGATCTTAAAGGGCTATCCCGAAGACGACATCGAGGAATGCGTTTCCGATGTGTTCCTGTATCTGTACCGGAATCGCGACCGGCTCGACCTCGAAGACGACGCGATGAAGGCGTATCTTCAAAAGGCCGCAACGCACCGCGCGCTCGATCACAAGCGCAGGATTGCGCGCATCCCGACGCCGGTCGAGGATCCGGTCTGGGACGCGGGCGCTGCGGACAGAAGCGCCGAAGAGCTGGCGCTTTCGAGAATCGAGCGCGAGGAGCTGATCGGCGCGATCGTATCGCTCGGCGATCCGGACGCAACGATCCTGATCGCCAAATACTTCATCGGCATGAAAGGCGGAGAGATCGCCGCCATGCTGCACATGAAGGAAAACACCGTCGTGTCGCGCGCGGCGCGCGCCCTGAAACGACTGAGAATCCAACTGAAAGGAGCGGAAAACCATGGCTGACGTTCTGGAAAACAAGCTGTCTTTGGCAACGGAGCCGGAAGCCGCCGTTCTGATGGAACGGTTCGATCCGGAATATCATATGAACGAGCGCGTGCGGGCACGCATCGCCGCCCGTCTCAATCAAACCGTACGGGAGGAGCGGACGTCCGAACGGCGCACGCTGCGCTTCCCGTGGAAAAAGGCGCTGGTCGCCGTCGCCGCCTGCGCCGCAATCTATCTGACGCTCGGCTTCACCGTGCCGGGCGTGGCGGACGCGCTCTATCGCGTGTTTCATCCGGATTATCGCAGCGACCAATACTTTGCGACTCCGCCCGAGCAGCGCGAGCCGATCCCGGACATCGCGGAATCCGTCGCCCGCTTTGCGGCAAAGGACGTCGAAGCACGCACGGAGCTTTTGGGCGAATACACGAATCTCACGCGCTACGACGAAGGCTATAACGAACTGGCGCACGATTCGTCCCATCGCGTCGCGCGCGGACTGCCGCCCTATCGTGCCGAAGACTATGCATATCTCAAGGATATCCGGCCCGAAGTGCGCGAGGTCTACTATGACGGCTCGCATCTGTTTGTCAATGTGTTCCTTGCCTGCGACGATCCGGAGGCGTTTCTCGCCGACCGGTACGGCGGTACGCACCGGCACAGTCTGGAGATCAACACGTTCGGCGTCACGTTCCTGACAATCGACGGCGAACGGCGGGACACGACCTGGCTGCCGACGCGCGCCGACGAGAGCGTGACCGAACGGAACGGGCAAAAAGGGCTCTGGTATACAACGTCGATCGGGCTCGATACGCCGCTGCCCGACGGGCTCTGCGAATTGACGCTGCTCTACTACATCTATGACTGTGACGTCGACGATATGGCGTCGACCGGAAACGTGGCGCGCGTGGTGCATACCGTTTCGTTCGATACGTCCGCGGGCAACCGCTACGCCGGCGACACGTTTGAAGCGACATTCTCGGGCTCCGCGCCGATGACGCTCTTTGACGTTGATGAAAACGGCGAGGAAACAGCTATCCGCAACCGCATGGTTTCCTTCGACGGTCTCAGGATGCGCTTTGCCGTGCGGTATCTGCCGAGCGGCTTGCAGATCGAAGGCGAGATCGTCGAAACGCCGCGGGACTGGACGGAAGCGGAGCGATCCTCGCTCGACGGCTTCTTCCTCTCCGCGATGGTCTTTGACGCGGAATGCGGCGGCGAGACCTTCACCGTGCCGTATTGGGAGATCCGCCGCGACGGCGGCAAGTGGATCTTCGAACTGCCGGTCTTCCCGTCCGAATACCGGGATGCGGGCACGATCGTGCTGATCCCGCGCATCCGGTATCTGAGCCGGTTTGACTACGTGATCGACAACGACGACGATCCGATGCAGCCGATCAAGGGCACGACGATTCTGGAGCTCGGCGCCGAGCCGGTCGCAATGCCCGATCACACGAGATGGACGATTCTCGACACGCCGCTGTCGGAAACGCGCATCGAAATTCCGCTGCCGAAGGACGAATAAAAGAGGTGTGCGCGATGAAAAAACTGCTTGCTCTGCTCTGCCTTTTGCTGCTGCTTGCCTGCGTGCCGACGCCCAAAACGGAAGCGGTCGTTTATCGCGGCGACGACGCGACGCCGAACCCAGAAAGCGTCGAGCGCGCCGACCTTTCGGCGATCCCCGAACACCTGAACCTGACGAGCGAACCGCAAAAGGGCGTCACCCTGCAGTTCGACGCGGATGTCGAAATCGACCGGAACGGCACGTTTCCGGTTTTAGAGGTGCACGCGCTCGATACCGTCACCGATCCCGCGTTCTGCGAACGCCTCCTCTCGCTGCTCTGTCCCGACGGCAAGCTCTATGAGCGCTGGCAGCCGACCAAAGCGGAGCTCAAGGAGGAGCTGCTTGCCGCAACCGCCTATGACGGACGCTGGGGCTCGATCTTTGAGATGGAGGACATGCCGGAGATTCTGAAATACTTCGAAGAGACCTATCGCACCGCGCCCGATGAGCCGCAGCGCACGGCGGTCGATCCCCGAAACGGTTTTCTGCCGAATCACAGCTATTATATCGAACGACCGGACGGCGGCACGGCGTTTCTGACCTTCCCTTCGGAACGGAACGGCGGCACATGGATCGACGACTCCCGCATGAGTTACTGCACCGAGGATTTCATTCAGGAGGGCGATCCGCCGCTCGACGAACCGCCAATCTCCGAACAAGCAGCGATCGCGCAGGCGGACGCGCTTCTTGCGTCGCTCGGCGTCGAATGCACGTCGCTTTTGTGTACCGAACGCGGCTTCGGCTGGCGGCTGTACGACCGCACGGAAAGCGTTTGGATGTGCACCTATGTGCGCAGGATCGGCACGACTGACTCGAACGATCAGCACCGGGTGTTCGGATATCAGTATCCGCGCGACGCCGCCACCGCGCTCGGCGCGCCGTGGGAGGGCGTGGAGTACATCCGCGTCACGGTCGGAAGCAAAGGCGTATGCAAGGTCTGGTGGTCTGGGCTTTGCGAAACGACCGCAGTCACGGAACCCGATGCGCCGCTCTGCGATTTCGATCTGATCCTTGCGCGCTTTCAGGAGCAGCTCGGCTACCGGTACGCGATGCCCGAGGGCGGCGTGACCGTTTCGATCGAAAAGCTGAAGCTGACCTACGGTGTCGTCAGCGAAAAGGACCGGCGCGGGTACGGACTTTATATCCCGATGTGGGAACTATGTTACCGGACGGACACGGACGATCAGGCAGGCTTTTGGAAGATCTATCTGTCCGCGCTCGACGGCTCGACCGTCGAACCGCGCATCACGACCGACAGCCTGCTTCGCGAATCGCAGAACCCGTAAACGCAAAAAACGGACCGCAGAGGTCCGTTTTTTCATCCCAAAGAGTTTATCTGCGCCGTGAGCCCTGCGCGATCGAGAACAGGCGCAGGACGGTGACGAACGAGCCGAGCGCGGCGAGCACATAGGTGAGCGCGGCGGCGCGCAGCATCTTCTTCGCGCCGGGCAGTTCGTCGTCGGTCAGATACCCGCCGGCGGTCAGCATGTCGAGCCCGCGGCGCGAGGCGTTGAACTCGACCGGCAGGGTGACGAGCTGGAACAGCAGCACCGCCACGTACAGCACGACGCCGGTCATTGCGATATAGTAGCCGACGTTGCCCGCGCCCGCGGCAAAGATCGAAAGCAGCAAGCCGCCGACCACCAGGAACGGTCCGATCCGGCTGCCGAGATTCGCCGCCGGCAGGATCACGCTTCTCAGCTTCATCGGCGCATAGCCTTCGTTGTATTGCAGAACGTGCCCGATCTCGTGTGCGGCGACGGCGTAGGCGGAGACGGAATTGGAATGATAGACCGCCTCGGACAGCCCGACGACCTGGCTTCTCGGATCGAAATGGTCGGTCAGCTCTCCGGCGACCGGCTGCACCGGAAGCGTCAGTCCGTTCTGCCGCAGCAGCTCCTGCGCAAGCTGCGCGCCGTAGATTCCGCGAAAAGCGGGCGACTGCGCGTACTTGCGGAACACCCGCTGCACGTGCGACTGCGCAACGAGCGAAAGAATCATGATCGCGATTGCGATAAAATAATACAGATAACCTTCCATACGCATATTATACCGAAATCCTCTTACAAATACCATTGCAAAACGTGAAAAATATGTTATAATTCTCTGTACAAATTGCGAAAAAGAGCAGGTTAATCCCCTCAGGAGGCAGGTTTATGCAATACTTGAAGCTTAAGGACATCCAGAAGGCGCCGGAATCCTACGTCGGCGCGATCACCGTCTGCGGTTGGGTACGCACCGCGCGCGAAGGCAAATCGGTCGGCTTTATCGAGCTCAACGACGGCACCTCGTTCCGCCCCGTGCAGATCGTCTATGAGAACGACGAACGCAAGCTCGGCAAGGGCATCACGACCGGCTGCGCCATCGTCGTCGACGGCGAACTGGTGCTGACGCCGGACGCGCCGCAGCCGTTTGAGATCCACGCAAACGCGATCACGATCGAAGGCGAATGCCCCTCGGACTATCCGATGCAGAAGAAGCGCCACACGCTCGAGTATCTGCGCACGATGCAGACGCTCCGTCCGCGCACGAACACCTTCCTTGCGACGTTCCGCGTGCGCTCGGTCGTGGCGGCGGCGATCCACGAGTTCTTCCAGGACCGCGGCTTCGTCTATGTGCACACGCCGATCCTGACGAACGCCGACTGCGAAGGCCGCGGCGAGATGTTCCAGGTCACGACGCTCGATCTCGAAAACCTGCCGCGCACCGAGGACGGCAAGGTGGACTATTCGCAGGACTTCTTCAAAAAGCCGGTGCATCTTTCCGGTTCCGGTCAGCTGTACGGCGAAGCGTTTGCGCTGGCGTTCCGCGACATCTACACCTTCGGTCCGACGTTCCGCGCCGAGTATTCCTTCACCGCGCGCCACGCGAGCGAGTTCTGGATGATTGAGCCGGAGATGGCGTTCTGCGATCTCGAGGGCGATATGGACGTTGCCGAAGCGATGGTCAAATACATCATCCAGACGGTGCTCGACCGCTGCCCCGCCGAGATGGAATTCTTCAACAAGTTCGTCGACAAGGGACTCTTTGACCGGCTGCACAACGTGCTGCACAACGAATTCCGCCGCCTGACCTACACCGAGGCGATCGAGATCCTCAAGAATTCCGGCGAGCCGTTCGAATATCCGGTCGAATGGGGCGTCGATCTGCAGAGCGAGCACGAACGCTATCTGACCGAAAAGGTCTTCGGCAAGCCCGTGTTCCTCACCGACTATCCGAAGGACATCAAATCGTTCTACATGCGCCAGAACGACGACGGCAAGACCGTCGCGGCGGCGGACCTGCTGGTGCCGGGCGTCGGCGAGATCGTCGGCGGCAGCCAGCGCGAGGAGCGCTACGACGTGCTCGACGCGCGCTGCAAGGAGCTCGGCATGGACATGCGCGAGTACCAGTGGTTCCTCGACCTCAGAAAGTACGGCGGCGTCAAGCACGCGGGCTTCGGCCTCGGCTTCGAGCGCATGGTGATGTACCTCACCGGCATGCAGAACATCCGCGACGTCCTGCCCTTCCCTCGCACCGCCGCAAACCTCGAAATGTAAACAACAACGCAAAAGCCGCCCGCAGGGGCGGCTTTTCTCGTTTTTTAGGCGGCGGGAAACTGCGCCATCAGCTGCTCGAACGCGGCGCGTCCGAGGCTGCTGCGGATCTGCGCATACGACTGCGCGTAGGCGCCTTCGCCGGCATAGAACTGTCTGCGCTGTTCGGGCGAAAGTCGGGACAGCAGGTTCGCAGCCGTGCGGTAGTCGACGTCCGTACTTTCGGCGGGCTGCGCGCCGGACATCATCGCGTCGATCAGCGGATACCTTCCGTCCTGCGCTTCACTCTGCGCGCCTGCACGGCCGCCGCCGGAGCGGTGATACGCGCTGTACAGCGCCTGTGCCGCCGCTGCCGCCTTTTCGCGGGCACGGTTGATCTGCTCCGCGTTGAATTTGTCGACGTCGATCTTCTGTTCCTGCTGCGCGCGCATCGCGTCATACAGCTGTCCGGCGAGCGTCGATGCGTAATCGCTTTCGAGATCGTCGACGTCCTGCGCTTCGCTGCGGAACGCGCGGTCCTTGACGTCGGTCACATAGGTGCTCGTGCCCATGCCGCGCGCCAGCGCGTCGGCGTCGAGCTCCGCGTTCTGCCGCTCGGTCCGCTCTTGCCGCGAGCGGATCGCCTGTTCGTACGCCGGACGCAGCCAGTTCGAGATCGTGTCGCGCAGCACGTCCTCGTCGAGCGGCGTGAACGACACGGTTTCCGGCAGATACGTCTTGAGCATCTCCGAAAAGATCGATTCGAACGACGGCGCGTCGCTGCCGCTGCCGCCGCCCGATCCGCCCGTCTGTGTCCGCCCGCTCTGCCTGCGCGTCAGCGGATCCTTGATCGGCGGTGTCAAAAGTCTGATGGGTGGGATTCGTACCATTCTCATTCTCCTTCCGTAAGTTCGGCAAGTGCCGATTCGAGTTCCGAGAGCTTGCTGTACAGAAGCTCCAGGTTCTGGTTCAGATTGTTTTCGTTCTGAGCGACGCTGCTGTCGTATGCGTCCCGATCCTCGTCTTTTTGGGGCATTCTACCGAGATAGATCGGAAACAGCGCCTGCATGCCGGTCGGGATGTATGCCATACGCGCCTCCTTTACACCGGACGGCGCTGCACGTCAAAGAGCAGCGACGCCTTCGCGTCCAGACGCATCGGCTGTCCGTTCACGTTCGAGAACGACAGGCGGAACACGCGCCCGACGCCGCGCAGCGGGATCTCCGTCACCGAATGCGGCGTATCGGAGAAATGCGCCTGCGTCTGATATGCGCCGCCGTTTGTCAGCACGCGCACCAGCACGTCCCCCTCGCCGCTTGCGGTCAGCATCAGCAGCGTCTTGTTCGCTTCCTTGTGCCCGAAATCCTGCACCGGCATGTCCCACCACGCCTCGATCCGGTCGCCGTCGTAGTCGGGACTGTCGTCGAACCGCACCAGCTTGCCCGTCGACGTCAGCGCATACAGCTCGCCGGACAGCGACTGGATATCCGCAAGCAGGAATCCGGTGCGGAGCATATAGGTCCCGCGCAGAAGGTCGTATTCGATCATCGTGTCCGCGTACGAAACGACGTCGCAGGAGCGAAACGCGAAGTACAGCCGGTCGCCGCACGCCGCGGATACCGTCCCGTCGAGCTTCGCTTCCTTCAGAAGCGGCAGCAGCGCAGCGGCATTCGCCGGACGGCGCACCGTTTGCCCGTCGTAGCAGCAAAGCCCGCCGTCGGACAGAAAATACAGCCGGTCCGTGTATCGCACGATCGCCGTATGCACCGGCATCTCGTACGCCGCGTCGATCGCGGTGATGCGGAAATTCGACGGACGGTCGCCGAGCAGGCGGAACACGTTGTTTCTCGTGAAGATCAGCAGCTGATTCGACAGCGCCGCCAGTCCGGTGATCGGATCGTCGCTGACGCCGATATCCACAAACCCGCCGGAGACGTTCTCGCTCGCGGGATCCTGCCGCCAGTCGTCGATGCCGCGGTCCGCGCCGGGCGCTTTGCTCCAGTAGAGGCGGCTCGGCGCAAGCATGTTGCCCGCCGCAAACAGCCGTCCGAAGTACAGTTCCGCGCAGCTGACCGGCACATCGCTGAGCTTTTCCGCCGAGCCGAACGGCGTGATTTCGTGCGTCAGCGGGTTGTAGAGGATCGGCTGCCCGTTGCCGTACACGATCAGCAGGCGGTCCCGGCTCTCGATGCGGACCGGCAGAAAATCGATCCGATCCGCCGAAAGCTCGTTCGCAAACGTGTGGATCTGCCGCCATTCACGCTGCGCCGAGCGGTAGTAGTACAGCGCATCCCGCGACACGGCGAGATACCGCACGCCCTGCTCGGTCGGATACAGAAACATGCGCAGCAGCGGCGTCTGTGCGGAAAGGATGCCCGAAGCCGCGCGGGAAAACCCGCCCGCCGTGCGAAGATCGCCGGAACGCGTGTCCATGTTGCACGCGTCGGGGCTCTGATCCGCGCTCATCAGCGCTTCCGAAAGGTCCATGCGCACGCCGGAGAACGCGGGCAGCATGCCGTAGGTATATGCCATACGCGTCCCTCCTCAATACCGGTTCAGGATCGCATAGCCCGCGGGCTCGTCCATGTCCATCCGGAGTCTGCGCTTGCGCCGTTCGTACAGCGCCATGACCGTGTTCGCGTGGTTCAGTCCCTGCGCGTCGTTGTGCATCTCGAACCGCGCCACCATGTACAGCACGATCAGCGGATGGCAGGCGGACGGCAGCTCCGGCACGTCGGTCGGCTGCGACAGCGCGTTCGGCAGATACCGGTAGACCACGTGGACCGGACCGTCCTGTACGCCCTTCAGATGCAGCATCATAGTATTCGGTCCGTAATAGAACGGCATGCGCAGTCCGCCGCGCTCCACGCCGAGCACCTTGGAAACGGTGCGCGGCAGCGTCGCAAGATCGATCGTCCCGTTTGCGATCGCCGCCGGATCGCGCCGCCACGGGCGCAGGGATCTCGTGAGATCGTCGATCGCGTCGTTCGCAAAGCCGGTCAGCTTCTCCCGCCACAGCGGCAGCGCCGCCGTGTCCGACGGATGCTCGAGCTCGGCAAGCGCCAGATTGATCAGTTCCGTGAGCGTCATGCCGATCACCCGATCTTTCTGCCGCCGACGTCCCTGTACGCCGAGACCATGCGCGCGCCTTCCTGCAGCGCGGCGCGGCTTTCGCGGATCACCGCCGCGATCCTTTTGGGCACCTCCACGACCTTATCCGTCGGAATCCGGAAGGCGACGCCGTTGACCGCCCCTTCCAGGAACGGACCGACGGACTCGCTCGGCAGGTAGATCGAAACGGTCGGTTCCTTCTGTTCGTTTACATTCGTTTTCTTGCTTTCTTCCTTCATGCGGTTTCTCCTTTCTCCTTGCGTCGTCGGCGCAACCCGTCGGGCCGCCCGTACCGGCGGCCCGTATCGTCCTTTCGGCCCTTACTCGCTGACGCCGTGCTCGATGCGCACGATCCAGAGCGGGTTCAGAACCTTTGCCGCGTATGCCGCGACCTTCGCGCCGACCGTCGAACGCTGGTTGAGCGGATCTGCGCTGCCTTCGGAGCCGCAGGGCTTGATGATCGTCTCGATCGTGCCGGAGCCGTCGATGTCGATGACGCCGTACGCGTCCGCGCCGAACACCAGCGTTGCGTGGACGTCCGCCTGCTTGTGCGTGCCGGATTCCTCGCCTGCGTCGGTCGTGTAGACCGGATCGTTGATGCGATACGTGATCGCCGTGTCGATCGTGAGGACGTTGGTCTCCGCGTTGTACGCCGTGATCTCGTATTCGGAACCGTTGATCGTGATGACGTTGCCCGCAACCAGATACGCCTTTTCACGGTCGCTCGGGACGGTCTTGAGCTCGATGCTGTTCGTATTCGTGCCCGCCGTCTTGGCGCGGTTGTAGAAGGACTGGCGATAGACCTTCGCCTCGGTCGCTTCGACGAATACGACGCCGAACAGACGCCCGATCTCGCCGGAATAGATCTGCTCCGCATTGCTGTACTTGGAAACATCCTGCCAGAGCGGATCGTTCTGCAGATCGTAGGTCGCGTCGGGCGAGCAGATGCAGACGAAGTGCGGACGGCGCACGCTGCCGTCTGACGCGGTGTTGAACATGCGCGCCTTGTTCTTCTTGAGCGTGCGGACCGCCTTGCGGATCTCGGTCACGGTCAGAACGTCTTCGGAGCCGATTTCGCTGCGGTCCTCCTTGCCGTTCGCGTACTGCACGTTGGTCGTCGCGCACATCGCGTCGCGCGTTACCCACTCGATGACGGTGCCGAGCTGTTCGCCCAGAAGCTCCGCGGAGTCGGCGATCACCTCGTCGTATGCGGTCATGTCGAGCAGATCGGAGATCTCGACGTACGCGCCGTACTGCGCGACCTCGGCTTCGACCTTGGACTGCGAAAGCACCTGTCCCGCGGGCGTGATGCCCTCCTCGAGCGTCAGGCTCGCGACGTCGGGCGTGAACAGATCGTACTTGCGGAACTCCACGCGCTTGCCGCCGTGACGCGGAATGCTGCGTTTCTGTCCGAACTCTGCGTGCACGAGCCGCGTCTTGGCGGTTTCGAGCAGCTTCTTGTCATAGAATTGCTTATTGAAATAAGCGGTGTTGGCTGTGTTGATCGTCGTGTTCATGAATTCGATTCTCCTTTCTCAGATGTGGACGCGTCTGCCGTTTCTTGCGGCGTTGCGGTACTGCTGTTCGAGCGCGCGGAACGATTCGCCGGACATCGCCATGTAGTTCGGCGTCGCCGAGACGGCGCGGTCGGTGCGCTGGCTTTTCGGCAGGGCCCTCTGCGCCTGCATCTTTTCGCCGAGATGCGCCTTTGCGTTCTGTTCGGCTTCCTCCGCACGGCGCTCCGCCGCATAGATGCGGACGGCCGCCTTCGGTTCGAACTCCCTGAGAAGCTCCGCAAACGCGCGGTCCTTCACGGCTGCCGCGAGATCAAAGCCCCCCGGCAGCGCGCCTTCGCGCTCCATTTCGACCAGTGCGTTCGCCGCTTCGACAAAGGGATTTTCCTCCCGTTCGACCGGTTCCGGCGCGGTCTCTGCCTGTTGTTTTCTGAAGATCATGTGTTGCCTCCAAACCATTTGTTTTTCTTTTTCTGCTGCGGGAACAGCGGTTCCGCCGCCGCTTCCGCTTCCCGGATGTGCTTCAGCACCTGCTCCTTGCCCTCAAAGACCATCAGCTCGATCGCCTGTTCGCGGTCGACCGCGCCCATGGAAAGCAGCTTGAGCATCAGCTCGTTCTGTGCGTCCGAGGCGAAACGGCTGCGCTTGACCGCCTTGATCGAGATCGCAAACTCGATCGGCAGCTCCACGCCGCCCGGCGCGGTCCGGTTCATCAGCTCGCTGTCGAAGAGTACCTCCTTCGGCTGCCCGTCGACGGTGATCGTGACCGGACGGAGGAAGCAGTTGAACTCGCGCTCGGTCTCGATCTCCATGCGCACCGCCTGACGGAACGCCTCGTGCATCTGCTCGGTCGCC
The DNA here is from genome assembly GCA_017428025.1 of Clostridia bacterium. Lineage (GTDB taxonomy): Bacteria > Bacillota > Clostridia > Christensenellales > CAG-138 > UBA3792. The sequence goes on from JAFRRO010000028.1 coordinate 37,979, forward strand.
ATGCGGGCGCGCTTGGTGCTCATCTCCTGCAGCGCTTCGATCGCGCGCGCCGCGGTCACGCCGCTTGTGACGTTTCCGCGCGAGCTTTCGTTGGCGCCGCTCTCCTCTTTGATGTCCTCGCGGATCGCGCGGATATAGGAGAGCAGATAGTTCGGCAGCGGCGGCGTGGAAAACCACGTCACGCCGTTGAGGCTCTCGCCGGTGTGCACGTCCTTGGACCAGTCGCGAAGATCGTCCGGATCGAAGCCGGACGCGTCGGTAACCAGCAGCTTGTTGCGCGAGGCGAGCAGAGCGTTTTTCAGCACGAGTTGATCGAGCTTGTCCGCGTAGCGCTGCTGCGTGCCGAACAGATCGATGATCCCGAAGCCGAGGGCGCTTCCCTTACGCGGGTAGAGCGTCGTCAGTACGAACGGGTACTGACCGTGTGCAAAATAGCCCTCCGGCTTCACGTCGCGGCTGTCCTCGAGCACCGTCCCGCCCGAGAGGATCGCCATGTGTACGCGATACGTCTCGGTCTTCGCGTCGAACTCGCGCCACCAGTATTCGAGCAGCAGGCGCGCTTCCTTCGGATCGGGCGAGAGGATCTCGTCGGTCATCAGCTCCGCCGCGTCAACGGGTTGTTCGTCGATCCGCGCGGCAGTGTCGGGATAGTGCGCTTCGATCCACTCCTTCGAGCGCAGCGCCAGCTTAAAGACCGCACGCCCGTCCTGCAGGTCGGTCACCATCGGATCGAACAGGATGTTGCGGATGTCGACGCGCCTCAGGTATGCGCCGCCGAGCCCGCCGTTCTGCGCGCCGTCGTAGCCGACCTCCTGCACGCAGTAGCCGCCGACCAGCAGATCGTGGATCAGCATGCGGTACTCCACGGGATAGGACGCCGCATCGTGGTTGCGCCGCACGACCGCCTCCACCACGCGGGCGATGAAGACGTCGGACGCGTTTTCGGGCGTGATGACCGCTTCCGGCACCTGGTCCATCAGATCCGCGGTGATGTTCTCGATCGTCGACTGCAGGATCGGCGTCACGGGACGCGGCTCGTTCGGATCGGTCACCGGCACGTCGTACCAGTGCTCGCCGCGATACATGCGCTCGTTGTGCTCCTGCCGCCGCCATTCTCCGGCATAGGCGTTGCGGAACTCGTTGAACAGCGTCATCGCCCGCTCCGCCAGCTGCCGCTTCGTATCGGATTTTCTGTAATTCATATCGTTTTCCTTTCCTTTTTCGTGCTATATCCCGCAGAATCCCGTCAAAGCCGGCTTCGCGGTCGAAAGCGGGTCATAGCGTCTTGCCGGGGTTTGCGGCTTCGGTTCGTTCGCCCGCGGGCGGGACATCAGCCCGTATCGCAGCGCTTCCGGCGCGTGGTCCTCGCAGGCGTCGGAGACGTCCTCCGGAACGTGCGCGTCGTAGGTCAGCGCGGGCAGGGTGCGGATGAGATTGCCGCAGTTCTCGAAGATCAGCAGATTCGGCGCGCCGTCCTCCCGGACCGCGAGATTTTCGCGCACGCGCTGCCAGCCCGGGATGCGCGCATGGTCCGCCGGAATCAGCGGCACGCCGTTTTTCGCGAACACCTCCGCGATGCAGGTCCCCTCCGCGCCCTTCAGCCCGCGCTGCTGCCACGCGTCCGGCGAAGCGACGGTGTAGGCGATGCGCTCGCCCGCCGAAAGCGTGCGCACCCGCTTTGCGATCTCGCTCGACAGCGTCTTACGAAGATACAGTTCCCGGTACACATACAGCCTGCCTTCCGGCGCCACCGCGAACCAGAGCACGCAGCACGGATCGTTGTAGCCCCAATCCATTGCGCGAAAGCGCTTCCACTCCTTCGGGAGTTCCGTTGGCTTCACGACGTGTATGCTGCGGTCGAATTCCTGAAAATACTGTCCCTCGAGCACATCCCAGTTGCCGTCGAGATATGCCTTGCGCAGATGTTCGGGAAGGTTTCGGAGCGTTTCGAGGTACTGCGGGTTCCGGGCGAGCAGAACCGGATTGTCCGTCACCCTCGCCGGAATGAACACATAGTCCTCCGCGCGCTCGCTGTTGCGGTAGTTCCGGTCGATGAACAGGCGCTTCACCCACGCGTGTCCCACCCCGCCGGGGTTGCAGGTGTAGTACATCCGCGGAGAGAAATCGCTGCGCACCGAGCGGTTGCAGGTCGTCAGAAACTGCATCTGCGATTCGGTGAAATGCGTCGCCTCCTCGAGTCCGACGACGTCGTATTCCTGTCCCTGATACTGGAACACATCGGCTTCGCGGTCGCAGTAACCGAGCTTGATGCGGCTGCCGTTCGGAAAGAGGAAGGCGCGCTGCGTGCTTTGGTAGTCGACCGCGCCGTACAGTTCCTTCTGCAGCGGCAGAACGTGGTTCTCATAGAGCTCCGGCAGCGTGCGGCGCAGAAGCAGCAGCCGAAGTCCCGGATAGCGAAAGGCAAGGAGCACGAACTTTCTGCGCATCGCCCACGACTTGCCGCCGCCGCGCGCGCCGCCGTAGGCAATGTGCCGTGCTTCGGCAAGGAAGAACGCCTCCTGTTTCGGGTTCGGCGTGCCCGAAAGCGTCAGGATCATTTCGCGTACCTTAAAAGCGGCTCGTCCATCGTAACGTGCATCGCCGGCGCGTCGCCGCTCTCCGCCGAAGTCCCGATCGATCGAAGGACCTCCAGCGCGACCTGATAGGTCAGCTCGCCGAGCAGCGCGCGCTCCTGCGTGTACGCCGCCACCTTGAGAACCGCATCGAACAGCAGCCGGTCTTTCGCCGTGCGGCGCGGTTCGCGGCAGACTTTGACAAGCGCTTCGGGCGGCAGCTTCGCCGCCCTTGCCAGGCCGAACAGGGTGTAGGGGATCTGTCTCTCTACCGGTTTTGTCAAGGGATATTTCAAAAAATAAGTAGATGGTTTTTAGTGATGCCGAATATCTTTTATGACTGGAAGCAGCGCTTAAGCAACCAAAACGTTCCGATTATTTTGATGTCTTACCGTTATACACTTATTCTGCCGTTGATAAAAATCGGCGATAATCGGCGATAAAAAAGTAGCGATAATTGAAAATAGCGATATTAAAGTAGCGATAAAAAAGAAAGAAAAATCACATCATTCCCGATACAGGTAAAAATTATATAATGTGGAACAGATTTGTCCTTATTTCACTTCATCCCAACTTGGGATGAAGTGTCTCCGGAAAACATCCGGATATGATTAACACATAAGAAATCGTATGCGTTTCAGTTATTTAAAGTTAACATATATAAGGAAACTTTGAATCCAACGGATGAAATGTCGGGTATGAAGGGCAGAAAAGCGATTGCCGAAAATCCCAGTAAATATGCAAAAAGTGCCTAATTATCTGGGTTTTTGGCGTTTTTCATTTGGTTCAATCTGTTCAAAAAACCATAGAAATACACTCGTTTATGATCAGAGTGTTGTCAAAAATGTTGTCAAAATTTGCCTTCAAACATCCTGTTTCGCCCTCTTGATTGTTTGCAAAACAGCGAATCTCATTTAACCAACATTTTTGTCGAATCTATTGACATGTAGGTTATGACGAATTATACTATTCGTGGAGGAAGATGATATGTCTGCTGTTGATGAATTGATACTCGAAGAAGCGGAACGGCTTAAACGGATTCGCACGGCAAAGCTGCGTGATTTTGACATGCTTCCAAAAGGAAGCATCCGTAAAAAGAGGATCAACGGTCGTGAGTATCATTATCTTCAGTGGCGAGACGGGAAACGTATACGGTGCAAGTACATTCCGGCGGATGAACTGGAAGCTGTTTCCAACCGCATCGATCGCCGCAACAATCTGAAAAACGAGATTGCAGCGATCAACGCCGATCTATCAAAATTGCAAAGGATCATAAAAGCATGACGAGCATTCAACAAAAAGAATTCTTGGATTTTATTACTCTGTTCGTTTTCGTTTTCTATTGCCTTTCGGTTCTCGTTGTCAGACTCCGCAATCCATATGAACGATCGATTCGTCCACGACATTGATGATCAGCGTTTTATGCATCCAGGGTATCAGAGAAAGAAGAACACATTCTAAACTCTTTATCCAGCTCAACGGCGGCACCATCTCCATCAACAGCAAAGATGACGGCATCAACGCCGCCCAGAAGTCCAGCGCGTACCGGGCGAAGGCGGAGATCAACGGCGGCGACATCACCGTGGTCATGGCCTCCGGTGATACGGACGCTATCGACTCCAACGGCGACCTCATTATCAACGGCGGCACCATCATCGTCAACGGCCAGCAGATCAACTATATCCCCAACCAGATGATGGGCGGCGGTCGAGGCGGCATGGGCGGCTGGGGCAGGCGCGGTTAACAAACATTTAAAAAACGTGCTTACTGTAGAAAAGCTGAAAGCCTTTGGCGCGAATACGGCGGAGGGCGTCGCGCGCTGCGTCAATAACGAGGCGTTTTATCTGCGCATGGTGAGTAAGGCTATGTCAGATGCCAATTATGGAAAACTCGAGGCGGCGATCCATGTGGGGGCCAAGGCTCCCGCGTTTGAAGCGGCTCATGCCCTGAAAGGCGTTCTAGGTAATCTTTCCTTGACGCCGATCCTGGAGCCGGTTATGGAGATCACGGAGCTGCTCCGCTCCCGGGCCGACGCAAATGCAAATTATGAAGCGATCCTCGAAAGGATCCTGATGAAAAAAAGAGAACTGGATCTGCTGGCACAGTAATAGAAAGCGTTTTGAAGAAGCAAACACATAAGGACAAGGATCGTGGATGAGAGTTTGGGTATCTCTCCCATCCACGATCCATTTTTACTGCTTCGGAACCTACACTTCTTCTGTTTTCCGCTCGTTAATACTAATACCTGACTAAAAGAAGATTTCGCCCTGCCTTTGGCTCACTCCGGTCAACGATGCGTTTAGGCATCCCCTCCCTACGTTCACATTCGGCAGAATGAAAAATGTCTCGGCAATCTTGCCTCCCTTTTATCAGGTCTTAATATTATTATTTTTGCCGGTCACGATAGGTTTCAACGATACCGCGCAGCAAATCAAGGTGTTCGTAATTCTTGAGATAAACGATATTGATTTCTCTCATCATGCTGAAATTTTCGATTGTCAGCAGCGACAGGCGCCCGCGGCGAAGCTCGCTCATACACGCGCTCTTTGCCAGCACCGAAACACCGAAACCGCCACGGATCAGATCCTTGATCGTTGCAATGCTGTCAATTTCCATGACAATATTGAAATCATTGATGCTGAGATTTTGACTTTCAAGCGATGCCACGAGCAAATTGCGGGTGTTCGAATTTGGCAGACGCAGGATCAGCTTTTCTTTTTTCAACTGGTCGATTGTGACAGTTCCCTGCCCGGCAAGCGTGTGATCTGGTGGAACCGCCAACACAAGACAATCGGTGTCCAACATCATGCAACCCAGCGCAGGATCGTTAACCCTACCTTCAACGAATGCGAAATCCAACTCGAAATTACGCAGCATTGCATATAGATTACTTGATGTGTTCGTGATGATTTTCAGACTTAACTTATCAAATCGGTTCACATACGAAGCAAGTGCGTTTATAATAGCGCTGCTCTCAGCGGTATGTGTAATACCGACCGTCAATGAATGAATCTGTTCACGCTCGCTCTTTAGCGTTTGTTCAAGATTGCGTTGAAGAGCGACCATGCTTCTTGCAAAATGAACAACGATCTCGCCCTCGTGTGTGAGTTGAAGGCGATTATGTGAATGATCAAAAATCTGCACGCCGAGTGAGCTTTCGATCTGCCGAATGTGCTGGCTGACTGCCGGTTGTGACAATGAAAGAACAGCAGCTGCTTTGGTATAGCTGCCCATTTCGACAACCTTCAAGAGAGTAATAATACGAACATCTATCAATTTTTCTTCCTCCGTAATACTATCATATCCCTTTTTCATTTATAATGCAACGAACTGCTGTATACAAATACTCTTATCTGCTTTTTGACTTCGCGGTGTCGCTGCGGATTAATCGGGATCTATAAGGTCAAAATCAGAATCTGATAAACGAGAAAAGCAGATATCTACACAACCATACTCTGTCAAACCGGCTTTCAGTTCCAGTGGAATCTCATCTGAATTCAATTCGATCAAAAAGCGGCGAACAGACATACCGTTATAGTCACTTCCGTATAGAAATCGATAGCGACGAGTATAGCGCGAAAGTAATGAAAAAACGGATTTATCGGGTAGATGGCAATCGGAACAATTGCATCGGTAATACAGATAACGCATTTTGGCTGAACGGCGGTCGATTCGACGGTATAACAAAGCAAGTACAATTAAGAGACATATGGACACAGCTAAACAGCAAATTGGGAGGGCAAGGGATTTAAGCATGGGTAAGCTCCTTTAGATATATGATAGGGGAACTTGAGCATAGGCGGCGGCAAGGCGTTTGCGAATAAATGCTGTATACATTACATTGGCGACGACGCAGCATATTAAGTCGGCAATTGGCGTAGCCATAACGATACCGTAGACAGGTAGCATAAGGCTGATAATAAACATCAGCGGAATATCAACAATGCCCTTTCGAAGAATTGCAAGCAGGAAAGATTTTCCTCCGTCGCCTGTCGCTTGGAAGAACGAAATCAACACATATGCGCTGGCAGAGAATGGGCCGCCAATGCAAAGAATTCGCAGAAATATGATGCCGAATTCAAGTGATACAGACTCCGAATGAATAAAAATCCCAATCAAAGGTCTTGCAAACAGTAAACTGACGATCATGCATAGCAAGGCGGTTACAACCGCTATGAAATGTGAAGTGCGCACACAATCTCGCATTCGGTTAATATTCTTGGAGGCATAGTTATAGCCGATCAGAGGCAGAGAACCCTGGGCAATACCGCGCACAATGCAGTGCGCCAGCATATTGACCTTTTTAGCGACACCGATGCCTGTTTGCGCCGAGAGCCCAGACAAGGACATTAACTTGTCAAGGATCGCATAGGAAATGTTTTCAAACAACGTCATGATGAATGCCGGTAATCCAGCCGTCAGGATCCTTACGGGGATTCTGTTGGACAGCATTGCCTTTGTTGGAACAAATCTGAGAACTGTATGCTTTCGGATGCAGATCAATATAATTATGAAATATAGCAACGATATCATGTTTGCAAGCGTCGTAGCGATCGCGGCGCCGAGTGCCTCATTCCCCGCTGGCAGAAGAACGAACATAAACAGCGGATCAAAAACAATATTCAACACACCGCCGAGCGCAATTCCAACAGCGGCATGAACGGACCGCCCTTCGGAACGAATCAAGTGGGACAGCAACACGCCGGTTGCCGTTACGATCCCGCCGGCAACAACCGTACACAGCATATAAGCGACAGCGTTGTTGTGTACCGCAGGATTGGTTCCGCCGAGAAGATCGACAAACCAATCGATGCTGATCCAAGCAAAGGCAGAGTAGAACAGTGTCATACCAATACAGCCCCACAGGGCGAACGCCGATGCCATATGTGCTTGAGTACGGTTTTCCGCGCCGAGTGCTCTGGCTATAACGCTTGCGCCGCCGACGCCGAACAAATTTGAGATTGCCGAAAGGAACATGAAAGATGGCATACATACCGTTACAGCAGTCATCATAGCATCATTGCCGGTAAGACCAACAAAAAAAGTATCTGCCATATTATATATGACAAGGATAATCTGCCCAATGACGGTAGGGAAGGCCAGACGAAAGATGGCTTTTGTCACGCTACAGGTTTCAAAAAGCTCTTTTTCGTTTCGCATTTCGTGCCTTGCCTCCGTGAAGATCTGTTTGTTTTGAGATGTTGCACTTATTGTAATGGGCAGCCCCTGATAATGCAAATCAGGATTCTGAAGAGCGTCATAAGTTTTTATTATTGAATATGAGAGGAGTTGTCAAGAATACGATAAAAGCAGTAATAATGAATGATTTACCCTATCACAATTCGTAATAGGCTATAAAGAAAATCAAATACGCGCTGACTACGGCAATAGGTTCCGAGCGGCTGGTCCGATATAACTACTATACATAGGCACGGAGACGCGGCACTATGCGTTCACGGACCACACAAGAGGATAGCAAAGTAGGCGCGTCGGCAGGAAAGAGACAATACGAATCATCTTGTCCGCAGAAGACACGACGAGCCGGAACGGTGATCCCGTTTACGCTTTCCTGCTGTCTCTATTATTAGTTCAATGTTGCTTTTGCCTGTTCAGCGCACTCCATGAATCGTTCTATCACGCTCCACTGGTAGGAGCTTTCTTTGTAACCAAATCGGATCGGGTATTCGGATATCTTTCCCAGGGAAAAAGCATCATAGAGCTTTTTTGCTTTTCGGTCAACATCGCTTGTACGATGTTTTTCGGACAAAAGCACCCTCCAACGCCATTGACGCAAAGCTTTAGCCTGCCTCTTTTTCCCCATGATGTAGAGCAACCCTTCAAAAGCGTAGCCAACTTGGCCACATTTTTCATCGTTCCAGATTATAGGTGCGAGATCGTTGTTTTTGCTGTTCCTTGACTGGGTGCTTGAGCGCATACTCTGCCCGGAGCTCCGCTTTGAGAAGGTTTAACAGGCGGGGTGTGTCTCGCTGGATGCGTTGGAGGCGCTTGATCCGCTGGCGCAGGGGCTGGATCTGGCGGGTGATCTCGGCCCGGTCCTGGCGGTTCTCGGCCAGGACCTGGGGATCGGTCTTGTGTCGGATGCGGTTGCGGACTTTGTTACGCTGCTGGTCCAGGGCGGTGATCTGGGCTTCGGTGCGCTGGATCTCCTTGCCTATGTCGTCGATGGAGTGGAGCCCGTTGTCCTTGAGGAACCGGTAGTCGGCATGGAACTGCGCCACGTTCTGGGGCTCGTGGCGCAGCTCCGCCGTCAGGATGACCTCTTTGGTGAAATGAGTTGCCAGCTCGATCAGGGCCAGCAGTATTGCCAGGATGGCGTCGGCCAGGATCACCGCCGTATCGTGGGTGTGGTTGGCCTCATAGATCAGTTCGTCCATGATCTTCTCCACGGGGGACCGGGTATCGTTCTTCGGCTGGTGGTGTGGGCGGGACCGTTCCTTGTATGCCTGAGACAGCGGCATCCGGGAGATGCGGGTATGCTCCATCTCCATCACGACCTGTAGGAGCACCCCGCTTTTGCTGATATGGGGCCTGTGATCCTGGACCCGATAGCGGAATTCCGGGTCCGCCTCGTTCCGGTCCCATTGCTCATACATGACTTCATCCGTAAAGCCCAAACGGTTCAAACGCACCGCTCGTTGCCAGTTCTCGGCTTTCACGGACATGCGGACGGGGTCGATGGAATAGCCCTTGGCTTCCAATTGCCGGATAAACGTATCCCAGTCTATGCTATATCGTAGGCAGTAGTCGATGTCTTGTTTCAACTGCTCCCGGTGGGTGGGCTTGCCGTCTCGCTGGCTCTTCCAGTAAGCCTGTCGACTCTGGCCGCCGTAGAAGGGGGCGTCGATCAGGACAGAGAGTCCGCGTTCCTTGCAGATGGCGTCCGAGATCTCCCGCAGGTCATGGTGCTGCTCTATGCTGTTCCTGTACTTGTGCCCGTCCCGGAAGGAGACGGAGTTCACTATAAAATGATTGTGCAGATTATCCGTATTCAGGTGGGTGGTGACCAAGACCTGGAAATCCTTGCCCCACATGCGGCGGGCGGTCTCCAGGCCGATCTCATGGGCCTGCTCCGGCGTGACCTCGCCGGTTTTGAAGGACTGATACCCGTGATACGCAACAACCTTGCCGCGCTCACCGTATTTTCGCTTGACCGCCATCATCTCCTCATACGCAAATGCCGCCGAACAATTGACGCCGGAAACATATTTCTTTTCGTCGGTCTTCTCCGGCGACGCGGCAAAGCCGCGTATACGAACGGACGCTGCGCGCCCGTTCTCGCTGCCCCGGCCGCGGACATAAAAATGACCTCCCGTAGCGGCGATCCGATTCGAACGGATGACAGGTCGGGTATGAAGGGCAGAAATGTGATTGCCGAAAAAACCCGTAAATACGCAAAAAGCACCTAAATACCTGAGGTTTCGGCGTTTTTCATTTGGTTCAATCCGTTCAAAAAGTCATAGAAAAACAATCGTTTATGATCAGAGTGTTGTCAAAAATGTTGTCAGTTTCTCGTGTTCAGGCATTTGTTTTGAGTAGAAAGCAAATGAAGAAACCGGCTGTTAATGAAAAAAGCGCAAGCCCAATATTGCTTGCATCAATGTGACGTTTTCACCCGGAATCGAATTGCTCTTTTTGGTAATATACCACAATATCTTGTTATAAGCAATTCAGTTCTGTACTACATATGGAATATTTGATCCAATATGTCCATAGAAAAAAGATAAACTGTGTCCACTTCGTGTCCCGAATGCCGGGGTTGTTTTTCATATGATCATCCAAAGTAGATCAGACACGGAACGGGGAGATTCTGCTTACCGCAAACCGCAGTATTCCAGACTTTTGTTCCAAAGCTCATCCCTGTTCCCTTCGCTGTAGGAAAGCTCGGACGATTTCTTTATGCTCGTGCTCCTGTCAAAGTACTGTCCGGATACGCCGTCAAACCGGCTGTCCACGGCGATCTGCGCCAGCGCGTCGGAAGACGTCCCCAGCTCTCCGTAGCGATCCGGCATGGTGGTCTTTACAACCAGCGCTCTTGCCTTGTCCGTATGTCCGCCGGAGAAGTTGGTCGCTGCCATAAAGCCGGGATTGAAAGAGTTGACGGATATTGACGAGCCCTGCTTCTTCAGCAACTCATCCAGTTTCAGCGTAAAATAGATCGCGCAAAGCTTGGAATAGGAATACCGCCGCCGATCTATCATCGCCTCATGCGCCAGATATCCCACGCCCTTCCACTCGATGCCTCCGGGCGGGTTGTGCATATCGCTGCTTACGTTAATAATTCGTCCGTTCGGCGCCATATGCGGAAGGAGTAGCTGCGTCAGCAGAAAATGCCCCAGATAGTTGGTGGCAAAGACAACCTCAAAGCCTTCCTCCGTCGTTCCGCTGTCACGCATGGGAGAGATCCCGGCGTTGTTGATCAGCACGTCCACCGTGCCGTATGCTTTTATGTAATTGTTCGCAAATTCTCTTACGGAGGACAGGAGAGAGGTATCGAGCCGCAGAGTTTCAACCGCATCATTCCCCGTCGCGGCAATGATATCCGCTTTTGCCTGCGCCGCCTTTGCATCATTCCTGCAGGCAAGGATCACTCTGTATTCCTTGCTTGCGGCGATCTTCTTTGCCGTTTCAAATCCGAGACCGGAGTTGGCTCCGGTGATGACAACAGTTTTCACGTTTTACCATCCTTTCTGCAACAGCGCTGCAGGAAATCGTCCCTCAGCGCTGTTCACATATACGACTCGATCGGGCCGGACGCGGTTCGTGCGGCGAAAAGCGCCCGCTGGATCTGCGCTGCCCGCGCCGGCGTCAATACGCTGTGCGATGCGTCCCTCTATCGGAATCCGGATTGCATCCTGTCCAATTCCTGCGGCGCGTACGGCGTCACGGTTGCGGAGCACACCGTCATGCTGCTGCGGCGGCGGCGGCAGCCGGAAAACGACGCCGCCCTCCGCGCGGGCGGGTGGAAGCCGGAACAGAAACAGATTATGACGGTATCCGGCAGCCGGATCACCGTGCTCGGGACGGGTGATCTCGGCAGCCGCTTTGCAGAGCGGATCCGTGCGTTCCATCCGAAAAAGCTGCTCGGCGTCCGCAAAAATCCGGAAAAAGAAAATCCGCTGTTCGATGAAATCCGCGGAATTTCCGAGCTCGAACAAGTTCTGCCGGAGACGGATATCCTCGTAATGTGCCTCCCGGACACCAAAGAAACGGCCGGACTGATGTCCGCCGAGCGGATCGCGCTGCTTCCGAAGGAGAGCTGTCTCATCAACGTCGGTCGCGGCACCGCTGTGGACCAGTCCGCTCTTTTGAGCGCACTGTCTTCAGGGCGGCTCAACGGCGCAGCGCTGGATGTCGTCGATCCGGAACCGCCCGCGTCGGATGATCCGGTTCGGCACACCGACAGCCTGATCCTCACGCCGCACGTCGCAGGAAACACCAATAATCGCCTTTCGATAGACAACCTGATCGATCTATTCTGCGCCGAGTTCGAGCGCTACGTTTCCGGCAAACCGCTTCTGCATCGGATCGACCGCAAAAGAGGGTACTGACGCCATATTTGAATGCGGGAAAACAGACAAAACGCGGAGGGTATACGCGTGTAATCCCGTGATTTCCGGACAGATTGAACCAAAAGAAAAACGCCGAAAACCCGGGCATTCTGCCGCTTATCGCAAAACTGCCGGGATTTTTGGCAGTTTTGCGCTTTACAGCCGACCTGCCGTCACTTAAGGGGAACGTTATCTTTCGACGGGCCAGACGCCGGAAGGCCAATCCGCGCCGCCGGAGAGGGCGTCGTAGGTATCAATCACCACGACCGTGTCCGCGTCGACGCGCCGCATGACAAACCGCATATGGTCCTCCGGGATGGCGACGCAGCCGCCGGTATACGGCTTGACCGGACCGAAGCAGTGCAGAAAGATCGCGGAGCCGAGACCCGGCGTGCCTTCTTCGTTGTAACTGATGTTCAGACAGTACCGGTAGTGATAGACGTAGTCGATGATATGCTCGGAGTCGCCGCTTTCGATATCGAGACCCGGCAGATCTTTGAGATCGACGAGCTCGTTATAGCGGTACCCCTCGCGCGGATCGCCCGACCAATAGGTATCGTTGTCCACCTTGACGTAGGGGATCAATGAGCCCGGATCGTCGGCAATGCCGAAGGCCCGATTGAAGCGAAACACGCCGACCGGCGTCTTGGCGTCGCCCTCGCGCGTTTTGCCGAGACCGTTCCTGCCGATGAAGCCCGGCGTCGTCATGACCATGTGCCAGCTTCCGTCGCTCTGCTTTTCGTGCAGCGAGATCCACGCGTCCGTCGCGTCCTCCGATAACGCCGCGACGACAAAGATCTGCTTTGCGTCCTTCGCGGCTTCCAGCATCGCGACCCACGCCGGCGAAGCGACGTCGATCCCCTGATACTCCGCGGTATTCGCTGCCTGCCTGGCGCATCCGATCAGCAAAAGACAAAGAAACAGGCACGCCGCGAGAAAACAAACGGTTCTTTTCATACGATACTCCTGTGTACGGTTTCCGATTCGTATTTCTTTCCGAAGACCCCTTCGGACGTAACGAACGTATATCACAACCCGTCCAACAAATGTCCAACAGCCGCGTAGATTTCGATTCAATACATGGAAATCCGGCAAAATGTGTTGGACATTTGTTGGACAGGATTTGTTATATTATAATGATTTTATAAGGAATCCGGGAAAGGAATAAAAATGAGGAACAAACGAATTGCAATCCTTCTCATTTGCGCGCTGCTGATCGGCACGGGGCTTTTCGGCTGCGCAAAGGCCGAACCGCAGCGGATCGGCATCGTTTCGGCGATGGACAACGAGGTCGCGCTGCTGCTGAAAGAGGCGAAGATCGACCGCGTGGACACCTTCGGCGGCGTGGATTTTCACGTGGGAACGCTGCAGGGACAGCCGGTCGTGATCATGCGCTCCGGCATCGGCAAGGTGCTTTCCGCATCCGCGCTGACGGCAATGCTGAACCGCTATTCGATCTCCGAGGTGATCTTCACCGGCATTGCGGGCGGCGTCGGCGACGAAACGCGGGTGCTCGATCAGGTGATTGCCACGCGCCTCGTGCAGCATGATTACGGCACGATGACGAACGACGGCTTTGTGTGGGCGAACGGCGTGACCGACGGGGAAGCGGGCGAAAAGGATTACTATTTCTGCGATTCCGCTCTTGTGGATCTTGCGTACAATTGCGCCGTCGAGGTGATCGGAAAGGAGCACGTCTTCAAGGGTACGATCGCGACCGGCGATCAGTTTGTCGCGTCCGAAGCATACGTGAAGACGCTGCAAACGCAGTTCGACGCCATCGCCTGCGAAATGGAGGGGGCTTCGATCGCGGCGGTCTGCACGCAGTATCGGGTCCCGTTCGTGGTGATCCGCTGCATGTCGGACAAGGCGGACGGCAACGCGCACGACAGCGTGGAAAATATGGGCGATCTTGCCGCGGACAATTCAAGCCGGATCGTCATGCGGATGCTCGACGCCATGGGTCGGTAAACCCGAAGCCTGCGCACAAAACAGGCGGTCGGCATACGAATACGCGATTAACAGGAGGCAGCCAATGAAACAGAAAAAGAAATCGGATGCTTTGTGCATCAACAGGATCCGGTGCATCCTTGCGATCATCGCTTGCTCGTTGCTCTGCATTCTGGTCTTTTTTGGAGTGTGCATCCAATTACTGGATGAACCGAACCCCGAGATCCAGGAGGTCGGATGGAAAACCTATCACCTTTTTACGATCCTGTCAAACATGCTGATGGCCGGGGCGACCGCGATGTGTATTCCGTACGCGGTGGACGGCTTGCGCAATCATAATTATCACCTGCCGCGGTGGTACGTTGACCTGATGTTTACGGGAACCGTCGGCGTTGCCGTGACGTTTTTGGTCGCGGCTGCGGTTCTTTCGCCCGCGGCGGGCTTTTACCGCGTGATGATCTGGAAAAACAACCTGTATCTGCATACGATCTGCCCGCTGCTGTCCATCCTGCTGTTTCTCTTTGTCAATTCCGACCATAAGATCCGGTTCGGAAGCACCTTTATCGCGGTGATTCCCGTCACGGCATACGCGCTGGTTTATCTTGTCATGGTGTTTGTGATCGGCGAAGACGCGGGCGGATGGAGAGACCATTACCAGATCCGGACCATCGCGGATCATCTGCCGCTGCCGGTCATCCTGCTTCTCATGTGCGGCATTAGCTTCGGACTGGCGACGCTTCTGCGCGTCATCCATAACGCGATCCACAGCCGCAGAAAGGCCGATCTGGAACGATACTACCAGACGGCGGACGCCTTTGACCGTCCGGATATTCACTCTGCGATCAAAGCGCTGGCAGATACGGATCGCCTTCATGATACGGACGGTGAATTGATCGTGCCGCGCCGTATTCTGAACATGATGGAGAAAAAATACAAGAGCGGCCTTTCCGCCGGGGAACTGTGCGATCTGTATATCAAGGCGTTTTACTGCGAAGAACCGGAGAAAGATCATGAGCAGTGAGTATACGTATTACAGAGACGGCTTTTTCGGATACGGACCAGACGGGACCTTCCGCGCCTACACGCTGATGCACTTTATGCCGATCCTCGTTACCGTCGGGCTGTTGATCCTCGTATGGTACGGGAGACGTCGGCTGAGAGAATGGAAGGGAGAGACCCATCTTCGGTTTCTTCTTTCGTTTGCCATGTTTGTGATGGAGTTCAGCTATTTCTGCTGGCTGCTGTACGTCGGGGACGACAGCGGGAAAAACCTGATGATGGCAAAGCTTCCCCTCCACGTCTGCGATATGGGATTGATCTGCTGTATGTTTATGGTGCCGTCAAAAAATCGCACGCTTTTCGGCATCAATTTCTTCATTACCCTGTTCGGCGCAACACTTTCCTGTATCGTTCCGCAGACGGTGCTGACAAACGTCGGTCCTATGCACTATCGGTATTACCAGTTTTTCGGCGAACACCTGATCCCCATTTTCGGAACGGTTTATATGATGACGGTTCATGGAATGAGACCGCGTTACCGGGATATCTGGATCAGCGTCGGCGTTCTTTCGGCAATGCTCGTTCCGAGCCTTGCGCTGAACGAAGCTTACCCCGGTTCGGACTATCTGTTTTTGAAGCTGGATCTGCCGCTGCTTCCGGACGATCAGTATCTGCGGGCCGGGATCTACGCGGTGCTGATCACCGCCGTATTCCATGTGATGTGGCTTCTCTGGCGGCTGTATCTGCGCGGCAGAGAAAAAAGAGCGGGAGGGAACCGTAAAGCGAGACGATCGGGGATACCGGAAACAGATTCTTGAAGCCGGAGGATGGCAGGTTTGATGAAACAAAAAACGAAGCGTAAAGGATTGGCGGTTCTCTGCATCGCGGCAGGTCTGTTCCTGCTGCTCGGCTGCGCAAAACCCGGCAGCGAGCCGATCACCTCGCTGGAACAGTTGGGTGAGGCGGGCAGAAAGATCGGCGTGCAGGGCGACATGATGGAGTTTGACATGCTGAAGCGCGATTACCCGAACGCCGAGGTTCTGGCTTACAACGATTGTACCGCGGCGTACGAGGACGTTGCAAAAGGTCGCCTCGACGCGTTCGTATACGCAAGGCGTGAAATGGAATTTGCGCTTGCGAACGGAACGAAAGGCGTTCGTCTTCTGGACGAAAATTACAGCGTTAATACCGTTGCGGTCGGCATTTCTCCGAAAGCGGCCGTCACGGACCTGCAGGGCAGGATCAACGCGTTTCTTGCGGAGTGCAGAGCGGACGGCACGCTCGACGATATGTATCTGAGATGGGTGATAAACGGCGACGAGACGATGCCGGACATTGCCGTGCCGGAGAATCCTTCGACGCACCTCAGAGTCGGCACCGCGGGTACAGCCTTGCCGTATTCCTACTTCGCCGGAACGGAGCTTGCGGGTTACGACATCGAGCTTGCGTACCGCTTTGCCGCGTGGCTCAATGCGGACGTGGAGTTTAAAATCTACGATTTCGGCGGCATCGTTGCGGCGGCACAGAGCGGCGACGTGGACTGCATTATGTCCAACCTCTATATCACGCCGGAGAAAGCGGAAGCGATCCCGTTTTCCGATCCGCTGTTCGACGTCGAGATCACGGCGATGGTGCGCGACGACGGCACAGCGCAAGGATCCGCAAGCGGCACGGTGCGTTGGCAGGACTATAACGGCAAAAAGCTCGGCGTGCTCGTGGGGCCTTTGATGGAGGACGCGGCAAAGGCATTCTTTCCCGACAGCGAATATCTGCTCTTCGACAGCTATCCGGACTGCGTGACCGCGCTTCTCGCCGGAAAGATCGACGGCTTTTTGGGCGACGAGCCGGGGGTGAAATCGATCCGCGCGGAGCAGCCCAAGGTCGATTACATTCATGAAAGCCTGACCGAAAACAACTACAGCTTTGCGTTTCGCAAGGACGATCAAAAAAGCGCCGCGCTCTGCAGGGAGTTCAACGCGTTTTTGAAAAAGTGCTGGGAAGACGGCACGATGGAGGAGCTCGACGTCTGGTTCGGCGTCGACGAAGCGAAAAAGACGGTCGATATGTCGGGCCTTTCCGGCGAAAACGGTACCATCCGGGTCGTCACGACGTCTACCGATATGCCGTGGTCGTACATCAAGGACGGCAAACACGTCGGCTACGACATCGATCTCGTCGTGCGCTTCTGCCGGGATCGCGGCTACGCTCTGGAGATCGGGGACGTGGACTTTGCGGGCAGGATCCCCGCGATCCAATCCGGCAAATACGATTTTACCACCGATATGAACGTGACGCCGGAGCGCATGGAGCAGGTGCTCTTTTCCGATCCGACCAGTCACGGCGGGATCGTGCTTGCGGTTCGCGCGTCCGATCTTGCGGCGTCGATCCAGCCTGAATCCGCGGCGGAATACAGCGAGTATTCCGACTTGAGCGGCAAAAGAGTATCCATGCTCACCGGCGCGCCGTTTGAGGAGCTAGTACGCAGCAAGGTACCGGATGTGGGAGAGTTTTCTTATTTCAACAGCGCCCCAGATACGATCCTGGCTCTGAAATCCGGGAAGACGGATGCGTTTTTGACCAATAACGCGGTGGGGGCATTGGCTGTGAATCGAAACCCCGAGCTTGCGCTGTTTCCGCAGGACCTGGACACCAGCGCTTTCGGCATCGCCTTTGCAAAGGGCGACCCGGCGCGGGATATGTGGCAGGCGGCGTATGATGCGATATCGGAAGAAACGAAGAATGCGCTGTGGGAAAAATGGACGGGCTCGGACGACAGCGTCAAGCTTCTCCCTGAGCAGGACTGGCCCGGCAGTAACGGCACGGTGCAGGCGGCCGTATGCGATTCGCTTGAGCCAATGAGCTATATGGGCAATGGCGGACAGCTCATAGGGTTCGATATCGAGATGATTCTGCTGATGGCAAAGGAGCTGGACGTCCATGTGGAGTTCACCGGCATGGAGTTTTCCGCGATCATGTCGTCGGTACAGGCGGGCAAGGCACTGCTCGGCGCGGGCTCCATCATCGCCACGGATGAGCGAAAGCAGTCTGTTGATTTCGTAGAATACTACCCTGCGGCGTTCGTATTGGTAGTGCGGGCTTTCAGGATTGAGACCGGCGGGAGCTTCCTGTCCGCGATCGCTGACAGTTTCCAAAAGACCTTTATCCGTGAAAACCGCTGGAAGCTCTTTTTGAAAGGGATCGGCACGACGATGCTGATCACCGTGCTGTCGGTCCTGTTCGGAACGATCCTCGGCTTTGCGGTGTTCATGCTCTGCCGAAACGGCAACCCGGCTGCAAATTTCATCACACGGTTTTTCGTGTGGCTCGTGCAGGGCATGCCGGCGGTCGTGCTCTTAATGATCCTCTATTACATCATCTTCGGCAGGGTCAATATCTCCGGCGCGGCGGTGTCTGTGGTGGGCTTTACGCTCGTGTTCGGCTCCGCGGTCTTCGGAATGCTGCGCGTAGGCGTCGGCGCGATCGATAAAGGACAGCTCGAAGCGGCGTATACCCTGGGCTATACGAACCGCAAAGCGTTCTTCCGCATCATACTGCCGCAGGCGCTCCCGCATTTCATGCCCGCGTATAAGGGCGAGATCACCGCGCTGATCAAGGCGACCGCCGTGGTCGGCTACGTCGCCGTGCAGGACCTTACCAAAATGGGCGACATCGTGCGAAGCCGTACCTACGAGGCGTTCTTCCCGCTGATCGCCGTCGCGATCATCTACTTCATCCTTGCGGCGATCCTGACCTTCCTTGTGAACCGGATCGAGATCCGCATCGATCCGCGCCGCAGATCGAAACAGCAGATCCTGAAGGGGGTGAAGACCGATGATTGAACTTTTGCATCTTCAAAAGAAGTATGAAAACGCAACGCCGCTTGAGGACGTGAACGCGGTGATCAACGACGGCGACGTGATCTCGATCATCGGGCCGTCCGGCGCGGGCAAGTCGACGCTGATCCGCTGCATCAACATGCTCGAACGTCCGACAAGCGGAAAGATCCTTTTGGACGGCGTGGACATCACCGCGCCGAAGTACGATCTGACGCAGGCGCGGCGCAGGATGGGCATGGTGTTCCAGTCGTTCAATCTGTTCGGACATCTGACGGTCATCGAAAACCTGATGCTTGCGCCGATGGATCTTCTGAAGAAATCCAGGCAGGAGGCGTATGACGCCGGCGTCGCGCTCTTAAAGCGCGTCGGACTTTCGGGACGCGAGTTTCAATATCCCGAGCAGCTTTCCGGCGGGCAGAAGCAGCGCGTGGCGATCGCAAGAACGCTCGCGATGGACCCGGACGTGATCCTGCTTGACGAGCCGACGAGCGCTTTGGACCCGACGATGGTCGGCGAGGTGCAGGCGGTCATCCGCGACCTTGCAAAGACCGGCAGGACCATGCTGATCGTAACGCACGAAATGAACTTTGCGAGAGCGATCAGCAATCGCGTCTTCTACATGGATCAGGGCGGCATCTGCGAGGACGGCACGCCGGAACAGATCTTCGATCATCCCGAAAAGGAGCTGACGCGGCGCTTTATCCAAAAGCTCAAGGTTCTGGAGCTTACCGTCGACAGCCGCGACTTCGACTTTATCGGCGCGGGCGCCGAGATCGACCGCTACTGTATGCAGAACGACATTCCGTCGCGCACGAAGTACCGCATCCGCCTCGCGATCGAGGAGCTCGTGCAGCAAATGCTGCTGCCGGTTTCGGACCGCACGCCGATCCGGGTCACCGTAGAGTATGCCGAAGCCGGGCAGACGGCGACGGTCACCGTCGCGTACGGCGGCGAACGCTTCGATCCCCGGGAGGGCGAAAACGAGCTCTCGTACCGCATTCTCTCGCGCAGCGTGGAGGAGCTGACCTATCGCTTCGACCCTGCGCGGGCGGACGCCAACACCGTCCGCGTGCGGATCTCGGAAAAGCAGTAAAGCGCGGAACGGCACACCGTTTGCCGGACGTGTGAGAGAATGCCGCGCAGAGTTATACGCAAGAAAGGATTACGTACATGAAACCGGTTTCGCAAAAAACAACCCGCGGATTGCTGATCGCCGTATCGCTGCTGCTCATATGTGTCCTTGCTGTACAGTGCCTGTTCTGGGCGGGCGCCTTTGCGCCGAAGACGCAGCGGGCGCAGACTTCGGCAGCCGTCGAAGCCGTCGGCAATCTTTCCCGCGAAGGGTATCGATTGGAGCAGGTCGTGATTTTGAGCCGTCACAACATCCGTTCGCCTCTGAGCGGCAGCGGCTCGGCGCTCGGCACGATCACGCCGCACGAGTGGTTCGCATGGTCGTCCGATCCGAGCGAGCTCTCGCTGCGCGGCGGTGTTCTGGAAACCGAGATGGGGCAGTATTTCCGCAAATGGCTCGAAGCCGAGGGCTTGTTCCCCGAAAATTATCATCCGGAGGACGGGGCGGTCCGCATCTATGCAAACGCGAAGCAGCGCACGATCGCGACCGCGCAGTATTTCGTATCGGGACTGCTGCCGACCGCGAACACGGAGATCGAGACGCATGCGGAGTACGACACGATGGATCCGGTCTTTACGCCGCAGCTGACCTTTGTTTCGCCCGGATACAACGCGGACGCCGAAGCGCAGATCTTCGAGCTGTACGGCGACACGATCAAGGGACTTTCGGACAACTATGCACTGATCGCCGACGTGATCGACATGGAGCAGTCCGAGGCGTACAGGAACGGAACGCAGGCGGCGTTTACTACGGACGATTCCAAACTCTCGCTGGAGCTTTTTAAGGAGCCGTCCGTGAAGGGGTCGCTGAAGACGGCGTGCTCGGTGGCCGACGCGCTTGTGCTGCAATACTTCGAGCAGCCGGACGACGGCAAAGCTGCGTTCGGACACACGCTGACGTTTGAACAATGGAAGCAGATCTCCGAGGTCAAGGACGTCTACGGCGACGTACTGTTTACCGCGCCGCTGATCGCCGCCAACGTGGCGCATCCGCTGCTGCAGGAGATCGAATCGGAGCTTTTGACCTCCGGCAGAGAATTCACCTTCCTTTGCGGACACGACTCCAACGTCGGAAGCGTTCTTGCGGCTCTCGGCGCCGAACCGTACGAGCTGCCCGGCGCGATCGAAAAGACGCCGATCGGCTGCAAGCTCGTATTCTGCCGCTGGGTCGGACCGGACGGCAGCCGGTACTGTACCGTCGATCTCGTCTATGAAACGACGGAACAGCTGAAAAGCGCAACCCTTCTCGATCTCGAATCGCATCCCGCAATCGTGCCGCTGCGGTTTTCCGGCATCACGCCGAACGCGGACGGGCTGTATGCGGAACGGGATTTTATGAACCTGCTCCGCGGCAGCATCAACGAATACGATCGCATCCTCGACGCATACGCGCTGGACGAAGCGGCATAAACCATACGGGTAAAGAAAGGCGCATCCCATGACAGACAGCAGCGCTGCAAAGAAGAAAGGTTCCATCTTTTTGCACGAATATTTTATGGCGGCGGCGTGCTTCCTTGCCGTTGCCGCAAGCCTCGGCTCTCTGATCTTCGGCTTTAAGGACGGGAACTCCTTCGCGATATTCGGCATCCTGACAAAGCTTGTCACGGCGGTCGCCATGTACCTCGCGTTTCGGTTCTATAAATGGGACGTCGCAAAGGGACTGATGGGCGGGATCCTGTTCTGCATGCTGTATCAGGAGGCGCATCTGGCGCTCGGAGAACTGTGGGGAGAGCAGGATTTCGACGCCTATCTTACGGCAGGCGTGCAGGGGAGCCTGTACCTCGCCGCTGCCGGCATGACGTTTCTCATGACGGTCATCATCACGGTCAATCACTTCTTTATCAGCTATGCGTCGCACGGCAATCCGAAAAACGTGATCCTGAACCGCATCGCCATCGTCTTTAAGCTTGCGGTCTATCTTTTGCTGTTCGCGGTCATCGGCAGGCTCGGGTTTCCCGCGGCGGAGCTTTGGAGAAACGCGCTGCAGTACGTGACGGATATTGCGCTGCTCCTGCTGCTCGTCAGCACGGAATCGCAGTTCGATTCCTTCAACGCGCTGCGTCGGGAGCTGCTGAAAGAGAAACGGGAAGCGAGGAAAGCAAGATGAGCATCAAAGAACGCCTGTCCGGAATCTGGCTGATCGCCATGACCCTGCTGTCCCTTTGCGCGTATACCGTCTTCTTCGTGGCGCAGATGTGGCTGAACGTTCTGCACGCCGCATACCTGACCCTGGCGATTCTCGAGATCGTCACGCTGATCGTGTATCTGTGGGGACCGGAGAAGCTGAAACGCAAACCGCTTCGCGTGCTGTACCGCATCCTGTACGCATCCTCGTTTTTCGTGATCCCCGCGTTTATCTTCATCTTCATGGGGCTCGTATCCCAGTATCACGTGAAGATCCCGGACAGCATCGACGCCTCGGACATGCAGGCGGAGGAAATCCTTCCGGCGGAGGAGACCGTCGTCTACAATACCGGCACGGTGTACGTCATCTTCCCCAGGTATTCCGAGGTCGGCCTTGCGTGCGGGACGCGCCCGTCCAAATCGGACGGATCCGTCACGTGGTGCAGCGGCGCGGCGTTTCAGCATACGGTGAGCTTAAGCTTTACGCAGGAAAACGTGGAGGGCGATCATGCCGTAAACGGCGTGCTCTATGAAAGCCCGTACAACAAGGACAGCTTTGCGGCGTTTACGTTCGCCGACGGCCGCTTTTCCTTCGAGTTTGACGACCCGAGGAAAGCGATCAGGGACGCGGCGGACGCCGGCGGGAGTGGGTTTATGCAGTACGGGCTGATCAGGGACGGAGAGATCGTCATGCGCTTTGACCGGCCGCGGGCGCGCTGCTACCGGACGCTTGCGGAGCTGAACGGGCATCTTTGCATCATCGATTCCGTCAACATGCTGCATTTCGAGGCGTTTTTAGAGGAGCTGCAGCGCCTCGGCGTGACCAACGCGCTGTATATGGACATGGGCGCGGGATGGAACTATTCTTGGTATCGGAACGCGGCGGACCGTGTCGTGACGCTGTTCGGGCTTCCGGTGCCGTGGTCGCACAACTGGATCGTCTTCCGACAATGAGCGGACGCCGCCGCGTCAATGCGCCGACCGCGCCTGAAACAGTTTGAAGGATCTCCGGAACGAAACACGATCCCGATCAAAAACAGGAGGACAGGGCAATGCTTTACGAAAGAAACATCATGCGTTCCGATATGATCCGCTGCGCGCTGTGCCACGACGCGCCGTGTTCCGACGTTTGCAAAGCGTGCGATCCCGCGGCGCTTTTGCGCAGCATTTGGTTCGACAACGAGCAAGCCGCGGCGCTGCGGTTTCCGGCGTCCGATCCCTGCATCGTTTGCGGCGCGCCCTGCGAAGCCGCGTGCGTGCGAAGCGGCGAGGTTCCGATCCGTTCGCTTTTGACGCGCCTGCATGAGGAGGTGCGCCCGTATCTGGACGAACCGATGCCGAAGGACGCTTCGATCCTCGAAACGGAGCTTTGCGGCATCCCGCTCGAAAACCCGTTTCTGCTGTCCTCGTCGGTCGTGGCAAGCACCTACGATATGTGCGCCCGCGCGTTTGAAGCGGGCTGGGCGGGCGCTTGCTTCAAAACGATCTGCTCCTTCGATATCCATGAGGCGTCGCCGCGCTTTTCCGCGATCACCGGCGACAACGGCAGCATCATCGGATTCAAGAACATCGAGCAGCTTTCCGACCACAGCGTCGCCGAGAACATGGAGATCTTCCGGCGTCTCAAGCGGAATTATCCGACCAAATTCATTCTTGCCTCGATCATGGGGCAGAACGACGCGGAGTGGGAGGAGCTCAGCCGGCTTTGCGAGGAGAACGGCGTGGACGCAATCGAGCTGAATTTCTCCTGCCCGAACATGATGGATGAAGGGCTCGGCTCGGACATCGGACAGGTGCCGGAGCTCGTCGAGCGCTTTACCGCGGCGGCACGGCGCGGAACGAAGCTGCCGATCCTTGCAAAGCTTACACCGAACGAGGCGCGCATGAGCCCTGCGGCAGAGGCGGCAAAGCACGGCGGCGCGGACGGCATTGCGGCGATCAACACGATCAAAAGCATCGTCGGCGTCAACCCGCACACCTACGTTTCCTCGCCTGCGGTGCGCGGCAGATCCGCGGTCGGCGGATACAGCGGCAACGCGGTCAAGCCGATCGCGCTGCGCTTCATTGCGGAGCTCGGGCAGAATCAAAACCTGTCCGGCATGCACGTCTCGGGCATGGGCGGGATCGAGACGTGGCGCGACGCGCTGGAGTTCATTCTGCTCGGCGCGGGCAGTCTGCAGGTAACCACGGCCGTCATGCAGTACGGCTACCGCATCATCGACGATCTCAAATCGGGCCTTGCGTATTACCTAAAGGCAAAGGGCTTCGCAAACGTTCGCGAAGCGCAGGGGCTTGCGCTGGATTCCGTAAGCAGTACCACGGACGTTCTGGAGCGCGATACGGTGGTCTTTCCGAAGTTTCACCGTGAGAAGTGCATCGGCTGCGGACGGTGCGTCGTCTCCTGCGCGGACGGCGGACATCAGGCGCTGCGGCTCGATGAAACCCGCAGACCCGTTCTGAACGGAAGCAAATGCGTGGGCTGCCATCTCTGCCTGCTGGTCTGCCCGAACGGCGCGATCTCGTCCTCGCGCAAGCGGATCGACCGGCGGGAAATCTGATCATCCGGGAGGGAGTAGAAATCACATGAAAAAGAGCATTTCGGCAATTTTGCTGATCGGATGCCTTCTGCTCGGCACGATCGGCTGCAAAAACGAACCGTCCGACCCCGTGCCGCAGGCGACGGACCGCGCGATCCTGCATGAAGAGGAGTTCGGCGGCGTTTATATCGATCTTACGATCGAGGCGTTCAATCAGCTCGGCTTTGCATACGGCGACGCGGTCGACGTGACGTTTTCAAACGGGTATTCCCTTTCGGGAATTCCGTATTACAACGGGTACTATACGCTGACCGGCGAACCGCTCGTCGTCGCGTATCCGGGCTATCCCTACGTCAAGGTCTGCGTCAACAACGGCGACGATCTCTATACGCGCGCGCAGCTGCGCGAAACCGACACGGCAACGATCACGCGATCCGAACGCGGCGCGTTTTCCGACGTTCAGAACGCAAGGGACATTCACTATCGGGACGAGCGTGAACGGTTTTCAAGCGACGCCGTCTTCGCCAATTTCCGAAGCGTGCAGGTCGGAAATCTCAGGGAGAACACGCTGTACCGCGCGGCGTCTCCGTGTGACAATCAGCATAACCGCGCGCCGTACGTCGACGCGCTGTGCGGGGAAGCCGGCGTCCGCTGCATCGTGAACCTTGCCGATACGGAGGAGAAGATACGGAATTACGTTGCGGCGGCAGATTTCAACTCGCCGCATTTTCTGTCGCTGTATAACGGCGGCGACGTGCTTCTGCTGACGCTGAACATGAATTACAGCTCCGAGGATTTCCGCGCGAAGGTCGCAAACGGACTGATCGCCATGACGGAGCACGAGGGGCCGTATCTCATCCACTGCACGGAGGGAAAGGATCGCACCGGCTTCGTCTGCATGCTTCTTGAAATGCTCTGCGGCGCAAGCTATGACGAGATCGTCGGCGACTACATGATCACCTACGCCAACTACTACGGAATTACAAGGGAGACCGACGCAAAGCGCTATGACGTGATCGCGGAAAGCGTTTTTCTTCCGATGCTGAACAGCGTGATCGGCAACGGCGCGGTCGATCCGGGAACCGCGGATCTTTCCGTATACGCGGAGAGGTTCCTTCAGAACGCCGGCATGACGGAAGCGCAGATCGCCGCGCTGAAAGCGGCGCTGACGGAATAAGAACGGAATACCGCAGAAGCCAGACGGGAGAGAGGAGTCAGAAATGAGTAAGAACGCGCTGCCAACCGACGCATCCGGGTTTGTCGTGCTGTCCGAGTTTGTTCCGCATATCATACAGGAGATCCGGTATCATTCCACCTATAATTTTATCGGCGAACGGATCGACGGGTACGAGGAGCCGATCGCGCTGCTGACGGTCGAAGCGGCAAGAGCGCTGAAATCCGTCTGCAACGAGCTGTTCGTGCAGGGCTATCGGCTCAAGGTGTTCGACGCCTACCGGCCGGTATCGGCGGTCAGGCAATTCATTCTTTGGGGGATCGAGGACACGGATATCCGCATGAAGCCGTACTTTTATCCGGATCTCGAGAAACAGGAGCTATTTGCAAAAGGCTACATTGCAAAGCGGTCGAGCCACAGCCGCGGCAGCGCGATCGACCTGACGCTGCTCGACATGAAAACGGGCAGGGAGGTCGACATGGGAAGCCCCTTCGACCTGTTCAGCGAGGTATCGCATCCGGATTACCGCGGCGTCACCGAAGCGCAGTTTGAAAACCGCATGATGCTTCGCCGCGCAATGGTGCGCAACGGATTTCTGCCGCTCGATTGCGAATGGTGGCACTTCGTTCTCAAGGACGAGCCGTACCCGGATACGTATTTTACCTTCCCGGTTTCCGCCGCCAGCTTAAGGCAGTGATCAGGGAACAGAGCGTGTTACAAACACCCCCCTCGGCGTAACACAAAGGGGACGGCAGCCGTCCCCCCTGTGTTCTTGTGTTCTTGCTGTGCGGCGGAGCCGTGCCGCCGCGGGCTTTCGGTCAGGCCGTCGGATCCTGCGGTCCGAGGTAGTGGAGACAGACCATCGTCAGATCGTCAAACTGCTCCGCGTCGCCGACGAAGGCGTCGACGTGCGCGCGGACGTTTCGCAGAAGCGCTTCCGGCGACGCGTCCTGCTGCTCATTCAGCGCGGCAACCATTCGTTCCGTGCCGAAGAGCCTGCCGTCGGCGTCCGTCGCCTCCGGAACGCCGTCGGTGTAGACGAACAGCTTCGTGCCGGGCAAAAGCGTAAGCTCATATTCCTTATAGCGCATGCCGTCCATGCCGCCGATGATAAAGCCGTGCTTGTCGCGGTACAGCTCGAAATCGCCGTCCGGCGTTTTCAGCACGGGGTATTCGTGTCCGGCGTTGGAGCAGGTCAGTTTGCCGGTGGAAATCTCCAGAATGCCGAGCCAGACGGTGACGAACATCTGCTCGCGGTTGTTCTGACAGATCTGGTGATTGACGGCCTCGAGGACGTCGGCGGGACGCATGCCGGTCATGGCGTAGTTCTGCACGAGGATCTTCGAACCCATCATGAACAGCGCGGCGGGAATGCCCTTGCCGGACACGTCCGCGATCACGATGCCGAGATGATCGTCGTCGACCAGGAAGAAATCATAGAAATCGCCGCCGACCTCCTTTGCCGGGTCCATGCTCGCATAGATATCGAATTCGGTCCGATCCGGATACGGCGGGAAGATGCTCGGCAGCATATCCGCCTGAATGCGCGTCGCAAGCGCCAGCTCCGTGCTGATGCGCTCCTTTTCCGCGGTGATCGCGGTGATGTCCTGAATATACTTCCGGATCTTTTTTGAAAGATCGGCAAACGACTCGGCAAGCACCTCGATCTCGTCGTTCGTGCGGTATCGATCCTGCATTTCGAACGGCTGTCCGGTCTGTCCGCATCGGGTGATATCCTCGGTCATCTGCCGGATCGGTTTGACCATGCGGTTGACCGCGAGCATGGCGGCGCCGTTGCCGATCAGAAACGCGACCGCGAGCAGCAGAATGCCGATCAGGTTCGTTTTTGCGGACTCCTTCTGAAACGTCGCGCTCGCGGTTTCGTTGATCCCGTCGTATGCGGATAGAAGCGCCTGCTCCGGCTGCTCGGTCAGGCTTTTCTCCACGACGTTCACGACCGCCCAGCCGACGGTCGGCACGGGAGAGCCCACCATATAGTATTCCGTTCCGTCGACGGACACGGTCCTCAGACCCGTCGACCCGCGCAGCGCGGCTTCGATAAACGATGCAAGCGTTTCGTTGTCGGAGGAGCGCAGATCCTTCGCTTCGCTTTGCAGCGTGACCTTGAAGATCCCGTCCGCTTCGGGGCCGAGGATCACCTGACCGCGGTCGTTGATCAGGTAGGAGTACGCGCCCTGCCCGGAGGACTCGATAAAGTCGCTGACGCTCGAGAGCACGACGTCGATCCCGGCGACACCGACGATCTCGCCGTTCAGATGAACCGGCGCGGAGCATGTAATGAGGAGCTTTCCGGAAAACGCGTCGCGCGTGATGCCGGTAAAATACAAATCGTCCGATCGAAGCGCGCCGAGAAACCACGGACGCTCCGTAACCGGGAACGGGATCGGCTCACCGGATTCGGTGAGCTTGATCCCTGCCTTGTCGTCGACGCAAAGATCGGTGCCGTCCTTCAATCCGATATAGCAGCCGTCGATCTTCTGCGAGTTCCGATGCATGGCGATCATCGGGGTGGAGAGATGCGCAAGGTAGCCGAGGTATTCGGATTTCCTGTAATCCACGCCCTTCTCAAAGAGCACGAACGCGGAGGACGTTCCGTCGTTTGCGGCGTCCGGCAGCGCGACCGGCAGCGGGGAGAGGCTGCCGCGGTTTTCCAGGATGCCTTCCGCCATCGTTTGCAGCATACGCGTATTGCTGATGACCTCGGCAAAATCGTTGTCGGCAAGGGTCGCCTGAAGCTCCGTGGACGAAACGAGCGAGCCCTCGATGACCTGATGCATCGTGGCTTTGGACGTCTCGGAGATGGCGTTCTGCTGTTCGACGCGCGTTTCGGAAACGACGTTTAAAAGCAAACGGTTCTGGTAGACCGTAATGCCGGCGAACATGGCCGCCAGCAGAAGAAGCATCAAAGCGACGAGCAGGATCGCCCTCTTCTGCAAGCCGCCGAACGTAATGCCCAATATCTTTTTCATGCCGGTTCCCTCCGTTTATGACCGTTCCGATCTCGCTGTCAATGTATTGCGGATCGTATCAATGCGCAACCGAAATCAGTTGACGTATCCGAGCTCAACGTAGAGCGGATAGTATTCGTCGTACAGCCCGCAGCACGCGTCCATGCCCATGTTGGTGCTGAAGGCTTTTTGCAGGACCTCCTGCCAGCTTCCGTATTTTTCAAACAGCTCGTCCGGCGTCGGTCCGTCCTCGTGCCCGTACGCTTCCAGATTGCTTTTCTTCAGCGTTTCGAGCCCTTCCGGATCGTTCTCGTATGCCGCAAGGCGCAGCCGGTTGCGCTCGGTCGAGACGGCGCGCGCCATCTCCTCCATTGTCGCGCCGTCCGCGCGCATCGCGTAAAGAATGTCCATCATCGTGTGCATGGATTCATGATATGTCCTGCGCTCTTCCTTTGCGCCGGCGACAAACTGCGGATCCGTCCAGTCATATTCCGCATATACGCCGAGCCGTTTGGAATCCGGATCCGGCGAAAAACCGTACACCGCGTCGGGGTTTTCCACGACGTCCTTCATCGCTTCCGGATTTTCCCGCGGATTGTGCACGTAAGAGAATGCGCCGTCGGAAGCCGGGTTCGTTTCGTCCTTCCCGGAACCGGCCGCGCACCCGCAAAGCAGAAGGAGGATCGATCCCGCAAGGATCAGTGCTCTCATCGTGTTTTTCATTTTCATATCCTCTTTTATGTGCAGATATCTTTTTTTATCTATCATAACCTGTCCAACAAATGTCCAACAAAAGCCTGCGCGTCGAACGCGGCGCAATGAGACGGGGCAAACCCTGTTGGACATTTGTTGGACAGAGCTTGCTATATTGTTTTTCCGTATCATGAGAAAATGAGGGAACAAGGGAAAATGAACACAACAAAGCAACTCAGGATCTGGCGCTGTGTCGCCGCCGTACTCTTTTGCGCGCTGATCTTCGTCAGCGTTCTGTACGCCTTCGGCGTCGGCTGGAAGCAGCCTTCAGAAGCGCCGAAGGATGAAGCCGCGCCCCTGTCGCTGTGGAACGAGGGCTCCGGCGCAAAGCAGGCGCTGATCGACTACGTCACCGCGGTCACGACCGAGGGCGGCAAGGACTATATTCCGGAAAAGGACCGCATCGCCGTGTTCGACATGGACGGCACGCTCACCTGCGAGACGTACTATACCTATTACGACACGATGATGTTCATCGAATACTGTCTCGTCGACCACCCGGAGCGCGTTTCGGACGAGCTGAAGCAGGTCGCCACCGCCATTCAGCCGGGCTATCTTGCCGACGAGACGCTTGCGAGAAACTTCGCAAAGGCTTACGCGGGCATGACGGTGGAGGAATTCTCCGCGTACGTCGAGGAATTCGGCAAAAAGAACACGCAGAGCTTTGAAAACATGCGCTACATCGACAACTTCTATCTGCCGATGGTCGAGCTGGTGGAATACCTCTACAGGAACGGGTTCGAGATCTGGGTCATCAGCGGAACCGAGCGCACGACGACCCGCGCGATCGTCGCCAATTCGCCCATCCGGGATTACGTTTTGCCGGAGCACGTGATCGGTACGGACTTCGAGGTCAAGCAGAAGGGACACGAGGACGAGCCGTCCAACATGGATTTCAAGTATGAAAACGGCGACGAGCTGGTGCTGACCGGCGGCTTTATCCAGAAGAACCTGAACGCCAACAAGTCCATCTATATCGAGCGCGAGATCGGGCAGCGTCCCGTTTTGGCGTTCGGCAACAGCGGCAGCGATACGAGCATGATGAACTATACGATCGACGCAAGAAATCCGTACCGCGCCGAGGCGTACATGGTCGTTGCCGACGACAATTTCCGCGAATGGGGCAAGCAGGACTGGGACGCAAAGTCCGCAGACTACGCCGCGAAGGGCTTCATCCCGATTTCCATGAAGAGCGACTTTGCCGCGATCTATCCGGACGGCGTCGTGAAGGCGAAGGAGCAGTACGTGCCCTTTGTGCTTGACGAGGCGCTTGCGCCGGCGGCATAACGGAACGGGCGGGAAAATGAAAAAAAGACGGATCGCGATCCTGTTGGTCTGCGCGCTGCTGATCGGCATCGGGTCTTTCGGCTGCGCAAAGCAGGAGCCGCCGAAGGAGACGCTTGTGAAAACGGTAACGATCGGAGAAACGGAAATGGATTGTCTGCACTTTGGCAACGAAACCGGCGAAAAGCTCGTCATTCTGCCGGGGCTGGCGCTGAAAAGCGTCATGGGCTCCGCCGAAGGGATCGTCTCCGCGTATGCGCTTCTCGCAAAGGAGTACGACGTGTATCTGTTCGACCACGTCAAGGAGGAACCGGAAGGGTACACGATTGCGGACATGGCAAAGGATACGCTTGCCGCGTTCGATGCGCTGGGGCTCGATCGCGTGCATCTGATGGGCGTTTCCATGGGCGGCATGGTCGCGCAGAGAATTGCGGTCGACGCGCCGGAGCGGGTATCGTCGCTGATCCTTTGCTCCACGGCGATGAACGTGACGCACGGCAATCGGGAAGCGTTCGCAAAATGGATCGCGCTTGCCGAGGCGCGGAACACGTCCGCGCTGATGGAAGCCTTCGGCGAAAGCGTCTATACGCCGTCGTTCTATGCGCAGTACAAGGATGCGATCGTCGCTTCGGGCGAAGGCGCGGCCGAGCGGGATTTTACGAATTTTCTGATTTCCGCAAACGCGGTTTTGTCCTTTGACGCTTCGGACGAGATCCAAAGGATCGCCTGTCCGGCGCTTGTGCTCGGCGCAGGGGAGGATCGCGTGCTGGGCGCGCAGGCTTCTTACGATCTGATCGAAGCGCTGCATTGCGAATCCTATATCTATGAGGGATACGGACACGCCGTCTACGACGAAGCGCCGGATTATCTTGAACGCATCGCCGCATTCCTGAAAAAATAGAATCCGCGTAAAAAATCCGCCCGGGGAACCTCCCCGGGCGGATTCTGTTTACGGATTTTTCCCCATATTTTTTGACGCAGATAAGGTTACGCGCCGAGCTTTGCGCTGAGCATATCAAGCTGCTCCGCGGTGAGTCCGATCGATTTCAGGTACGAACCGGCTTTTTCCCGCAGGTTCGCCGTTTCAAGATCCTCGACGCCGAACAGGGCGCAAAGCGTCTTCACAAGGTTGTTTCTCAACAGGATGCCGTAGGTTTCATCCCCCTGCTCGACGTGATAGAAGTTGCGGTACGTCGCCATATAATCCGCCTTGACTTCGTCGGCGGAAGCGCCGGCAAAGCATTCGAGGATCGCGCACAGCATCCCCGTGCGGTCCTTGCCTTCCTTGCAGTGCACGAGATACGGACCGTCGTTTTCAATCAGAAACAGCACGCAGGCTTTGACCTTTTCACCGAATTCGGCGCTTGTAAAATCATAGCCCATCTCGACGTTCAGGATGCGGCATTGGCTGTAATAACTGTCCGCAAAAGCTTCATACGCCGTCATATCCGCTTCGGAATCGCTGAGATTGATGACGGAGCGGATCCCCGCGCGTTCCGCTGCCCGCATGGCGGGTTCGCATCTTTCGAGATCGGGATCGATCGGCGAGCTGCTGCGATAAAGAACGTTCTCCCGCATGCCGGTGACCTTGACGGCGCGGAAATTCGCAAAGTCCTCGTCGGAAAGATCGGCATAATCCGCGCGCGCGTTCGTCCGCGTGAGATTGCGGGCGTCGTATTCCGCCCGATAGCCCTGCTTTTCCTTCAGGACGATTCCGACCTCGGTGACGTTCATATTCCATTGGTAGCCGGGATCCGCCTCGATCGTCTGCTTTTCGGCGATCCCCGTTTCGCTCGCAAAGGAGCCCATATTGATCGCAAGCGTGATCTCGTTGTCCTCCGTGTCGAACCGGAGAATCATGCGCCCGACGTCGACGTCGGAATAGGACGTGCCGACAGGAAGCTCGTACGAACGCGCCGCAACCGTTACGGTAATGATATCGCCGACCTCGATGCCGTTCGCTTTCATCTCTTCAAACGTCGTATCCAGCATCACGTTTCCGGATTTTTTGATCTTCGTGAATCCGACGGTAAAGGGTTTTTCCGCTTTTTTACAGCCTGCAGAGAGCAGAACAAGCGACAGGGCGGCAAGAAGAATGCAGACAGATTTACGAATCGCTTTCATCTATTTTTCCATCCGTTCCGATCATTTCATCAGAATCGCAAAATGCGGCTTTTCGGGCAGGTATTTGATCCGAACGCGGTCGCCCTCGCGCGCACGTTCCGGGGCGCTGATCAGCCGCGCCTCCACGGTGTTGCCCTGTTGATCGAGGTAGGTGACGTAGCAGGTCTCCGTAAAGTCGGTGCCGCCCTCGGACGACGTCGTCTGCTCCTCCTCGATGCGGGAAATAACCGCGTCCGCCTCCACGCCGCTTTTGCGGATCTTATTGTTGCGCAGGATCGTATAGACCGCAGCTGCGATGATGACCAAGGCGACCCCGCCGAAAATCAGATATTCCTTCACTTTAAAACCCTCCGGATCTTTCCCGTTTTCGGAAAGCCGCGCGGCTTTCGTTCGTTACAGTCTGCGCTGCATGCGGTCTAAGAACGCTTCGGTCGTGCTTGCCCACGAATAGGCGTTCATGTATTCGCCGCGGTAGGTGTTGATCGCGTTGACGTCGCCGCCCAAGAAGCGGTAGAGATCGCAGTCCAGCTTTTCGGGACAGATGCGCAAAGCGCCCTGCTTCATTTCGAGGACGTCCTCCGCGCCGACGCTTTTCAGCGTTGCGCGCAGCGAGCGGATGACGACGTCGAGCTGCTTCTGCATCGAGCGGTCGTAAACGCCCTCCTCCCACAGCACGGCAAACGCCGTCGCGCGGGTGATGCTGCCGCCCTGCCGATCGATGAGATACGCCAAAAGCTCCTTTGCTTTTGACCGCGGAAAAGCGACCACCTGCCCGTTTGCGTAGAGATCGAATTCACCGAACGTGCGCGCATAGATCTGCGCGCGCCTTTCGGACGGGCCGCTCTGCTCGCCGCGCCAGCGCATGGCGTGATCGACCTCCTCCTTGAGCCGCTGCTTGTTGACCGGCTTCAGAAGGTATCCCGATGCGTGCAGCCGGAACGCGTCCACGGCATATTCCGAATAGCCGGTCAGGAAGATGATCGAAAGATTCGGATCGGTTTCGCGAAGGCGCGCGGCAAGCTCGATGCCATTCATGTCCGGCAGGTTGATGTCGAGCAGAGCGATATCCGCCATGTGGTCTTCAAGCCAGCGGAGAGCGTCCGCCGCTTTTTCAAAGCCGCAGACCTCAGGCGCGTTCGGGAGCTCCCGGCAAAGCGCGACGGTCATATTCAGGATCAGCGGTTCGTCGTCGATGCAGATGATCTTCATGGGAATTGCGGGTTTATTCGCCCTTCAGCGTGTTGAACAGCGCTTTTCTCGTGCCGCCGGACGCGTCGCTTGCTTCGGTCCGCGCGAACGCGAGAATGGTCAAAAACAGCAGCTCGAGGTTCTGTTCCTTTGTCCAGACGCGGTAAAAGCCCTTGGCAGGGATCGCGCTTGCGATCTTGTGCGCTTCAGCATCCTCTTCGTGTACGTACTGGCTCGTGCTTTCCACGCGCGCAAGCTCCGCGTCGTCGCGGCAGACCGTGAAGTTCACGCCGATGAGCTTGCCGCTGCCGCCGCCGATCTTCGATTTCACGTCGATGCCGTTGCGCTTCAAGTGCTTCCAGACGTCCTCGCCGTCGAACTTGAACGTATGGTTGTTGTCGATGAGCAGCGAGTTCCATTCGGTCGATTCCTCGTGACCGACGAGATGCGCCTTCGTGACGTTGTTGACGTGATCGATGAAGTCGAACTCATACGGCGAGGTCAGGCTGTGCTTGGTCATGACCGCCTCGAACAGCACGCTGCGGTTCGCGTCCTCGATCCGGTGTCCCGCCTTCAGCGTGCCGAGATCGGTCAAAAAGTACAGCTCGCGCTCTTCGCCCGAAACGGACGGCGCATAGACCGCTTCCTTGCCGACGTTTTCCGTCTCTTTGAGCTTTTTCAGCTTGATCCGGCCGATGACGATCGAAGCGACCGCGACCGCAAGGATCACGACGCCCGCGATCAGCACGTAGATGCCGAAGCCGTTTCCGGAATGCACCTCGCTCGGGTTGTTCGGATCATACAGGACGTTGATCGTTTTGCCGACCTTGTAGGAGGGACTGTAGGAACCGAGCTCTTCGACGTACTCCGTTCCGTTGACGGTGTATTTGACTTTGACCGTGTACTGCGTATCGTCGTCCTCGAAGAGCTTTTCCTGCTCCTCGATCGAAACGATCTCGGCGGTCGTTTTCTCAAAGCCCTTCGAGTGGAAGAACGTAAGATACACGCCCGCAGCGATTGCGATGAGCGCGATTACAAGTGCAATATAACGCAGACGGATGCCCCTGAGTGAAACCATAGAAATTCTCCTTTGCAGTTTTTACGAGGGTATTCAAACACGCGCCGTCCGACAAACGTCCGACAGCGATGCGTTCGTTTTGATGCGGCGGTTTTATTCGATCGTCAGAATATCGGAAAATCCGGTGACCTCGAAGATCTCCATGATGATCTCGTTGGCGTTTCTGACCTTCATGACGCCCTGCCGGTTCATCGTCTTCTGCGCGGCAAGAAGCACGCGAAGCCCTGCGGAAGAGATGTAGTCGAGCTTCTCGAAATCAAAGGTCAGCTCGGTAACGCCTTCGAGCGCATCCTTCAGCGTTTCCTCGAGGCTCGGCGCGGTCATGGTGTCCAGTCTGCCCTCAAGCGCCACGGTCAGCGCAGTTCCGTTTTTCTCCTGATGAATGGTCATATTGGTTCTCCTCTCAGAATGTTTTTTCGATAACCATCTCCACGTTGTTTCTGCGGATAAAGATCTTCACGTCGTCGGCGAGCTTTGCCGTGATCGACTTTTCCAGCTCGTCCCATTTTTCCGGTTCCTTCTCTTTGTTTTCCGTGACCGCGTCCCGGTATGCGCGAAGCGACCAGCCGTACAGCATGGCGTTCGGCGACATGTCCATCGACTCGTCAAAGTCGATCACGTCCACGTAGGAATAGCCGTATCCCATTTCGGCGACGGCAGCGGGAACGTACGATTCCGACATCGTCGTCAGGATCTCCCTGAGCCGTCCCATAAAGCCCTTCGCCGCGGCGTTTTTGCCGGACGAGCTTGCCTTGAGAAGCGCTTCGCGAAGCGCGCGCGTCACGATGGTCTGCGTCTCAAGATGCAACGAAAACACCCGGCCCTCCGACTCGATCCAATAGCGGAACCGTTCGTCGCCGACCAGCGTTTTGAGCATGCCGGTCATCTCCTCGGCAAGCAGCCTTAATCGCAGCGCCTGCTTCGGCTCCAGCCCCCGATACGCGGCCGCGCGTTCGGTTTCCTCGAGTACGCGCGTAAAGCCCGTTCCGTTTGCCGTGATTTCAATAACGTCTGTTTTCATTCGATCTTCTCCGATTTTCGTTACTTGATTGCCTGTAAAAACGCGGTCATCCCGTTCGGGATCTCCGTTGTACCGTCCATGCCGGTATCGCCCAATCCGACCAGCTTGTTGCTTCCGTGATAATCGCTGCCCGCCGTGACGTACAGGTCGAACGCTTCGGCAAGCGCGAGCACCTCGATGCGCAGCTTTTCCGAATATCCGGAATAGAATCCCTCAAGACCCGAAAGCCCGAAGCCCATCAGCTTCCTGACACGGGCACGAAGATCGTTTCCGAGGATCAGCTGATTGCCGTTCCCGAACGGCGGATGCGCCAGCACCGGTATGCCGCCGCTTTCCGAGATCGCGCGGATCGCGTCCTCCGGGCGGACGTATTCCTCCGCAAAGTGCGCCTGATTGAGATACGTCCGGATCGCCTCGTTCCGGTCCTTTGCGTAGCCCTTTGAAACCATCAGGTTCGCTATGTGCGGCTTTCCGGGATTGTCCGCATTCATCAGCGTTTCGGTCTCCGCGTCGGAGAAGATGAACCCGAACCGGTCCTTCAGAAACGCCAGCCTTTTCATGAGCTTTTGCATGCGGAAGTCGTGCCCCTGCCGCACGATCGCGTTGATCGCCTCCGCGTCCGGAGCATAGCCGTAGCCGAGGACGTGATACTGTCCTTCCTCATCCTTGCAGGAAAACTCCACGCCCGTGATGAACGCGGGATCGTTCGCCGTCCGCGCCGCAAGCACGCGCCTGCAGCCCTCGACCGCGTCGTGATCCGTGACCGAAAACAGCCCGATCCCGGCCGCCTTGACGCGCGCGAGGATCGCTTCCGGTGTATCGGTTCCGTCGGAAACGGTCGTGTGCATATGCAGATCGATTTTCGGGAATCGTTCGGTCATGCGCGTCAAAGATTCTTTTTCAGCGTCAGAATGTTCTGTCCGCCGCGATATTCATAGGCGACGTCGTCCATGACCTTTTTGGTCATGAAGATGCCGAGCCCACCGATCTCACGCTCCGATGCGGACAGCGTCACGTCCGGATCCCGCTTTGCAAGCGGATCGTACGGCACGCCGTGATCCATGAACGTGATCGTGACGGAAACCGGTTCCTCCGAGACCTCGACGCGCACGGTCGCCCGGCCCTTTTCGGGAGCGTACGCGTAGTGCGCGATGTTGACGAAGATCTCCTCCGCCGCAAGCCGGATCTGCATCCGCGCCTTCGGGGGACAGTCGACCTCGCCGAGATGGTCTTCGATGAAGGAAAGCACCGAGGGCAGGTTCTCGTCGGTCGCCTCGACCACGATCTCTTTTCGGGTAAACAGCAGAGAGTCGACCGAATCGAGAAGCTTCAAAAGCTCCTCCGTCCAGTACGCGATCTCCCGGCGGTCCATCTCGTTTTCAAGCCCGCGCCGACGGATCGAGCGGCGGATCAGCCGCATATAGCCGATGATGCGCGCCTTGTCCGTGACGGCCTGAAGCTTCTTTTCGCTGTTCGTGCCGAGATACGCGGCGAGCGCGCGCTTGAAGAACCGCCTGCCGGTTTCATAATCAAAGCCCTGAAAGCGGAGGATCACGTCATGATCGACCTCGGAGAAGCCGATAAACGAGTTGTAGATCGAGCCGAGCTCAAAGATCTGATAGCCCACGGCGAGCGTGTCCATGTCGATGATCAGCACCTCGTCGTTCTGCAGCTCCAGATTCTTCGTGTGGTAGTCGCCGTGGATCATGTGATCGTCGTGCGGCACGGCGTCGATCAGCGCGTACAGCTTGTTTGCGGCGCTTTCGGGCAGATAGTCCCGTAAAAACGTCGCCCAGCCGAGCGCCGTTTCCTTCATGTCGGGCAGCTTGCCCTTCGGAACGAGCGTACCGTGGATCCGTTTCAGCATATCCACGAATTCCGTTACGCACCAGTCGAACTGATCCGGATCGTTTTTCAGGATCTTCGAGAACGAACGCGCGTTCAGAAGCTCGAACACCGAGCCGTAGCTCGATCCGACCTTCACGACGTCGTAGGAGATCGCGGTGGGAATGCCGAGAACCAGCGCAAGCTTCGCTACCTCGCGCTCGTGCTGAATGTCCTTTAACGCGTCGGCGTTTTTATAGACCTTCACGACGTTGTCCTTATCGATGCGGTAGATCGTGCCGTTCGCGCCGCGCCCGATCTCCTCGCAGCCCTCGATCGAAACGACGCGGTACGCCTTTTCTACCTTCATCAGTTCGGTAAAGCCGGTCATGTCGAGGATCTCGTAGACGTCGGAGCTGACGCCTTTGATCGTCAGATCCGGATGGGTTTTCTTGACCCGCAGCAGCACGCGAAGCCCCGCGCTTGAGATATACTGCA
The DNA here is from genome assembly GCA_017428025.1 of Clostridia bacterium. Taxonomy (GTDB): domain Bacteria; phylum Bacillota; class Clostridia; order Christensenellales; family CAG-138; genus UBA3792. The sequence goes on from JAFRRO010000028.1 coordinate 76,611, forward strand.
GCGCTTCGGCGTCCATAACGACCGCCGCGCCGTCCTTGCCCGAGAGCTCGGAAAGGATACTCCGCTCGACCTCGGCGGCGTTGTTGGAATCGATCCGCCCGGATAATGCAATGTTTACCGTCATAATGATCTCCTGTCTGGCGTTATCTTAGCTTATTTATCATACCTTGTCCAACAAATGTCCAACAAAAACGGGCAGCGATGCAAGTCGGGTCAAACCTGAAAAACGAAGATTAAGATCGGGTTATGAATCATATCGGCATTCTTTCATTGTTGTTTACGCAGCGGAATGCGAATGGTCACCGTCGTTCCTTCGCCGATCACGCTTTCAACGGCGAGCGTTCCGCCGCACATCCGTTCGAGGCGCTCTCTGACGTTGCGCACGCCGATGTGCGTACCGTCCGCCGTTTTCAGCAGATCCGTATCGAATCCCTTGCCGTTGTCGGAGATCACGATCTCATGGCAAAGCTCCGTCCTTCGGGAGGAGACGGTGACGATCCCTTCCTTTCGGATGCGTACGCCGTGGCGGATCGCGTTTTCGACGAGCGGCTGCACCGTCAGCGCGGGCACGGAAAAGTCGACGTCCGTCACGCCGTAGTCGACGCGCACGTTCGGAAACCGGATCATCTCGATCTCGGAATACACGCGCGTGTGCTCGAGCTCCTTGGAGAAGGGGATCAGGTCGGGCTGATCGAGCGAGTTGATGTTGCTTCGAAGGTACGTCCCGAACTTTTCCGTCACGTCGAACGCCTTTTCCGGGTCGATGCGGCACAGCGCCTGAATCGATGACAGCGTGTTATATAGAAAGTGCGGCTGGATCTGGCTCATCATGATGCGGATGCGGCTTTCCGCTTCGAGCGCTTTTTCGTGGTCGTGCACGAACTTGAGGTGCAGCCAGATGTAGTAGAACAGCGCGCTCGAGACCATGGCCACCGACAGAAACGTGATGCCGGTCTGCGTGTGCGCGATGAACGTGTCCGTCAAAGCGCCCGCGATCACCAGCACGATATTGACGACCGGAATGATGAACTGAAAACGGCCGCGTTTGGGCTGCGCGGTGAAGGTCAGATACAGAAGATAGAGCAGGATGATCCCGCTGACGATATGGCAGCTGAATCCCAGCGGACCCCGATGGTAGCGGTTATCCTCGATCCAGAAGCAGATGTGAGAGAACAGGGAGGTCGCGTTGACGGCCGCGTTCAGCCCGATCAGGATCCAAAAAGGCGTATGCTTTCCGTCCGGCGCAACGATGCAGCAGAACAGCAGCAGCACCAGCGGGCGGACGGCATACCCGTAGACGGCGAGGAGCGTCCGAAACGGCGGCACGTCTCCGAAAACGACGAACTGATCGCTGACGATGTTTTCCGCGATCAGCGACGCGATCAGCGCGGCGTTCAGCAAAAGCAGCCTGCGCTTTTTCTTTTCGACGTATGGATCGAGCAAAACCATCAAAGCAAGGCCTAAAAGCTGCAGGATCAGCGGAATCACGACGATCAGATTGATTTCGGATGCAAAGTCTTTCATGCGCGTTCTCCTTTGTGGCTTCAGTATAGCATACGCCCGGCGCTTTTTCAAAACAAATATGGGAAAAGGGCCGTTCCGCGGCAGAACGGCGCGACACAAAAAAACAGCAGACCGGATCACCGGATCTGCTGCTTTTTCACACACCTCCGAAGTAGGGATCAAGAGTTGGATACGAATTCGAAATTGACGCTTGCGCCGTCCTCGCCCGGGAAATAATCAAAGGCGACGTACTTGTCTGCTTCGGCGTTGTAATACGCGAACTGCTTGCTAACCTCTGCGACAGAAAAAAGAGTCTGCGACAACGGGACCCGAATGCCCATCGCCGCAGACCATACGATCTGCGCAATATCTGTTCCATTCCGCCACTAAAGCGGCGGTGCGAAGCTGTGTTTTCTTTTATCATCTCCTTCCGAAAATAAAAAAGAGACCTGTCTTGCAGATCTCCTTACCGACCCGTAAAGTGGGAGCAGTATTCATATAACGATTTCCGTGACCCGTACTCTTTCCGCAATATTATCGTAGATAGAGTACCGCGCCACACCGCAGTGCTCCTCTGTTTTGCGACCGAATGTTTTGAAGAATGCCGCTTGATACTTGTTCGTAAAGTTCGTGTTTCCGAAATACGCCTCAAGAAGTACTTATATAAAGCATTCATGATGTTCATATTTAGTGTTTTCCCATGCAATTGTCAAAAAGGATAAGTGAAAACAAAACACGATATAAAAATAAGCCGAAACGGGATTACCGTTCCGGCTCGTTTCTGTGTGTGCGCTGTTTCTGCTGCTCTTTGATCGGATGTTTACGCTCATATTCACGATGTAGTTCGACTTTCAGTAGATTTATAAGTCGCGGCGCGTCCTTTCGGATGCATTTGACGCGCTTGACGCGATTCCGCAGTCCCGTGATCTCTTTGGTGATCGCCGCGCGCTGTTTCTTGTTTTCTGCAAGCACGGCTGGATCGGTTTCGTGCCGGATCTGATTGCGCACCTTGCCGCGCTTGGTTTCAAATGCAGCGATCTGTGTTTCCGTTTGCGCGATATCCCTGTCCAGATCGTCAAACGTGTGCAGCTTGTTCTCTTTCAGAAAGCGATGATCGGAATAGAACTGCGCATAGTTCTTCAGCTCGTGCCGCAGATCGGTGGACAGGATCACTTCCTTGGTGTAATGGCTTGCAAGCTCGACCAGGGCAACAAAAATGGCAAAGATCGCATCGACAAGGATCGTAACCGTATCATTCGTGTGATTCATTTCATACACAAGCCCGTCCAGATACTTGTCGATCTCCGAGCGCGGTTCTTTCGGCAGGTGCGCCTGCTCGTAGTCCATTTGCCGATATAACTCTTTCAGCGGCGTTCTTGCCCGCTTGTACTGCTTCATCTCCACGACGGTCGTAATTAAGACGGCGCTGTCGCTGATGTGCGGCTTGTGGTTCTGGTACTTGTACCGGAACTCCGGATCGACTTCGTTCCGATCCCAGCGCTCATAGATCGCTTCGTCTGTATAGCCGAGCCGATCCAAGCGAACGGCTCTCTGCCAGCCATCGGCTTTGACCGACATACGGATCGGGTCTATGGTATATCCCTTTGCCTGCATCTGCCGATAGAATTGCTCCCAGTTCAAACTGTACTTGAGACAGTACTCCACGTCCTGTTTCAACTGCTGCCGGTGCGTCGGCTGTCCGCGCTGTTCCCGCCAATGCGCGCCTTTGGACGGACCGCCGTAAAACTTCGCGTTTTGCAAAACTGACAGCCCGTGTTCCTTGCAGATCGCGTCCGAGATCTCCCGCAGATCGTAATGCTGGGATATCTGATTTCGGAACTTCTTTCCATCCTTGAAGGAAATGGAATTCACCACAAAATGATTGTGCAGATTATCGGTATTGAGGTGTGTGGTGACAAGGACTTGGTAGTCCTTACCCCACATCCGTTTCGCCGTTTCGATCCCGATCGCATGACACTGCTCGGGTGTCAGCTCATCCGTCTTGAACGACTGATACCCATGATACGCAACAACCTTGCCGCGCTCACCGTATTTTTGCTTGACCGCCATCATCTCTTCGTAGGCAAACGCCGCCGAGCAATTCACGCCGGAAACGTATTTCTTCTCGTCGGTCTTGTTATCGTTCTCCGTATATCGGAGCGCCTGATACAAGTCCTCATCAAGATACTCCTTTGCCGTGGTCTTGTCCGGATTGTCGGCATAATCCAATACCTTCTTGAGCTTGCCCCTGACGGGCCAGAATCCTGTGGTTGCCATATCCTCACCTCCTTCCGAACAGCCTGCGCTTGGGCTTCGGTTCCGGCTGTGCCGGTTCTTCCTTCTCGGCAGGTACGGTCGCATCGTCGGTCAGAATGTTCTTCATGTCGGTCAGCACGGAAAGCGCAGCTTCGTTGACGTCCTTCGCATACGGCGCTCGCGTCAGCCGATCCAGCTTTTCACAGCATACAAAGAAGGCGTCGGGCAGCACCGCTTTCGGTTCGCTGTCCAACGCCCGCTGTCGCAGATATTCACTTGCAGTTATGCCGCACTTTTTCGCGGCACGGTCGATTTGTTCTTTTTGTTTCTCTGTCAGTCGAACCTCGATTCTGGTTCGCGGTTTCCTGTTTTCGATAAGCATCATTCCTTTCTTTTTGTATTTGCGCGTGAAGCGCGTTCCGGGGGTTAGGGGGTGTCCCCTTAATGCAGGAAAGGCGGCGTAAAGCTATGCATACCGCGCGCCGCCTTTCGGCATTTGTCCGGACAAATGCCCTGCTTGCTAACCTCTGCGACAGAAAAAAGAGTCTGCGACAACGGGACCCGAATACCCATCGCCGCAGCGTGTGTGATAGATACAGATTTCTGCGATTAACGTAGATAATGCAAAACCTGAATCCGTTGATAGATACACTCCACAAGGGGAGACGCAACGGTTTTGCTGAGCCGTTTTTAGGGGCACAGAGAAAAAGACGCCAATTTGGCGACACTTTCCGCATCTGCTTTTGTAACAATCCTCGAAAATATATCCGGAATACAGGCAACCGAGTGGTGCGAATAGTCGCACCACTCAGCCCGCTGTAACGAAAACCGGTGCGAAAAGTCGTACCACTTTTTTCACATACGCCATGGTCAGCACCAGTTTTCAAGGAACGCTTCCGCATATTCCAGATTCTTTTTCAGCGTTTCTTCATCCGTCTCGGCTTCTGTGCGCTTGCTTCCGATCGCACCAGCCGGAACATCTGCAAGCGCATCAAGAACGATCTCCGCAACGCGCTGTGCAAACCGTTCCTGTCGATCTTCTTCTGTCTGCTGTTTGCCGTATGCACAGATGGCGTTCAGAATGAACTGCGTCCGCTGTCCGACTGGAACGGCAAGCAGCGTCTCCTTCGCTTTCCGATCCAATTCCTTCTCCAAATTGAACCGAAGGTTTCTGCACTCAACTTCCATGCCGATCCCTCATATTCAGCGTATTCTCTCCGAGATGCTCGTACCCTTTCGCCGAGGCGCAGATATCGTTGTTGAACGTTACGCGCTTTTTGTCGTACTCGGCAAAGTTCCGGATCAGGCATCCGCCGCCACCGACGATATACAGGTTCATAACCTTTGCGTTGTACTCGTGCGACCGGAGGATGCGGAATACGCCCTGCACATATTCCTTTGCGACCTTCTCCATAACGGAAAGATAGTCCTCGGAAGCGTCTGCCGAGCCGTGGATCAGATAGTCCGCGATCGTTTCCTCCGGCACTTTCTCATGGAAAGTGTCCATGAGCGCGTCCTTGATGCTGCCGACGCATTGCTTGACGCCGTATTCTTCCGTCCACATACGGGACGGATCGGGTTTACCGTCCCGAAGAAGCATCAGGTTCATGGTGCCGTTGCCGATGTCGCACAGCATGGTGGTGCCGGGGAGCGATACCGGCGAACCGAAGATCGCGGCATATCCCTGCGGATAGATCTCACAGCCGACGAAGTGAACCGTGTACTGCTTGAACTTGAACAGGAACGTGACCGTTTCGTTCTGCAGGAGATACGACCGGAACGCTTCCTTTTGCGTACCCGCCCATTTGAGCGGGAGCCCGACGGCAAGGAATACGTCTGCCTCTGAAATACCCGCATCTTCCATCTCCATAGCGATACCGGCGAGGGTGAGAAGATAGTAGTCAAGATCGTCGGTCTTGACCGCGTCATATGCCTTGTGCCCGACGTCGACCGTGTAATACCGATTCTCATATACAAGAAGGTTCTCGTTGAAGGTCGGCTCTCCGTCGTGGGCGATCAGCCCGGACGAGAAACAGTGGTTTGCGGTCTTGACATTGCCGAAGCCGTGATCGACCGCAATGATGAATGTGTTGTTGTGTCGCTTCATACTGTAAATCACCTCATTCTTTGCTATAAATTTTCCGTTTCCGGAAGAAGCGACGATATGGGAACATTCCCGAGAAATTCGTGCCAACTTGGCGCGAATTTCTTCGGTGCGATACGAATCCGAAATTGTGTTCCATTGGATCACAATTCTCCCGTTAAGCAACTTCTGTCCCACTGGGGCAGAAGTTACGACACGGTCTTAACTTCGCGCCCAGTGGGCGCGAAGTTAGAGCGCAGGGTAAAGAAACAGCCGATCCGAAAACTACGAATCGGCTGCAAGAAAGCCCTGTATGCTGTTTTTCTGTTGTGGAGTAGCGGCGTCGGAGGATCTCACTCCGCTGTTTCTGGCTTCGCCTTTGCCTTTTGCGGCTTGCGCTTGTTGTGATAATAATTCCGGTTGTATTCCCGGCGCTTCATTTTTTCCTCAAGCGCTTTCTGATCCGCCTCCGTCGTCGGCGTAAAGACGACTGTTTCCGGGAGCTCGAATTTTCCGATGTACTTCAGAAAGATCTCGACCTCCTGCACACGTTCGGCGCCGCTCTTGTCCGGCGCATGCACCAGAATCTTATCCACAAATTCCAGTATCATATCGTCGGTCAGCACCGAAAAGTCCGTATATCTCCGTGCAAGCGCAAGGAATTTCTCGCTGCGATCTGCGTCCGATTCCACGGAATCCAAGATTGCCTGATCGGCTGCGATCGCCACTTTCAGCTGCGCCTGCTCGGATTCATACTGCTGTACGAGCTGTTCATAGCGCGCAAACGGAATGTGATCCAAAGCATATTCCTCGAATAAGCGGGAAATGGTCTTGTCCAGCTCGCCGCTGCGTTTTTCTGCCTTGGCAATGCGTTTTCTGACGTCCTTTGAATCATCGGTCTGCCGTTTCTTCGATTGTTCCCGCATTTTAACCAAGAAATCATCGGGGTTTGCGATCGCATATGCGGACGATGTGCGAACCGTGTCCAGAATCAGTGACCGCAGCACATTGGTGCGGATATAGTGCCCGGAGCATTGGCGATCGGTATAATTCTTGGTCAGCGAATACGTTGCGCAGTTATAATTGTCATACAGATACAAGCCGGAATCCGGGTCGATCTCGCCGCCATGCTTCTTTGCCCACTGTCCGCCGCGGTGATTGTGCATCTTCTGTCCGCAGTCCGCGCAATAGACCAGACCCGTCAATACATTGACAGCGCCTGTCGTGTCGATCCGTCGGATCGTCTCGCGCAGTTTCTGCACCGCATCGAAGGTCTCCTGATCGATGATGGCTTCATGCGTGTTTTCGATGATCTGCCAATCGGAGGGATCGTTCTTGACATAATGCTTGTCCTTATACGATTCCTTCTGTGTGCGGAAATTGACTGTATGTCCCAGATACTCTTGACGGGCAAGAATGTTGGCGACCGTCTTGGCTTCCCAATCGTATGGCCGTTCCAGACATTTCGGATGTCGGCTCTTTTGAATGCCGTGCGTCTCCAAATAATAGGAAGGGCGTTCGATCTTCTCGTCACGCAGCGCCTTTGCAATCATCAGCGGGCCGTTACCGGACAGCGCCATCGAAAAGATGCGCTTTACGACTGCCGCAGCTTCCTCGTCAATCAGAAGGTGGTGCTTTTCTGCCGGATCCTTCCTATACCCATAGACTGCGCTGTTGCTGGTAGGTAAGCCAGCCCTGCCGCGTGCCTGATACGCCTGTTTCTGTTTTCGGCTGCAATCACGCAAATACCATTCGTTCATGATGTTCAGAAACGGCGCGAACTCACTGCTCTGCTGATCGGCGCTGTCTACATTGTTGGCGATGGCGATGAAGCGGACGTGATGCTGGCGGAAAAAGACCTCGGTATAAAACCCTGTCTGCAGATAATCTCTGCCGACGCGGCTCATATCCTTGACAATGACCGTACCGACCCTGCCCGCTTCGATATCGGCAATCATCCGCTTCCATTCGGGGCGTTCAAAATTACCGCCGGACCAGCCGTCGTCTGTGTAGTGTTTGCAGTTTCCGAATCCGTGTTGTTTTGCGAAATCAGTAAGAATGCGTTTCTGCGTAACGATAGAATTGCTTTCGCCGGAAAGCTCGTCGTCGCGGGATAAACGCTCGTAAAGTGCTGTGATAGTAGATGTTGTTTTCATGAAGTCGTCCTTTCTTGGCACGGACGGCCTCTCTGTGGTGTATTCATTATATCACATCCTGCATCATTTGCAAGCGTTTCCCTAGAAATCAACCGAAGAATCCGATCTTCGAGCGTCATAGTGCCGGTTTCGTCGAAATGCACGTTGACGATGTATTTCGTGTTGCCGATGCGTTTGATCAATTTCATGAAGTGTTCGTGTACCTCCTTTGTTCGTAATTGTTCCGTTGGAACCTGTTTGGATGCTGATTGTTATCATCTTGTTTTTCTCCATTTCTGAAATTGAATTTGTTGATGGTGTTCACTTCCCGAACTTCTGCCCATGATGGGCGGAAGTTGCAGTGCGATACGCGGACAATCGCTCGCCGCCATCCCACATACGCCTGCGTTTGTCCTGTCGATGCTGTCACCTTCCCGTCCGCAGGCGGTGCGATACATTTGCTCCTTTCCGAACGGTAAAAGAAAAGCCAGCCCGAAAGCTGACCGAAGAATGCCGTTCTATTTGATTTTCTTGCCGTTCCGTTCCCGCTGCGGCGGTGCGAATATGCTGAGCCTCAAAAGTGAGGACAGTTTCATGATCCGAACTTGTGTTCAAGTTGGACACAAGTTGCCATGCTGAAAATTCATCCCAAATTGGGATTCATTTTCAGTCAGATTAACTTCCCGACAACTTGTCGAGAAGTTCTGTAAAGGTACTCCAAACGCGCTCTCTCGAATAAAAGGGTGGGAGTAGTTTACATATTATTAAATCTGTCGCCGAGACCAAGTTCAGCGGTGCACCAACGGGGCACCGCTGTTTTACAAAAAGTGGGCGCAGTATTCATAAATCGATTTGCCTCCCTTCAAATTGGTTCACAAAAAAGCGCTCCTTTCACCTATAAAAGCAATTTCTACCCCCTAATTGTTCCTGCAAAAATAATATATTTTCTTACGCAATGGGTTCTGTCCGTTTTATGGGATGTTTATTTCGGTAGAATGGGTTTGAAGGGTTTGAAGAATCGGAGTGCAGTCGGTTGGGAGGTGATGGAACATGAAAAACTATGTGGCTTTCAATGATCAGATTCTGATCCCGCAGGAAGACGGGTCTTACAGAGTTGTAAAAAACAGCGAGTGGATTCCCGCGTTTTATGCGCTGCCCGCAGAAATCATGGTCAATGCCGAGGAGAATCTGCAAATGCTTCCGCGCTGTCCCTCCGAGCTGCTGCTTGATCCGGGCAGTCTTGCATTGGTCGAAAGTGATAAGTTTCTTGAAACTATTATCGACGGCTATGCCTATCTGATCTGGAACGCTATGCAAATGTCTGGCTGGATGGAATACTATTCCCGCAATGCACCGCAATGGGTCATAGCGCATGAGACGCCGTTATGGACCAAACAAATGCAGCGCAGATGGATCTTGTGGACAAATCACGATCTGTACGAAAAGCCCTTGTCCGAACAGCAAATCGGATTCCCCTCGTTGGATGACGCGAAGGGTATGGTCGATTCTGTTGCGGGAGATGTGTTCGGTATGGAGCATCGCGGGGCGGTGATCGACGTGTGCAATGAAATGCCATGCGAGGAAGATTTCGACGAGGAGCGGTTTTTCAATCGACGGCTTCTGAACTTTCAGCGGCAATGGTATCACCGGCAGACAAAGCATCCGTCAGTATCTTTGGACGCGATCCTAAAAGCAGAAAACTCCAGAATCCACCACCGCCTAATGCAGATGGAAACCGAGGACGATATGGAAGAGGACGCTATCGCGCGGATCGACGGCGAAGCGTTCTTCCGGTCGCTTTCGGAAACCGATCAGAAGATCCTGCTCTTGCGGAACATGGGAAAGTCGATGCAGAAGGTAGCGGATCTCGTGGGGCTGAAAACGCACAGCGCCGTATATAAGCGGATACAAAAGATCGGCAAGACATACGAGAACTGGGCAGACGAGGACTTGGGATTTGAAAAAGAGAAGGCAGTAATTGATTATGAAAATATCATAGAAGGCAATAACAAAGACGGCAAGTATAAGCGCAGTAATCATATAGCCGGGTAGCACGAATTCAATCTAAAAGACGCCCCGAAGCAAATTTTCGGGGCGTCTTCTGCGCTTCCTTTGCAGTCAGCCATTCAATCAAGTCTTTCTTACGATCTCCTCGGCACGCTTTATGCTTCTTTCAATAAAAAGCCCATATACAGCGGCAGCGTCATAATTTGACCGTTCCTTCCGATGTTGTAGTCACCGAATTTGAGGCATTGTTCGACATGATACTTCTCCGGATGACTAAGGATCGTTTTTGCGCTCTTGATATTACCTGTAGACGATTTCACTTCCAAAAGAGTACATTTCCCGCGCCAGCGAATGACGAAGTCGATTTCGAGGCCGGAATCCTTGTGATAATAATAAAGTTTTCGCCCCATCTTCGCAAGGAAATCCGCCATCAGGTTTTCAAAGATAGCGCCTTTGTAGCCGTAAAGATTCCCTTGCAATACATCAAACTGCGTTCCATCCTCCAGCATACTGATTAACAATCCGGTATCTTTCATGTATACCTTGAAGACGTCCTCCATGGCGTTTCCGTCCAAGGGCAGCTCCGGCAGATTCAGGTTATAGCAGCGGGAAATGATGCCCGCATCCTCGATCCATTGAAGGCATCCGAGATATTGAGACGCTGTCGCCCCTCTCTTCACCAAGGCATATTGGAATTTCTTGTTTTCCTTGCTGAGCTGCTTCGGAATGGATTGAAAGCACTCCTCAATCCGCCCCTTGTCTTTCTTTGCGGCATATTTGATCATGTCGTCCTCATAGGAGCGCACAATATCGCGCTGCAGCTGCAATACAGCATTCATCTGTTTCGTCTCCACAAACAATTGCACCGCCGCCGGCATGCCGCCGACTACCACATATCGCAGCAACAACTGCTTTAGCTTAGTGTGCAGGGCTTCGGGAACCGGCGTTTCATTTTTCAAGCACGTCCGAAGCAAATCGATCATCTGTGATGTAATACCGTTTGCCCAAAGAAATTCCTCAAAATCCAGCGGATACATATCGATCACGGTTTCGTATCCGACCGGGACGGAACGCGGCTCTTTCCCGTATCCTCGAACGCCGAGCAGCGAGCCGGTTCCGATCACGTCGAAGCGTCCGTCTGTTTGAAAAAACTTCAGAGCGGTGCGTGCTTCGGGGCATTCTTGAATCTCATCCAAGATGATAATCGTTTTCCCGGGTTCAAAAACGGCGTCCGGGCCCAATAGTGCGGACATCATCATAATCAGATGATCCACCTCCAGCGAACCGTTGAAGACCGCGGCATAATCAGCGTTCTGGAAGAAGTTCAGATAAACCACATGTGCATAGTTTTCCCGCGCGAATTCTAACACGGAAAAAGTTTTTCCACACTGGCGGCAGCCTTTGATGATCAGTGGTTTATGATTCGGCTCGTTTTTCCACGCTGCCAACGTGTCCTGTATCTTTCTTTGCAGCATAATTGCCTCCATAGAAATGGTGTCAGTTACAGTATACGGAGTTTTTTCTACTTTTTCAAGTGACATTTTTCAATAATCACAACTTTTTCAAACGACTTTTGACGAAAACTGCATATTTTCAGAAAAGATCGGCGGTTTACACGCCGATCTTTTCCCAATCATGTGTCTTTGCTTCAGCAAGTGATCAGTTCGTTTCTTACGATCTCCTCGGCGCGGTTTCGGATATTGTTCATCGCTCCCACCCATGCCATCTGATCGCGCCGTTTCAGTTCTTCCGTTACACCTTCTGCATCAGCCATCTGCTTCACAAGCGCTTCCATCATGTCGAGCGCAGCTTCCTTCGTGTCGATCAGGTGCTGCGTCAGCGTTCCCTGCATAAGCATCGCGTTGTAAGTGCCGGGTTTACGCTTTTTCAGATATTCCTTTCTGCGCCATCCCCAAATTCCGACCTCACCTTCCGGCTGATCGTCCATGACAAGATTCGGAAGCAGATACTCTCCGACCTGCAAATACGATCCGCCTTTCTGTTCATACAGCGATTTCATTTTGCTTTCTCCCTTTCTCCGGTCGCGTGCTCTCGCATTCGCGGGCAATCAGTCGAAGAATGCGATCCTCCATTGTCATCGTGCCTTTCTCGTCAAAGTAGACTTTGACCAGATACTTCGTGTTCCCAATTCGCTTTGTCAGTGTCATAGTGTATCTCCTTTCCGAAAAATCCTTTGCCGATTCATTTTGGGGCTTCCCTTTTTCACTGCTCTGTGCTATACTGTATTTGCAGCGATCCATTGGTCGTCCCGATCGACCGCCTTGCCCGTTCATCCACCACAGAGAGGTCGCCGCGGCCGAATCTTTTTTCATTTTTGGGGCAATTTGAATTCTTCGTTTATAGAATAACTCTCTCTTCGAATCCGCCGTTTTTCAGCGGGATGCGCTCGCGCGTTGCATCGCATGCCGCAAAGTACGCCCGGATCGCCTGTGCCGTTGCTTCCGTTTGTTTGTTCATGTTTGCCTCCCTGTCTTTCGCTGAACCGATCATAACCGAAAAGCAAGCGGAAAATTTACCTTTTTTCGAACGATTTTCGTTACAAAAAAACGCCCGAAAACAGGGCGTTTTTTCGCAATTGGAGTGAATTTGACACAATTCGGACCGAAATGCGCGCAAACACGGCGGATTACGGGACGCAATCCCAACTGTCCGCCGTTTTGCATAGAATACCAGGGACGGCTTTCGCCGTCCGGAAAGGAGTATGCTATGGCAACCATCATCAATCAGGCAAACCTGACCTATACATACGGCACAACGACGGCAAGCGTGCTGTCGAATCCCGCGGCGACCGAACGCACCGAAGCGCTCGCGATCGAAAAACGCGCGCTCGAAACCGCGTATCGCGCGGGAGACGAACTGACCTATCTGATCGCGGTGCAGAACGGCGGCGCCGCGCCGGTGACGAACCTTGCGGTGCAGGACAATCTCGGCGCAGCCGGCGGCGTCGTGCCGCTGACCTATACCGGTCCCGCGGCGCTGTACATCGACGGCGTGTTCTCCGAAACCCTGTCGCCCGAGATCGATGAAACCGGCGCGACCTTTACGATTCCGGAGCTGCCCGCCGGTTCCAACGCGCTGATCGTGTATCAGGCGGCGGTCAACGGCTATGCGCCGCTGACGGAGGGCGGCGAGATCACCAACACCGCCTCGATCCAAAACGGCGCGGGCGATCCGCTGACCGCATCCGCAACGGTGCCGGTCGATGCGTACGCCGACGTCTCGATCGAAAAGGAAATGTCCCCGAACCCGATCGAAGCGGGCGGACGGCTCGTCGTGACGTTCACGATCGAAAACCGCGGCAACGTCGAGGCGACCGATCTTGTGCTGACCGACGCGTTTCCGGTCGCGCTTTCCGACGTCGCGGTGACGGTCAACGGCGCGTCCGTGACCGATTTCACCTTCGAGGACAACACCCTGACGCTGCCCGCAAGCGAAGCGACCACGCTGACCGTGCCCGCTGCGACCTTCGAGACCGCCGCATCCGGCGCCGTCACGATCGTCCCCGGCACCCTGACCGTCACCGTAACCGGCACGATCTGACGTCCTCTGCCTCCCTTTTCCGAGGGAGGCGTTTTTTTGCTTGAAAACGGACGGAAAACATGCGATACTGGAACAAAGGAACGGAGGACCATCGCATGAAGCAGTACATCGTCGACGCGTTTACGGACAAACCGTTTTCGGGCAATCCCGCGGCGGTCGTGATTCTCGACCGCCCGATTCCGGATCGTCTGATGCAGAGGATTGCAGCGGAAAACAATCTGGCGGAGACCGCGTTTGCCGTCAAAGAAGGCGACGTCTACAACCTCCGGTGGTTCACGCCGAGCATGGAGGAGGAGCTTTGCGGACACGCGACGCTTGCGGCGTCGTTCGTGATCCTGAACTTCGTCGAACCCGACGCGGACGAGGTGCGCTATACGTCGATCGGCGGTCCGCTCTCGGTGCGCCGTACGGGCGAGCTCTATGAACTGAATTTTCCGACGTTCGCGCTTACGGAAATCCCCGTGACCGACGCGATGGAGCGCGCGTTCGGCGCGCGTCCCGTGCATGCGATCCTCGGACTCGATCTGAACTGCGTCTTTGCCGATGAAGAAACGGTGCGCGCGCTCGAACCGGACTATGCGCTGCTGAAAACGCTGCCCGGACGCATCTGGAACGCCACGGCAAGGGGCAGCGCATACGACTGCGTATCGAGAAGCTTCACGCCCGAGACCGCCGTGCCGGAGGATCCGGTCTGCGGCTCGGCGCACTGTCAGATTGCGGACTACTGGGCAAAAACGCTCGGCAAAACCGTGATCCGCGCCTTTCAGGCTTCGCCGCGCGGCGGCGAGCTGCGCTGTGAACTGCTCGGAAACGGCCGCATCGCGCTTGCCGGAAAGGCGGTCCTCGTCGCCGTCGGCGAATGGACGCCCGCCGCGCTGCAAAACTGAGCGAAACCAAAAGGGACAGTCCCGATCGGGGCTGTCCCTTTTCTGTTGCGGTTCGGATTGCGGCGGCGTTTGTCCGGCCGCCCGCAGGATGCGATTTGTTTTCTACCGTTCAAACCATTTCAGAAGTTTCCTCTTCCGCTCGCCCGCTTTACCCGAATAGGGATGCTCGCGAAGCGGCAGATTCATGTGCGTCCTGCCCGTGAGAACTGTCTGCGGATGCGTGAATTCGCGGAAGCCCCATTCGCCGTGGTAGGCGCCCATGCCGGAATGTCCGGTGCCGTTGAACGGCACGCCCTTGACCATCATGTGGATACAGACCTCGTTGATGCAGCCACCGCCGAACTGCAGCGTGCGCATCACGCGGTTTGCCCACTTCCTGTCGGACGTGAAAACGTACATCGAAAGCGGATGCTCGCGCTCGGCGATCACGTCAAGGAGCGTTTCGATTTCCGCATCCCGGTACGGCACGACCGGCAGCAGCGGGCAGAACAGCTCGTGCCGCACGATGTCCTCGTCGATCTTCACGGGATACAGGATCGTCGGCGCAAACCTGACCGTCTCGCGGTTTCCGGTGCCGCCGAAGATCACGCGGTCCCGGTACTGTTCGGTCAGACGCTCGCATTTTTCGTAGACCTTTTCGGTGATCAGCTTCGGATAGTCGGGATTCTCCTCCGCCTTTTCGCCGATCTGACGGATGAATTCCTTTTTCAATTCCGCAAGGAAGGGTTCGGCAACCTCCTCGGCGACGGCGATCTGGTTGATGTTGATGCAGATCTGCCCCGCGTTGCACAGCTTGAAGAACGCGATCTTGCGCGCGGCGTCCCGAAGGTTTGCGTCCTTTCGGACGATGCACCAGTTGCCGGTCTCGCCGCCGAGCTCCAGGGCAACCGACGTCAGATGGCGGGACGCGCGTTCGAGCACGTGCTTTGCCACCGCGGGCGAGCCGGTATAGAAGATCTTGTCGAACCGCTCCTCGAGGCACATGTCCGCCACGTCGTGTCCGCCGTCGACGACCGTGACAAACTCCTCGGGATAGATGTCGGCGATCAGCTTTTTCAGCGCTTCGGTGCTTGCCGCGGACTTGGAGCTCGTCTTGAGCACCGCGGTGTTGCCGCCCGAAATGCTCGCCGCGAGCACGCCGAGCGTCAAGAGAATCGGGAAATTGAACGGCGAGATGATGAGCGACACGCCGTAGGGCATCTTGTACACCGTGGTGCGGGTACTCGGAAAGCACATCAGACCGGAGAAATGACGCTCCGGTCTTGCCCAGCGGCGCAGTCCGTGCAGGATCTCGTTGACCTCGACGATTACCGGTCCGAGATCGCAGAGATACGCCTCGACCGGACTCTTGCGCAGATCGTCGTACAGCGCTTTTTCGAGCATGTCCCTATGATCGAGCACCGCCTGCCTGAGCTTTTTCAGCTGTTCTATGCGCCAGTTGACGTCGAGCGTCGCGCCGGTGCGGAAGAACGCTTGCTGCTTTTCGACGATCGCGTGTACGGTTTCCTGTGTGTATGCCATATTCAAACCCTCTTTTCGTCGTTCTGTTTGCGTTCGAGGAAGCGCAGCAGCATCCTGTGCTGGGATCTGAGATACAGCGCGCGTACCGGCGGCAGCACGTTCATCAGAAACCGGCTCGGCAGATACACCGGACAGGGATAGACCTGTTTGCGTCCGCGCTCGATGCCGCGGACCGTCGCCTTCGCCACCGCCTCCGCCGTCTGCACCGGGAACGGCTGCTCGACCTTGTGCCCTGCGTCGCCGACCTCGAAGAAGTTGGTCTTGGTGGATACCGGATAGACGCAGGTGATTTTGAGATTCTTCGGCGACTCGATGCGGATCGCCTGCTGAAAGCCCTTCATCGCGAACTTGGTGGAGGCGTACAGCGCGTAGCCCGGCAGCGCCATCTCGCCCATCGCGGAAATCGTATAGACGAGGTGTCCCTCCCGCCCGTTCAGGTGGTTCAGGTACTTCGAATAGCTGTACATGCAGGAGAAGGTGTTGAGCGAGAAGATCTTTTCGATGCGGTCCCAGTCCTCATAGTCGTAGCGCTCGTAGTACGGCGCGCCCGCGTTGCAGATCAGGACGTCGATTTTCTCAAACTGCTCCGCTGCCTTTTCAAACAGCGCGTCCACGCCCTCCCGCGTGCTGAGATCGCACGGAAAGAGCGTGACGTTTTCGTCGAATCCGGTGAGTTTCTGAATGCTGCGGCTTGCTGCGATGATGCGGTTGTGGTTCTCCTTTGCGGCAAGCATTTCGAGGATCGACTTGCCGATCCCGCTGGACGCGCCGGTGATCACGATGGTTCGGTTTGCAATCATGGCTGCTTCTCCTTACGATTGATACGAAAGTTTCTGAACAAGCTCGTAGGCTTGCTTGATGACGGTTTTCAGGCTGCCGACCTTGTCGCAGTCGCCGACAAAATACACGGGCTTGCCGCCCTTCCGCTCCCTGAGCGCCGCAAAGCGCGTGTCCGGCGCGTAGCCGACCGACAGGATGGCCGAATCGCAAAACAGTTCCTTTTTCGGAAGGGGCGCGGTCGGTTGATGGATCACAACGCTGCGGTCCGTGATTTCCTTGACTTTGGCGGAAAGATACGCCGCAACGTCGTGATACCGCAAAAGCTCCTTGAGCATCGACGAGTTCGCCATGCAGATGCCCCTTGCGCCGACGAGGTACGGCGTCATTTCTACGATCGCCGGGTGCTTGCCCGAAAGCGCAAGCTCATACGCGATCTCGCAGCCGGTCAGTCCCCCGCCGATGATCACGACCGAATCGCCGACCTGCGCCTTGCCGTTGAGAAAATCGGTCGCGGTGATCGCCTTCTCCGCGCCGGGGATCTTCAAGGTCCTTGCATGCGCGCCGGTCGCGATCACGATCACGTCCGCGTCGAGCGCGTCGACGTCCGCAATCTCCGTGTGCATGTGCACCGCCGCGCCGCAGCTTGCAAGCTGCTTCCGATACCAAAGGAGCAGTTCCTTGTCCTTTTCCTTATACGACATCGCCGCCGCGGCGTTGAACACGCCGCCGAGCCGGTCCGTCTTTTCGTAGAGATCGACCTTGTGCCCGCGAAGCGACGCCTGGATCGCCGTCTCCATACCGCCGATGCCGCCGCCGATCACTGCGATCCGTTTCGGGTTTTTCGCGGGATCCCTGCGGTATTTCGTCTCGTTGTTCGTCCACGGATTCAGGACGCACCGCCCCATCTCGACGTGCATCGGATCGATGTCCGTGCCCTTGCCGTTCAGACCGTTGAACGGCAGGCACGCGCCGTGGCAGGCGATGCACGGCCGCACGTCGTCGAGCCGGTCCTCTTTGATCTTGGTGATAAACTCCGGATCGCACAGAAGCTGCCGTCCGACGCCCATCGCGTCGATCCTTCCCGCCGCAATCGATTCCGCCGCCGCGTCCGGCTGCATGCGTCCCGCGCACACGACCGGCTTGGTCGTAAACCGTTTGATGTGTTCGACGTCACTGAGGTTCATGTTGAGCGGCGCGTACACCGGCGGATGCGCCCAGAACCAGGCGTCGTAGGTGCCGTTGTCGCAGTTGAACATGTCGTAGCCGGCTTCCTCCAGAATGCGGATCGCCTGTTCGGACTCCTCCATCGTGCGTCCGACCTCGGTAAACGCCTCGCCCGGCACTGCGCCCTCGTTGAAGCCGCGCGTCATCGAGCGCACGGAATAGCGCAGCGACACCGGAAAATCCTGCCCGCAGACGGTTTTGATCTCTTTGACGATCTCGCAGGCAAAGCGCAGACGGTTTTCGAGGCTGCCGCCGTAGGCGTCGGTGCGATGGTTCGTATACGGCATGGCAAACTGGTCGAGGAGATACCCCTCGTGCACCGCGTGGATCTCCACGCCGTCGACGCCGGCTTCCTTGCAGCGCAGCGCCGTCTGTCCGAACGCATAGACGAACAGCCGGATCATGTCGCCCTTGAACTGCCCCATCTTCACATCCGGATCCCAGACGTTCGGTTCGTCGGGATCGGGCGCGGACCACCACCATCTTGTCATGAGAAACGGCGACGAGACCGTTCGTAAAAAGCCCTTCTTCACGAACGGACGCAGGATCGGCGGCAGCAGCATCGAGCGTCCCGAGCCCGCGCTGATCTGGAAAAAGACCTTTGCGCCGCTCTTGTGAATCGCGTCGATCACCGGACGGACCGGCTTGAACACCTCGGGATGCTTGTACACCCATTTGTTTCCGACGATGGAAACCAGCGGGATCAGCCCCGGAATGAACAGACCGATGTTGTTGTCCTTTCGGTCCGCATAGAAGCGGTCGATGCCCTTGACGTAGCCCGTCTTCGCCTCCCACTGGATCATGTTCGTGCCCTCCATGGGCAGCATGACGATGCGGTTCTTGATCGTGACGTTGCCAATCTTCCACGGCGTGAACAGCGGTTCGAATCTCGGATCCATAAAACCCTCCTCAATCTTCTGTTTCCTCTATGATTATAGCATCCGCACATGAAAAAACAAAGGGAAAATGTGCATGATCCTGCGCGAATCGAACGGTTTTGCCGGTCTTTCGTCATGCGGCGTGAGCGACGGACGACCGGCGGCGAGTTTCCTGCCGAACGCCGCCGGTTTTCGGACGAAAGGATGGTTGACAGAGGTTGGAATGTCCGGTATCATGTAAGGGAACAATGCTGGGGGGTGCTTATGCTGATTTCCGAAGTCCGATCCGGTCAATGGACGCTCGCGCTTGACGGACGCACGCTTTTGGAGCACCGTCCCGACCGTCCGTTTGCGACGGCGATCCGCCGCGAAAAGACCTACGAAGCGAACCGCGGCACCGTGAAGGAACACGTCACGGAGGTCGAGCGCGTTGCGCTGACCGAGATTTCCCGAAACGGCAATGCCGTGACGCTTTCGGCGAACGGACATTCGCTTTCCGTCGACGTCGCGGAGCAGCCCGGCGGCGCTTTGCTGACCTTTGCGGGCGAGGACGGCTGGGCGTACGAATTCCGTCTGCCCGCGATCGGGAACGAAGCGGTGTTCGGCGGCGGCGAACAGTACCGCAAGACGAACCTGAAAGGCGAAACGGTCGTGAACTTCGTCTCCGAACACATCAAGGCGACGACGATCCTCGAAAAGGCGCTTCTTCCCCGCTTCCTCTACCGCGAAAAACCGCACGGCGCAATCGGCAGCTATGCCCCGATGCCGGTCTTTCAGACCGACCGCGGGCGGCTGTTCCTGTTCGATACCTCCGCCGACGGCAAATCGACCTTCGGCGACGACTGCTATACCTTCACATTCGACGCGTGCCCGAGATCGCTGACGCTTCTTTTCGGCGACTCGTTCGACACGCTTTGCGGGTTCCTTGCCGATCGCATCAAAAACCGCCAGTATCTGCCCGACTGGTGCTTCGACGGCATGATCCTCGGCATTCAGGGCGGCACGCAGACGATCCTCGAAAAGGCCTTCGCCATGCTCGACGCGGGCGCGAAGATCGCGGGCGTCTGGAGTCAGGACTGGTCCGGCGAAAACCGCACGGTCATGGGCAAGCAGGTGTGGTGGAACTGGGAGGTCGATGAGAAGCTCTACCCCGATCTCTCCGGCGCGATTCAAAAGCTCAACACGCGCGGCGTGCGCTTCCTTGCGTACATCAATCCGTATCTGGTCAGAGACAGCCGCCTGTACAACGAATGCAGGGAAAAGGGCTATCTCATCACGCATGCCGACGGCAGCGTCTATCACATCAAGTCCACGACGTTCGACGCGGGCATGCTGGACCTCACGAATCCCGACGCCGTGCGCTATACGAAGGACGTCCTCATCAAGCGAAACATGCTTGATCTCGGCGTGTCCGGCTGGATGGCGGACTTCGGCGAATATCTGCCGGTCGACTGCGTGCTCCATGACGGCGATCCGAAGACGCTTCACAATCAGTGGCCGGTCATCTGGGCAAGGATCAACCGCGAGGCGGTCGAGGAGTACGGACGCGACGATGTCATGTTCTTCATGCGCTCGGGCTACCTCGGCATCCAGACCTACGCGCCGGTGCTGTGGAACGGCGATCAGCACACCGACACGACGAAGGACTACGGCATGCCGTGCGTGATGCCCGCAAGCTTCTCTTTGGGCTTTTCGGGCGCGCCGATGGTGCACTGCGACATCGGCGGGTTCTTCTCGTTTCTGAAACTCAAGCGCAAGCCGGAGCTGTTTATCCGCTGGATGGAGCTGTGCGCGTTCTCGCTTATGATGCGCAGCCACGAATCGATCCGCCCGTGGGCGAACGCGCAGTTCGACGCCGAGGAGGTCAAGCCGTACACGGTAAAGCTCACCGGCCTCCACGCTGCTCTGAAACCGTACATCGTCCATTGCGCGGAGCTTGCAAAGCGCGGACTGCCCGCCATGCGTCCCGATTTCTACGAGGCGATGGACTATGGGCAAAGCCATGACATGTACAGCTATTATCTCGGCGAGGACCTCTTTGTTTGCCCGGTGATCGAGCGAAAGGCAAAGACGCGGAAGGTCTGTTTACCGCAGGGCGAATGGATCGGCTTCTGGAGCGGCAAGCCGTATGCGGGAAACGCGGAATACACCGTGCCCGCGCCCTTGGGACAGCCGCCGGTATTTTACAAAAAGAACAGCGCGTATGCGGACCTGTTCCGCCGCGCTGCGGATGAAACCAAATAAACAACGGAGGGTAAGGAAGGAATGGAGCAATCGTATATCTCCCGCACCAGCGGAATCAGGATGAAGGACAAGCTCGGCTATGCCTTCGGCGATCTGGCAAGCTGTCTGGTGTTCGGACTCACGCAGAGCGTGCTCAACAAGTTCTACACGGACGTTCTCGAAATCAGCGTGCTGAGCGTCATGATCATGACGATCATCGCCCGCGTCTGGGACGCGATCAACGATCCGATCTGGGGACGCATGATCGACGGCTCGCGCGTGTATCCCGACGGACGCTACCGCCACTGGCTCAAAGTCTTTGCGGTGCCGGTCGCGGCAGCCGCCGTGCTGATGTTTTTGAACGTGAAGGGCTTCCCGAACGCCGGACGCATCGCGTGGATCTACGTGACGTACATCCTGTTCGGCATGCTCTACACCTGCATCAACATCCCCTACGGCTCGATGGCGCAGGTCATCACCTCGGACGACAAGGAGCGCTCGTCGCTGTCCGTGTTCCGTTCGATCGGCTCGACGTTCGGCGCGATGCCCGCGATGGTGCTCGCCTCGTTCTGCTACGTCGCGATGACCGACGCAAACGGCAACAAGGTGCTCGGCGCGGACGGCAAGGTGCTGAAGGTCATGAGCCCCTCGATCACGCTGATCGGCGTTGCGATCATCGCCGTGCTCGCCGTTGTGTTCTACTTCCTCTGCTACGGCTGGAGCAGGGAGCGCGTCACGTCGCGTCCCGCGCCGAAGCAGAAGGGACAGACCGGAAAGGTCATCCTCACCCTTCTGAAGAGCCGTCCGTTTATGGCGGTTTCCGTCGCGTCGATGCTGTTCCTTGCCGCGCAGATGTTCGGGCAGGGCTACAACGCGTACCTCTTTGACAAGTTCTTCAACAAGCAGGGACTGACGATGCTGCCGACCGTATTCCAGTATCTGCCGGTTGCGGTCATTATGTTCTTCGCGACGAAGATGGGCAACAGATTCGGCCGCCGCGAGGTCTGCTCCTACGGCGTGCTCGCCGCAGCGGCGTTCTATCTCGTGCTGTTCGTGCTTGCGCTTTTCGGCATCACCAACGTCTGGCTGTACCTTGCCGCAAACCTCGTCGCGGGCATCGGCACCGCGTTCATCTTCCTGCTCGTGTGGGCGCTCGCGTCCGACGCGATCGACTACAACAAGGTCAAGTACGGGCTGAACGACGATGCGACAAGCTATGCGTTCTACACCTTCATGCGCAAGCTCGGTCAGACCGTTGCGACGATCCTGATCAACGTTCCGCTGCTGATCATCGGCTACGAGGGCAGCAAGCTGCGCACCGAGGGCCTGAACGACGCGGCGCTGAAGACCATGTACAACTATTCGGTCATGATCCCCGCCGTGCTGTTCCTGCTCGTGTTCCTGATCCTCCGCTTCGTCTATCCGCTTTCGAAGAAACGCGTCGACGAACTGCAGGTCGAAAAGGAAGCGTACTACAGCGAACAGGCGGAATAATTCCGAAAACGAAAACCGGCACGGTGCAAAACCGTGCCGGTGTTTTTTTGCGTTCAGTTTCCGTCCCGATACGCCCGTTCGGTCAGCTCCAGCTGAACCAGCCCGTTTTCGCGGCAAATCTCCCGAAAGCCGACCGCGCGGTGCATCCGATACGCCGCGTCGCGCGTCGTTTCGAATTCGTTGTGCAGACACTTGACGCCGTGCGAAAACGCGTATTCCGTAAGCAATTGAAGTCCCTGCCTGCCATAGCCTTTCCCGCGCTCGGACGCATCGATCAGAACGCCCATGTCCCACCAGTCGCGATCCGGCGTGTAGTGGAAATTCACATCCCCGACAAACGTGCCGTCCGAGGTGCGCAAAAGATACGCATAGAAGCGCTCCGGCGCACGACCGATCCATTCCGCCTGTATGCGCTTCCATTCCTCCTCCGGATGCGGAATACACCCGTCCGGCGGAAACCACGGCGCGTTGTACGCCATGGTCGCGGGATCGGACAGCATCCGAGCATAGAACCAGCCGTCCTCCGGCTTCGGGATGTACAGCGTAAGATCCATACTCAGTACCGAACGACCGTCAGCCCGAGGAAGCCCGCCAGCGCTTCGATCGTGCCCGCATGCCGTCCCTTGACCACGACGAAATGCGGTTCAAAGCCCTTGCACACGCTGTCTGTGACAATCTCCTTCGCGATACCGTCGGTTCGGATCACAATGCTCGTGCCGGTAAACTGTTTCGGCTTGTCGAGCGCCGCGCCTTCCAGAAGGAAGATACGGAACCTGCCGTCAAACTCCCTGCCGATGCGGAATACCGTTGCGTCCCTGAACGCTTCGCAGCCGAAGTCCATCGCGGGACCGATCTTGCGGTTCGGATGCACGCCGACGACCGCGCCGGTGTCCTTTCTCGCAAGCGAGCATGCCGCAGCGCCGCAATGCCAGAAGGTGATCGTGTTTTCCTTTTCATCGAGCGACACCGGATCGCCGAAGAAGACGGGAGAGGCGGAGAGCCGCATGCCGACCCACATCGACAGCGCGCCGTAGACGTCCGCCTCGCAGGCAGCGGCGACGCCCTCGTCGTTGAGCATCGAAAGCACCGTGCACACCGGCGTGCCGAACGCGGTGAAAAAGTCCGGCCAGCAGCGCGACGCCAGAGCGCCGACGCCGTTTTCGCGCACATAGTCGCTGTACGCCTTCAAAAGTCTTGCGTGATCGAGGCGGTTCTTTTCGGGCGTGTTTTCAAATCCGCAGGTCATTGCGGCAGTCTTTTCAAGATACGGTACGCATTCCGCGTCGGTATAGCTTTTCGCGCGTTCGATGAGCTCCCGCGCTTCGATCGAAACGAGCTCCGCGCCGAAGGTATGCATCATCTCGGCGTCGAGCGCTCTGCCGAAGCCGAACCCCTGCGGGGTGTGCCCGATCGCCGCGACCTTCAGGGAGCGCATCTCATGCATCAGTTCCGTTGCCGCAAGCAGCTCGCGAAGGTCGCGTACAAGGTCTGCCTCCTCCGGCGCGCCGAAGATATAGTAGAAGTGGCGGTCGAACATGTCCAGGACGTTTGCCGCGGAGTAGGCGCCGGTCAGGGAGTTCAAACGCAGCCGTCCGCCGTCGATCACCGGCTCGCGAAGCGTCCACAGCACGGTCGGACAGTCGAACTTCCGCACCACCTCGCTCATATACGCCGCGTTTGCGAACGTCAGATTCTGAAAAACGATCAGATCGGGCTGCAGCGGTTCGAGATACGCTTTGAGCGCGTCGATCGACAGCAGCTTCTCCTCCGGGCAGACAAAGCGCGGATCGAGCGCTTTCAGAACCGTACACGAGCGAATGAACGCATCCTGCGCGCTTTCCATATGGAACGTCGGTACGCCGACCGGAATATAGACAGGGGTAAACTCCTTCATGGGTTTTCTTCCTCCGAATTATTTCACTCTTTGAATCAATCATAATGCAGACGCACGGAAAAGTCAATGTTTCCGGTTGACATTCTTTTGACGATCGGCTAAAATTGAATTGATTAACAGAATGAATTAAAAAGGAGAAACGAACTTGAACAACGATTTGAAATCCATTGCGAAGGACATTCGCTGCGACGTGCTGCAGTGCATCGGGCACCTCGGCGTCGGGCACATCGGCGGCTGTCTGTCGGTCGTCGAGCTGTTGACCGTTCTCTACTTCGAAGTCATGCACATCGATCCGAAAAACCCGAAGATGGCGGGACGCGACCGTTTTGTCTGCTCGAAGGGCCACGCCGGTCCCGCGGTGTATGCAACGCTTGCGAACCGCGGCTACTTCGACAAAAAGGAGCTGCTGACGCTGAATCAGGGCGGCACCAACCTGCCGAGCCACTGCGACATGAACCGCACCGTCGGCATCGACATGACGACCGGCTCGCTCGGTCAGGGCTTTTCCTGCGCAATCGGCGCGGCGCTCGGCGCGAAGCTTGAGGGCGACGGCGCGAGGATCTACACGCTGATCGGCGACGGCGAAAGCCAGGAGGGACAGATCTGGGAGGCGGCGATGTTCGCGGCGGCGAAAAAGCTGGATAACCTGATCGCCTTTACCGACTACAACAAGCTGCAGATCGACGGCACGGTTGAGGAAGTCAACGGCATTGCGCCGCTTGCGGACAAATGGAGAGCGTTCGGCTGGAATGTGCTCGAGGTCCCGGACGGCAACGACATCGAGCAGGTCCGCAGCGCGGTTTGGCGCGCGCGCAACGATCTTACGCGCGACGGCAAACCCGCAATGGTGATTCTGCACACAAAGAAGGGCTGCGGCGTCAAATGGATCGAGGACCTCGGCGCAGGCAACCACAACACGAACCTGACGGCGGAGCAGGCGGAAGTCGCGATCCGCGAGCTGAGAGGGGAGGCATGACCATGGAGATGCGGGCAATTTATGCGGAATGTCTTGACAGGCTGATGGAGCAGGACAAACACGTCGTGCTTTTGGACGCGGACCTTGCGAAGGCGAGCGGCACGATCAAGCTGCGCGAAAAATACTACGGCACGCAGATCTTCGACTGCGGCGTTGCCGAACAGAACATGGCGTCGATCGCGGCGGGATTATCGAGTTACGGGTTCAAGCCGTGGATCGAGAGCTTTACGCCGTTTGCGACGCGCCGCATCTGCGATCAGATCGCGATCTCGATCGCCTATGCAAAGCAGAACGTCAAGATCGTCGGCACCGATCCGGGCATCTCGGCGGAGCTGAACGGCGGCACGCACATGAGCATGGAGGACATCGGCGTACTGCGTTCGATCCCCGGCATCGTGATCTTCGAGCCGGTCGACGGCGTACAGCTTCGTGCCGCCATGCCGGTTCTGAACGCGTACGACGGATGCGTCTACATCCGTTTGTTCCGAAAGCAGCTGCCCGACGTGTTCGGCGAGGGCTACGCCTTCGACCTGTTCAAGGCGGATCAACTGCGCGACGGCAGGGACCTTTCGATCTTCGTCTCCGGCATGCTGACCAAGGACGTTCTGGACGCGGCGGAAGCGCTCGAAGCCGAGGGAATCTCCTGCGACGTCTGGAATATCCACACGATCAAGCCGGTCGACCGCGAGAGCGTAATCGCGTCGGCAAGAAAGACCGGCGCGGTGCTGACCGTCGAAAACCACAACGTCATCGGCGGACTGCGCTCGGCGGTGCTCGAAACGCTGGCGGAAGATCGGATTCCGGTCAAGGGCGTCGGGATCACGGACCGCTTCGGCGAAGTCGGCAAGCTCCCCTATCTCAAGGAAGCGACGGGACTGACGAAAGAAAACATCATCAAAACCGCAAAAGAAGCCATATTGCTCAAATAACAGGAGGATTTTCGGATGAAACTGGCAATCGGAAGCGACAAATCGGGCTTTGCCGTCAAGGAAGCGGTCAAAGCGTATCTCAAAGAAGCAGGCGTCGAATTTGACGATCTCGGCACCGTCGACCTCAACGAGGTCCATCCCTACTATCGCGTGGCGGGCGACGTCGCGCCCAAGGTGCAGGACGGCACCTATGAGAAGGCGATCCTGATCTGCGGCACCGGCGCGGGCATGAGCGTCGTCGCGAACAAGTTCAAGGGCGTCCACGCCGTGGCGTGCGAAAGCCTCTACGCCGCGAAGATGGCGCGCGCGATCAACAACGCGAACGTGCTGTGCATGGGCGGCTGGATCGTCGGACCGGAGATGGCGATCGAGATGGTCAAGATGTTTCTCAAGACCGACTGGTGTCAGGACCTCGAGGACTGGCGCGCAGTGAATATGCACAAATTCGCCGCCGAAGTCAAGGCGATCGAGGACCGGATCTATGGCGCTTGAGTTTCTCTATTCGCAGCCGGTGAAGATCCGCTTCGGCTGCGGCAGCCGCGGGGAACTTTCGACGATCCTCGCCTCGCTCGGCGTACAGCGCTGTCTCGTCGTATGCGACCGGTTTCTGCGCCCGACCGCGGAAGCCATGCAGAAGGACACGCCCCGGATTGCGGCGATCTTCTCGGACGTCGAGGAAAACCCGCAGCTCAAAGGCGTTACCGCGTCGGTGCGACTGATTCGCGAACACAACATCGGCGCAGTCGTCGGCATCGGCGGCGGCAGCACGATGGACACGGCGAAGTTCGCCGCGGCGATCGCGGGCGAAAGCGACGATCCGCTGCCGTATTTTAAGGGCGAACGCCCGTTTTCCGCCGCCCGCCTTCCGATGATCGCGATGCCGACCACCGCGGGCACCGGCAGCGAGGTCACGCAGGTGTCGGTCATGAGCAACGGCAAGGAAAAAAAGACGATCAACAATCCGGTCTTTATGCCGACCTATGCGATCGTCGATCCGGAGCTGACGTTGACCGTGCCGCCGCGCACGACGATGAACACGGGACTGGACGCGATGGCGCACGCGCTCGAGGGCTACTGGAGCAAGCACCATCAGCCGGTTTCCGATCTCTGCGCGATCGAGGCGGTACGGCTCGTTCTGGAAAACCTGGAAACCGCGTACCGCGACGGAGCGAACCTTGCCGCGCGCGAACACATGTCGCTTGCGGCGCTCCTCGGCGGGCTCAGCTTTGCGCTACCCAAAACCGCGGGCAGCCATGCGTGCAGCTATCCGCTTTCCGAGGATTACCATCTGCCGCACGGCGAAGCCTGCGCGTTCACGCTCGACAGCTTTGTGAAAATCAACACCGACGAACGGCTCGAAACGCTCTGCCGCCGCGTCGGACTGTCCGGCACGGACGAGCTTGCGGACCGCATCCGCGCGCTGAAAGCGCTCGGCGGGCTTCGCGTGACGCTTTCCGATCTCGGCGAGGTCGATCTCGACAAGCTTGCGCATGACGCGGCAATCCATCCGCTGATGCAGAACAATCCGGTCGCGATGGACGAGGCGGCGCTTAAGCGCATGTTTGCGGCGCTGCAATGAAGGACAGGGTTCGCGACATCTGCATGATCGCCGGCATGGTGCTGGCATGGTCGATCTACTATGCGGTCTCGAAACGCATGGTGGACATTACGGGCTCCGCATTTTCGACAGGGTTTCTGCTGCGCGCCGCCGCGCTGCTCTTTCTTACGATCCAGCTCGGCGTCACCGGCGGTTTCCGCGATCTGTTCCGGCAGGGCAGGGTGACGGTGATCCTTGTGATCATCGGCGTATTCGGGTTTCTGCTCGATCTGTTTGCAAACCTCGGCTACCGGTTCGGCGGCTCGCTCGGCACCGGCACGGCGCTTTTAAAAACCGACGTGCTGATGGTGAACCTGATCAGCGTTGCGATTTACCGCAAGCGTCTCTATGCCACCGACTGGATCGGCAGCATCCTGATGCTGATCGGCGTGCTGTTGGTGCTCGGGCTCGATTTCTCGGCGGTTTCGTTTCGGCCGACCGATCTGTTCTTTCTGCTGAGCGCGCTGTGCGTGACGGCGAACGCGTTCATCATCAAGGCGGCGCAGGAAAAGCACGCGCAGAAAGCGGATACGATCTCGTATTACAACAACTTCGTCGTGCTGCTGCTGTTCGCGCTGTTCTCGGTCGCGCGCGGCGATCTCAAAGCGCTGCATCCCGCGGCGACGCCGGGCTTCTGGTGGCTTGTGCTTTTGGGCGGTCTTGCACAGACGTGCATCTATTTCTTCTATTACCGCAATCTCAGGCGTCACGAGGTCTGGATTGTCAAGCTGTGGCTTCTGCTCATGCCGGTCGTGAGCACCCTGATCGGCGTCTTTTTGCTCAACGAAACGCTGACCGTGCAGAAATGCATCGGCATCGGCGTGGTACTCCTCGGCGCGGTGGTGATTCTGCTGCGCGAAAAGCTGCATTCCCGTACGGAGGCGAACCATGGAAGGCGATAACATGATGCGCTTGAAGCGCCAGAACCGCGGCGCGGTGCTCCGCTGTCTGCACCGGTACGACGGTCTTTCGAGAAAGAAGCTTGCGAACGAACTCGGTCTGACGCCCGCTGCGATCACCAAGATCGCCGCGGAGCTGATCGCGGAAGGGCTCGTGCGCGAGACCGGCGCCGTGTCGACCGGCGGCGTGGGGCGGCGGGAGATCACGCTTTCGCTGCAGCCCGACGCGCGCTGCGCGCTCGGCGTGTGGCTTGGGCTCGGCCGCGCGGTTCTCTCCGCGGTGCGGCTCGACGGCAGCGTGCTATTTTCGGAGGACGTTCTCCTTTCGGTCCCCGCAAACGCCGAAGCGACGGTGCGGCTGCTGTCCGATCTGCTGCTGATGCAGATACAGCGTCACGCCCTCCCGCGTGAGTGGATCGTCGGGCTCGGCATCGCCGTGCGCGGCGTGATCGGACAGGATCGGCGCACGGTCAAGAGCAGTTTTGACGCGCTCGACACAAACGATTTTCCGATCTGCGAACGGTTCGAGGCGCTGACCGGCTTTTCTGCGGTGCTGTCCAACAACGTGCGCGCGCTGTTTGCCGCCGAGCGCTTTTTCTCGCGCGAATCCGAAACGGGCAGCGCGCTGTTCGTACGCTGCGCATCCGGCATCGGCGCGGCGATCTCCGTGCGCGGACAGATTCTTTCCGGCAGCCGCGGACAGTGCGCCGAGATCGGGCATATTCCGGTGATCCGCCACGGCGGCAAGCCGTGCCACTGCGGCAAATCCGGGTGTCTGGAAACCATCGCCTCCCCCGCGGCGATCGTCGAGGACGCGCAGGCGCTGTTTTCCGAGGACCGCACGCCGCTGCTCTATGCGCGCGTCAACGGCAGGCGCGAAGCGGTGTCGCTGTCCGATGTGCTCGAAGCCGCGCAGGGCGGCGACGCGGGCGCTGCGTCCGTAACGGACCGCGCCGCCGACGCAATGGCAAACGCGCTGAAAAGCGTGATCTATCTCATCGATCCGGCGCGCATCGTGCTCTACGGACCGATTTTCGAGCATCCGTATTTTCTCTCGCGGCTCAAGGCGGAGATGACCGTGGGCGTCGACGCCGCGCATGCGGTGCCGATGGAGAAGAGCCGGTTCAACAACACGCTCGAGGACAAGGCGGCGGGACTGCTTGCCGTCGCGAAATATCTGGAAAACGGAGGCGTTTCGGAATGAATGTATTGCTTGCTTTACAGAACGCGAACCCGAATCTGCGGCTGTATTCGGTATTCGATCCCGCGTTTCGTCCCTACGGACAGGTGCTGCCGGTCCGCGACGCGGCGCTGTTCGATGCGATCCGGCGCACGCCGATCCCCGAAAGCGGCAACTGCTACGTTGCGTCCGATCCGGCGCTTGAAGCGCTCGACGCCGTACGGGAGATCGGCCGTACCGTTTACGGCGGCATGCCGATCGAGGCGGGCTTCTGCAACGGACGCGGCTTTACGCTGAACGCCGAGGAATACCACAAATGCAGCGAGGTCAATTGCTCGACGACCGGTCTGGTGCTGCTTCTGGCGCTGCCGGAGGACGTGCACGAACGCACGCTCGATTCGAAGGACGTCAAGGGCTTTTACCTCCCGCCCGAAACGCCTGTCGAGATCTATCCGCGCGTGCTGCACTTTGCGCCGTGCCGCAGTACGGCGGACGGTTTCAACTGTCTCGTCATTCTTACGCGCGGAACCAACGCCCCGCTGGATGCAATCGACACGACCGCCGACGGCGAACGGGGGCTTTTGTGGATGCAGAACAAGTGGCTTCTCTGCCATCCCGACTCCCCGCAGGCGCAGAAAGGCGCATTTGTCGGGATTCGCGGCGAGAATCTCCGGCTGTTGCTCGGCTGATCCGCCGCAGCGCTCCGCCGTTCCGGACGGAACGGCGTTTTGCGTTCTTGAACCGGCGGCAAAAGTGTGTTACACTGTTACCGGAAAAACGGTAAGGAGGAGACGGATATGTTTATATTCTGGGGCGACGGCTCGGAGGAGTCGAAAGCGCTGGTGGACGCGATCCGTGTGCGAAGCACGGAAAACTTCAACTGGACGTTCATCTTCATTCTGGCGGTGGTCTTCTACGTCTACTGGTCGGAGATCCATAAGAAGAACAAAGAGGTCGTATTTGCTGGACTCGCGCTGTACGGCGTGCACTGGCTCTATGAGATCACAAACGCGGTGATCGCCAGGATCTTCGGCTATCCGCTGTGGGCGGTGTCCAACGAATCGACCACGTTCATCCTGCTGATCGGCGTGTGCTGGGAGCTTTCGATGATGTTCTCGCTCGCGGGCATCATTTCGTTCAAGATGCTCCCACAGGACCGGACCAAGCGGTACTTTGCAAAGAACGGCCGAAAGGGCGTCAGCTGCAAGCTCGTCGGCGCGCTCGAAATGGCGCTGCTGTTTGCGCTGTTTGAGTCGTTCCTGGCGGGCACGAGCAACCGCTCCTTCATCTGGGTATACAAGTGGTGGGGCGTGATTCCCGTGTTCATCACGACCTACGTCCCGTTTTTCCTTGCAAGCAACTATGTGCCGGACATGGCGCCGAAGAAGCGGAACGCGTTTCTGATTGCCGAATGGGCGCTGGTTGCGGTGCTTCTTGCGGTGCTGATCCCCTGCGGGATCATCTGAGCGTTTTTTCGTGATCCGAACGAACTGGCATCCAAATATTGAAGCCGCGGCTTTTGCCACGGCTTTTTTTGATGATATTCTTTCGGTTTTGCGGTCAGCAGTTGCCGGTGTAAACGAAGTCGAGAGCCTCGCGCGCGACGTTTGCGAGTCGATAGACGGTGCGGACCGGCGTCGCTTTGCGGTCCTGCATATGAAACCGCGGGAAAAAGCGAGAGATGTGCAGCGGCACGCCGGTTCCGTCTGGATTCTTGAGCCGCGCAACCCATTGCGAGAGCGCGCGCATCTCCTCCTCGCCGTCGTTTTCGCCCGGGACGATCAGCGTCGTCAGCTCGACATGACAGGTTT
Organism: Clostridia bacterium; assembly: GCA_017428025.1. Taxonomy (GTDB): domain Bacteria; phylum Bacillota; class Clostridia; order Christensenellales; family CAG-138; genus UBA3792. The sequence continues at coordinate 108,449 of JAFRRO010000028.1, forward strand.
TGACCGCCGCTTCGATGAACGACATCACCTGCCGCCGGTCGCCGCCGAGCACCTCATTGTAGTAGCGGTCGGTAAAGCCCTTGAGATCGATATTCATTGCATCGACGTACGGCTTCAGCTCATCCCAAACGGCAAGCTCGGCGGTGCCGTTCGTGACGATGACGGTCATGAGCCCTTCGGCTTTCAAAAGCTTCGCCGTGTCGCGCACGAACTCATAGCCGATCAGCGGTTCGTTGTACGTGAACGCGACGCCGATGTTGCCGCGGCTGCGCGTCCTGTTTGCGATCGCAGCAAGCGCCTCCGGCGCGATCGTTTCCGCCGTCAAGGCAAAGCGTTTCGCCTGCTCCGACCACGAAATCTCGTAATTCTGGCAGAACGGACAGCGCAGATTGCAGCCGAAGCTGCCGACGGACAGGATCATGCTGCCGGGAAAGAAGCGGTTGAGCGGCTTTTTCTCGATCGGATCGAGCGCCAGAGACGTGATCCTGCCGTAGTTGTACGCTTCCGTGCGCCCGTCCTTTGCGATGCGCCCGCCGCAGAAGCCGATCTGCCCTTCCTTAAGCCTGCAATGTCTGAAACAAACGCCGCACTCCGCCATATCAACCTCTCAAAAATGCCGCACGACCTCGAACCGTTCGAGCGTGTACGGCTCGTCCTCGCGGATGCCGCCCTTTTGCCGCGCGATGCGGATCTGTTCCTCCACGGTATCCACGCCGTCCAGATTCGGAAGCAGCAGTCCGCGCTTCCGCCCGCAGCTGACGATGACGCCGTAGCGCTTCACGTCGAGCGCATCCGGCGAATCGATCGGTTCCGTTTCGCCGAGCACGTCCACGCTGATCTCGAGCCCGCTCAGTTCCTTTGCGGTGACCGGCGAAAAGCGCGGATCGTACGAACAGGCGCTGACGGCGTTTTCGATGATCTCCTCCGCGACATTTTTGCGCGTCGGTGCGATCGTGCCGATGCAACCGCGCAGCCGTCCGTCCTTGTGCAGGGAGACAAACACCCCCGCGCGCGCGGACAGCAGTTCGTCCGGCAGTCCGTCCGGCACGGAAATGCGCTCGCGCCGCAGCACCCATGCGGTGACGGACGCCCGCGCAAGCCTGACGTACGCGTCGCTCTTCTCCGCTTTCTCGCGGCATTCGCGCTCCGTCCGTTCGCGGTACGCGTCCAGAAAACGCCGGCTTTCGTCCGCGCCGTCCGGATAGAACGTGCAGATGCCGTAGCCGACGCCGGTTACGTCCTGATGCGACAGCGCCGTTGCTTTTACCTTCAGCCCGTCGAACGCACCCGCCATGATCACAAACGACCGGTGTCCGCACTCCGCCGCCTTTTCGCAGAAGGTCTCGTCAAATTCCAGCAGCTCGCCGAACGCCGCGCGTCCGCACACGTCCATGATGCGGCGGTCGTATTCCGGTCCCTCCGGGGCGAATCCGTACGGTCCGTACGGCTGCAGCTTGTGCGAAAGGTCCCCGCTTGCGATCAGCACCGCCCGCGTTCCGGTGTCCTCGACGGCTCGGGCGATCAGCTGCCCCAGCCGGTAATGGTCGCAGAGCGACAGTCCGGACAGCCCGATGCGTACAAGCTTCCCGCCCGCATATTTCTGCCGGATGAACCACAGCGGCACCATCGTGCCGTGATCGAGCGCCGCGTCCCGCTCGCCGAGCGTGCCCGCGGGGAAATCCTCCGCGTCCGCGAGCTCCGAGATACGCTGTACAAGCGCCGTGTCGTACCGCTCCGAAAACCGCACGCCGCCCGCGCGAAACTGCCGGAACGAACCGGACGCGCCGCTGCCGGGCGAGATGTGAAAGTAATCCGCGTACATGACGGAATGCGGACTGGTGACGATCAGCGTGTCCGGCTTGAGCGCGGCGATCTCATCGGCCACGCGCTCGTATGATCGCGTCGTTTCCGAAATCTGTTCTTCGCTTCCCCGCCCGACGTCCGGAACGATCATCGGCGGATGCGGAACCATAAATGCGGCAAGTATCGCCATCGGTTGCCTCCTTTGTCTGCCCTCAGCGCAGCGTCCTGAGATATGCCTTGTGTTCGTCCGAAACGCGGAAGCTCTCCACCGCTTTCTGAATCGTCTTTTTGTGCGTCCAGTCGTCCAGCCTGCGGGTTTCGAGATACGGAAGCGTCTCGTCATAGCGCTTCGCGAGCGCCGTTGCGAAATACCAGGCGATCATCATTTTAAGATAATAGTCTTCGCCCGTTTTGGAAGCGACCAGATCGAGGTATTCCGCCTTGAAATCCGCGTCCAGAAACTCGTTCATCAGCATGCGGATGCCGAACCGCGCCGTATACACATGCTCCGACGCGATCCAGTTTCGGAGATACGGCAGCAGCTTTTCGTGGTTTTTGCGGAACGATTTCGGCGTCGCCTGATCCGAAACCGGCCAGCAGTCGACATAGGGAAGAAACGCTTCCGTGCGGCGAATGCATTCGTCGAAATCCCGGATTTGCGCGATCACAAAGAAATGGATCAGGTTTTCCTCGTAATACTTGTGCGGGAGGTCGTTCAGAAACGCGTCGCGGTCCGCGCTTTCATAGACCGCCTTGGCGATCGCGCGCATCTCGGGCGTCCGCACGCCGACGACCGTTTCCGGCGGGATGTTCGGAACGAGCTTCATCTGAAGATCCCGGTACGCTTCGTCTTTGACCTTTTCGAGCCTGTCATACAATGTCATTCGGCGCCTCCATGAAAGTTTTGAAATCGATGTCTTCGGTCAAGGCGCGTTCCGCTTTGTCCAGACACGCCCGGATGGCAGTTTGATCGCTCCCCGCGTCCTTCAGCGCCTTGACGGCACTCCACCACAGCGGCTTCAGACAACGGTACAGCATCAGCGCCGTGTCCTTTTCGAGCTCCGAAAACCGATAGCATTCCGCCGCGATCTTCAGCGCGTCGCAGATGCCGGAAACCCCGTCGCTTTCACGCATCAGATAGTTCAGAAAAACGTCCCTGCCGCAGAGATTGAAATCGTACACGCCGACGAATCTGCCTGCATCGTCCAAAAGGATGTTCGAGGCGTTGAGATCCGCCTGAAAGACCGAGGTCGGAAGCTGCCGGTAGACCGGCTCCAGCGCCGCGCGGTTGTCCGTCCACAGCCGCCAGATCCGTTCCGTCTGCTCGCGGAATGCCTCGGGCAGCTTATCCGCGTATTCCTTCCACGTCAGCGCATTATCCAGAACCTCGTCCGTTTTGTCGCTCGGGCAGAAGGTTTCGAACAGGCAGTATGCCGACGGGTACGGCGAATAGTCGAAATACTGCGCCGCGATCCGCGCCGTCATGCGCCAGATGTCGCGTTTGTAGCTTTGGTACAGCGCGTCATCCTGCCCGAAATCCTCCGAAAACCGGTCCTCCGCCGGACGGTACGGCGCAAACGCCTCGGCGTATGCCGTGCATCGGTGACCGTTGTATTCCACCATGGGAAACCGGCCGGCCTTGTCCGTAAAGATACGCGGGCAGTCATAGCCGAGCTTCCGGTATTCCTCGACCGTCCGCTGCCAGACGGCGATCTTTTCCGGAAACGTAAAATCGTTGTCGGCAAGCTTCAGGACAACCTTGTTCCCCGCGTCCGTTTCAACGATGAACGTCACGCGGAAATCGTCCTCTCCGCGGCCGGTGTCGATCGTGCGGACCGCGACCGGCGTTTCGTCGAAGAACAAAGCGAATATTCGATTGAATGCGGTATCCTGTTCCATATTCTTTATAAACCGTTTTCAGTATTTCAGCCGGTACGTCCGGTTCCGTGAGGTTCCCTCCGCCACAACGATCCCGTCGGCGATCAGCCGCCGGAGAACGGTGCGCACGCGCAGCTGCTTGAGTCCGGTCGCGTCCGCGATCTCGGACAGTCTGACAGTCGGGTGCTCGGTCAGGTACGCGACGATGGTGCGGAACTGTCTGCGCCGGGCGCGGCGTACCGCGTCCGTTTTCCGTTCCTGTTTCGGATCGGTCGGTGCGCTGAACATAGCGTTCAGCTCTTCGGCGGTGCATTGACAGTCGCCCTCGCCGTTGCGGAAATAGCAGTTTTTCGGGCTGCCGTTCACCCACACCGGCCGCACCGCGCGGCTCGCCCGCGGCACGCGGATCACGACGATGCGTTTGCCGTCGACCGGTTCGATCGTGACGTCCTTTTCGGAAAGAACGTTGACGCTGGCGACGTTCGGATCGTTGACCGCGGTCCAGAAATCCCGGACCAGTTCTTCCGGATCCGGCAGCCGGATTGCGTGCAGGGATTTGTCTTCCAGTTCCTCGACGCCGAGCAGAATCAGCCCGCCGAGCGTGTTGGCAAACGCGGAATACGTCTCCCAGATGCTCTGCGGCAGCCCGCCGACGGCGCGCTTTGCCTCGATGCGGTTGTTCTCGCGGTACTGTTCGAGATGGTTGAGATCGATCATCCTGCACCTCCGGACAAATCTCCGATTCCATTATAGCCGAAGCCGCTCCGCAAAACAACACTCTTGCCCGCCGATCTTCCGAAAAAAACGCCTATACGAAAAAATCCCCGCTTCGGGGACATAAGGCGCCGCGATCTCACCGCGGTTTTGTTTTCGGTTCGCGATCCGTTCCGTACGCCTGCACGGAAACCGGCGCCGCGGAGAACGGCACGCCGTACGCGTCGTCCAGATCGATGAAAACCGGTCTTGCGGGTTCGCGTTGCTTCTTCCCGTCCGTGCTGGTCCGCTTTCCCTGCGCGGCGGGGCGTCCGTCGCGGGTTTGATCCTTTGCGTAATCCATCATCGTTCCCTCACCGAATCGTCATAACAAGCTCGATCTCGTCTTCGTCCGCGTTTCCGGTTGCGGAAAAGCCCTTGCTTTCATACAGCTTGAGGGCAACCGGATTGTCCCTGCTGCAGGTCAATGCAACGCGGTTCGAATCGCCGAACGGCTTTGTTTTGATATAGTCCAAAACCCGATCCAGCGCCTCGCTGCCATAGCCGTGTCCCTGCACAGATGCGTCGATCATCATGTGCCAGATATCATACTCCGGAATATCGTAATCATAGATGACCATGACATATCCGATCATCTTCCCGTCCGCATAGATGCCGAACGGCTGACACTGATTCCGGTACACATACGCCTGCGCAAGGCTCCGGATCGGATGAGAAACGAATTTCTCCTGCTCCGGCGCCAGTTTCAGGCGAAACGCCTCCGGAAAATTGTCTTCCGTGATTGGTTTCAGCTCCGTCATTGTTCCCTCCGTGTATTCCGATTCCATTCCCTCAATATCCGGCATAGTCGAACCTGAAATACGTCCACTCGCCGTACTCGCTCTGTCCCGCCGGACAGAGAACGGTATGCGTTTCGTGATCGAACGATTCAAATTCATACTCCCACAGGGGCGCGAACGTCTCGTCGTCCGCGACGTAAGCGGGGTGCGGATGGTCCTGCGAATAGTGCGAAACGGCGTAGAACGTCGACGGATCGTAGGAATCCTCCTCTTCGCGCTTTTCGTCGGTCATCATAAAGTAGCGCAGCGTTCCGCCGGTGCCGAGCACGTAGGTCGGATCGATGTGGTACTCCTTCCCGTTGATCCGCACATAGCTCCACTGATGTCCGGCAAGATCGTAGGCGCGCGTTCCGCTCATCGTGGTCGCCTGCACGCCCGCCTGCAGCAGCAGGTAGGAGTACGCCGAGGAGATCTCGTGGCAGATGCCGATACCGGTCTCGAAGAAGCGGTAGCACGAGGTATAGTCCACATACTCGTCGTACATCTTCATGTAGGTGTCCCAGTCGTATTCGTAGTGGTCGGAAAACCAGATATACAGGGCGAGGCACTTCTCGAAATCCGAATAATCATCCTGAAAAACCTCGTTGAGCATGCCCTCGATCTGCTCCCCGAACGCCTCGATCCGCGCCTTGGCTTCCTCGGGCGGGACGAGATACGTAAAGCTTGCAACGCCGTCGATCACGGAGTGTTCGCGGTCCCAGGAATAGTCGATCAGTTCCTTCAGGATCGGCAGACAGTTTTCGGGAAACTGCCCCATCATCCAGTCGTAGGTGTACTGATCCTTGCAGGCAAAGGTGTCCTCGCCCTTAAGAACCGCGTCGACAAGGTTGAACCACGCCTCGCACATGTCCTTCCCGAAGACCTCCTCCATAAAAACGGAACAGACCTTGGGCTGAAAGACATAGTAACCGCGCGGCTGTTCGGCGGCGGCTTCCGAGTCGGTCGGCTCGCCGTATTCGTCTTCGGAAAGGGACAGATGCTCGGTCCGTTCAAACCCGGCAACGACCGTTCCCGGCGCGAGGTATTCCCACGTGCTTTCGTCCGCGCGCACCGCGTATGCTTCGCCGTCCCGGTAAAACGTGAGCGTGATCGGATTGCCTGCGGCGTCGACGGATCGGTATACGACGCCCTCTGCGGACGCAGAAACCGTGCCATCGTCCAGACCGATGAGACGGTACAGCACGACCGACATCGCATAGCCGTCCGCGATCCTTTCGATCGTCACGAGATCGCCGCCGTCGGTCGAATAGAAGCCGATATAATCGTCCAAATCGATCGGCGCGCGCTCCTCCGGCGTCGGCTCCGGCAGCACAACGGTCTCCTCCGCTGTCGCCGTCTCGACCGGTTCCGCCGCTTCGTATGGTTCAACCGTGCATCCGGTCAGCAGCAGCGCCGCCGCGCACAGGAGAACAAGGATTCTTTTCATTTCTTTTTTCATACCGGCATTTTAACACGAAAATGCAACAGAAACATCAAATAATTGTAACAAAATCTCCGTTCCCGCAAAAAACGTTCGAACGCCGACTGCTTTTCGGAATGCTCGCGTCGATCCCGTCCGACCGAACCCGGCGCCGTCCGTCTCAGACGGGCTGCTCGCCGAAAAGTCCTTTTGTCACGTCTTCCCATTCCTCCGGCTGCAGCTTCAAAACGGCGCGGTCGAAGGTGAAAAGCCCGTTCGTTTCGTCCTCCACGTCGGAAACCTGCGTATAGATCGCGCCGCAAAGCCCCTCCCGGATCAGCGGGATCAGCCCTTGATACAGCTCGCGCAGCGCCTGCACATAGGCCTCACGCGTGTCGAATACTTTGTAGCCGTAGGTTTTTTCAAGGTTAAAGCTGTGCGCCGGAACCTTCCAAACAAAGCCGCCGAATTCGGACAGCAGCTGCGGTCTGTTTTCTTTTCCGAGATGCAGCTTGTAAAAATAGATGTGCAGACTGTCCACGTCGGACTGCTTTTGATGGAACCAGCCGGAGGTGCTGTCGATCCACCGGCCCGGATCGAGCGCCTTCAGCTTCGTATAGGCGTCGTCGGCGCAGAACTGCCCCCAGCCCTCGTTGAAGATCGTCCAAAGGCAGATGCTCGGATGATTGCGAAGATGCCGGACGGTCGCCTCCATGCCGTCCATAAAGATGCGCCGCGTTTCGGGATCGGGGTTCAGGCGTTTGTCGCGTCGCTTCTGAAAATGGAGCGTCGGAAGCACCGTGTCCCGCACATAGCGGTATACGCCGTTGTTGACCATATCCTGAAAGACGATCATGCCCAGCCGGTCGCAGTCGTAATAGAACCGTTCCGGTTCGACCTTGATGTGCTTGCGCAGCGTATTGAAGCCCAAAGACTTCATGGCAAGGATGTCCCGTTCAAAGCCCTCGGGCGTCGCGGGCGTAAAAAGTCCGTCGCTCCAGTAGCCCTGATCCAGAAGCCCGTTGCAGAAATACGGTTTGCCGTTCAGGCACAGGCGCGGGACGCCGCCGACCGTCTCGATCGAAAGCGTGCGCAGCGCAAAATAGGACTGCACCGTATCCGCGCCGCTCGTGATTGTAAAGGTATACAGATACGGATCGGAAGGCGTCCAAAAATGCGGCTTGTCGATCGCTATCCTTGCGATTCCGTTTTCGAGCGCAAACGTCCGACCGTTCAGGCAGACTGTGCCGGTTTCGACGCCGTCCGTCCGGATCTCCGCCCAGTCCGGTCCGTTGGTGATATTGAGCGATCGGATATACTGCGTCGGCACCGGCTCCAGCCACACCGTCTGCCAGATGCCCGAGCAGGGCGTGTACCACATGCCGCCGCGCTTTTTGGTTTGCTTGCCGTAGGGATAGCGCGTGTCCAGATCGTTGATAACCGCAACGCACAGCTCGTTTTCGCCGGTGTGCAGCGCGTCGGTGATATCCGCAGAGAACGGCAGATAGCCGTTTTCGTGCCGCGCGAGCGCAACGCCGTTGATAAAGACCGTCGCCTTGCGCATCACGGCGCCGAAGTGCAGCAGAATGCGCATGCCCCGCCAGTCCTCCGGAACGGAAAACGTCCTCCGGTAGCGCATCGGTTCTCCGGTCCCGGGCTTTTGACGTACGCCGGACAGCAGACTTTCCGGACAGTACGGCACGCGAATCTTCTGTACGACGTCTTTGAACGACAGCTCCCACGTTCCGTTCAGACAAAGCCAGCGTTCGCGCCGCAGTTGCGGTCTCGGATAGACGTTCCACGGAATCTCCGGTATCGCTGCGGCTTCGGCGGTAAAAAGTTCCTGCACGGCGCTGTCCTCCTTCTGCATCGATGCGTTCAGTCTATCATATTCCGCACGAAGATGCAATCCGTGCCCCGAACCGCATCGCCGCGCCACGCTCAAAGATTCTTGTAAAGCTCGCAGCGGTTATTCCGTCATTCTGTTTCCTCTTTTCCGGGCGGCGGGAAATTCCGCCGCCCTATTGTCGTACGCTTACAGCTTTTTACAGGTGAGATCGTCGTACGCCACACAGTCGTCACTGAAGGTCAACTTAAGCATCCCGCCCTTCCTGCCGAACTCGTTTTCGCCGATGGGATAGAGCCGGAAGGTCATCTCATCTCCGTCCTCGTCGATCGCCCTCGCGTGAAGCTCACCGTCCTGCATCCAGACCTCGTCGACGAGGAACTCGGCGTCTTCAGGATGCTCGTATTTGCCGCAGAAACTATTCCATTTCGACTTGTCGACACTTTTGTGTGCAATATCCTCAATATACACGATGGGCTCCGGTTCCTTATCCCTTGCGATTGCTTCCATTCCGTTCCAGTAACCCAAATAC
>JAFRRO010000029.1 GCA_017428025.1 Clostridia bacterium
AGCCTTTGGCGAAGAATCTCTGAACGCAAGAGTGCTTCACCGTTCTGAGATCCTTCGGGCTTTGCCCTCAGGATGACACCGGAGGGGAGCGCAGTTCTTCCTTGTCTGTCATTCTGAGCCTTCGGCGAAGAATCTCTGAACGCAAGAGTGCTTCACCGTTCTGAGATCCCTCGGGCTTTGCCCTCAGGATAACACCGGAGGGGGGGAGAGACTCTTCCTTGCTTGTCATTCTGAGCCTTTGGCGAAGAATCTCTGAACGCATGCCGGAATGTCCCTCCGGGACGCGATTAGCCTTGGCACGATATGCTTGCTGCCGCAAGCACGATTCTGTACGCTCCGGCGCACAAAAAGCACCCGTCCTCCCGTCCGCGATGCGAACGGTTTGCAACATCTTTGTAAAAGGTTGCGCCTTTGTTTGACGTGATTCGCGAAATATGCTACAATAATGCCATCGTTTCGGAGGTGGCGAAATGCAGCTGTCCGCGTGGTCGAAAAAACAAAAGATTCTGTTGGCGTCGCTGGTCGGAGCGGCGCTGCTCGGCGTTCTGATTCTGGTGATCGCGATCCTGCCGCGCGGCGCGGCGGAAACGATCGTGTTCGACGACGCGCCGGAGGAAGCCGACACGGTGCAGTATGACGACACCGTGGATTCGGTGCAGATCAGCGCGCGGAGCGACACGGCGATCAAGCCGGTGCTGACGTTCCGTGCCGATCCGGACCACCCGATGCCGGAGGAGGGCGCGGTGCTGTCTCTCGGCGAAGCGTTCGAGATCGGCGGCACGGTGCTTTCGAACTACCCGCTCGACAAGGTCTCGGTCGCAGTCACCTGCGCGCACAACAGTCAGAAGCCGTATCCCTATCGCCGGTCGGTCGCGCTGACGGACGCGAACGCGGGCTCCTACGATCTCAGAAGCGCGCAGACCGACAGGGGCAAGTCGCTTGCGGAGCAGGTGCGGTTCGAGGATTTCCTCGTCGGCGTGCACACACTGCGCGTCACGGCGTCGTGCGGCGGCTCGCGCGAGATCGAGGTCTTCCGCTGCTCGTTCTATGTCGCGGGGGAGGAGTGGGAGACGATCACCAAGGCGAACTTCCCGGACTCCTATCCCGAAGCGCTGAAATTCTTCAAGAGCGACGAGCGCTTCCTCTATCGCTATCAGTGGGTGAACGGACGCTACATCCTCGCCGATCCCGAATGGGAAAAGACCTACATCACGACAATTCCGGGCTATCCCGACGCGCAGCCGTGGAAGGTACACGTGGACGCGGTGCCGTATATGCAGAAGGCGTTCGAGTATCTCGAAACGAGCCGGCTTCGCGTGCACGGCACGAACGGCGACACCGGCGTGATCCGGGCGATCGCGCTGATCACGGAGTACAACGGCTGCTACGTCTCGCGGTTCACGTCGAGCCTCAAATCGATCAGCCACCACACGTTCGGCACGGCGGTCGACATCAACGCCTCGATGCAGCCGAACAAGAACATCGCCGAGAATACCAAGGTGATCGACGACGACGTCAAGGGGCATCTCAAGTACAACGGCGTCGTCACGGAGAACGGCGTTTCGTACTACGACTTCACCTACGACGGCAGCTACGCGCTCGATCCGAACGGCGTGCCGCAGACCTGCGTGAACTATCTTCTGTACGAGCTCGGCTTCTACCGCGCGGGGTTTTTGTGGGCGCACTACTACCGCACAACGAGCGACGCGATGCACTTCTGCCTGTCGGAATTCGTGACGTATTCGCACGACGACAAAAAGATGGGACTGCGCAAGGTGTACGACTACATCGCGCCGGTGCTGCCGACGCCCGTGCCGACCGCCGTCGCAGGCGAATAATCGCCGAAAATAGCGCTTGACAGACAAAGATTCTTGTGATATTTTATATTTTTTATTTGACAGAAGCCGCTCTTTTCCGTTATAATAAGCTTAAGAAAGTATTCGGCAAGGAGGGAGCTTCGTGTTTCAGATCGGCGATCTCGTTTGCTACCCGATGCACGGCGTCGGCGTGGTGGAAGCGATCGAGGAACAAACCATACTCGACGAGAAAGCGCAGTACTACCGCCTGCGCTTCACGCTCGGACGCATGACGGCGATGGTGCCGGTGCGTAACGCGGAGCAGGTCGGTCTGCGTTCCCTTGCCGATACGGAGACCTGCCGGAAGGTCGTCGACTTTTTGAAGACGGACGCCTGCTCGCAGGAGAGCGACAACTGGAACCAGCGCTATCGCGACAATCTCGAAAAGCTGCGCGGCGGCGATATCATGGTCGTCGCGGACGTCGTCAAGTGCCTGATGCGCCGCGACAGGGAGCGCGGACTTTCCGCGGGGGAGCGCAAGATGTACCTGACCGCGCGGCAGGTGCTGGTCGCGGAGCTTGCCGCAAGCACGACGCGCAGCGAGGAGGAATTCCTGCCGCTGGTCGGCGCGTAAGAGTGCGGATGCAAAGTGCGTAAAGACACGCACTTTTTTGTTTGCCGCGCAACGTTTCTCTTGACAAACACGAAGATATATAGTATTTTGATACTTGTTTTTTTACTTCTTTACGGGAGGCAGTACTATGGCAGGAACGATTTCAAGAGGCATCAAGGCGCCGATCATCCGCGAGGGGGACGACATTGTCAAAATCGTCGCGGATTCTGTGACGGCGGCGGCGGAAAAGGACGGCTTCACGCTGCATGAGCGCGACGTCGTGGCGGTGACCGAGGCGGTCGTCGCGCGTGCGGACGGCAACTACTGCACGGTGGACGACATTGCGGCGGATGTGCACGAGAAGCTCGGCGATACGGTCGGCGTGGTTTTCCCGATCATGTCGCGCAACCGCTTTGCGATCTGTCTCCGCGGCATTGCGCGCGGGGCGAAGAAGGTCGTCGTGCTGTTGAGCTATCCGGCGGACGAGGAGGGCAACCACCTCTTTGACGAGGACGAGCTGTTCGACAAGGGCGTGAATCCGTATTCGGATGTGCTGAACGAGGAGGAATTCATCTGCACGTTCGGCGAGCCGAAGCACACCTTCACCGGCGTCAACTACGTGCGCTACTACCGCGATCTCATCGAGGAGGAGGGCGCGGAGGCGAAGATCCTGTTTGCGAACGATCCGATCGCGATCCTTCGCGAGACCGACAGCGTGCTCGTCAGCAACATCCACGAGCGCGAGCGCACCCGGCGCCGTCTGCAAAACGCGGGCGCGCGCAAGGTCCTGACGCTGTGCGATATCATGAATGAATCGCGTAACGGCAGCGGCTTCCAGCCGGACTACGGTCTTCTGGGCTCGAACAAGGCGACGGAGAACCTCATCAAGCTGTTCCCGAAAAACGCGCAGACGGTTGCCGAAGCGATCCAGCAGGAGCTTTTCGCGCGCACCGGCGTCAAGGTCGAAGCGATGGTCTACGGCGACGGCGCGTTCAAGGATCCGGTCGGCAAGATCTGGGAGCTGGCGGATCCCGTGGTGTCCCCGGGCTTTACCGACGGTCTGATCGGTCTGCCGAACGAGCTCAAGCTCAAGTATCTTGCGGACAACGAGTTCAAGCATCTTTCGGGCGAAGCGCTGACCGCGGCGATCCGCGCGCGCATCCGCGAGAAGCAGCACGATCTCAAGGGCCAGATGGATTCGCAGGGCACGACGCCGCGGCGTCTCACGGACCTGATCGGCTCGCTGTGCGACCTCACGAGCGGCAGCGGCGACAAGGGCACGCCGATCGTGCTCGTGCAGAACTATTTCAACAACTACGCCGACTGAACCGACGGGAAGGGTGCAAACGCCCTTCCCTTTGAACATGTTATGAGACAATACGCGTATCTACAAAAGCCCCTGCCGCGCAGCGAGGGCAATCCCGTCGTCAAGATCATGCTGTACGCAGCGAACGAAGGCGTCTATCTGTTCGAGTACAGCCGGACCGACGCGCAGATGTGCGACCGCGACTGCTGCTACGACTCGCTCGAAGCGCTGTATGCGGACTGGAATCCGCTGATCGACGCGGGCGGCTGGCGCGACCTCGACGATCCGCTGCCGGACTGTCAGCATGACGCGTTCGTCCCGATCCGCGTCAAGGGGCGCGACAAAGGCAGACCGCAGTGGGGCAGCTACGAGATCCTGCTCGACGGCGCCTGGATCGATTACCGCCCGGAGCAATAGAAGAACATGGGGGGCTGTCGAAAGAAGGTTTCTTCTCTCGGCAGCTCTTTTGCATATCATAACAACCCTCCCGTCTTTTCGTCCCTTTTCGTTCAGAGATCCTTCGGGCTTTGCCCTCAGGATGACACCGGAGGGGGGGAGAGACTCTTCCTTGCTTGTCATTCTGAGCCTTTGGCGAAGAATCTCTGAACGCAAGAGTGCTTCACCGCTCCGAGATCCTTCGGGCTTTGCCCTCAGGATGACACCGGAGGGGAGAGGGACGCTTCCTTGCTTGTCATTCTGAGCCTTTGGCGAAGAATCTCTGAACGCATGCCGGAATGTCCCTTCGGGACGCGATATGCCTTTGGCACGATATGTTTGCTGACGCAAACACGATATACTTGCTGTCGCAAGCATGATATACGGCAGACGCCGCACGATATACGGCTGACGCCGCACGGTCTTTACAACCCCTCAGTCACCTGCGGTGACAGCTCCCCTTGCACAGGGGAGCCATAATCTGCGTAAACCAAAAGCCCTCCCTGTGCAAGGGAGGGTGGCAGCCGTCAGGCTGACGGGAGGGTTGTGATGAATCTCCCTACGGCATGAATTGCTGCCGCAAGCACGATATACGGCTTAACGCCGCACGATATGCCTGCGTCATGAACAGGACAACCCCTCAGTCTCGGTAAACCTCGACAGCTCCCCTTTTAACACTCCGCAGCAACGAAGCGAAGCGGAGTGGATGGTACGCGCGGGAAGCGTGCGATCTACCGCTGTAACGAAGCGAAGCGAAGTGGATGGGCGACGCGCTGCGACCATGTGAGACCATCGGGTGGCAGCCGTCAGGCTGACGGGAGGGTTGTGATGAATCTCCCTACGGCATGAATTGCTGCCGCATCATGCTCACGCCCTGGCAGCAGCGTTTTTCAGGACGTCGTGGATCAGACGCTGGCCCGCGTCGTTCGGGTGGATGCCGTCCTCGCAGAGGAAGGGGAGCAGCACGCGCTGTTCGAGAAACGCGCTGCGAAGGTCGACGAGCGTGCAGCCGAGCTCTCCGGCCAGCCGCTCGATCGCGCGCGAGTAGTTCTCCTGATAGCGATAGATCGCGTTCGCGTCGCCGAGCCACAGGAGGATGTTTTCTTTCGAAAGCCCGTTGCGCGTGATCCAGTTGAGATAGCGCTCGCTTGAGATCGGCGGAAGCGTGGAGAGGACCGGACGGACGCCGCGTTCGCGCAGCGCAAGCACCATGCGTCGGAGCGTGTCGCAGAACACCGGCAGCGGCGTGTTCGGCAGATGTTCGTCGAGGGGACGCGCCGCGACCTCGTCCCAGCGAAAGTCCGCGTCGTTGCCGCCGTACTCCAACAGCACCGCGGCGGGCGGATCGTTCTTTTCGAGCAGGCGGTTCAAAAGCAGCTCGCCCTTGGTGACCGTGCAGCCGAAGCGCGAACGGTTGTCGAGCACCCAGTCGTGCTCGCGCGCGATCGATTCGAGCCCGATATCGTCGGTCGTTCCGTAGCGCGTCGTGCCCTTGAGCATGCGCACGCCCTTCAGAATGGAGTCGCCGAAGATGGAGATGACACGATTATTTTGCATTTACGCCCTCCTTTCGCCCGAATTCAGGCTTGCATAAAACTGCTTCTGCCTTTATAATAGTGTCATCACAAAAGAAATGCACCCTATTCGGGAGCGGGCGCGGTATATTGCGCAAAGCCTGTCCGGTAGAATCTGCATAACGCGTCTCTACCGAGAGTAGAATTCCCCGAAAACAGGGCGTTTGAGGATGCATAAATGGAAGAAAACCGTATCCGCACGATCCTTGCGCAGAAGCTGACGGCGTATCGCAAACGCGCCGGCATGACGCAGGCGGAGCTTGCGGAAAAACTGAATTATTCGGATAAATCGGTCTCGAAGTGGGAGCGCGGCGACGGCATGCCGGACCTTCTGGTGCTGTGTCAGCTTGCCGATCTCTATGACGTCCCGCTCGACGCGTTTTTGCGCGAGGGACCGCTGGTGCGTTCGCAGCGCGAGCAGAGAAGCCGCCACGCGATCATCACCCTGCTGTCGCTCGGTCTGGTCGTGTTCGTCAGCGCGATCGCGTTTTTCGTCTGCCATCTGGCGCAGGTCAAGGTCGGCTGGCTGTCGTTCGTGTACGCCGTGCCGGTGTGCATGATCCTGCTCGTCGTGTTCAGCCACATCTGGGGCAATACGCTGCATCAGGCGATCTCCGTCACCCTGCTCGACTGGACGCTGTGCGCCTCGGTATATATCTCGTTTCGCGCGATCTCCGGCATTCAGCGCATCGAAATGCTGTTCATGGTCGCGGCGGTGTTCCAGGTGCTGATCATCCTGTGGTACGTGCTGATGTATGTGCGGCGTCGCAATCGGACGCGGAAAGGCGGCGGCAATGTTCTGTCCTGAATGCGGGCATCCCCTCGAAAGCCCTGACATCAAATTCTGCCCGAACTGCGGCAATCGTGTGATTCCTCCTGCGGCACCCGAACCGGCCGGAATTCCGCCTCTCAATGCGTCAGAAGCGGCGAGCGAAACGGCGGGGGAGCGGATCACGTATTCAAAGCTCTGCACGGCGGCGCTGCTGCTCGGCGCGGGCGCGTTCGTGTGCGCGGTGCTGACGCTGATCTGCCGGATGCTCTCGGTGCATCTGCGCGTGCTCGGCGCGGTCGCGACCGGCGCGTTTTTCCTGGCGCCGCTTGCCTGCTGCTTCGGCGTCGCGGGCATCGTCGTGCGGGCGAGAAACCGGAATATGCGCGGTCTGCCCTCGGCGATCATCGGTCTGCTTCTCGGGCTTCTTTGCGGCGCCGGCGCGTCGTATCTGCTGCTTTCCCGCATGCTCGGGTTGTGAGGGAAACAACCCCTCAGTCTCGGTAAACCTCGACAGCTCCCCTTGCACAGGGGAGCCTTTTGGTTGCGTATGAGCAAGGCTTCCCCTTCGAGGGGAAGCTCCGCGAAGCGGTGATGAGGTGGACACGCAAAAGCGTCAGCGCTGCTTTCCCGCATGCTCGGGTTGTGAAGGGGACAACAACCCTCCCGTCTTTTGCTTCGCAAAATCCACCCGATGGTCTCACATGGTCGCAGCGCGTCGCATGCACTCCTTCTGCTCCCTGTTCGACCCGCGCTTCCGCCTCGCT
>JAFRRO010000005.1 GCA_017428025.1 Clostridia bacterium
ATAATTGCGTTGTGGTTGTTTATTATTCACACAAATATTATACCACATAGCAAAGACTCCCGGGACTTTTTCCCGAGAGTCTTGCTATTTCTGATTGGGACTTTTTTAACGGCCCCTTTGTTTGTCTGTGTCATTCTGAGCGTCAGCGAAGAATCTCTGAACGTTCGATTGCTTCACCGTTCCGAGATCCTTCGTCGCTTCGCTCCTCAGGATGACACCGGAGAGAAAAGATCACACGCTCTTTTGTCATTCTGAGCGTCAGCGAAGAATCTCTGAACGTTCGATTGCTTCACCGTTCCGAGATCCTTCGTCGCTTCGCTCCTCAGGATGACACACAGGTTCTCGAACGGTCTTTTCCTTGTTTTGTTACGGCAGAATCAGCTCGAAGACGCCGAGCGTCTGCGCCTCGCCTGCGCGGATATGGTATTCACCCACGCCTGCGGGAAGCTCAACCTTCCAATCCGTGCCCGCGGGTTCGCCGTTGAACGAGCCGATCGCGCGATAGCCGATGCGAAGCTCCAGCCCCTGCGCTTTGTACGCCGCGTATTCCGAGGGGAAGACCGGCAGAATGCAGGTGAACTCGTTCCACGGGATCGAGGTCGGCGAGCCGAGCTGCAGATATTCGCCATCATCCGCGCTGCCTTTCGGCGCGCACACGAGATCGAATCCCGCCCTTGCTTTGTCGCCGAACGCGGGTTCCAGCAGCGCCTGCGTATACGCATCCGTCCATCCGTCCGGCGCGGATTGGACCGTGTAGGTCACATAGATGCCGGTGCTGCGATAGGACACGGTTTCCAGAAGCACGACGCCGTCCAGGGAAACCTGCTTGTTCTCATATCCGTGACCGGTGTACACCGTCAGCACGATTGAGCCGGACAGCGGGCGTTCCGTTACGACCGGTTCTGCGGCATCCGCGCCCGCCGAGGCGTCGAAGCTGAACGAGTATGTGAGGACGGCAAGCAGTCCCACGTCGTTCATGCTTCCCACGCGGTTGTCGCGCAGATGGATGTGCGTCGTGACATGGACCGTGCCCTCGGTCGGGAACGGTTCGGGAAGGTCGTCGATGTCGATTCCGGCGTGGACCGTCGCACCGTTTTCCGTAACCGAGTTCGGGTTGACGCCGCCTTCGCCGATCGGCAGATCATGCTGCGTCGGATCGTTGCCGACGGTATAGAAGCTGTCCTCGCAGAAGCCCTCGATGCTCTGCTCGCCGCTCCAGCCGAAGCACATGCCGTGATCGGTGTGCAGGCGGATGTTGAAGACGATCGTGCCGCTGTCGGCGAGAACCTCCTCGATCTCGGGACGGATGCCGCGCATCCAGCCCCAGTCCGCTTCGGAATACGCGGGCTGCCCGTGCGCCTCGCGGAAGCCGTCGAGCTCGTCGAAATTCTCCAGTTCGGGGAGCATCTGAATCGAATAGCCGCCGGTTTCCGGCTTTGCGGACGCGATCGCGTTCTCGATGTCGGGGATCGCCTGCTGCGTCTGCTCGCGCTCGTCCCTGTCGTGGATCATGTAGGAATTCGGCGAGTGATAGTTATGCCGGATGATCGCGGTGGCGGCCACCGCCGTCGATGTGATGAGAAGCGTCGCCGCAACGGCGATCGCGATCCACGCCTTTTTGTTGAGCCGGATCGGTCTGCGTTCATACGCGCGCGCCGTCCGTTTGCCGCTTTCGGTGCAGACCGCTTTCAGCGTGTCCTCCACCGTCCGGTCAAATGATGCGGGCATCTCGGGAATTGCGTCCGAGACGCGGATTTCATTCTGTTTCATTGTACTTCCTCCAGCATCATGCGTAATGATTCCTTTGCGCGGGAGATCCGCGACTTGACCGTTCCGGCGGGCACATCCATGATCGCTGCGATTTCTTCCACCGAATACCCCTCCTGCCGCAGATACAGCGCGTTGCGCTGCACTTCGGGCAACTGCATCACCGCGTCGTGCAAATCGAGCGCAAGCGTCGGATCGGGCGGATTCGGCTGATCGGGAAGTTCCTCCGTCTCAAAGACTCTGCGGCGCCTGCGCAGGATCGTGCAGCATTCGTTTCGAAGGATCTGCAGAAACCATGCGCGAAAGCTGTTCCGCTTTTTCAAATTGTTGCGATGCTCGTAGGCTTTCACGATCGCCGCGCTCATCGCGTCCTCGCAATCCGACGTGTTTTTGAGGATCAGAAACGCGGTGCCGAACGCCGTCTTTTTGACGGCCTGCACCTCCTCGACAAACACGTCGTCCGTCATTTTAGCCATTGTTTCCCTCCGTACCGGTTGTTCGAATGATCATTCTCATAACGTAAGACGCAGAAGAACGCAGAAAAGTTCCGTCATCATCCGGAGAATTGCAGATTATTTTCCGAAAGATCTGAAAACGCCGAATCTTGCTTGCGTTCGGAGATTCTTCGCCAAAGGCTCAGAATGACAAGCGGGGAAACCCGCGCACCCTGCGGTGTCATCCTGAGGAGCGAAGCGACGAAGGATCTCGGAACGATGAAGCAATCGAGCGTTCGGAGATTCTTCGCCGAGGGCTCAGAATGACAAGCGGGGAAACCCGCGCACCCTCCGGTGTCATCCTGAGGAGCGAAGCGACGAAGGATCTCGGAACGATGAAGCAATCGAGCGTTCGGAGATTCTTCGCCGAAGGCTCAGAATGACAAGCGGGGAAACCCGCGCACCC
>JAFRRO010000030.1 GCA_017428025.1 Clostridia bacterium
GTCGTTTTTCCGACGCCGCCATTTTGATTTGTAATTGAAATGATCTTGCCCATACCTGCTCCTTTACCACATTATTATAACGTAACGGTCTGCATTTTGCAATAGCGTTCTGTCGATTTTACATGTTTCACGGGAAACATTTTTATGCACGCCTGCACCGATGTTTCACGTGAAACAAAGAAGGAGCCGCATCTCTGCGGCTCCGTGGATTGAAATGACGTTATTCGGATTTCTTCGATTTTGTCGGTGCTTTCTTGACGGCGGGCGTCGGTTTCTTTGCTGCGGGCTTGTCCGTCGCAAGCTTCACGGTGCGCGTCGCGCGTCTGCGGACGGGCTTCGGCTCCTCATCCGGAAGCCCAAGCAGGTTACGATACAGCTCCATGTACTTGCGCGCGGAGACTGCCCAGGAGAAGTCCGTCTTCATTGCGCGCTTCATCAGCCGCGACCACATGGCGCGGTCGTCGTACCAGTAGCCGACGGCATGCTCGAGGACGTGCAGCATATCGTGCGCGTTGTAGTCGTGGAAGCTGAAGCCGTTTCCGTCGTCCGTGTACCAGTTATACGGCAGGACGCTGTCGCGCAGACCGCCTGTTTCGCGCACGAGCGGGATCGAACCGTAGCGCATCGCGATCATCTGAGAAAGACCGCACGGTTCAAACTGCGACGGCATCAGATAGATGTCGCTCGCGGCATATACGCGACGCGCGATCTGCTCATCGTGACGGAGGCAGCACACGAACCGTCCGGGGAAGCGATTCTGCGCATCCCGGAACGCATCCTCGAAATACTTGTCGCCCGTACCGACGATCGCCATCTGCACGTCCATGCGCATGATATCGTTCAGAACGCACGTGACGAGGTCCAGACCCTTCTGCGCGGTCAGTCGCGTGACCATCGCAATCAGCGGCACGTCGCGCTTCTGCAAGCCCAGTTCTTCCTGCAGCGCTGCCTTATCAAGCTTCTTGCCGGACGGATCCGCTGCGTTAAAATGAACGGGAATATGCATATCTGTGCTCGGATCAAACGATATTCCGTCTATTCCGTTCAGGATTCCGTATAATACGTTCTGCCTTGCGCGCAGAAGTCCGTCGAGGCGTTCGCCGTAGTATCCGGTGCGGATCTCCTCGGCATAGGTCGGGCTGACCGTCGTGATGCGGTTAGCGAACACGAGCCCCGCCTTCATGAACGAGAGCAGTCCGTAGAACTCGAGGTTGTTCGGAGAAAAATATCCCTCGTTGAGCCCCAGCACGCTGTTGATGCGGTGCCAATTGAAAATGCCCTGGAACTTGAGGTTGTGGATCGTGAACACGGTATACACGTCACGGTAGCCGTCGAGCGTGCGGTACTGATCGTTCAGAAGCACCGGAATGAGACCGGTCTGCCAGTCGTTGCAGTGGATCACATCCGGATAGTAGTTCATGTACTTGAAGGATTCGAGCACGGCGCGACAGAAGAACGCAAAGCGGAAGCCCTCCTGCTCGTCGCCGGTGTAGATCTTCTCTCCCCCGAACATCGCGAGATTGTCGACGAAGTAGAACCTGACGCCGTCCTGCTCGAGCATGTCGATGCCGCAGAACACGGAATAGCTTCCGAGCTGCAGATTGAAGTGGCAGATGTGCTGCATCTTCAGGATGTAGTAATCGCCGATCTGCGTATACTTCGGCAGCATGACCGCAACCTCGGCGCCCTGCCGCACAAGCTCCTTCGGAAGCGAGCCGACGACGTCGGCAAGTCCGCCGGTCTTGATGTACGGGAAGCACTCGCTTGCCGCAAACAGAATTTTCATGATGATTCTCCTTTCGATGTGCTCACACGGTCAGGTTCTTGCGGAAGACGAGCGGTATGCCCTCATAGCCCGTAAGCTGTCTTCCCGCGTTGACGACGACGTTCTTGTCGAGAATGACGTGGTCGAGCATTGCGCCTGCGCGCACGGTCACACCCTGCATCAGGATCGAGTTCCTCACGACCGCGCCGGCTTCCACCGTAACGCCGCGGAACACGATCGAATTCTCGACCGTGCCGTCGATCACGCAGCCGTCCGCCATCACGACGTTATGCACACTTGCGTTCTCGCCGTACTTTGCGGCGAATTCGTCCTTGACCTTTGTATAGATCGGATGCCGCATGTTATAGAGATCCTTTGCGGCGGCCGCGTTCAGAAGCTCCATGCTGTGCATGAAGTAGGTGTTGATCGAGTCGATCCGCGCCACATAGCCGTCGTACCGCCAGCCCATGACCTTGAACTTCTTGTCCCGTGCAAGCGGCAGCATCACCTCGCGGACGAAATCGATGTTTCCGCGCGAATAGGCTTCCTCGACCAGATCGTCGAAGAGGTCCTTGTCCATGATGGTCGCTTCGCAGGCGCGGAAATTGGAACGCGGATGATGCGGATTCCACTCCAGCTCCTTGACCGTGACGCCGTCGTCCTCGAACAGCAGCCGGAGATCGCGGTTCTGCTCTTCGGGGAAGAAGCGCGGATCCTCGTTGTACATGAAGGTGATGTCTGCGCCGCTCTCCCGGTGCTGTTTGATCAGCGCGTCGAACGTGGTGTTGAACAGGATATGGCTGCCGCACAGGATCAGATATTTCTGGTTGGAACGGCGCACATACTGCATGACGGAATGGAACGCGTCGATGTCGCCGCGGTAAAC
>JAFRRO010000031.1 GCA_017428025.1 Clostridia bacterium
CGCAGATCGGAGACTACTATATCCTCAAGATGCAGCACGTCTGCCACTTCAACCTGCAGCTCGGAAGCTACAGCGTCTTCTGCGGCATCGACATGCTCGAGCAGGACGGCGTGAAATTCTACTTCATCGACAATCTCGCCATGTTCGGCGGCGAAAAGATCTACACGGGCGACGAGCAGGAGGGCTTCCGCTTCGCGTTCTTCTGCCGCGCGGTGCTCGAATCGTTCAAGTACATGAACTACTATCCGGACGTGATCCATTGCAACGACTGGCAGACGGGTCTCATTCCGGTGCTGCTGAACGACCAGTACCGCACGCTTGACGGATACCGTGACGTGCACACCGTGTTCACCATCCACAACCTGAAGTTCCAGGGCATCTTCGACTGGCACCGCATCAATAGTGTATTGGGGCTCAACGAGGGATACTTCTCGCCGAACAACCTCGAGTTCTACGGCCTGCTCTCATTTATGAAGGCGGGGCTCGTGTTCGCAAACCGCATCACGACCGTCAGTCCGACCTACGCGGAGGAGATCCGCACCGGCTACTACGGCGAGCGCATGGACGGACTTCTGCGTGCCAGACAGAACGTCTTGTCCGGCATCCTGAACGGAATAGACGGAATATCGTTCGATCCGAATACAGATATGCATATCCCCGTTCATTTCAATGCGGCGGATCCGTCCGGCAAGAGGCTCGATAAGGCGGCGCTGCAGGAGGAGCTCGGCTTGCAGAAGCGCGACGTGCCGCTGATCGCGATGGTCACGCGCCTGACCGCGCAGAAGGGCCTCGATCTTGTCACCTGTGTGCTGAACGACATTATGCGCATGGACGTACAGTTTACGGTGGTCGGCACCGGCGACCAGTATTTCGAGGATGCGTTCCGCGACGCGCAGTATCGCTTCCCCGGCAGATTCGTCTGCTGTCTCCGGCACGACGAGCAGATCGCAAGACGTGTCTACGCTGCAAGCGATATCTATCTGATGCCGTCCCAGTTTGAACCGTGCGGACTTTCTCAAATGATCGCCATGCGCTACGGTTCCATCCCGCTCGTGCGCGAGACCGGCGGATTGCGCGACAGCGTTCTGCCTTATAACTGGTACACGGACGACGGCAACGGCTTCAGTTTCCATGATTATAACGCGCACGATATGCTGCATGTGCTTGAGCACGCGGTCGGCTATTGGTATGATGATCGCGAGATGTGGAAGCGGCTGATGAAGCGCGCGATGAAGACGGATTTCTCGTGGGCGGTCTCCGCAAGAAAGTACATGGAGCTCTATCGGAACCTGATGGGTCTGCCGGACGAAGAGCCGAAGCCGGTGCGCAGACGTGTTACGCGTACGGTGAAGTCGACGGCGGAAAAGACCGAAAAAGCACCTGCAAAGAAGACGACCGCAAAGAAGCCGTCGACAGCAAAGCCCAAGAAAGCAGAATAATCGACACGTATCATAACAGAGCCGCAAAAAGCGGCTCTGTTTTTGTGTTTCACGTGAAACAACGAATGGTACGTGCACAAAAATGTTTCCCGTGAAACAGGAAAATATGGCGGAACGGTATTGCAAATCGAGAACCGTTACGCTATAATGGTTCCGAAAAGGAGCGATTATGGGAAAGATCATTTCAATCACCAATCAAAAAGGCGGCGTCGGAAAGACGACGACCGCGATCAACCTGAGCGCATGTGTTGCGCAAACGGGCAAACATGTGCTGTTGGTCGATCTGGACCCGCAGGGAAACAGCACCAGCGGATTGGGCGTGACGAAGAAAAAGGAATTTCCGACGAGCTATGACGTGCTGATCGACGACGTTCCGGCGCAGGATGCAATCCGTCATACGATGATCGAAACGCTGGACGTGCTGCCGTCGCGCATCGAGCTTGCAGGCGCGGAAGTCGAGCTGGTCTCTATGATGGCGCGTGAGCAGCGCCTCAAGCAAGCACTTGCGCCGATCGTGGACGGGTACGACTACATCTTTATCGACTGTCCCCCGTCCCTCGGCCTTCTGACGCTGAACGCGCTGACCGCCTCGGATTCGCTGTTGGTACCGATCCAATGCGAATACTATGCGCTCGAAGGGCTTTCGCAGCTGATGAACACGGTCAAGCTTGTGCGCCGGAATCTGAACAACAAGCTCGACATCCAGGGCGTCGTGCTGACGATGTTCTCGTCGCGTCTGAATCTCTGCGTGCAGGTCGTTGAAGAGGTCAAAAAGTATTTCCGGGAGAAGGTCTACAACACGATCATCCCGCGTTCGGTGCGTATGAGCGAAGCGCCGAGCCACGGTTTGCCGATCACGCTGTACGACGCGCGCAACATCGGCGCGAAGGCGTATGTCAATTTAGCGGAAGAATTTATCAAACGGGAGGAAGCAAATGGCTAAAAATAAGGGCCTCGGGCGCGGGCTGGACGCGCTTTTAGACGAGATCGACGCGCCGGAGCAGGCGCAGAACGGCAAGTTCGAAGTCGATCTTTATGATATCGACACCAATCCGGATCAGCCGCGCAAGACGTTCGACCCGGAAAAGCTCGCAGAGCTCGCACAGTCGATCAAGCGTCACGGCGTTGTGCAGCCGATCCTGGTCAAGAAAAACGGCGCACGGTATACGATCGTTGCAGGCGAGCGCCGCTACCGTGCGGCGCGTCAGGCGGGTTTGATGACCGTTCCGGTCGTGTTGACGGACATCAACGAGGACGCGCTCATGGAGATCTCGCTTGTCGAGAACATCCAGCGTGAGAATTTGAACCCGATCGAGGAAGCCGCCGCGATCAAGCTTCTGATGCAGCAGCACGACCTTACGCAGGAGGAGGTGTCCGAGCGTGTCGGCAAGAGCCGTCCCGCGATCGCGAACGCGCTGCGCCTTTTAACGCTCGCGAAATCCGTGCAGAAGCTTATCAAGGACGGACGCCTTTCCGCCGGTCACGGCAAGATGCTCGCGGGCGTCGGCGATCCGCGCGTGCAGATGGAAATGGCGGAAAAGTGCGTCGAGGGCGACTGGTCGGTGCGCCGCCTCGAGGACGAGCTGCGCTTTGCCGAGATGCCGAAGCGCAGGCATAAGGAAAAGCCGGAGCCGACGCCGGAATTCCGCAACGCCATGCACCGGATGCGCGCCGAGCTCGGCACCAAGGTGTCCGTGCAGGGCAGCGAGGACAAGGGCAAGCTCATCATCCATTATTATTCGCGCGAGGACCTCGACCGGATATACCGTACCATCGTCGGGGACGAGTAAGCAAACATAATGCCATGAAAAGAACGGGAAACCGATCTTTTTTCTTTCGCTTTTCGAAAATGCGAAAGAAAAAAGAAAATGCAGAATGCAGAATGTAGAATGTAGAATGACAATCCCCCGCCGGACTGTGCCCCGCCACTCTCCTTTATACAAGGAGGGCAAGCATACGACAGCGGATCCGTAGGGGCGGATCTTATCCGCCCGGAAAACAGCGGAACGGGAAGATGAGATCTTCCCC
Organism: Clostridia bacterium; assembly: GCA_017428025.1. Taxonomy (GTDB): domain Bacteria; phylum Bacillota; class Clostridia; order Christensenellales; family CAG-138; genus UBA3792. The sequence goes on from JAFRRO010000031.1 coordinate 3,468, forward strand.
TGCGGAGCGTTGATACGGCGGGGCGAGGACGCAGAATGCAAAATGCAGAATGTAGAATGTAGAATGCAGAATGGACAATCCCTACGTCGGACTGTGCCCCGCCACCCCCCTTTACAAAAGTGGAGCAATGCCGCGCGATCTACCTTTGTAGCGAAGTAGAGTGACGAAGAATCTTTAAGATCTTTCGGCTTCGCTTCAGGATGACACATCAAGTATTTGGTGTTATATCATAGTAAATTGCAGCTTTTCGGACACAACACCGCATTTGATAATTATATAGACAATTCGGCAAAATCCGCCGATCGATCCGCAAGAAACGATCCGGCAGAATATGCATCGATCGGCGGCGATTCTGTGAACGAAATATGAACAAATGCGGCAGATTTTCTGTACATAATAATATATTATTTGACCTTGTGACGCACGGCCACAACATCTTGTGGTCTGTACAAAATTCCGCACATATCTGGGCAAAATATACTATTTTTTTACGCAAATTGTTCTTGCAATCTGACTTTCTTTCTTCTATAATAGCATAGGATTATATTATGCCCATGCTATGGGCACAGCTATGCCGTCCCGGGCAAAACCGGGAAAAAAACAACGATCTTTTCCTATTATTGGGATTACACAAACGGAGGAACAAGAACATGTCAAAGCTATCCAGCATCCTTTTCGGCAGACGCACCTGGGCGATCATCGTATCGCTCATCATGGTGCTGCAGCTGTTGCCGCTGGCAACCATTGCAGATAATGCCGAAGGCAGCGCGGACGCCGTTGACGTCGTTGCGGTCGAACGCAACGAAGTCGGCGTGGACGAAGTCGGATTCGAACCCGCCCGCGGAGACGACGACGGCAATGTCGGCGGCGGTCTGATCGGCGATCTGCCGACCGAACCCGCGCAGCCGGAGAACCCGAGCGAGCCCGCAAATCCGGAGAACCCGAGCGAGCCCGCAAATCCGGAGAACCCGGCCGAGCCCGCAAATCCGGAGAACCCGGAGAATCCGGAAAACCCGGAGAATCCCTCGGATCCCGCGGATCCGGAGAGCACGGACGATCCGGGCGACAGACCGGACCTCGAGCTTTATGTTCCCGTGACCTTCGTCGACAAGGACGGCAAAGTTCTTGTCGTAATGTCGGTTTTGGCGGGTGCGGCGATCGGCGAGCTGCCCGAAGCGCCCGAGGTCGAAGGCCGCGCGTTCATCGGCTGGTATACCGAGCTCGGACAGCACGTCTATTCGACCACGAAGGTCAACGGCATGATGCGCGTCATCGCGCGCTACGAGGGCGACGACGTCGGTACGGACATTCTGCCCGCGCAGAGCTTTGAATATACGACCGCGCATAACGTGACCGTCCGCGCAAGCGTTCCGGAGGGCGTCTTCCCCGAGGGCACGACGATGCGCGTCACCGACGTCGACGAGGACAAGACCCGCGCGCTCGCGCTGACCAAGGTTTCGGCAAGCGAGCTGACCGACGCGGTCGCGGTCGACATCACGTTCTATGACGCGAACGGCTTCAAGATCGAGCCGAAGGACCAGAACAAGGTCCACGTCAAGATCAATACGAACCGCAAGATGGAGGGCGACAGCTTCACGCTCTATCACGAGATCCGGGACGGCGTGCTGCAGGCGATGGGCAATGCCTCGCCGTACGGCGCAGACTTCGAGTCCGCCTCCTTCTCTGTCTATATCGTCGTCGGTACCGGCGGCGACGCGGAATACGCGCGCATCAAGGTCCTGTTCCACCGCATGAAGGCGGACGGAAACAATGAAGCAGACGCAGAGGCGGTCGAAATTCTCGTCAAGCCCAAGGATCTGGCATCCGACGCGCTGTTCCAGAAGGTCGTCTTCGACCCCGGCCCCGGCACGATGCCGGACGGCTATCTGTTCCACGGCTGGTCGAAGACCGCGTCCTGGAATGCGACGACCACCAAGCTGTCCTTTGACGCAGTTCGCGCAGACATCCGCGCGGAGCTCGAAAAGAATACCGACGACGATACGACCAACGACTTCGTCGATATGGGCGTAACGCTGCACTACTACGCAACGGCGTTCGAATCCCGCACCGTCACCTATTACGATCAGGACAAGGCGGCGCTGAAGGCGGATATCGTCCTTTTAGACAGCAACCATCAGGCGACCTATACGATCAGCCAGGCGTATACGCTGAAGCTGACCACGCAGGCGTTCATGGGATGGACCACCTCCGTGCCCTCCACTTCGGACGGCGTCACCTATACCTACTCCCCGGCGGTCAACTCCTCCAACCTCTGGGACGTCGGTACTGAGATCACGGTCACCGAAAACAAGGTCTTTTATCCGTATATTCAGACCGGCTACTGGCTGATCTTCGACAACAACATCGATCAGGACGACGACCCGACAAAGGGCGCGTATATCAGCCCGGTCTTCTATCCGAACGGTACGAATACCGCTTCACCGACCAATCCGACGCCTTCTCGTCCCGGTTATACGCTTGAGGGATGGTATCTTGACGCGGCGATGACGCAGCCCTTCTCCTTCGGCGGTCAGCTTTCCGCGGACACCACGATCTACGCAAAGTGGACGCCGGACGAAACAAGCTACCGTGTCGTCTTTATGGTGCAGAATGCAAGCGACGCGGCGGACAACGACGCAACCAACAACACTTATTCCTATTACGACAGTATTATAAGAACGAAGAGATTCAACTAC
>JAFRRO010000032.1 GCA_017428025.1 Clostridia bacterium
ATCTTCTGACGGCGGGAACGTCCGGCTATTCCACGAGCGTTTCCTCGCTGCGCAGCATCTCGCCCAGCGTCGGCAACAACGAGGATATCTACGTCTACGGTCCCGCGCCGACGGCGGGCGGGCAGATCATCGAGATCCCCATGACGCTGTGGACCTATATTTCCCAAGGCGGACAGTACATCTACGCGGGCTACAAGGTCGTGCTGCGCCTGGTCGGTTACGACATGGCGGCGCTTTCCGCGCTCGTTGCGAAAGAGACGGAGAATAACCGCCCCGCGGCGGCGTATACCTCGGCGAGCTTTGCCGCTTACGCCTCGGCGCTTTCCGCCGCCCGCGATATGCTCGCCGAAACGAAACCGCAGCAGACCGGGATCGATGCGGCTTTTTCGGCGCTGCAGTCCGCGATCTCGGGGCTCGTCTCATCGGGAGAGGCGGACCCGGCGGATCTCTATGCCGCGATCGACGAGGCGCGCGCGCTCGACGCGAACGCCTATACCGATTTTTCCGGCGTGAGAACCGCCGTGAACGCGGCGCTCGCTGAGCTCGCCGCCTTTGAGAACACCACGCAGGAGCGGCTCGATAACCGCGCCGCGGCGATCCGGCTTGCCGTAGCGAAGCTCACGGTGAAGCCCGCCGCCGCGGCGAACCGCAGCGTGAAGGTGGAGGGCAACCACCACTGGTCCGGCGTTGCGTACGGCGGTTTCCGTCTGTCTGCTTTCGGCGCGGACGAGACCACGGCGGACTACAATTTTTCGACGGACACGCAGTATATGACGCGTGAAATGAATGCGGATGACGCGCCCGTTGCGACCTATTATTACGATGTGAACCTGATCCGCACCTTTGCAGATCTTGCGTCGCAGAAGGGCTTCCGGCTCAATTACGCGGTGACGAACACGTCCTACGCGGATATCATGAATTACTATATCTCCACGGGAAATTCGTCGTATTCCTCCTCCGCGCCGAATCAGATCTATGTCGGCAGCGGATACAGCGCGAATCAGACCGTGAACGGCACGCTGCCGTCCGTCGGCGGACAGGAGCTCGTTCTGACGCTCACCGCGTGGACGGATATCGCGCAGCAGGCGACGATCAACAATAATACGCGGTATATCCACGCGGGGGCGAAGCTCAAGCTGCGGCTTGTTCCGTTCGATAAATCCGTGCTGCAGACGGCAATCGGAGCAAAGGTCTATCCGCAGAGCTTCTATACCGCCGAAAGCTGGCAGAATTATCTTTCCGCCCTGTCCGCGGCTGCCGCCGTGAACGGAAAAACCGTTCTTCTGCAAAGTGAGATCGACGAAGCCGCCGCCGCGCTGAACGGCGCGATCGACGCGCTGGAGTTCGTTTCCGCATTGGATCTTACCGATCTTGAGGCTGCGATCGCCGAAGCCCTGGCGCTGAACGCGGGCGATTACGTCGACTTTTCCGGTGTGACTGCCGCTGTCGACGCCGCGCAGGACGCGCTTTACGGCGCGGGTGACCGCACGCAGGAGGATATCGGCAATCTCGCCGGCGCGATCCGGCTTGCGATCCGCAAGCTGGTCGCCAAGCCCGTTTCATCGCCGAAGTCGGTGTCCGTCACGGGGACGCAGGACTGGACGAACGTCGCCGCGGGCACCTGCCGTCTGACGGCGTTCGGCGCGGACGAAACGACGGACAGCTATAATTACGGGAACGGCAATTGGGTACAGACGCGCGAGATGAGCGCGGATCTTGCGCCCGTCGCGACCTATTACTACGACGTCAATACGATCAGAACCTTTGCGGACCTCGCCGCCGCGAAGGGCTTCCGGCTGAATTACACGGTCGTGGACCGCACCTATGCGGATATCTGGAATTACTGGATCGGCACGGACAATTCAAATTATACCACCACCGCGCCGGGGCAGATCGTTCTGAACGGTCAGCCCAACGGATACAACGAGAACCGCACGGTCAACGGCACACTGCCCTCCGTCGGCGGGCAGGAGCTGACGATTCTGCTTTCCTGCTGGACGGATATGGCGCAGTCCGGCACCATCACGTCGTCAACCTACATCCATTGCGGTATCAAACTCAAGCTGCGCCTCGTCCCCTTTGATAAGACCGCGCTCTACGCCGCAATGGATACGGCGATCGAGCCGGAGAGCCATTACACGCCCGAGAGCTACGCAGCGTATCTCTCCGCGATCGACGCGGCGGCCGCCGTCTGCGCAAAAGCGGTCGTGACGCAGGCGGAGATCGACGCCGCGAAGAACGCGCTGCTTTCGGCGATCGACGCCCTGACGCTCAAAAGCTTTACCGTGACATTCCTGCGCTGGGACGGCGCGACGGTGGATACGCAGACCGTTTCCTACGGTCAGGACGCGGCGGCTCCCGCGACTGCGGCGACGACCTATGACGGGGACAACCATTACACCTTCAGCGCGTGGAGCGGCGACTGGACGAACGTGAATTCCGACCGCACCGTGACGGCGCTCTGCGATACCGCAGCGCATTACGGCGGCACGGCGAAGTGCAACGAGTACGCGAAATGCGATCTCTGCGGCGCGGAATACGGCGACTATGCCGACCACGAATACGGCGCATGGATCCCGCAGGTCGACAAGACCTGCCTTGAAGACGGCACGCTCGGGCACTACACCTGCTCCGTCTGCGGCAAGTACTTTGACGCGGATCATAACGAGCTTACGAGCCTGACCATCGCCCACGAGGGGCATAAACCCGTCAAAACCGAGGAAAAGGCTTCCACCTGTACCGAGAAGGGCAATATCGAGTATTACACCTGCGACGACTGCGGCAAGATCTTCACAGAAGAAGCCTGTGAGCACGAGATCACCGCGGAGCAGACGGTGCTCGATTACGATTACACGAACCACAGCACCGACGAGCGGGTGACGAAGAACGCGAAAGACGCGAAGTGCAACGAAGACGGCTACACCGGCGACATCTATTGCGCAGCGTGCGACCACGAGGTCACCCACGGCAGCGTGATACCGAAAGAGTCGATCGCCCATACGCCGGTCAAGACAGAAGAAAAAGCCGCGACCTGCACCGAGAAGGGCAATATCGAATATTATACTTGCGAAGTCTGTGGCAGAATTTTCACAGAGGAAACCTGCGAAAACGAGATCGCTGCGGACGATACGGTTCTTGACTTCGATTACACGAACCACAGCACCGACGAGCGGGTGACGAAGAACGCGAAAGACGCGAAGTGCAACGAGGACGGCTACACCGGCGACATTTACTGCGCAGCGTGCGACCACGAGGTCACCCACGGCAGCGTGATTCCCAAAGAGTCGATCGCCCACACGCCGGTCAAGACAGAAGAAAAAGCCGCGTCCTGCACCGAGAAGGGCAATATCGAATATTATACTTGCGAAGTCTGTGGCAGAATTTTCACAGAGGAAACCTGCGAAAACGAGATCGCTGCGGACGATA
>JAFRRO010000033.1 GCA_017428025.1 Clostridia bacterium
AAGGTCGAGAGCGTTCACACCGTGAACAAGCTCGGCAAGATCAAGCGTCAGGGCCGTTTTGAGGGCAGAACCGCTTCCAAGAAAAAGGCGTACGTCAAGCTGACCGCCGATTCAAAGGGCATCGAGCTGTTCGACGGCATCGCGCAGTAAGGAGGCAGCACATGGCTATTCGTAAACTGAACCCCATCACTCCGGGTACGAGACATATGTCCGTCTCCACCTACGAGGAGATCACCAAGACTACGCCCGAAAAGTCGCTGTCCCGCTCCCTGAAGAGCAAAGCGGGCCGCAACTTCACCGGCAAGATCACCGTTCGCCACAAGGGCGGCGGCGCAAAGCGCAAGTATCGTCTGGTCGACTTCAAGCGCGACAAGGACGGCGTCCCCGCAACGGTCAAGGCGATCGAGTACGATCCGAACCGTTCCGCTAACATCGCGCTGCTCTACTATGCAGACGGTGAAAAGCGCTACATCATCGCGCCTTACGGCCTGAACGTCGGCGAGACCGTCGTTTCCGGCAAGGACGCGGACATCAAGATCGGCAATGCGCTGGAGCTCCAGTACATTCCCGTCGGTACGATGATCCACTGCATCGAGCTGAAGCCCGGCAAGGGCGCGCAGCTGGTCCGCTCGGCGGGCAACGCGGCACAGCTCATGGCGAAGGAAGGCAAGTACGCACAGGTTCGTCTTCCCAGCGGCGAAGTTCGTCTGATCCCGATGAACGCCAAGGCAACGATCGGTCAGGTCGGCAATCTGGACTTCCAGAACGTGCAGATCGGCAAAGCGGGCCGCAAGCGTCACATGGGCATCCGTCCCACGGTTCGCGGTTCCGTCATGAACCCGAATGACCATCCCCACGGCGGCGGCGAGGGCAAAGCCCCGATCGGCCGTCCCGGCCCGGTCACTCCCTGGGGTAAGCCCGCGATGGGTTACAAGACCCGCAAGAAGAAGAACAAGAGCAACAAGTACATCATTCGCCGCAGAACGAGTGGTAAGTAATAGGAGGAGAAACACACATGAGCAGATCGGTCAAAAAAGGTCCGTTTGTTGAAGAACGCTTGTACGCGCGCATTTGTGCAATGAATGAGAGCGGCAAGAAGACCGTCGTCAAGACTTGGTCCCGTGCCTCCACGATCTTCCCCGAGTTCGTCGGTCACACCATCGCGGTACACGACGGCAAGAAGCACGTGCCGGTGTACGTCACCGAAGAGATGGTCGGACACAAGCTGGGCGAGTTTGCGCCCACCCGTACGTTCAGAGGACACAGAGGTTCCGAGAAGTCCTCGGGTGCGAAATAAGGAGGAACAGGTATGGCAACCAGAAACAGAGAAAAGACGGCATATCGTCGCGAGCACGCCGACAAGCGTCCGCACGCAACCGCACGTTATATCAGAATGTCTCCCCGTAAGGTCAAGGTCGTCATCGACATGATCCGCGGCAAGAGCGCAAAGGAAGCGGCAGCGATCCTCACCTACACGCCGAAAGCTGCCTGCGAACCGGTCCTGAAGGTTCTGAACTCCGCGATCGCAAATGCGGAGAACAACCTCGACATGAACCGCGACGACCTGTATGTCGCCGAAGCGTTCGCAAACCAGGGACCGACGCTGAAGCGCTATCGCGCAAGAGCACGCGGTTCCGCGTCCCCGATCCGGAAGCGCACGAGCCACATCACGGTCATTCTTGATCAGGTCAAGTAAGGAGGAAAGTTATGGGTCAGAAAGTTAATCCGAACGGATTCCGCGTTGGTGTCATCAGAGACTGGAACACCCACTGGTACGCGGCGAAGAAAGATTTCGCAGACTTCCTCGTTGAAGACCGCAAGATCCGCGACTTCGTGAAGAAGACGTATTATGCGGCTTGCATCTCCCGCATTGCGATCGACCGCGCGACCGACAAGGTCAGCGTCACGATCTACACCGCGCGTCCCGGCATGCTGATCGGCAAGGGCGGCGCAGGCATCGAGGAGATCAAAGCAGCCGTTTCCAAGGAAATCGGCAAGCCCATCTCCGTGAACATCATGGAGATCCGCGACGCGGATGCGGATGCGCAGCTCGTCGCCGAGAACATCGCAGCGCAGCTCGAAAAGCGTATCAGCTATCGCCGCGCGATGAAGCAGGCCATGCAGCGCGCCATGCAGAAGCCGGGCGTCAAGGGCATCAAGCTGATGTGCGCCGGCCGCCTCGGCGGTGCGGAAATCGCGCGCAGCGAAGGTTACCACGACGGTTCCATCCCGCTGCAGACGATGCGTGCAGACATTCACTACGGCTTCGCAGAGGCACACACCCAGTACGGTCGTATCGGTATCAAGGTATGGATCTACAAGGGCGAGGTCCTGAAGAAGGCCAAGCGTACGGAAGGAGGCAAATAACAATGTTAATGCCGAAGAGAGTTAAGCGCCGCAGAGTGTTCCGCGGTCGCATGAAGGGTACCGCACACCGCGGCAACACCGTCACCTACGGTGAGTACGGTCTCGTCGCGCTGGAGCCCGCATGGGTCACCAGCAACCAGATCGAGGCAGCGCGTGTCGCGATGACCCGTTATATCAAGCGCGGCGGTCAGGTATGGATCAAGATCTTCCCCGACAAGCCCGTTACCGAAAAGCCCGCCGAGACCCGCATGGGTTCCGGTAAAGGTTCGCCCGAATACTGGGTGGCCGTCGTCAAGCCCGGCAGAGTCATGTTCGAGATCGCCGGCGTCGAGAAGGCGGTTGCAGACGAAGCGCTCCGTCTTGCGGGCCACAAGCTCCCGCTCAAGACGAAGATCGTCAAGAGAGAAGAAACTGAGGAGAAAGGAGAATGACCATGAAGGCCGATAAGCTGAGAGCTATGACCAACGAAGAGTTGGAAAAGCAGGAAAAGGAACTGAAAGCCGAGTTGTTCAATCTCCGCTTCCAGGCAGTGACCGGACAGATCAGCAATCCTTCCCGCATCAGCGCATGCAAGAAGGACATTGCAAGAATCAAGACCGTTCTCCGTTCGCGTGAGCTCGGTCAGGATGCCGAGTAAGGAGGAACAGGCAAATGGAACAGAGAGGTTATCGTAAGACCCGCGTTGGCGTCGTCGTCAGCGATAAGATGGATAAAACGGCAGTCGTCGCCATCAAGACCAAGGTTCGCCATCCCCTGTACGGCAAGATGGTCAACCGCACCCGTAAATTCAAGGCACACGATGAAGAGAATGCCTGCGGCATCGGCGACACCGTGCGCATTATGGAAACCCGCCCGATTTCCAAGGACAAGAGATGGCGTATCGTGGAAATCATCGAAAAGGCGAAGTAACGGAGAGGAGAAGATAGTATGATTCAGCCTCAAACCAGATTGAAAGTCGCGGACAACAGCGGCGCCAAAGAGATCATGTGCATTCGCGTGCTCGGCGGCAGCAAGGTTCAGTTCGCAGGCATCGGCGACGTCATCGTCGCGTCCGTCAAGACGGCAACGCCGGGCGGCGCGGTCAAGAAGAAGGACGTCGTGAAGGCGGTCGTGGTCCGCACCGTTTCGGAGACCACCCGTGCAGACGGCAGCCACATTCGTTTCGACGACAATGCTGCGGTCATCATCAACGATCAGAAGCAGCCGCGCGGCACCCGTATCTTCGGGCCGGTCGCACGTGAGCTGCGTGAGAAAGACTATATGAAGATCGTCTCTCTCGCACCCGAAGTACTGTAAGGAGGAGCATGACATGAATAAGCTGAATATCAAAAAAGGCGATACCGTTGTCGTGATCTCCGGTCAGGACAAGGGCAAGAAGGGCGAGATCCTGCATGCCGATCCCGCGAACAATCGCGTGACGGTCAAGGGCGCCAACATGATCACCAAGCACGTCAAGCCCCGCAAGCAGGGCGAAGCAGGCGGCCGGATCGAGCAGGAAGGCACCATCAACACGTCCAACGTCATGATGGTCTGCCCCAAGTGCGGCAAAGCGACGCGCGTTGCGCACCAGTTCGTCGACGGCAAGAAAGTCCGCGTTTGCAAGAAGTGCGGCAAGGTCATGGACTGAGACGGAAGGAGATAAACAATGGCAAAGAAAGAAACTGCGGTTCAAGCAAAGCCTTTCAGCGGCGAACCCCGTCTGAAGACCAAGTATAAGCAGGAAGCGGTCCCCGCGCTGCAGGAAAAGTTCCGTTATGAGAACGTGATGCAGATCCCGAAGCTCGAGAAGATCATCATCAACATGGGACTCGGCTCCGAAAAGGATAACCCCAAGGCCATCGAAAAGGCAGTCGCGGAGCTCTCCACGATCGCCGGCCAGAAGGCAGTCGTCACCAAGGCGAAGAAGTCCGTCGCGAACTTCAAAGTTCGTGAGGGCATGAACATCGGTGCAAAGGTCACCCTGCGCGGTGAGCGGATGTACTACTTCGCCGACAAGCTGATGAACATCGTTCTGCCCCGCGTCCGCGACTTCCGCGGTGTGTCCGACACGTCGTTCGACGGTCGCGGCAACTACGCAATGGGCGTTCGCGAACAGCTGATCTTCCCCGAGATCAACTATGACGACGTCGACAAGGTTCGCGGTATGAACATCGTGTTCGTTACCAGCGCAAAGACCGATGAAGAAGCGCGCGAGCTGCTTGCTCTCCTCGGTATGCCGTTCGTACAGGACTAAGAAGGAGGAACCACTATGGCAAAGACAGCTATGAAGTTGAAGCAGCAGAGAACCCCCAAGTTCTCCACCCGCGCTTATACCCGTTGCCGTATCTGCGGTCGTCCGCATGCGGTCCTTCGCAAGTACGGCATCTGCCGCGTCTGCTTCCGCGAAGAAGCATACAAGGGCAACATCCCCGGCGTCCGCAAGGCGAGCTGGTAATCAGGAGGAAACAACCATGACAGATACTATTGCAGATATGCTGACCAGAATCCGCAACGCACTGGTCGCGAAGCACGAGACGGTCGACGTTCCGGCTTCCTCGATCAAGAAGGCGATCGCGGAGATCCTTGTGGAAGAGGGTTACATCAAGAGCTATGAAGTGATCGAAGACGGCATCGTCAAGACCATCCGCATCAAGCTCAAGTACGGTCCCAACAAGCAGCGCGTTATCGTCGGCATCAAGCGCATCTCCCGTCCGGGCCTGCGCGTGTATGCCCGCAAGGATGAGATCCCGAAGGTCCTCGGCGGCCTCGGCATCGCAATCCTGTCCACTTCTCGCGGCGTCATGACGGACCGCGAGGCAAGAAAGCTCGGCGTCGGCGGCGAAGTGCTTGCATACGTCTGGTAAGATAAACAGGAGGAAAACAAATGTCTCGAATCGGAAAACTTCCGGTACACATTGTGTCCGGAGTGACAATCACGGTTGACGAACACAATGTCGTGACCGTGAAAGGCCCCAAGGGCGAGCTCACGCAGCGTGTTTCGCCCGAGATGATCCTGGAGCAGGAAAACGGTGTTCTCACCGTCAAGCGTCCCAGCGATGACAAGCAGCACCGCGCACTCCACGGTCTGACTCGTTCGCTCATCAACAACATGGTCGTCGGCGTTTCGACCGGCTTTGAAAAGAAGCTCGAGATCGTCGGTACCGGTTACAGAGCGCAGATGGACGGCAAGGACCTCGTTCTGAACGTCGGTTACAGCCATCCGGTCAGATTCCCGAAGATGGACGGTATCGAATTTGAAACGCCCGCACCCACCAAGATCACGGTGAAGGGCATCGACAAGCAGAAGGTCGGCCAGGTTGCCGCAGACATTCGCAAGACGCGCGCGCCGGAACCCTACAAGGGCAAGGGCATCCGCTACGAAGGCGAATTCGTCCGCCGCAAGGAAGGCAAGACCGGCAAGTAAGGTAGAAAGGAGTAACGTAGAATGTTTTCTAAGATCGATAAGAATTCTGTTCGCAAGGCGCGTCATCATCGTCAGCGCAGGAATCTGAACGGCACGTGCGAGCGTCCGCGTCTCAACGTCTATCGCAGCACGAACCACATCTATGCGCAG
>JAFRRO010000034.1 GCA_017428025.1 Clostridia bacterium
CCTTCGGGCACGTAGAGCATCGGCATCGAATAGCCGTATGCGTACATGATGAGGGAGGAGGTGTACTGTCCTTCTGCGTAGTCGGCCATCGTGTTCTCGACGGATTCGTGATAGTACGCGAGCACTTCGTCCTCGCTGAGACCGCTGCCGTTCTCCTCGTAGTACGCTTCGAGCTTGCTCATGTAGGCGTTCGATTCGTAGCGTTCTTTGCAGTAGTCATAGTACTGTCCCTGCGTCATGCCGATCATCGCATAGTAGCTGGCAACCTGCTTGTCCAGCGCCGCCTTCGAGAAGCTGCCGCCTTCGACAAGCTGCTGCGTGTACGCTTCCACGATCCCGTCGATCTGCTCCTGCGCGGATGCCTTGCAGGACTTCACTTCTTCGTCCGTCAGCGTCAGACCGAGGGCCTTCGCTTCCTTGGTGTAGATCTTCTGCAGCAGCGCCTGATTCACCGCGTTGTCCTGCAGGACCTTGATCTGCGCGTCGGTCAGGGTGGAAGAGGAATAGCTCTGCGCCAGCGTATCGAAGGTCAGCGCATATTCGAGCATCGACACGGAAACGCCGTTTGCGGAAGCTGCCGTGCGGGAGCGCTCGAACGCGTTCATGCCGTGACCGTCCTTGCGAAGCGCAATGCCGAGAATGACTGCAGCGACAATCACGACGACGACGGCTGCTGCAATCACGATGTTGCGAATGGTTTTCTTTTTCTTCATGTTCTGTTCTCCTACTTCTTTCCGGTTGGAATCCTATGAATTTTACACTTTTCCACAGCGATTGTCAACGGATTTGCAACAGTTTACGACTTTTTCAAAATTCGAAGATACGCAGCCATGCCGCCGGTGCGTCCTTTGTCGCGCCGGTGCGAGTACAAACGCGTGTCCTCATAGGTGCAGACGCCCATCGGATGGATGTTTTCGGGTCTGACGCCGCATTCGAGAAACTGCGCCGCCGCGACGCGCCAGAGGTCGATCGTCGCCTTGCCCTTTTCGTTGACGCCGCGAAGATCGCACTGCGGAAACGCCGCTTCAAATTCGTCTGCTACGTCGTCGCCCACCTCGAAGCACTTCGGGCAGATCGACGGACCGACGCCGCAGATGATGTCCCCGGGTTCGCTCTTGCAGCCGACGCGCATCATGCGGATGACCTCCGTGCCGATGCGGTCCAGCGCGCCGCGCCATCCGGCGTGGCAGAGCCCGATCGCCTGACGCTTCGGATCGTAGAAATAGAACGCCATGCAGTCCGCGTGTCCGGTGATCAGCGTGACCTCCGGATCGTCGGTCACCAGTCCGTCGCAGAACGGCAGCTCCGGCTTCGTATAGCCCTTGCCGCAGTCGAGCCGGTCGACCAGAAGCACCGTCGTACCGTGCTCGTAGTGGTCCATCACCATGCTGTCGAGCGGGATATCCGCCGCGTCGCAGAAGATGCGGTAGTTTTCCACCACGTTGTCGCGCTGCTCCGGCCGTGTAAAGCTCAGGTTCAGCGAGGAAAAGCAGCCGGTCGACACGCCGCCCGTGCGCGCCGAAAAGCCGTGGTCGATGTCCGGATACGCCGAAAACGCCGGAATCGTATAGATGCCGACGCCGTTTCGCTCCCGATAGGCAAATGCGGGAACGATCTTTGCGTAGTCGCGTTCAAACTGCTCGCGCGTCATTTCTCGTCCAGCAGCCGCTGCAGCTCCTTGAGGAACGTCTGCGAATCCTTGAACTCGCGGTAGACCGACGCAAACCGCACGTATGCGACTTCGTCCACGTCCTTGAGCTTCTTCATGACGAGCTCGCCGATCGCCTCCGTCGAAACCTCGGATTCGAGCGAGTTGTTGATCTCGCGGCAGATCTCGTCAACGAGACGGTTCTGCACGTCCGCGGGGATCGGGCGCTTCTCGCAGGCTTTCCGGATGCCGACCGCAACCTTTTCGCGCTCGAACGGTTCGCGCCGTCCGTCACGCTTGACGACGATCACCGGATTCTCCTCGATGCGCTCCCAGGTCGTGAACCTGCGGCCGCAGCCGATGCACTCTCTGCGACGGCGAATGGCGGTGAAATCCTCGTTCGGACGCGAGTCGATAACCTTGCTGTCCGTGCCTCCGCAATACCGGCATTTCATAGGGCTTGTCCTCCTTGCCTTGAGGGTTGCGCATACACGTAACCCATGATATGGTAGTATACCACACCGGCACCGGCATTTGAAATAGCCCGACCGACCGGAACAAGCGAATTTACGGATTGTTCAGAATTACAGCTCGACGAGGATCACATCTTCGCCGAGCTTTTTGATCTTCGAAAACGGGATTGCCATGCCCTCGCGCGTTTTCAAAAGCCCGAACAGCTTCGAACCGCCCGGCACGACGATCGCCGAGATCTGTCCGCAGCACGGATCGAACTCCAGATCGCATACGTTTCCGTAGCGTTCGCCCGTGCATACGTTGATGACCTCGCGGCATTTCAGATCCGAAAACAGCATTCCGATCCCTCCCGGTTGACACAAACACAACGATTCATCCATTTCCGCCCTCCGTTTCGCTGCATTCTATGCCGAAAAAACGGCAAAAAGAACTGCCGCAGCAGCTTCAGACTGTTGAAAACTCCGTTATTCAACAGTCTGGTTTTCAGCCCCTGCCTAAAATGCTGTCGCATTTCCGGGCGGCAGGAGCTGCAAGGAGTCAAATTCACCGCACATGTCGCTGAATTTGACGATTGATAGCCTGCTGTTCTTCCTTCGTCGTTTGGTTTCGTGCGTTTACAACGCACGTATCCGGCTCGTTGAATCAGACATCGTTTGTGAAAAGATTCTTCTCAAAAGAAAAAACTGCCGTCGGAAACGGCAGTTTTGAAAACGGAAACGGATTCAGTTTTTACGGCGGGTTTTGATCCGCTTTTCAAGCAGTTCCGTCTTGAGACCGGTGTTGTAGAAATCTTTGACGGAGCAGCCGGCTCTTCCGCCGCCGGCGCAGGCGCACGCACAGGCGCAGGCACACGAACTGGCGCAGGCGCAGGAGCTGTGCGCGCAGCTTGAGCGGGAGGAACCGCCCGAGCGCGTGGAGCTGCCGGAGGAGCGCGACGTCGTGATCGGGATGTGCACCACATGGACGCGCATAAAGGCGTTCGGATCGGTGCCGTAGCGATAGGTGCCGTCCGTGGTCTTGTCGCGCATGTCCTTGGGCACCTGCTCCTCGGTGATGGTCTCCTTGCTCTTGATGAAGCTTCTGCCGCAGAACTCGCAGTTGTCCTTGCCTTCCGGTCTCGGCGCGCCGCAGCCCTGACACGACGGATAGTAGACGATCTTTTCGCGCTTGATCTCCTTCTTGGACTTGCCGCCGGAGAAGTTCGCCGTCACGGAATAGATCGCGTTGCGGATCACCATGAAGATGATGCCCGCGGGGATGCCGAACGTGCACAGCAGCACGATCAGTCCCCAGAACGCGGACATTCCGTTCTCCACGCAGGAGCCGAAACCGGTATTTCCGTTCTGACCGCCGCCGTCGATCGAACTGATGGTCTTGGATTCGTCGAACGCGTACGCGCCGTTGTCATACGTGACGGACACGGTAAACGTCTCGTTTGCGTCCAGCGAAGTCGTCCACGTATAGTAGCCGTCCTCCTTGAGCAGGCAGGCGGGGGTGACGGATTTCACCTTGTCGCTGTTCCACCGGATGACGAGCGAATCGACGTCCGCGTCAAACCAGCCGGGCGTGAACTCGTAATACGTCTCCCCGTCCGTGAACCGGTTCATCTCATACATGTAGTCCTGAACCAGTTCGAAATCGAACGAAACGACCTCGCCCGCATAGTAGTCCCTGTCGAGATCGACGCGGACATAGACGCCGCTGTCGGAGCTGAATCCGATCTTGGAGATCGTATCGCTGTGCGCCTGTACCGACTTGGCGTGGGTGTTGGGGATGCCGACGCGGATCCACGAAAGCGGTCCTTCGCTCGTGCTGTCCAGCACCTTCCAGTCGAGATGATAGTACATGGACAGCGTGCCGTCCTCGTTGACGTCGACGGTGATCGCGTATTCCAGGATCTCATCGAGCGCGTCCGCCTCCGTCGCGGGGATAAAGCCGAAGAAGAGGAACAAAGCCAGTACAAGGGAAAGGATTCCCGCTAAGATACGCTTTTCAGTCATGATCCTCAACTCCTTCCCGATGTTTGCGCAGCGGGCATTCGCCGCTCATGCGAGCCGAGAACGCGCGCCGCGCCGCGCAGGCTTCACCCTGCCAGATCGTTTCCCAGTCATCCTCGAGCATGCTGCCGAGCGATTCGCCCGAAAGCCAGCTCTGGCACGGCACGACGTGTCCGCCCGGCGTCACCGCCATGTTGCTGAGACAGGCGCCGCAGGTCGGGGTGCTGATGCCGAGCTCGACAAAGAACGAATCCTCGATCCAGCCGGGGGAGGTGAAGTTCAATTCCATGCCGTTCGCAAAGCAGTAGTCGACCGCGTCCTTCAGAACGGCTTTCAGTTCGTCCGTTTGAAGCTGCAGGTTCTCGGACGCTTCCGTCGCCGCATTGCCCGTGGTGATCAGTCCGGAGCAGGTCACGTAGATCACGCCGAGTTCGTGCAGCAGTTCGAGCGTTTTCACATAATCCCTGTTCAGCGTGCAGAGCGGCGTGTTGACCGAAAGGCTCAGCCCTGCCGCGAGCGCGTTTTTGATTCCCTGCAGCGTATCGGCGTACCGATCGGCGCCGACAAGCGTGTTGTGCACGGCTTCGTCCGCAGAATAGAACGTGATCTGAATGCTGTCGAGCGAGGCGCTTTTGAGCGTCTCTGC
This sequence comes from Clostridia bacterium, assembly GCA_017428025.1. Taxonomy (GTDB): domain Bacteria; phylum Bacillota; class Clostridia; order Christensenellales; family CAG-138; genus UBA3792. The sequence goes on from JAFRRO010000034.1 coordinate 4,766, forward strand.
AAAGGATTCGGTGATCAGGATGCCGTTGGTGTTGAGACGGGTGATAAACCACTTGGCGTACTCGATCAGCTCCGGCAGGTCGGCTCTGAGCGTCGGTTCGCCGCCCGTAAAAGTGAGCTGCGCGATGCCCGCGTCACGGCATTTGTCGATGATGCGCTTCCAGTCCTCGGTGCCGAGCTCGTTTTCTTCCGCCTGCGGCTGATTGGCGGCGTAGCAGTGCACGCATTTCTGGTTGCAGTGCCATGCGCCGTTTTTGGTCATTGCGCTGACGAGCAGATCCATGCGGTGCGGCGCGCGCATAAACGGCGCGTACTCCCCGATCGTGCAGTAATCGATCTCCTCGTCCACGGCTTCTCCGCGGGCGATCTGCCGGAAGGTCTTCATGATCCGGTAAACGTCGTATCTGAGCCGCTTGTTCGAGACGACCGGATAGATCTTGCGCACCGCTTTGGTCGTGTCGGTCAGGATGCGTTCCAGATCTTCCTCGGAGATGGGCTTTCCGGCATACTTGTTGACCTGTCCGATGAACTCCGTCAGCAGGATGCTCCACGAACGGTTGACCGGAATGATGTCCTGCCCGTTGATGATCGCGCAGCTCGCGCCGATTTCGCCGTCCTGCAGAACCGGCGGCACAAGATGGATCCGCACCACGCCCGGTCCTTCCGGATTGAGGGTGGTATGGTGGACTTCGTTGAAATGTTCGATCGCGTATCTGCGTTCGCGTCTTGTGGTCTTCATGCATTTTCCTCCCCGTACAGGATGCTGCGGGCTGCGTGTACAGAACACGCAAAGGCAAACCTGCATCATATTTATGTTATCATATCCGCTCGCGCGGCGCAAGCGATAAATGACGCTGCTACGAAACCGTATCCGGACCGCGCGGGGACGCACACTTTTTTTGCGCAAACAATACGATAAGAGTAAAGAACCAAGGAGGTAGCAACGATGGTACAACCTTATGCAAACGGCGGCGCATGCTGCTTTGCGTCCGATGCGCCTGCCGTCGATCCGACCGCGGTCGAAAACGTGGTCCCGGCAGGAACCGTCGGCACGCAGAATTCCTGCGGCATGCCCGGCGCGGGCGGCTGTGCGCTCGCGACCGTTTATTTCCCGACTCAAGTGTACCGCGCGGGTTTCTGCCCGTGTGAAGCGTTATCGCGCGGCACACTTTTTCCGGAGCTCGTCTCCGAATATCCGACCTGCAGAAGGGGGGAGCTGTAAGCATGGAACGAACGGAACAGGCTCTCTTGAACCGGATCGGCGAAGCGCGTTTCGCGTGCGTCGAGCTGCAGCTCTATCTTGACACGCATCCCGAGGACCTGGATGCGCGAAACGACTTCAACAGCTATGCTTCGACGCTCAACCGTCTGTGTGCGGAATACACCGAAACCTTCGGTCCGCTCGAAAACTTCGGCAACGCCCCGCACGAGACGGGCAGCTGGGTTTATCAGACGTGGCCGTGGCAGATATAAGGAGGCAGAACGATGTGGATTTATGAAAAACGACTCGAATATCCCGTTCGAATCACCAAGCCCGATCCGCGCATGGCAAAGCTTCTGATGGCGCAGTACGGCGGACCGGACTCCGAACTCGGCGCGGGACTCCGCTATCTCACGCAGCGCTATTCCATGCCGGACGATCGCATCCGCGCAACGCTGACCGACATCGGCACCGAGGAGATCGCGCACTGGGAGATGATCGCGACGATGATCACGCAGTGCATGCAGGGCGCAAGCCTTGAGGAACTGACCGCCGCGGGACTCGACGGCTACTATGTGATGCACTCGAACGGCGTGTTCCCCGCGGATCCGAACGGCGTGCCCTTTACGACCGCGTACATCGCCTGCACCGGCGATCCGATCGCAGACCTGAGTGAGGACATGGCGGCCGAGCAGAAGGCGCGGGCGACGTACGAGCATCTGATGAACATGACGAACAACAGCCAGATCATCGAACCGTTGTACTTTTTGCGCGAGCGCGAGATCGTGCACTATCAGCGCTTCGGCGAGTGTCTCGAGATCATGCAGGCAATCAAAAACGGCCGCAGCGCGCCGACCTGCCGCTGCGCAAGACGCCGCTACTGAACAGCTGCACAACAAAAAAACGCCCTCCGTACGGGGGCGTTTTGTGCTGTTCGGGTTATGCTTCGACTTTGACGATGGGGGATTCGGGCGCGTTCTTCTTGATGCTCTCGATGCCCTTCAGGCAGCTTGCCTTCGCCTTGTAGCCTTCGCCGGTCACGATGATCTCGCCGTTCTTTGCCTTGAGACGGAAGCGGAATTCGCCGGCCTTGTCCTTGTAGACTTCAAACTTCGGATGCTTTTTGACTTCGACGGGCTCGACGGTCTGATCCTCGATTTCGCCGAGGCAGCTCTTTCTGACGCTCTCGATGCCGTTCAGGCAGGCCTTTTCGGTGGTGTAGATCTCGCTGACTGCGATGATTTCGCCGTTGCCGGCTTTCAGATTGAACTTGAAACCGGATTTGACTTCTTTGACTTCAAATTTGCCCATGATCATATTCCTTTCTGCGTTTGAATTTTGGCGGTTGTCTGGCTTTCGAAACGAATGGTCGCTTGTGCCCATTTCCGATTTCAGTATAGCGCGGTTTGTGCCGGTTTGTCAAGACAAACGAGCAACAAACTTGTGCCCGTTTTGCCGCGTCACCGTTTGCGGCGGATTTTCATACGATACAGGGAACGCAAGGAGGAAAACCCATGATCGGAGAGGCGATAAAAGGACTGCTGCTGCCGTTTTTCGGGACCGCGCTCGGCGCCGCGGGCGTCTTTTGCGTGCGCACCGGAACGCAGGCGCGCCTTTCCGCATTCCTGAACGCCGTTGCGGCGGGCGTGATGGTCGCGGCGAGCATCTTCAGCCTGCTGCTGCCCGCCTTTGCGGAAGCGGAAACACGCGGCGTGCCGGCGTATGTACCGGTGACCGGCGGGTTCTTTGCGGGCGTGGCGCTGCTGGGACTGTGGGATCGCGTCTCCCTGCGCCTCGGACACACCGGCGGCGTCGGGCACTCCACCCGGATGCTCGTGCTTTCGGTCTGTCTGCACAACGTGCCGGAGGGGATGGCGGTCGGCGCGGCGTACGCGGGACTGCGCTCCGGCAGCACGACCGTGACCGCATTGAGCGCGTTCGCGCTGTCGCTCGGCATCGCGCTGCAGAATCTGCCCGAAGGCGCGATCATCTCCATGCCGCTCGGCGCGCAGGGCATGGGACGCGGACGCGCGTTTTTCTGCGGCGTGCTCTCGGGCGTGTCCGAGCCGGTCGCCGGCGCGCTGACGATCCTGCTTGCGCGGTTCGCCGTGCCCGCGCTGCCGTGGCTACTGAGCTTCGCCGCCGGCGCGATGGCGTACGTCGTCGGGTTCGAACTGATTCCGCAGGCGCTGCAGGAACGCCCGCGGCACAGGGGATTGCTGTGCGTCGCGGGCGGGTTTCTGCTGATGATGCTGATGGATGTTCTGCTCGGGTAGTTACAGGGAAAACGGCTTCAGCCCTTCGGGCGTCAGCTGCAGTACGCGCGTCGCCGCCTCCCCGATCAGCTTGCGGTCGTGCGTCACGGTCAGGATCGCGCCCGAAAAACCGCGCAGCAGCGTGCGCACCGCGGGCGCGGACAGCGGGGAGAGGTTTCGCGTCGGTTCGTCGAGCACCAGCACGTCCGCGCGATCGAGAATCGCTTTCAGCAGCAGAAGCTTTGCCTGCTGACCGCCGGACAGCGCGCGGATCGGGTGCGACATCTCATCGGTCGTGTACTTCATGCTGCCGAGAAAGATCCGCGCCTCGGTCACCGATTCCTTGTCGCCGTCGGGCGCGAGGTATTCCGCCGGAAGCGAATCGAGCGGCAGCACGTCCGCATAGACCTGCGGCATGTAGAACGTACGGAAGCCGCGCGCGGCGATCTCGTCCTTGAGGATTTTCAGAAGCGTCGACTTGCCGCAGCCGTTGTCGCCGACGATGCAGACGCGCTCCGGTCCGGTGATGCGCAGCTGCACATCCTTCGCAAGCAGCCGTTCGCCGACGTACAGCGGGGCGGGACCGTAGTTCAGGACCGTTTTGCCGTTTTTGACTTCGCCGCCGAGCCATTTCGGCAGGATCGCCCATTCGGCTTCCGGCGCCTCGGTGAGGGCTTCCTGCTCCTTTTCAAGCCGCTTGCCGATCGAGAGCACGGTGTGCATCTTCTTTTTGAGCAGCCGTCCCTCCTCCGGAGCGCTTGACTTGGTCGTTGCCTGCGCATGATTGACCGCGTTGTAGATCGACAGATACCGTTCCTTCTTTTCACGGAACGCCTTCTGCTCGAACTGCGCGACCTGCGCCTGATGCTCGAACGCCGCCTCGCGCCGCTGCATGTAGGTATCGTAGGGAATGTTCGCCGCGACCGCGCGCGGAATCTTCTTGCGGCGCACCAATTCGAGGTGCAGCACCATCTGCGCCGTGCACGAAAGCAGCACCTCGTCGTGCGAGATGAACAGCACGGTCTTTCTCACCGACTGCAAAAACGATTCGAGCCACAGAAGCGTATTGAGATCGAGGTCGTTGCTCGGCTCGTCCAGAAGCAGCACGTCGCAGTCGTTCAGAAGCAGCGTGCACAGCGCAAGCTTCACACGCTCGCCGCCGGACAGCGTCGCCATCGTCTGATCGGAGAACGCGAGATCGTAGGGGAGATTCACGTCCTTCATCGCGCGGGACAGCGCCTTCGGCTCGATGTGTTCGCCGCAGTGCGCCGCAAGATACGCCGCAACGGACAGCCGCCGGTCCTCTTGGGAGATCTCCTGCGGCAGATACCCGACGGTGCCGTCGATGTAGGCGTCGCCGGATACGGCGGCATAGCCCTCGACGAGCGCGGGATCATACAGCCACTTCAGAAGCGTCGATTTGCCGTTGCCCTCCTCGCCGATCAGCGCCGCCTTTTTGCCGCGCGGGACCGTAAAGGAGAAGTTTTCGACGACCGTTTTCTGATCACGGTCGATTACAATGGTACAGTTTCTGACCTGTATCGTAACAATCACCTGTTTCTTATGTTCGCGTAAAGGTATAGCGGCAGATCGGCCGCTCCGCCCCCTGATACGGTCCCACGCCTTCGAAACACTTGACAAAGCCGCACTTTTCCATGACTCTGCGCGACGCGAAATTGTCCGCAAGACATACGCCGAGCATGGTATCAAGGTGCAGCCGTTCCATGACGACCGGAAGAAATGCTTTGACCGCTTCGCTTGCGTACCCCTTTTTGGTGTACGCCTTTGCGATGTGATAGCCCAGCTCCCACACGCCGTCGTCCAGCGGCACCGCCTGCACGTAGCCGATGTTCGTGCCGTCCTTCAAAAGCACGGGGTAGACCAGCGGTCCCTCCGTGCCGCCGTACTGCGACATCAGAAAATCGACCGTTTCCGCGGCGTTCTCGACCGTTTCAAAGACCTCATCGGGCACGAAGCGGCGGTTGTCCTCGTCCAGCGAGTTCAGATGCACCGCTTCCGCCATATCGGGGGTAAACTCACAAATGTTCAATCGTTCGGTTCGGATGTTCATGTCAGCCTCCGGTATGAAAAAATCGCTCCTCCGCCGAAAAGCGGGGAACGACCTGAAAACCGTATGATACGGTATGAAAAAAGGAGGGCGATCCGCTTTTCGGCAACGTCAATCCGCCCGATCGTATCGGGCTTTCGTTTCCTGAAAAAGACGGATCAGTTGCGCATTCGCTCGTTTGCCTCCTGTGTTTTTTATTATCTTATCAAAACAACGCCGCGCTGTCAAGCACGGCGTTTATGTGTTTGTTTAATCCGTGTCCGCTTCCATAAAGCCCTCGCCGTACGCTTCGTCGACGGTGGTGAGCATCACGATCGCGCCGGGATCGATGCGGTTGATGATGCGCCGCGAGGTAAAGACCTCAACCTTCGAGCAGACGCACATCATCATCTGATGCTGCTGTCCGGTGTACGCGCCGCGCACGTCGGCAAGCGTCGCGCCGCGCTCGGTTTCCTCCATGATCGCCTTGGCGATTTCCTCCGCCTTGTCGCTGATGACGAGCAGCATGCGCCGCGTGCCCGTGCCGTACATGACCTTGTCGATCACGGTGGTCGAAACGATCGTCATCAGAACGCCGTAGAGCACCGCGTTGATGTTGCCGAACACAACGCCGCCGAGCAGGATAACCGTGCCGTCGACGATCATCGAGATCGTCCCAATCGAAAGGTGCGGCTTCTTCTTGCGGATGGACATGATGATAAAGTCCGTGCCGCCGGTCGAGGAGCCGGGCATGTAGATCAGCGCAAGTCCGGCGCCGGACAGCGCGCCTGCGAACAGCGCGGCAAGCAGCGGGTTGTTTGCGCCGTCATACTGCGGAAACAGCGGGAAAACGAGGTCCAGAAACAGCGCCGAGATCAGCATGCTCTTGACGGATTTTAAGAAGAATACGCGTCCGAGGAGCCGGTAGCAGATGATCGCGACCGGCACGTTGATGATCAGCGACAGAAGACCGATTCGCAGAAACGGCACATAGTGGTTGATGATCATCGCAATACCCGTGATGCCGCCCGGGGCGAAGTTCGCCGTTGCGGCAAAGGTATAGATGCCCGCGGCATACAGGATGCTGCCGATGATATCGTGCAGAAGATCGCGGCCCGCCATACGCCAGCCGTATTTCTTGTAATAACCGATGATGCTCTGTTTCTGTTTCATGTTCGTTCACCCCGCAGGCAACCATGATAGCGGTTTTGCGAGGAAAAGTCAAGCGGTATTTGCGCGAAATCAGGCGCTTTTCCGCGTATAGCGGAACACGCGCAGCGCGTTCAGAACGGCAAGCAGCATCACGCCGACGTCGCCGAATACCGCAACCCACATGTTCGCGATGCCGAGCGCGCCGAGCAGCAGGAAGATCGCCTTGACGCCGAGCGCGAATACGATGTTTTCAATCGTGATCCGGTGCGTGCGCTTTGCGATGCGAACGGCGTCGCACAGCTTGGACGGCGCGTCCGAGGTGATCACCGCGTCCGCCGCTTCAATCGCCGCGTCCGAACCGAGTCCGCCCATCGCCACGCCGACGTCCGCGCGCGCCAGCACCGGCGCGTCGTTGATGCCGTCGCCGACAAACAGCAGCGTGCCGCCGTCCGGCAGACCGGTATAGAGCGCTTCGACCGCCGCAAGCTTCTGATCGGGCAACAGCTCCGACTGTACGCCGTCGAGTCCGAGCTCGCCCGCCACCGCATTTCCGACCGCCGCGGCGTCGCCGGTCAGCATGATCTGCCGCTTCACACCGAGCGCCCGAATGCCGCGGATCGCTTCGGCGCTGTCCGCCTTGATTGCGTCGCTGATCACGATACAGCCGGCATACGCGCCGTCGACCGCAACGTATGCGAGCGTGCCGACGGCGTCGGGCACCTCAGGCGCAAGATACAGCCGCTGCATCAGCTTCCGGTTTCCGACCGCGACGGTTCTGCCGCCGTGTACGACGCTGACGCCTTCGCCGCCGATCGCGCGGATATCGGACGCCTCGCCGGATCCGATCTCCCTGCCGTACGCCGCCTTGATCGAGGTTGCGATCGGGTGCGAGCTGAACTGCTCCGCGATCGCCGCAAGCTCCAGCACCTGTTCTTTCGTAAAGCCATCGGCGGGCAGCACTTCGCGCACCGCAAAGCTGCCTTCCGTCAGCGTGCCGGTCTTATCGTATACCACCGTATGCACGCGGTTGAGCGATTCGAGAAAGTTTCCGCCCTTGATGAGAACGCCCTCGCGCGAAGCCGCGCCGAGTCCGCAGAACACCGCAAGCGGAATGGAGATCACAAGCGCGCAGGGGCAGGAGATGACCAGAAATACGAGCGCGCGGTGGATCCAGTCCGCCCATGCGCCGCCGAACAGCAGCGGGGGCAGGATCGCCAGCAGCAGCGCCGCGCCGACGACCGCGGGCGTGTACCAGCGCGCAAACTTCGTGATGAAGCGTTCGGCGGGCGTCTTGCGGTCGGTCGCCTCCTCGACAAGCCGGATGACCTTGGACGCGGTCGATTCGCCGAACGTCTTTTCGGTGCGAACCTCCAGCATCCCGTCCAGCGCAATGCAGCCCGAAAGCACCGTGTCGCCCTCGTGCGCGGAGCGCGGCACCGATTCACCGGTCAGCGCGCGGGTGTCGAGCGCCGAGGAACCGGAGAGGATGATGCCGTCGAGCGGGATGCGTTCGCCCGGACGGACCACGATCGTTTCGCCGATTTCGACGGACGCGGGGGAGACGGTTTCGATCGTTCCGTCACGCAGAACGTTCGCCGTGTCGGGACGGATGTCGAGGATCGCGCGGATCGAATCCTGCGAGCGGTCGAGCGCGAGATCGGTCAGAAACTCGCCGAGCTGATAGAACAGCATGACCGCCGCGCCCTCCGGATACTCGCCGAGCACGAACGCGCCGACCGACGAAATCGTCATCAGCAGCGCTTCGCCGAAGAACTGTCCGTGGATCAGTCCGCGAACGGCGTTCAGGATCACATCGTAGGCGAGAATCAGATAGCACAGGATGAACAGCGGCAGCTGCACCCACAGCGGCGCCTTGAGCAGATGCGCGGTCAGTCCCCCGACAAACAGCACGCCGCCGACGATCAGCCGCACCAGCATCGTCCGGTGTTCGCCTTCCTCCTTGCCGCCGTGCTCGTGTCCGCAGCCGCAGACGTCATGGTGATGCCCGTGCTCGTGTCCGCAGCCGCAGACGTCATGGTGATGCCCGTGCTCGTGCCCGCAGCCGCAGGCGTCGTGGTGATGTCCGTGCTCATGCCCGCATCCGCAGGCGTCATGGTGATGCCTGTGTTCATGTTCATGCGCATGTTCGCAGCAATGTTCATGCTCATGCGCATGTTCGTGCTCATGCTCATGTTCGTGTTCATGCTCATGCTCGTGCTCGTGTTCGCTCATGGGAAAAAAGCCTCCGTTCAATACAATAGTTGCTCAATCATTCAACTGCACGGCACAAAAAAGATGCGCGATCATTCGCGCAAGTGTTCCAGACCGATGTCGAGGATCGCTTCCACGTGTTCGTCGGCAAGCGAATAGAACACGTTCTGCGCCTCGCGGCGGAATTTGACAAGGTTCGAAAGGCGCAGCGCCTTCAGCTGATGCGAGATCGCGGACTTGGTGAGCCCCAAAAGACACGCCAGATCGCACACGCACAGCTCGTGCACGCGAAGCGCCTGCAAGATGCGCACGCGCGTTCCGTCGCCGAACAGCTTGAACACCGAGGCAAGGTCGATCGCCTCCGCATCGCCCAGAAGCTGCGGCTTCACCGCATCCACAATGTCCTGATGGACGGATTCGCATTCACATACCGGCAGACGTGCCATATCGGACCTCCGATTCGTATTAGTTGAGCAACTGTTCAACTATATACAGTATACCACGTTCTTCGCGTTTGTCAACCGATTTTCCTTGCTTTTTTACGGAGAACATGATACAACAAGGGAAAGACGCAGCGGAGGCAGCTATGGAACCGTATCGCAGAACGGCGCAGTACCACGAAACCGATCAGATGGGCATCATCCACCACGCAAACTATGTGAAGTGGATGGAGGAAGCGCGCGTCGCGTTCATGGCGGCGACGGGCTTCGGCTACGAAACGATCGAAGCGCAGGGCGTCGTCGTGCCGGTGATCGGCGTCTCCGTAACCTATAAGAAGCCGGTCCGGTTTGCGGAGGAATTCGAGGTCGCGGTGCGCGTCGAGCGCTACAACGGCAAGATCCTCGAGCTCGGCTATACGATCCGCAACCGCACGCAGGGAACGCTCTGCACCGTCGCCGGCTCCAAGCACTGCTTTCTGAAGGACGGCAGGATGGTTGCGCTGAAGACCGTGCTGCCGGAACTGGACCGGGTACTGACGAACCTTTTGGAAGAGGGAAAGGAAGAGACCGATGCGGACGTTTGAATGCGACTACACGGAAGGCGCGCATCCGAAGATTCTGGAGGCGCTGATCCGCACGAACATGGAGCAGATGAGCGGCTACGGCTGCGATCCGTACACCGAACGCGCCGCAAAGAAGATCAAAGCGGCGATCGGCGCACCGGTTTCGTCGGTCACGTTCCTCGTCGGCGGCACGCAGACCAACATGATCGCGATCGATCTGCTGCTTGCGCCGTACGAAGGCGTGCTCTCGCCGAAGACGGGGCATATCAACGTGCACGAAGCCGGCGCGATCGAGTTCACCGGTCATAAGGTGATCGCGCTGCCGGAACACGACGGCGTGCTGGATGTCGACGCGCTCGAAGCGTATCTTTGCGATTTCTATGCCGACGCCACGCACGAGCACATGGTGCGTCCGGGGCTTGTCTATCTCACGCATCCGACCGAGTACGGCACGCTCTACACCAAGGCGCAGCTCAGCCGCATCCGCGCGCTGTGCGACCGGTACGAGATGAAGCTTTACGTGGACGGCGCGCGTCTCGGCTACGCGCTCGGCTGTCCCGAAAACGAACTGACGCTTGCCGATCTCGCCGCGCTGTGCGACGCGTTTTCCATAGGCGGGACCAAGCTCGGTCTGCTGTGCGGCGAAGCGGTCGTGTTCGGCAGGGAAACGCCGAAAGCGCTGCTGTCGCAGGTCAAGCGTCACGGCGGTCTGCTCGCGAAGGGACGCGTGCTCGGCGTGCAGTACGACGCCATGTTCACCGACGGGCTCTACGAAGCGATCGGCAGAGAGGCGATCCGCCACGCGCGCCGCATCCGCGGCATTTTAGAGGCAAAGGGCTATCCGTTTGCGTGGAATTCGCCCACAAATCAGCAGTTTGTGCTGTTGAACGACGCCGAGGTCGATGCGCTGAAACGGCATGTCGGTTTCGATCTCTGGGGGCGCACGGCGGACGGCCGGTGGATCGTGCGGTTCACATCGAGCTGGTCGACGACCGACGCGGACGTGGACGAACTCGAACGCGCGCTGCCCGACAAACAGGAACTGTAACGGAAGGAGAACGGATATGAAGAAACTGATTTCGATTCTTTTGGTCTGTACGCTGCTGTGCGGCTCGTTCGGCTGCATCGCGATCCGGACCATCAACAAGTACGCAAACGCGGACCGCTATACTGCCGGCGCGTTCACCTATGAGGCCGACAAGGTTCAGGCGGTCGAGCTTGACTGGGCGGCGGGCGACGTAACCCTCAAGCACGGCACGGGCACGCTCTCCGTCTCGGAAAGCGGCGGCGAAACGCTGTCGATCAGCGAACGTCTGCACTGGTGGCTCGACGGCACGACGCTGCGCATCAAGTACTGCGAATCCGGCTTTTCCCACATCATCCCGACCAAGGACAAGGACCTGACGCTTGAACTGCCGGAAAACATCGATCTCAAGATCGACATCGCCTCCGGCAGGGTTCGCGCGGATACGCTTTCCGTCGCAACGCTCGATCTCAACACCGCGTCCGGCGGCGTGGAGATCGGCACATTGACCGCGCGGGAAGCGGAGATCGACACCGCATCGGGCGGCGTGACGATCGGCACGGCGACGATCGAGCGGGAATTCGACGTCGACACCGCGTCCGGCGGGCTGACCGTGGACCGCATCTCGGCGCAGACGATCAAGATCGATACCGCATCGGGCGGTACGACGCTCGGTCTCGACAAGGTCACGACGGTCGACATCGACGCTGCGTCCGGCAAGATCACGCTGAAGCTGTTCGACGCGGAAGCCGGCGCAACGGTTCGTCTGTCCAAGCTCTCCGGCTCGTTCGACTGCAAGATCCCGATGACTGCCGAGGGCAAGGACTACAAGATCGGCAACGGCGCAATCCGCATCGACATCGATACCGCATCGGGCGGCGTCGAAATCGAATAACCGGTCCGTCGGCAAAACCGCCCTTCAACCGGTCGTATCAAAATCTCCGGCTCTCGCACGGGAGCCGGTTCTTTTTTCGCAAATACCGGAAGTTGTACGGCAATCCCGCAAATTATTCGGATAACTTGCCGAAATGCCGACCGTATGATATACTTTTCACAGAAATTGAGGAGACAGACGATGCGAAAGACGGGGAATACGGGAACAAAACGGCGGGTGACGGTGCTGCTGCTTTCGGGCGCGGTGCTGGTGCTCGTGTTTTTGTTTTCGTTTTCGATCGGCCGCTACGGCGTTCCGGCGCTCGAGGTCGTCCGCATTCTGTTCCACCGGTTTTTGACGCTGACCGGACTCGATCGCGTGCTGCCGATGGCGGTGACGTGGACCGCCGAAATGGAAACGGTCGTCATCAACATCCGCCTGCCGCGCATCGTGATGGCATGTCTGGTCGGCTGTTCGCTCTCGGCGGCGGGCGCGGCGTTCCAGGGCGTGTTTCAGAACCCGATGGCGTCGCCGGACATCCTCGGCGCGTCCAGCGGAGCGGCGTTCGGCGCGGCGCTCGCAATTCTACTCGGCGCGTCCGCGCGGCTGATCACCGCCGCGGCGTTCTGCGGTTCGATCCTGACCATCCTGCTCGTCTTCCTCGTTGCGCAGCGCGCGCCGGGGATGAAGGTCGTCAACCTGATTCTCGGCGGCATCATGGTCGGTTCGCTGTTCAATGCGGGCACGTCCTACCTCAAGCTTGTCGCCGATCCGTCGAATCAGCTGCCGCAGATCACCTACTGGCTGATGGGCTCGCTGTCCGGCACCAAGCTCAAGGACCTGCCGCTTGCGGCGCTGCCGATGGCGATCGGTCTCGTGCCGCTGCTTCTGCTGCGCTGGCAGCTGAATCTTCTGAGCCTCGGCGAAAGCGAGGCAAAGGCGCTCGGCGTGCATACGGAGCTTGTGCGCACCGTGCTGATCGTCTGCGCAACGCTTGTGACCGCGGCGTCCGTCTCGTTCTCGGGCATGATCGGATGGGTGGGGCTGGTGATTCCGCATCTCTGCCGGAAGCTGATCGGCAGCGATCACCGCGGGCTGCTGCCGTGCAGTATGCTGATCGGTGCGACGTTTCTGCTGCTGGTGGACGACGTTTCGAGAAACCTGCTTGCGGTCGAGATCCCGATCGGCATTCTGACCGCGGTCATCGGCGCGCCGTTCTTCCTCTATCTGATCACGCGAAAGGAGAAGACAATATGAGCCTTTCCGTTTCGCATCTCACCTTTGCATACGACAAAACGCCGGTGCTGAACGACGTCAGCTTTACGCTCGGCGAAGGAACGCTGCTTGCAATCCTCGGACCGAACGGCGTCGGCAAAACGACCTTGTTCCGCTGCATTCTCGGCGAACAGAAGCGCTATTCGGGCACAATCGAGATCGACGGCGCCGAGACCAAAGCGCTCAGCGCCCGCGCGCTCGCGCATCGCATCGCCTACATCCCGCAGACGCATGCGCCCGCGTTTCGCTTCTCGGTGCGCGACATGGTGCTGATGGGAACGACGCACCGCATCTCGCCGCTGTCCGCGCCGAAGGCGAAGGAGCAGGCGATCGCCGAGGAGGCGATGGCACGGCTCGGCATCGAGACGCTCGCGGATAAGGATTTTTCGCGCATTTCCGGCGGTGAACAGCAGCTTGTGTACATCGCCCGCGCGCTCGCGCAGCAGGCAAAGACGCTGCTGATGGACGAGCCCACGTCCTCGCTCGACTACGGCAATCAGCTTTCGGTGCTGTCGACCGTGCGGGAGCTGACGCGCGAGGGCTATACGGTGCTTTTGAGCACGCACAACCCGCAGCATGCGCTCTGGTACGCGGATGAGATCCTGGCGCTGCACAACGGCGGCGTCGCGGCAAACGGCGCGGCGAAGGAACAGCTGACGCCGGAGCTTTTGAGAACGCTGTACGGCACGGACATCCGGCTGCTCGATACGGACAGCGGACCGGTGATCCTGCCGGAAATACATCAGGAGGAACCCAAATGAAAAAGATCATTGCTTTGCTGCTGGCAGCGCTGATGCTGTTGACTGTCACAGCCTGCGCCAAGCCCGAACCGGAACAGCCCGCGGATACCGCCGTGCCGGTCGCCGAACAGCCGACCGCCGCGCCGACCGAAGAACCGGCTCCGGAACCGACCGCAGAGCCGGAACCGACCGAAGAACCGCTTCCCGAAACATTCCTGTTCACCGATTCCGTCGGACGGGAAGTCGAACTGCCGACGAACATCGAGCGCGTCGCGGTCTCCGGACCGCTTGCGCAGATCGTCGTGTTCGCGCTTTGCCCGGACAAGCTTGTCGGCATCGCGTCCAAGTGGGACAAGAGCGCCGAGCAGTTCCTTGCCACCGAATACTATCAGCTGCCGGAGCTCGGTCAGCTCTACGGCGGCAAGGGCGAGCTGAACCTCGAAACGCTTCTGAACAGCGGCGCGCAGGTCGTCATCGACGTCGGCGAGCCGAAGAAATCGGTCAAGGAGGACCTCGACGCGCTGACCGAGCAGACGGGCGTCCCGTTCGTCCATGTCACCGCGACGATCGCCGCGATGGGCGACGCCTACCGCAAGCTCGGCGAACTGCTGCACATGCCCGACGAGGCGGAGGTCCTTGCGGCGTACTGCGACCGCGTGTATGCGGATACGCTGAAGATCGCGGGATCGGTCGAGAAGGCGAATCTTCTGTACATCACCGGCGAAAACGGGCTCAACGTCATTGCGAAGGACAGCTATCACGCCGAGATCATCGATCTTCTGTCGAACAACCTTGCGGTCGTCGAGAGCCCGTCGAGCAAGGGCACCGGCAACGAGGTCGACATGGAACAGATTCTTCTGTGGAATCCGGATGTGATCCTGTTCGCGCCGGAAAGCATCTACGCGACGGTCGGCGCGGACGACACATGGAAGAGCATCACCGCGATCCAGAACGGCGCGTACTATGAGGTGCCGATGGGACCGTACAACTGGATGGGCTTCCCGCCCTCGGTGCAGCGGCTTTTGGGCATGCTGTGGATGGCAAAGCTGCTGTATCCGGACGCCGCGGACTACGACCTTTACACCGAGGTGGCGAACTACTTCAAGCTGTTCTATCACTGCGACCTTTCCGAAGACGCCTACAACGCGTTGGTTGCAAATTCAATCGGCAAATAACGCAGACAAACAACGAGCCGTTAAGAAACTCGAAAGAGGATCTTAACGGCTTCTCTTTATTTGCGAATCGGAAGAACGAGGGATGTAACGGCGTGAAGTTTTGTGCGAATGAATATAGTACCCCTTACCCCAGGACTTGCTTGATTCC
>JAFRRO010000006.1 GCA_017428025.1 Clostridia bacterium
GCGTGGGCGCGGGCGTGGGCGTGGGCGTGGGCGTCCGTTCCTCTGTAACCGCAGGCGTCTGTTGCGGGATCGCCGGTTCGGCGTCCGGCGCGACGCAGGCAAGCAGCAGCGTCAGCGCGGCAAGCGCAAGCATCAATCGTCTCATGGAATGCCTCGATTCGTGGTTTCTCGACATCCATGATACAAACCATATACGTCCAAAATGCGTCTAAGTTGTAACAGAGTTGTAAAATCGCAAAAAAACCGGTTTTCCACGCATGATTTCGGTCATTTCGCATATGCTGTTACCATGAAGACGAAAAACAGCATCCGTATCTCAACCGTTCTCTGGGCGCTGCTGCCGCTTGCGGTCGGCGCGCTTTCCGCGCTTCTTTCGATGGACGGCATGAAGGAAAACGCGTCCCTGCCGCAGCCTGCGCTGCAGCCGCCGCCGTGGGTGTTCATGCTCGCGTGGTCGATCCTCTATCTGTTGATGGGCGTCGGCGCGGGCCTCGTTTGGAACGCCGCGCCGCGCGGATGGAAGGACGCGCTGATCCCCTTTGTCGGACAGCTTGTGCTGAACTTCCTCTGGTCGCCGCTGTTCTTTGCGTGGAAGCTGCGGCTTGCGGCATTCTTCGTGCTGCTCGGCATGCTCGGGCTCGCCGTGTGGATGACCGTCGCGTTCTTCCGCGTGCGTCCGCTTGCGGGAAAGCTGCAGATCCCCTACCTGCTCTGGCTCTGCTTTGCGGCGTACCTGAACTTCGCCTCGTACCTTCTGAACGGCTAATACGGCGCGTTGGCGTCGCGGATGCCCTTGATGTAGCAGTCGATCGGCGCGTGGTAGATGCACACGGCAAGGTAGTGTGACGCCTCCGTGACCTCCTCAAACCGCTCGTCAAGCTGCTTCTCCACGAAGTCGATGTGGTTGATCGTCAGCATCGAAAGACGCTTGCGCACCTCGTCGCGCGGGACGCGCCGCCCGTCCGTTTTGAGATACGGCGCAAAGTACATCTGCCGGATCGTCTGCTCGACCAGCACGGCAAAGGTCCGGTCCTCATAAAGATTCAACTCCAGCTTTTCGAGAATCGCGTTGAGCTCCGTCAGTCCGTCGGTCTCCTCCCCGTTATGACTGACTGACGGAACGTCGTCTATTATAATATTTCTATTATTATTTATTTCCGGGCCATGTCGTGACCATCCGGGTGTCATCTCATGACCGTAGGTACGGTCATCCCGTGACAGGTCGGGTGTCATCCCGTGACACGTGCAGGTGTCATGCCGTGACAGGTCCGTGTGCAGCTGATAGCGGTCCGTTCCCTTGCGCGGAAGCCCGTTTTTCGAGACGCGGTGCGTGCTTTCCTTGGTCACCAGTCCGCAGGACGTGAGTTCGCGGATCGCTTTTTTCACCGTGTTCCGCACGATCCCGCACCGTTCCGCGATCTTTTTGATGCTCGGAAAGCAGCTGCCCTGACGGTCGGCGCAGAAGGACAGATAGGTATAGACCGCGATCGCGTAGGCGGACAGCGGCAGCTCGAAGATCGCCGCCGATACATAGAAGGTTTTGCGTTTTGCCATTCACTCGTTCCTCCGTTCTGTTCTGCCTCTATCATACCGCGCCGAATTGTGACGGATTACGCACTTTCTTTACATTTCCCGCCGCAAATGTGGCAATAAAGCAAACTCTCGCCCGCAGGGGTTGAAAAACCGCACCGATCGCGGTATCATGTGCTTGGCACTCGAAGGACGAGAGTGCTAAAACGACGATAAGAGGCGAATACCATGAGCAAAAAGCAATTCAAGGCGGAATCCAAAAAGCTACTGGATCTGATGATCCATTCGATCTATACCCATCGGGAAATCTTTCTTCGCGAGCTGATCTCCAACGCGTCGGACGCGATCGACAAGCGCTACTATGCGGCGATGCAGCGCGGCGAAACCGGCGTGGACAAGTCGCAGTACGTCATCCGCATCGAGCCGGACAAGGCGGCGCGGACGCTCACCGTCACCGACAACGGCTGCGGCATGAGCGCAAGCGAGCTCGAACAGAACCTCGGCACGATCGCAAAAAGCGGCACGATGGCGTTCAAGCAGGAGCACGGCGAAGCCGAGGACATCGACATCATCGGCAAATTCGGCGTCGGCTTCTATGCGGCGTTCATGGTCGCAAAGAAGGTCACGGTCTATTCGCACAAGGAGGGCGAACAGCCCGCGGTCTGGGAGTCCTCGGGCGAGGACGGCTACACGGTCAGGCCCTGCGACTATGAACCGGTCGGCACCAGGATCGTGCTCGAATTGAAGGACGACGGCGAGGAGGAAAGCTACGGCGAGTTTTTGGAGACCTACCGGCTCGAAAGCCTGATCAAAAAGTACAGCGACTACATCCGCTATCCGATCATGATGCAGGTCGAGCGCTCGCGCAAGAAGGAGGGCAGCGACGAGTACGAAACGGTCGTCGAGGATAAGACGCTCAACAGCCGCGTGCCGCTGTGGCGCAAGAACAAGAACGAGATCACCAAGGAGGAATACGCGCAGTTCTACCGCGACATGTTCCGCGACTACGAGGATCCGGCTTCGACGCTGCACATCAACACCGAGGGCATGCTCTCGTATACGGCGCTGCTGTACATCCCGAAGAAGCCGCCGTTCGACTTCAACACCAAGGACTACAAGCGCGGGCTTCGGCTCTACGCCAACGGCGTGATGATCATGGAGCACTGCGAGGAGCTTTTGCCGGAGTACTTCAACTTCGTGCAGGGGCTGGTCGACTCCCCCGACCTGTCGCTGAACATCTCGCGCGAGATGCTGCAGCACGATCGGCAGCTTTCCGCGATCGCAAACAACCTCAAAAAGAAGATCCTTCAAGAGCTCTTACGCATGCAGCGCGAGGAGCGCGCAGCCTATGAGGACTTCTTCAAGGCGTTCGGACGCACGCTGAAGTTCGGCGTGTACGATCAGTTCGGCATGAACAAGGAGTTCCTCAAGGACACGCTGCTGTTCTATTCGCGCAAGGAGGACAAGCTTGTGACGCTCAAGGAGTACGTCGACGCGATGCCCGAGGCGCAGAAGGACATCTACTATGCGGCGGGCGACACGCTCGCGCAGGTCAAGAAGCTCCCGCAGGCGGAGCGCGTGGCGGACAAGGGCTTTGACATCCTCTGCCTCGTGGAGGACGTCGACGAGTTTGCGCTCCGCATCCTCGAATCGTATCAGGAGAAGCCGTTCAAATCGGTCTCCGATCCGGACCTCGACCTCAATACCGAGGAGGAAAAGAAGGAGATGCAGGAGAAGGCGGAAGCCGCAAAGCCGCTGCTCGAACGCATCAAGACCGCGCTCGGCGACAAGGTCCTCGATGTGCGGCTCACCGACCGGCTCAAAAACGCCGCGGCGTGCCTGTCCGGTGAGGAGGGCATGAGCGTGGAGATGTATAAGGTCCTGCGGCAGATGCCAAACGGCGCCAACATCCCGATGACCTTCCACCTCGATCTCAACCCCGACCATCCGGTCTATGCAAAGCTCGGCGATCTCGACGACGATACGCTCAAGGAATACGCCGAACTGCTGCTTGCGCAGGCAAAGCTTGTCGCGGGACTGCCGCTCGACGATCCCGCCGCCTTTGCGGAAGCGGTCTGCAGGCTGATGTAACCGCGTTCCCTTCGCCCCGCCCTCCGGCGGGGCTTTTTTGCGCTCTGAGATTCTTCGCCTGCGGCTCAGAATGACAGCAGAATAACGTCTCAGAATGACAGCGTTTTTTCGTTTCGGCGAACACCTCATCCGTCTCCTCGAGGAGAAGGCCTTTGGGATTCGCACCGCATGGCTCCCCTGTGCAAGGGGAGCTGTCGGCGTATGCCGACTGAGGGGTTGTATAGCATCTCGACAACCCTCCCGTCTTTTGCTTCGCAAAATCCACCCTCCCTTGCACAGGGAGGGCTTTTGGTTTACGCACGCGCAAGGCTTCCCCTTGAGTAACCACTGAATAAAGCGGCTATTCCAGCGAGAAGACCGGTTATCATTGAAAAAACGACTCGAATGTCTCGTTCTTTCATGTTTCATGCCCTCATTTTGTGCTTTCA
>JAFRRO010000035.1 GCA_017428025.1 Clostridia bacterium
GAGTAACGTAGAATGTTTTCTAAGATCGATAAGAATTCTGTTCGCAAGGCGCGTCATCATCGTCAGCGCAGGAATCTGAACGGCACGTGCGAGCGTCCGCGTCTCAACGTCTATCGCAGCACGAACCACATCTATGCGCAGGTCATCAATGACGTCGACGGTAACACTCTGGTTGCTGCTTCTACTCTGGATGCGGAACTCAAAGGCCAGCTCGAAGGCAAGGACAAGAAGGCGGCTGCGAAGCTCGTCGGCAAGCTCGTCGGAGAGCGCGCACTTGAGAAGGGCGTCAAAAAGGTCGTTTTCGACCGCGGCGGTTATCTGTACACCGGTCGCGTTCAGGCGTTGGCCGAAGGCGCGAGAGAAGCCGGCCTGGACTTCTGAGGAGGAAACGAAATGAGAAACGACAGAGATAGAAAATTCGAGAAGGAAGTTCCCGAATTCAAAGAGAGACTCGTTGCGATCAACCGCGTTGCGAAGGTTGTCAAGGGCGGTAAGAACTTCCGCTTCACCGCGCTGATGGTTGTCGGCAATGAGAACGGCAAGGTCGGCGTCGGCCTCGGCAAGGCAGTGGAAATCCCCGAAGCGGTCCGCAAGGGCGTTGAGGATGCGAAGCGCCACATGATCGAAGTTCCGGTCGTTGGCACGACGATCCCGCATCAGGTGGAAGGCAAGTTCGGCAAGGGCCACGTTCGTCTGCTTCCGGCAGAAGAAGGTACCGGCGTTATCGCGGGCGGTCCCGCGCGTGCGGTCCTCGAGGCGGCGGGCATCCGTGACATCCGCACGAAGTCCTACGGTTCCAACAATCCGTCGAACTGCGTGAAGGCGACGCTCAACGGTCTTGCACAGCTCCGTACCGCAGAACAGATCGCGGCGCTCCGCGGCAAGTCCGTGGACGAGATCCTGAACTGAGGAGGGCACAGCCATGTTGAAAGTCACATTGATCAAGAGCCCGATTTCCAGCCTGCGCGATCAGCAGGACACGGTGAAGGCGCTCGGTCTCCGCAAGGTCAATCAGACCGTTGTGAAGCCGGACAATGCCTGCATCCGCGGTCAGATCTTCAAGGTAAAGCACCTTGTTAAGGTCGAAGAAGTCGAAGAATAAAGGAGAGTCAACGTATGAAGATCCATGAATTGAGACCGGCAGAAGGTTCCAAGCAGAGCCCCAAGCGTTTGGGCCGCGGCACGGGATCCGGCATCGGCAAGACCTCCGCAAAAGGTAACAAGGGTCAGAAAGCCCGCAGCGGCGCAAAGAAGAACGGATTCGAAGGCGGCCAGATGCCTCTGGCGCGTCGTCTCCCGAAGCGCGGCTTCTACAATCACTTTGCGAAGGAATACACGATCATCAACATTTCCGACCTGAATGGGTTGGAGAACGGCACCGAGGTTACCGGCGAGCTTCTGAAGGAACTCGGCATCATCGGCAAGCTCGAAAAGGACGGCCTGAAGGTTCTGGGCAACGGCGAGCTGACGAAGTCTCTCACCGTCAAGGCTGCAAAGTTCTCGAAATCCGCAGAGGAAGCCATCAAGAACGCAGGCGGAAACGTTGAGGTGATCTGATGTTCAGTACATTCATCAACGCGTTCAAGATCAAGGACCTCAGAAAGAAGATTCTCTACACGCTTCTTCTCATCGTGGTCTACCGTCTTGGCAGCGCGATCCCGATCCCCGGCGTAAACCTGGTGGCATGGGGACAGGCGACGGAACGGCTGTCGGCGATGTCCGACTTCATGAGCCTGATGTCGGGCTCCGCGTTCTCGCAGTTCACGATCTTTGCAATGGGTATCTCGCCGTACATCACGGCATCCATTATCCTGCAGCTCCTGACCATCGCGATTCCGGCTCTCGAAAAGATGAGCAAGGAAGAGGACGGCCGTCAGAAGATCGAACGCATCACCCGTTACGCAGGCGTCGGCCTCGCAGTGGTTCAGGCAATCGGCATTGTTCTTTCCTACAACAATGCGCTCGGCAACGGTCTTTCGATCGTTTCCGGAACCGGCTGGGCATTCGCGCTGAGACTGATCATCATCGCGATCTGCGCGGCTGCGGGCACCGCATTCCTGATGTGGCTCGGTGAGCGCATCACCGAAAAGGGCATCGGCAACGGTATCTCCATGCTGATCTTCGCTTCGATCGTGTCCCGCGTTCCCGACTTCATCAAGGAGCGCATCAACGCGATCGCCGCGAACCCCGGCAGCGTCTGGACCTGGGTTATCCTTGTGCTGACCATCGTCGTCATCCTTGCGCTGATCACCTTCGTCGTCTATATCGACAAGGCGGTCCGCAAGATCCCGGTGCAGTATGCAAAGCGCGTCGTCGGCCGTAAGATGTACGGCGGACAGAACACGCACCTGCCCCTGAAGGCGAATGCAAACGGCGTTCTGCCGCTGATCTTCGCCATGACGATCATGCAGTTCCCCGAGATGATCATGCAGTTCTTCAAGCCCGGCGGAAACTTTATGAACTTCTGGTACCGCTGGATGGTATCGTCGCCGAAAGTGTATGCGGACGGCGCGTACCAGGCGACCAGCGTCATGAAGGCAACGGGCGTCACGTACACCGGCATCCAGTATGCTCCGTTTGTGTACTATGTGGTCTACTTCCTGCTGATCATCGCATTCGGTTACTTCTACACCTCGATCACGTTCAATCCGGCCGAGATGTCGAAGAACCTGCAGCAGAACGGCGGCTTCATTCCGGGCATCCGTCCGGGCAAGCCGACCGGCGAGTACCTCGGTAAGATCTCGAACCGCCTCACGCTGTTCGGATCCCTGTTCCTCGCGATCATCGCGATCGTGCCGACGATCATCCTGAACATGATGGGCGTTACCAACATGTTCGGCGCAACCTCGGTTTTGATCATGGTCAGCGTCGCGCTGGAAACGACGGAACAACTGGAGTCCCAGATGCTCATGCGGCATTACAAGGGATTCCTCAACTAACCGCTATGAAACTGATCTTCTTAGGCCCGCCGGGTGCGGGCAAAGGCACGCAGGCTGAGCGCATTGCGGAGCGGTATCGGATCGCGCACATCTCGACGGGCGACATGCTCCGCAGCGAGATCCGCAATGCGACTGAGCTCGGCGCGGCGGCAAAGGCATATCTCGATCGCGGCGAACTCGTCCCGGACAGCGTCATCATCGACATGGTGAAGGATCGCATCCGCAGGGAGGACTGCAAAAACGGCTTCCTCCTGGACGGTTTTCCGAGAACGGTCGTGCAGGCGGAAGCGCTGCAGGGCTTTACCGATATCGACTTTGCGGTCAACATCGACGTTCCGTTCGATCGGCTGGTCGCACGCATCTCCGGGCGCAGAATGTGCCCCGACTGCGGCGCGGCGTATCATGTTTCGACCTATCAGGCATCGATTTGCCAGAAGTGCGGCGCAACGCTGTATCAGCGTGACGACGACAAGGAAGAAACGGTCGCAAACCGCCTCAACGTCTACACGGAAAAGACGGCGCCCCTGATCGCGTATTACGAGAGCAAGGGCAAGCTGTTCACCGTGAACGGCGACGCGGATATCGACACGGTAACGGAAGAGATTGTGAAAGGGCTTGACGCATGATAACGATCAAATCGGCTCAGGACATTGAGCGGATGCGCGCGGCGGGCAGAGTGGTGGAGGAAACGCTTCTGCTGCTCGAACAAAGCGTGCGGATCGGCATCACCACTGCGGAGCTGGACCGGATCGCCGACACGTTCATCCGGAGCAAGGGCGCATACCCGACGTTCCTGAACTACAACGGCTATCCGAAAAGCATCTGCATTTCCGTGAACGACGAGGTCGTGCACGGTATCCCGGGAAAGCGAAAGCTGAAGGACGGCGATATCGTGAGCTGCGACGTCGGCGCCACGCTCGACGGATTCGTCGGGGATGCGGCAAGGACGTTCCTGATCGGCAACGTGCCGCAGGAGACGCAGGACCTCGTTCGTATCACACGGGAATGTTTCTTTGAAGGACTCAAGTACTGCCGGGTCGGGTATCGCATTTCGGACATCTCGAAAGCGATCCAGAAGCACGCGGAATCCCACGGTTACGGTGTGGTCCGCGAGCTGGTCGGACACGGCGTAGGGCGCAAGCTGCACGAGGATCCGGAGGTTCCGAACTACTATTCGCCCAGAGCGCGTCAGCGTCTCGAAGCGGGTATGACGATCGCGGTGGAACCGATGATCAACCTCGGAACCGCAAAGATCTGGCAGCTTGACGACGGATGGACGGTCACCACACAGGACGGAAAGCCCTCGGCGCATTACGAGAACTCGATTGCGATCACCGACGGGGATCCGATCCTGCTGACCTGTTCCGAGGCGATCGTATGAAAGAACTGACGCTTGAAACCGGCGAAATCGTTCTTTCGCGAGCCGGACGCGATCGAAATCGCGCGTTTGTGGTCATCGAGGTACTCGATTCCGAGTATGTCCTGATCGCGGACGGGAGGCTTCGAACGCTCGATCGTCCGAAGAAAAAGAAACGCAAGCACCTTTTGAAGGGATCTGACGCGCGCATGGAACTCGGAGCGCATCTTCTGGATGCGGACATCCGCAAGTTCCTGCTCGCGCAGGGATTCCGAAACGACCGGAAAGAGTAAAGGAGGGATATCGTTGTCCAAACAGGATGTCATTGAAGTGGAAGGCGTCGTGACGGAAGCTTATCCGAACGCCATGTTCGAAGTCAAACTTCCGAACGATCATAAGATCCTCGCGACCATCTCGGGCAAGCTGCGCATGAACTATATTCGCATCCTTCCCGGCGACAAGGTCACCGTTGAACTTTCGATGTATGATTTGACTCGCGGCCGCATCACGTGGCGCGCAAAGAATTGAGAAGACAGGAAAAGATTTAAAGGAGAAAAGCTATGAAAGTCAGACCGTCTGTGAAACCCATTTGCGAAAAGTGCAAGATCATCAAGCGCAAGGGCCGCGTCATGATCATTTGCGAGAATCCGAAGCACAAGCAGAAGCAGGGCTAATCCCACAGGGAATAAACTTGCGGGGCGGCTGGCGCGTATGCGCAACCCGCAAGCAGATATAGATCCATTTTCAAAATTTTTACGGAGGTAGAGAAACGATATGGCACGTATTGCTGGCGTAGACCTTCCGAGAGATAAGCGAGTCGAGATCGGCTTGACCTATATCTACGGGATCGGTCAAACAACCGCTTCCAAGATCCTCGCGGAAACCGGCATCGATCCGGATACCCGCGTTCGTGATCTCGAAGAGAGCGATGTCAACAAGATCAGAGATTATATCGACCACAACCTCAAGGTTGAGGGCGATTTGAGACGCGAAACCTCGATGAATATCAAGCGGCTGGTGGAGATCGGCTGCTATCGCGGGGTTCGTCACCGCAAGGGCCTGCCCGTTCGCGGACAGTCCACGAAGCAGAACGCTCGTACCCGCAAGGGCCCGAAACGTACGCAGGGCGGCAAGAAGAAGTAAGGAGGAGCTAAACGATGGCAGGTAAAGCTAAGGTTAAGAAAGCAGTTACGCGTAAGCGTCGCGAAAAGAAAAACATCGAACGCGGTGCAGCGCACATCCGTTCCTCTTTCAACAACACGCTGGTGACCATCACCGACACGCAGGGCAACGCGATTTCGTGGTCCAGCGCAGGCAGCCACGGCTTCCGCGGCTCCCGCAAGAGCACGCCGTTCGCCGCGCAGGTCGCGTCCGAAGCGGCGGCGACCGCTGCGATGGAGCATGGTCTCAAGACGGTTGAAGTTTATGTAAAGGGCCCCGGCTCCGGCCGTGAGTCCGCGATCCGTGCGCTCCAGTCCGCGGGTCTGCAGATCGTGTCCATCAAGGACGTGACGCCGATCCCGCACAACGGCTGCCGTCCGCCGAAGCGCAGAAGAGTGTAAGGGAGGAAAGATCATGGCAAGATA